>CAZAWR010000166.1:0-13125 GCA_964488865.1 uncultured Polyangiaceae bacterium | reverse complement strand
CTCGAACGGACCCAGCATCTCGCCACGCTCATCGATGAAGCGGACCAACTCGTGGTGATTCTCACGGCGTCAGCCAATACGGCACGGCAACGTGCCGGGGGCTGACGATTGACCAGAACGCATTCCGTGTTCGAATTCCTCTTCCTAGTTCCTAGTTTCTTCCCTCCGCCTTTCCGGGATGGTGGCGCGACACAACCTTCGCTGGCCTCGTGCATCCGCTCGCGGTACCCTTTCACCCTTGCTGCCTGCGAGTGTGAAGGCGGCCGGAGGAGTGGATGATGTCCCAGCGCGCGAGGCACGGTGAGGGTCGCTTCTTGACGGTGGTGCTTGCGGCAAGCGTCGCGGTGTCGGTCGCGCTGGCCTGCTCGGCGGGCGGGGACACCGATCGCCCGTACGGAGGTCCGGGCACGGGGGGCGGCTCGAGCGGCACGGACGGCGGACCCGTGGGTGATGCGAGCACCGACGGGGTCCTTGATTCGGCCGGTGGGGCTTCGGGACAAGGAGGCGCGACCGGGGGGACGGGGGGCGCCTTGACGGGCGGCGCAGGCGGCGGTGCGGGTGCTGCTGCGACGGGTGGATGGGATTCAGGTGGGCCGGGTGGATGGGAGAACTGCATCGCCAAGCCGTTGCCCGATGGTGGCATGCCTGATCCCGTCAGCGTGGTGCTCTCGGGCGCCCCGGGAGACGCCGCCACCAAGTTCGGGGGAACGGTCGACTCGAGCCGTGCGCCCACGCTCGTGTACCCGGCCGACGGCACGATGATGCCGCCCAACATTGCCACCCTCGACGTGCAGTTCTTGCCGGGGACGGGCAACGACCTATTCGAGGTCAGCTTCGAGAGCCCCTCGGTGAACCTCCGCGTCTACTCGACCTGCGACAGCGTGAGCAACGGGTGCAGCGTGAAGGTGGCGGGGACCACGTGGGCCGACGAGATCGCGAAGAAGGCGGCGGGCATGGAGCCGTTGACGGTGCGGGTGCGCGGCGTGTCGGCGGGCAATCCTGCGACGATGGGCGAGTCCGCGCCGCGTGCGCTGCACATCTCCGAGCAACTGTTGCTCGGGGGCATCTACTACTGGGACGCGGCCGGACAGGTCGTGCGCTACGACTTCGGGCACCCCACCGCGCAAGGCGAGAAGTTCTACACACAGCTCAGCGGCGGCACCATGTGCGTGGGCTGTCACTCGCTCTCTCCGCCGGGCAACCTCATTGCCGTCGGCCTGGGCATCCCCAGTCCCTCCGTGCTGCGCGTGCTCGACGTCGGCACCAAGAACCAGCGGTTCCAGCTCAACGCCATGGAGGGTTCGAACTTCCAGGCCTTCTCCCCGGACGAGAACGAGATCATCACGTCGAACGGCGCCAACATGGTCTGGCGCAACGCCTACAACGGCCAGCCTGCCAACCCGAACCCGCTGGTCACCAAGGGCACGATGCCGGACTACCACCCGGACATGACCATGATCGTCTTCGCCCGTCCCGAGGGGTTCATGGCTTTCCCCGCACCGGGCATCGACAATGGGTCCCTGTACCTGCTGCATCGCAACGGCACGACGTGGGGGCCTGAAGAGCTGCTCGTCAAGGCGGCCAACGGTTCCGAGAACAACTACTACCCAGCGTTCTCGCCCGAGGGGACGTTCGTTCTTTTCAACCGCTCTGCGCAGAACAACTCGTACCTCGCGTCGGATTCGATGACGTGGGTCGTGCCCACGGTCGGTGGCTCCCCGATCGAACTGGCGAAGGCGAACCTGAATAACCAGGTCGGCAACTCCTGGCCGAAGTGGGCGCCGCACAAGCAGTGCAGTCGGGGCAGGCGCATCCTCTGGTATACCGTGTCCAGTGCGCGTGACTACGGGCTGCGTATCCAGAACCCGCCGCTGCCCTCGGACCCGGATGCGGGAGACCCGCGACGCTGGCAGATCTGGATGGCAGCGTTCGACTTCGACGCGGCGCTGAACGGAGAGGACCCGAGCTATCCTGGCTTCTGGCTCCCGTTCCAGGACAGCGGGACGGGCAACCACATCGCGCAGTGGGCTGAGAAGGTGGTTCGGCGTCCGTGCCTCACCGACAACGACTGTCTCCCGGCGGAACACTGCTTCGCCAACGAGTGCTTGCCGGACTAGACTAGTACTCAACGCAGCCGTACTCCAGCGGCTCGTCGTCCAGGATCGCTTCTCCCGAGCCTGCGCTCAGGTCGAGCGTTCCCGCCCAGACATCGGCAGCATCGCCTGCGTCGGTGACGTGACGGCGTAGCACGAGGTCGATCGTGGTGGCGTCGACGGGGACCTCCGTCTTGAAATCGAAGACGCACATGCAGTTGCATCGTGCGCCCTGCCCGTCATGCATCTCGGGGGCGTCGGTCTCGAGAGCCTGGTAGACCCCGGAGGTGGCATCCAAGAACACTTCGAAGGAGTGCTCGCCGCAGCAGTTGAGCAAGACCCTCAGGTTGGCGAGGGACAGGACTCCCGTGGCGCTGTCGTAGGACCAGAGCAACTTCTCGGCGTCGCAGTAGTCAGCGGGCTCGCGCGTGGGGGGCTCGAAGCCGCCACACTCGCTGACGGCGCTGTTCTGGCTCGCGAGGGTCTGTCCCGCGCTGCCAGCCTCCCCACCCGACCCCGCGGTCGCCCCGGTTCCTCCGGTTGCTGTCCCGCCGCCGGTCCCCGCGGACCCAGCCTGGCCACTATCGCCCTCGGAATCCTCGCCCCCGCAGGCGACGAGTCCAGCCAGCACCACCCCACCCAGCACGCCAAGCATCCATGTGTTCTTCATGTTTCCTCCAAGCGGCACGCTCCCGCGGCCATGGCCTCGTTGCTTCTCAGAACCCTGCGCGCAGCGTGACGGCCCGGCGATCGCTCTGGGGGGCCAGCACGCGTAGGAACACGATCTCTTCGAGCTCGGGCGGCACCGTGTCGTCGACCTCGAGGGTGACGTCCAGGAATCCGCCAGCCGCCACCGTGGCGGGCCAGTCCATGACCGCAGCACGGACGCCCTGCACCGGTCTCCGCAACGCCGGCTCGTCGAGCAGCACGGCTTCTGCACAGTCGTTTTCCACGCGCAGGACCCCAGCGCCCGAGACCAAGTCCAGCTCGAGGGCAGGACTGATCGTGAAGCAGGGAAGGGGGTGCACCACGCGCGTCGGCGGGGCTTCGTCATCGACCACCCGCACGTCGAACGGCTCGGAGCGCTGCTCGTTTGCGAGGATCTGGACGCGGACCTCGTCGCCGATCGCGACGGAGAACAGGACCTCGAAGCTGCCGTCCTGTTGGATGAGGGTCTCCACGGGATCCTGGACGTCCTCGAGGTTGACGGCGCGCAAGGTGGCGCCTGGGGGCTTGGCAGATCCAGGTCCGCCGCGGAGTCCAGCGGGGTAGTTCGAGTAGGAGTCGACCTTGGCTTCGACCTGACCGAAGTCGATGTCGAAGGCTCCGCGGTTCGGGGGCTCGGGCTGGGGGCTGATGTTGCCCTGGCAGCCCTGGAGCGCCACCACGCTGGCGGTCGTTGCGACCCACCGAACCAGCCAACCACAGTGTCTTCGTCCTCTCATCACAGCCTCCTAGTCAGCAAGACCGGTGCCAGACATCGGAGCGCGCTCCGCCGCCCGTGCACAAGCGCTTTCGGCAGACTCTCCCCTGGGGGTGCCATGGCACAGACCCATCGAGTGTATCAATATGTATCAAGTGGTTGCAATGTGATCGAAGTCAGCGGATGATCCCCCCATGCGCCTCAAGCCCGGCGACATCGTGCTCGACCGCTACCGCGTCGCCTCCACCCTCGGTCGCGGCGGCTCCGCCACCACCTACCTCGCCCACGACCTGACCTGGAACACCCCCGTCGCCCTCAAACTCCTTCACGCAAGCTCCCCCGCTCTGCTCGAAACCCTCCGCACCGAGTTCGACGTCCTGCGCGGTAGCTCCCACCCTCATCTGTCACGCGTCCACGACTTCGGCTTCCTGCCCGCCACCTCCTCCGACGCCCTGTGCTTCTACACCAGTGACTCGATCGAAGGCGTTACCCTCGACCGCGCCGCGAAAAAGTCCTCCTGGTCCCGTCTGCTCCCTGCGATCATCGACCTGCTTCACGCCCTGCAGTGGCTCCACGCCCTCGGCTTGCGTCACGGCGACGTCAAACCTTCGAACGTCCTGGTGCGAGCCGACGGACGCGCGGTGCTCATCGACCTCGGGTGCGCTCGCCCCATGCGAGGCCAACCGATCGCGGAGTTGTCGGGGACGCCTGCCTACATGGCGCCTGAGTTGCTCGCAGGACGGTCCGCCGACGGCAGGGCGGACTTGTTTGCCCTCGGGAGGACCCTCGATCAACTCCAAGCCCCTCTCCCTCAGGAAGTAAGGGCCCTCTCCGAGCGGCTGCAGCGCCCGTCCCCCGAAGACCGACCTTGCTCCGTGGAGGAAGTGCTCGAAGCCCTCGGCTGCGAGCCTGCCGCTCAACCACGCGTCATCGGGCGCAGCGGTCTGCTTGCCGGGCGCAATGCCCAGATGGCCGTCGCAAGGTCCTTGCTCGATGGCCTCCTCGAGAAACGCCCCACCCAAAGGATTCTCTGGGTCCAGGGCGAAGAAGGCGTGGGCAAGTCCCGCCTGCTTCGCGAGATCAAATGGGATGCCCAGCAACGTTCTCGCGTAATCGAGGTCAACCCTGCCTCCCCCAGCGCGCTCCACGACGCGCTCTCCCGGGCCTGTCAACTCCCCGAGCCGGTCCGCGGACTCGATGCCATCCTCCTGGCTCGCGAGAACCTCGAAGCCAGCCAGGCAGCTCCCTCCGTGTTCGTCCTCGACGATGCGGACCGGCTGTCGGAGGAACAGGCGGAAGCGCTCCGTGCCGTGCTTCGAGGCCTGTCTCCCGCATCGTCCCTGCTCGCGATCATCTCGTCCGTCGACCCTGCCCCTGCCGACGTCAGCGCGGAAAGCCTCTCCCTCCAGCCGCTGGATCTCGAAGCGCTCACGTCCTGGGTGGGCACCGCGCTTTCGCAGCGTGCTCTTGGCGCTCTGCACCGCCTCACGGGGGGGTACCCGTCGCTCGTGCGCGTCGTGCTCGACCAGATCGAGCGCGGTGAGCTCGCGGATGACGTGTTGCTCCACGCATCGTCGACCCTGCCGACGACCGAGCGTCAGCTTGCAGCCGTGCGCGCGTTGACCGCGGAGGGCAAGCGAATGCTCGGCGCCTTGGTGGTCCTCGGCGGGGGCCTTTCTCCCACCGACCGGGAGAGCTTGCGCCTCACCATCGCAAGCGCCGATGAGGTCGTCGATTCGGGGTTGGCGGACCGCGACGGCGCAGGCTGGAAGCTTCGCCGATCCGGGGAAGGGGAGGGCTTGCTGCGCGCGCTGGGAGAGGAGCTAGGGCGAGACCTCCACCGCGACGTAGCCATCGTCTTGGAGGGAGCCAACCCCGCTCCGAGCATGGCCGCAGCGAGTGAACGCCGTGCGCGGGTCGCGTTTCATCTTGCTCACGCGGGAGACTTGTCGAGGGCTCGTGAAACCCTGGTCGGTTCGCAACAACTTCACGAGGCTGCGCCGCGATCGTGGCGACGTGCAGCGCAGGCCGTGCTGGATCGAGAGGACAGCTTCGAGGTCGCGCTGATCCTGGCCCGGCTCGAGCACCAGGCGGGGGACGTACGGGGCGCGCGGGGTCGGTTGGCGCGTCTGCTCGAGAGCGCCGGCTTGATCGATGTCCCCTTCGTCATGCAAGAGCTGGCGGTGTGCGCCATGAAGCTCGGGAACCTCGACGAGACCGTGTCCTTGCTCGAGCAAGCACGCGGCGCTGCGGACTCCTCGCGTGCGGACCCGTGGGCGGCCGCGACGGTCCTTCTCGCGCGCGCTCTGACGCGCCGGGGGGCTTACCGTGAGGCACTTGCGGCGTCCGAGGAGGGCCTGGCGAGTGCGAGCTCGGAGGCGGTGCGTGCGGATCTGCTCGAGAGCGCCGCGGTGGCCCGCTCCTTCCTGGGAGATGCCGAGGGCGCCCGAGGCCATCTCGACGAAGCAGGGCCGATCTGGCAACGGATGGACGACCCACGGCGTGTCGCGCGATCGCTGGGGAGTCGTGCGCTGGTGGAATACCGCGCCGGCGAGCTCGACGCGGCCGCTCAGGGTTACCGCCTCGCCCTGGAGACAGCCGAGGCGCACGGCTTGACGGACCTGGTTGCCACCGCAGCCCTGAACCTGGGTACGTTGTGTCACCAGCAAGGGGACTGGACCGCGGCAATGGGCAGCTACGAGCGGGGCATGCGCATGGCGGTCGCCCTGGGCCAGGCCGGAACCGAGACGGTCCTGCGGTTCAACCTCGCGAAACTCTACGCGGACGTGGGGCTGTTCGATCGAGCGAAGACCATGGCCGAGCTGTGCCTCGCGTCGGCGGGACGCGCGGCCCAACCGTTGATGGAAGCGGCTGCCCGCACGGTGTTGGGCGAGGTAGCTGCCGCAGAGCGTGACTTTGACGGGGCGGTTTCTGCCTTCGAACGTGCCCTGGAGCCCTTCGCTGCGCGCGAAAGCCAGCGCGAATGCGCGGAGATCCATCTGCAGCTTGCCGACATCGCGCTCGAGCGGGGCGAAGGGGACCGTGCGTTCGCCCTGGCCTCCCATGCTGGCTCTTGTCTCGCGGGCGTGGATGCGCGCGACGTGGCGTTCCGCGTGGACCTGATGAAGGCGCGGATAGGGCTGGCAGCGGGGCGGCCGCAGGATGCCTTGGCCCTGGCGGAACGCGTGGCTCGGGGCGCTGAGGCGCTCGGACAGCGGGACCTGACCGCGGAGGCTCACCTGCTTCTCGCTGCCCTCTGGGAAACCCAAGGGTCTTCCCTGCTCGCGCGCAAGCACCGCGACCGCGCCCAGGAGGTTTGGGAAGAGGCTGCCGCGCGGCTGCCAGAGCCCTTTCGCGCGTCCTTCTGGAAGCACCCACGGCGTGCTGCGCTGCCACGTGCGCTTCCGGAGCCGACTCGCGACCGCGCCTCCCGTCGCGAGCACAAGCTCGAGCTGCTGGTCGACATCAACAAGCGCCTCAACTCGTCCCTCGACGCTCAAGAAGTGCTGACCCGCGCGATGGACGCAGCCATTGAGCTGACGGGGGCCGAGAGAGGATTCGTTCTGCTCGCCAAGGCCCCCCATCGCTCGTCCCCCTCTGCCGACACCCCCGAGCCGGCGTCGTCGAAAAGAAAAGGCTCCGCGAAGGCGCTACAAGTGGCCGTGGCCAGGAACCTGGACCGGGAGCAAATCGGTCGGTCCCACCTCAAGTTCAGTCGCGCCATCGCCGAGAAGGTGATCCAGGACGGGCACCCGGTCGTGACCGCGGACGCGCGGGACGACAGCCGGTTTCGGGGCAACCAGTCGGTGCATGCCATGCAGCTGCAGTCCGTCGCCTGCGTCCCTGTGTCGTCTCCCGCCGGCGTGCTTGGCGCCCTGTATCTCGACAACCGCTTTCGGCGAGGGTCGTTCGACGCCGAGGACGTGGACCTTCTGATGGCGCTCGCCGACCAGGTTGCCCTCGCGCTCGAGAATGCCAGGCTCCTTAGCGAACTCGTGCAGCGAAACGAGGAGCTGGACAAACAGCGCCGTCGAGTCGAGGCGCTCGCTCGCGGCCAGGCGGCGGAGATCGATCGGCTCACCGAGGTCGTTCGCACAGCCCAGCAATCCCTTCAACACAGGTACGACTACAGCAACATCGTCGGCGCCAGCCCCGCCATGCAAGCCGTGTTCGACGTGCTCGATCGCGTGATCGATAGCTCCCTGCCCGTGTTGATCCAGGGGGAGAGCGGGACCGGTAAGGAGCTGGTGGCTCGCGCTCTGCACTACCAAGGGCCCCATCGGGACGGCCCCATGGTCACCGTGAACTGCGGCGCTGTGCCTGAGACCCTGCTCGAGTCGGAGCTGTTCGGTCATGTGAAGGGGGCGTTCACAGGAGCGGACAGGGATCGGGACGGACTCGTCCTCAAGGCGCGGGGGGGGACCTTGTTCCTGGACGAGCTGGGGGAGTTGCCCCTCGCGATGCAAGTCAAGCTCTTGCGCGTGCTGCAGGAACGAGAAGTCCGGCCCCTCGGGGCCTCGCGTTCCATCCCCGTCGACTTCCGGCTGGTCAGTGCCACGAACCGCAATCTGCTGCAGGACGTGCAGCACGGAAGGTTTCGCGAGGACCTGTACTACCGCGTCAGCGTCATCGAGCTCACCCTCCCTCCTCTGCGGGACCGTGTCGATGACATCCCGGACCTAGCGCGAAGGCTCCTCGAGAGGGCCAGCGAGCGCACGAAGAAGTCTGCCCCGGCTCTGACGACGGGTGCCCTTCGCAAGCTCATGACTTTCCCGTGGCCCGGCAACGTGCGCCAGCTCGAGAACGTATTGCTGCGCGCATCCATCCTGGCGGACGAGGAACGGCTCGGCTCACAGGACATCTCGCTCCCCGAGGTCTCTGCTCCCGCCAACGCCCTCACGCGCGAAGAGTTCGCACGCCGTGAGATGCAGCAGATCGCCGATGCCCTGGCCGAGCACCGATGGAACGTGGCCCTTGTGGCCCGAGCGCTTGGCATTCCGCGCCCGTCGCTCTACCGGAAGCTCCGCCGCTACGGCCTGGTGCGCCGCGTTCGGGGGTGACGAAGGAATTCGACTACGGGGCGGTCAAGAAGATCGCCGCACCGTAGGCGACGAGCAGCAAGACGATGATCAGGAACCCGATGGCGGACGAGGCGATACCACCGTAGGCGAGGCCCTTCCCCGAGTAGCGAGCGGGTTCTCCGTTGATGCGGACGACGGCGATGACGCCGAGGATGATCGAGACGATGCCTGCGGGCCAGCCGAGGTAGCAGCAGAAGTGGAGGGGAATGCTGAGGAGTCCGAGCACCAGCGAGACGATGGCCATCGTGTCGGTTTGCGCGCCGTGGCCGGGTCCCCCAGCCGGGGGGACACCCGGGGCGGGGCTCCCGTAGCCCGGAGGAGGCTGAAACCCACCGAACCCGGCGGGAGGCGGACCGAACCCACCCGGACCCGGAGGACCGTAACCCCCCGGACCGCCCGGAGGACCGTAACCCCCCGGACCGCCCGGAGGACCGAAGCCTGGCGGACCTTGAGGAGGGCCGAAGCCCGGCGGTTGCTGGTAGCTCATCGACTCGTGCTCCTTCGTTCGGCGCGTCGCGCCTCCCGCAGTGACCTCAGGGAGTTCACGGCTCCCCACGCCATCCCCGTCCACGTCAACACATAGACCAAAGGCGACGCCCGATTGTATCTCATGGCCTCGCCCCACTGCCCGCGACTGAGCGTAGTGAAGGCCCTGGTCATCCCGCACGTCGGACACTCCACGCCGAAGAAGCGCTTCGTGGGGCATGTGGGCGTGAGCCAGACCTTGCCTTCGTCGATGTCCCCCGGCGACACGGCGAATGACGCCCCCAGCACGCCACCGAGCCCGGCGACCAGCAGAGCCCAGGCAAGGGCGTTGTGCCGGTGATGGCGGCGCAACCAAGCGGCTGCCGGCGGGAGGGACGAGGGGACCATGGGCGCGTTGACGTCAAGGTAGCCCGGATGGGACGACGATGCCCGAATGCCTTTCATCGAGCCCGTCATCTCGGCTACGCGACCACTTCGACCCGAACCGAGATTCCCGTGGGCCGATTGCGCAAGCGCGCGGTCAGGCGTCGCCACCGACCATTGCCCTGGCGGGCGTCCTCCGCGATGAGGTCCCGCGCCGCCTCCATGATGCCTTGCGGTGTGGGCACCGCCACGAGGTTCCCATCCATGTCCGAAGCGACGATCACGACGTAGAAACGCGCCCTCCTGTTTTCCTGTACCTGCAGGTCGAGGGTCACGAGTGCTTGCTGGAACCCGGACGTGAGGTGCGTGACGACCGCCGTGATGGCGAGCTTGGCGAGGGGCATGACGAGGGCCCGCTCGGGCTCCCTCAGAGGGCTCTCTGTGGCAGGAGGCAGCGGCGCGTTCTCGATGCGAGGCGCCTTCAGGGGTGGCAGGTGAACCGGGGGCAGCGGCCCGAACGTCGACGGAGGCATCGACATGATGGGCTGCCGCGTGGTGGTCACCGGGGAGAGCGGCTCGCCCACAGGGATGAGGCTGTCGTGATGGACGACCGTCGACTCGCCTTCGGTGGCAGGTAGCGGGGTGATCTCCGGTTCGGATGGGGCTGAGGGTCTTCGGGCATCGTACAGAGCGTAGAAGGTCATCCGATCGCCGGACTGGGCGAGGTGGACCCCGCGCGCCTTTGCGAGGGCCGCGCAGACGTTTGCGAGCAACACCGCCTCCCGCTCGTCGCGGACGGTGGGCTGGGCCGACGTGAGCATGCGAACGCCGTGGCTTTGGCCTGCGGCGTACACCGCGTTCAGGGGGGACCGGGTCACGGGGCGGTCACCTCCGTACCACCACCATCGCCACATCGACATGTCGCGCAGGTAGGTTCCGATCAGCTCCACGCGTCCCACCCACAGCGTCTTGTTGTGCCTGACGTACACGACGGCACCACGACCCAGGTCGAGGTTCACCTCGTCATGGCCGCGGATGCGGTCGTTATGTTGCTCGAGCATCCTTGCGATCTCGAGCTGCAGCAACTGCATCAGTCGCGCGTATCTTTCGTCGTGATGGCTCATGTCCCTGCTACTGTTCCGCCTCTGGCCACCCGAACCACAGGGAAGCACGGCGGCGGGGGTCGGTGCAAGCTCTTGTCAGGCAGGGGTGGCAGGACCGAGCAGGAATGCCACGGCCCAAGCTCCCGCGACGACGGCGACGGCCGCGGTACCGAACAGGGCTTGGGACCAGAGGGGCAGGGGTCTGACCCGATGGCGCAAGGGATAGGCGACGGCCAACCCCAGGAACAGTCCGGCGAGGAAACCGAACCCGTGGGCATGCAGGTCGGAGGTGGGGGATGCGCCGAAGGTTCCGAGCAGAGCGCCGCCGGCGACGAGGGGTGCCCACTTGATGACGGCCTTCGTGCTGGTTCTTTGCGTCTGGTTCAGGACGAATTGGGTGGCGGCGAGGGCGCCGAGCGCCCCCATGACCGCAGTGGACGCGCCAAGGCTTCGGTGCTCCGACCCATGCCAAACCGCGTTCATCAAGTTCCCTCCCACGCCCGACATCAGGATCACGAGGGAGCCGAGCCCAGGGCCCAGCCGTCGGTGCAGGACGGCGAACAGAAGTCCTCCCACCAGCGCATTGCCCAGCAAGTGCTGCGTGTTGGAGTGCAGCGTCAGGGCGGTCACGGTCTGGTGAACAGCCCCTCCCAGGATCGCGTCCGTGTCCGCGATTCCCACGCGAAACCAGCTTGAACGCGCCTGGTTCGGACCGGTCACGGAGAAGAACACCGCCAGCGCGGCCACGGTCGCAAGCGCCCACCAAGAATTGCGGTACAGCGGAACGTCTCGCTGCGGGCGCTCTCGTGCACGGTCTCGGTTCTCTTGTTCGTACTCTGCAAGCTCGCGCAGGGCCCGCTCTGCCTGATCCGCGGGCACCATCAAGGTGAACTGGTTGTCAGGCGTGTTCGCAACCCAACTGCCCACGTGCACCGCTCGCAACACGAACCGCCACTCGTCGGCCTTGCGTCGTGTCGCAATGGGCCCAATCGGCTCCCAGCCGAAAGCCGATCCTGGCTCCCCACCCCTGTCGACCTCGTCCCCATTCATCCCGATGCCTGCCGCGAATCGGAGCCGCGATTGCCCCCGCGCGCCGCCGCCCCGATCAGGCCCTTCCAGCGGCATGCTGTGCTCGGCTTGTGATGGGGGGGATTGCGTCATTGAAGCATGGAACGTGAGGACGAATTTTGCCTTGTCAACTCCAGCCGATGGCTCCCAACCACACCAGCCCGCCAAGAAAGTCCACGCAAGCTGGGACCGAAAAGGTATGGTGACGCCCAGTCATCATGCCCACCGGTTCGATCGTCATCCTTGCCGTCATGGTCGCCGCCCTCGTCGCGATCTACCTGCTGTGGCGGCCAAGGCAGCCCAATCCGCCCGTCGAGTCAGGAGCCTCGCCTCCGTCCCCCGAACCGTCCCCGGTTCCCGTTCCAGCCAGACCCGAGACCCCTGCTCCAACGCAGTCCATCCTGGATCTCTCCGGCACTCTCCCCAAGGAGCGCGAGTCTGATCCCGAAATCACCATGATGGGCAAGGTGCCGGCAGAGGTCCTCGCCCTCATGCAGGGCAAGCTCTCCGCCGACGTCCCCGTCGAGCAAGAGGAATCCTACGAAATCGACGTCGAAGAGCTCGTCTCGGAAACTGCCGAGGAGGAGACCACCGGAAAGCACGCCCTCATCCTCGTCGTCGGTGTCGCCAGGAGCGACAGGGGCCGCAAGCGACAATGCAACGAGGACGCCTTCCTCATCCTCGAGGACGAGCATCTGTACGTCGTGGCCGACGGCATGGGCGGTCACAACGCGGGTGAGGTCGCGAGCCAGAACGCCGTCGACGCGATGGGGGGCTGCTTCCAGCGGGCGAGCTTCCCGGGCGAGCCACGACCTGACTGGCCTCGACGAGGCGACGAGCTGGTGCGCAGCATTCATCACGCCAACCAGACGGTGTTCGAGCTCGCGCAGACGCAGGAAGACTACAACGGAATGGGCACCACGGTCGTGGCGGTGCGCTTCTCACCCAACAAGCAGCGTGCGTACATCGCTCACGTAGGGGACAGCCGTTGCTATCGAATCCGGCAGGGAGAGCTTCACCAGCTGACGGAGGACCACACCCTCGGGCGCCTCATGGGGGCGACGGGCAAAGCGGCTAGGCACCTTGCCCAGGCCGTTGGGGTTCGCCCGGATGTGGCCGTGGACCTTACGGTCGACGAGCCGCAACCGGGAGATCACTACCTCGTGTGCTCCGATGGCCTCACGAAGATGGTTCCGGACGGCCGCTTGCTGGAAGTCGCCACGGAGGACGAGAACCTCGAGGAGCGGTGCCAGCAGCTGATTGCCGAGGCCAATGAGCGTGGAGGGCGCGACAACATCACGGTCATCATGGTCCGGGTGGAATCGCCCACGAAAGAGGCGAGGCGCGTTCAGGACGGCCAGAGCTGACTCCGGTCTCGTCCCTGTCTTGCGGCGCACTTCGCCTTCGTGGTCCTTCGTGGACTCCGGCCAGCAGAGCTAGCCTCCGAGCCGAATGCGAGGCGTTTTGGGGTGAGCCGCGGTGAGCGCGGCGAGGGGGCTTTGCGAAAG
>CAZAWR010000165.1:0-13321 GCA_964488865.1 uncultured Polyangiaceae bacterium | reverse complement strand
TGGCCCCAATCCGCCTTGCGCTTCGCGCTCGGCCTTCGCTTGATTAGGGCCTAGTCCCAAATCAAGCGCTCCGCGCTGCTTTGGGTCTAGGTTCTTCCAAGGGGGCTTTCGCAAAGCCCCCTTGCCGCGCTCACCGCGGCTCACCTGCGGCCAACACGGCCGCCTTCCCCCGAAGCTGCCGCAGTCTGAGAGCGGGTGGGTGGCGCGGATTGGAGCGATCCGCTCGCCTCTGGTAGGCTTGCTGCAACGATCCCCCTGCTTGGCGTCATGAAGTCGGTAACCCTAGCCCTGGTCGGCTTGTCCCTCATGCTCCCCGGTGCATGCTCGCCGGCACGCTCGTTCCATGAGCTTGCAGAGGATGACGGCGATTCCGGGCTCGAGGATGCCGCAAGCGAGGACACCTCGAAGCCCGATACGTGTGTTGCTGCCGTGACCTGTGCGTCGAAGGGGGCGAATTGCGGTCTCCTGGACGACGGGTGTGGCGGCGAGCTCGATTGCGGGACGTGTCCCGGCGGCCAGACCTGTGGCGGTGGCGGAACGCCGAATCGGTGTCCCGAAGTGGATAGTGGCACGGACGCGGGGCCAGATGCGGACTTCGATGCGGCTTGCGAGGCGGGAGCGAAGGAGTGCGACGGGTTCCAGGTCATGGAGTGTGGCCCCGGGGGTGCGTGGGAGGCGGGGGAGTGGTGCGCGGCGGCGTGTGTCGATGGGGCGTGCGGTTGCGCGCTTCCCTGGGGCGGAGCGCTGGCGGACGGGGAGAGCACGACCGCCTACGAGCACGACGCGGAGATGTCGCCGGAGCTTTGCGCCAACCATGCGGAGCAGCGGACCTGTCAGGGCGACTTGCTCACGGGCAGCTACCCGTTCGGTGATTGTCTGCAGCTGTTCCGCGACTGTACGCTCCAGGGCCACGGGGCGCTGCAGCACGGCCAGCAGGTGACCGGCTACGACACACCGACCGTGGCGTGCGGCTCGACCTGCGCGCAGACGACCTTTGCCTGTCACGACGGGTCCGTGCTGGGGGGCTCGATCTACTTCGCGAGCTGCGCGGAGGACTGCTCCTGTGGTCCGTATCCGGATATCTCGGTGACGGGGTCGACGAGTGGGTGGGTCGGAGGGTCCAACCCGTACACGCACGACTCCGCGGTCGAGAGGGCAGCGGTCCACGCGGGCTTGCTCGCCGTCGGGGAGACCGGGACGATCAAGCGCACCAGCATGGGGGTCATGTCGGGTTTCACCGGCAGCACCCAGAACGGGATCACGACGTCGTCATGGAGTAGCGCCACGTGCGGGGTCTTCCTGTCGAAGTGAGGTGAGAACGGGGCTTCCCCCCTGCACCCGACGCGTGCTAGCCCTGCCGGTTGGATTCGTCGTCGTGCGAGCCCCACGCTCGCACGGGCTTTGCGGAAAGGCCCCACCGTGGCTGCCAGCAATCTCGCCAGCCGTCTCGCGACGGCGGCCGTGGGCGTTCCCGCCCTCCTCGGCCTCCTGTACTTCGGTCCCGCCTGGGGCTTCTACGTGCTTGTTGCCCTTGCCGGTTGCGTTGGTGCGTTCGAGCTGTATTCGATGACCCATCCGGGGGATCGGGTCGCCCAAGCTGTGGGTGTCCTGACCTGTCTTGCGACCTCCGTGTGCGTCTACTTCTTCCACCGAGATGCCCTCGTGATGTTGACGCTGCTGCTCACGGCGCCGATCGTGGCGATGCTCGTCGTGCTCTGGCGGTTGGGGGAGATCAAGACCACGGCGCTACGGGTGATGGCGGGCGGATTCGGTCCGCTGTACGTCGGCGGGTGTTTGACCACGCTGGCGCTGCTTCGCAAGGACTTGCCTGGGTCCGACGGGGCGGGGTACGTCGTGCTCGCGCTCGGGCTCGCCTGGGGGTCGGACACGGGGGGCTACTTCGCGGGCCGTTATCTCGGGAAGCACAAGCTGTACGAGGCGGTCAGCCCGAAGAAGACCGTCGAGGGATCGGTGGGCGGGGTCGCGGGCGCCACGCTCATGGCCGTGATCGCACACTTCTGGTTCCTGCCCTCCCTGCCCCTGGCGCATGCGGTCCCGCTCGCGGTGTTCGGGTCCCTGCTGGGGCAGCTGGGGGACCTCGGAGAGAGCCTGTTGAAACGGTCGACCGGCGTGAAGGACTCCGGGGCGATCTTGCCCGGGCACGGCGGCATTCTGGACCGGGTCGACGCGCTGCTGGTGACCGCGACCGTGGTGTACCTGTACACCCGCTGGGTGGTGGCGTAGGGGCCCCACTTCCGATCAGAAAACCACAGAAGACGCAGAGGGCACAGAAGGGTAAGGAAGGTCGTTCTCTTGCGAAACTGTGCGGCACCGGCTGCTCAGATCCGCAAAAAACAACGAAAGCCGTCTGCGGCTGTCGGCGGAATCTGCGGCCAAACGCCCGCCTTCCGGATTCTGTGCGCTCTGTGCCTTCTGTGGTTGCTTCTCAGCCGCCTACGCCTTCGGCAATCGCTTGACCATCTCGCACGCAGGCTTGATGCCCGCCGCGCAGGTCTTCTCGAGAATCTCCCGGGACGTCGCGATGTCCTTCTTCACGCCGCGACCCTCCGCCAGCACCGCAGCGTACTTGAGGCATGACCCGGGGTCGCCCACCTGACAGAGGCTTCCCAGCATCTTCGCGCCGCGCTCGATCTCCGACTTCCCGCCCAGACCCATGATCAACGCCGTGCCCAGGATCGAGCACGCCTGCGCCGACCCCGCCTGGCACGCCCGGTCCACCTTCTCCAACCCGCCCTTCACGTCGCGCTCCGTCCCACGACCATCCAACATCGCCGCAGCCTCTCCGGCGCACGCGTTCGGGTCACCCCACGCACATGCCTGACGATACAGGCTCAAGGCCCGGTCGTAGTCGGGCTTCTCCCCCGTGATGCCCGTCTCCACCACCGTCGCAAGCCCCGTGCAGGCGGGCGGATGCTCCTGCTCACACGCCTCCCGCAGTCGCTTGACCCCGCCAGCTACATCCTTCTCCACTCCCACGCCTTCCACCTCGACCGTGCCCAGCTGCGTGCACCCCGCGGGGGACTGCTCGTCGCACGCCTTCTTGAACAGCTCCGCCGCCTTCTTCGGATCCCGCTCGACGCCCAGCCCCATCAAGTGCGCTCGCCCGAGCGCCACGCACCCCTCGGGCAGGTGGTTGTCACAGCTCTTCTTGAACAGCCGGATCGCTTCGTCCAGGTTCTGGTCGACCCCGGCGCCCGTCGCGTACAGCTCTCCCAGCTCCGCACAGCCCGCCGGCGGCGCCTTGTCACACGCGATCTTGAACTGCTCGATCCCCTTCTTGACGTCGCGTTCCACCCCCACCCCGCGCACGTACAGCGTGCCGAGGAAGGCGCAGGCGTCCTTGGTGTCCGAGTCGCAGGCTTTCCGGAACAGCTCGACAGCCTTCTTCGGGTCTTGCTTGTCCTTGGGGCCGCTGATGTACAGCACTCCCAATCCCGCGCAGGCCCGTTGCTCGTTGGCTTCGCAGGCGGTTTTGAACATTTGTTCCGCCTTGGCCTCGTCCTTCTTCCCCACGCCGACCCCGTTCCAGTGGGCCACACCAAGCTCGGCGCAACCGCGCTGCTGGCCCGCGTCACAGGCTGCCTGGAAGAGCTTGACCGCGCCGTCTGCGTCCTTCTCGATCCCCCTGCCGCGCATCTTCGCGAAGCCCAGACCCACACAACCCAGCTGGTTGGCGCCATCGCACGCCCGCTGCAGGACTTTGACCGCCCGCGCCTCGTCGCGCTCGATCCCAGAGCCATTGAGCAGCGCGCGACCGAGCCGGGCGCACCCCTCCAACTCGTTGCCCTCGCAGGCCCGGGAGAAGAAGGGAACCGCCTTGGCGGCGTCTTCCTCCACCCCGTGGGTGCCTTCGCCATACATGATGCCGAGCTTCAGGCACGCAGACGCCGACGGCTCCTGAGGGGCATTGCAGAGCTGGCTGCAGGCGGTGGCCGTGCCAGCTTCGCAGGCGGCGACCACGGCTTCGTGGTCGTGCTGCTTCTTATAGTGGTGTCCGAGATAGGCTCCGGCAGCGGCCAATATGCCGACTGCGGCGACGATGAGCAGGTTGCGGCGGCGGGTCGGGGGCATCATGTGGGTCGGCATAGTCGCGGATTGCCGCCCGGGGTCAAGGGACGATGCACAAGGGGATGTTCTTTCCCGGCCTTGTCCCGTACAAAGGGGGCATGCGCCACGACCAATCCACGCTCCCGCTGATCGAAGCGCTCGACGCGTACGTGAAGATGGGAAAGGCCCCGTTTCACATTCCCGGGCACAAGTACGGGCGCGGCTTGCCGGAAGCGTTCCGCGCGCGAATCGGGATGGAGGCGCTCCTTCGCGACCTGGCTTCCCTCGTCGGACCCGAGATCGATTCGCTTCACGATGCGTCCGGTTGCATCGCCCGCGCGCAAGAGTTGATCGCGGATGCCTTCGACGCCACGCGATCGCTGATGCTGGTCAACGGGCCGGACATCGGGCTGCAAATGGCGATCATGGCCGCGTGCGACCCGGACGACGAGATCATTCTGTCGCGAAACGTGCACTTCTCGGCCGTGGGAGGGATCGTGATGTCGGGTGCGTGGCCCGTGTTCACACCCGCCCGCTTCGACAAGGAGCAAGGCCTCCTCGAGAACATGACGCTGCTCGACCTGCGCCACGCGATCCAAAAGCACCCGCAGGCGCGGACGCTTCTGCTCATGAGCCCCTCGCGTCATGGCTTCGCGCCGGACCTCGACGAGATGGTCGAAGAAGCACACAACGCCGGCTTGACCGTGATCGTGGACGAGCGCCTCGGCGCCCACTTCCGCTTCCACAAGAAGCTGCCGATCTCGGGCATCGAAGCGGGCGCAGACCTCGTGATCCAAGACTGGCACCAGTGCCTCGGCGCCCTCGAGCAAGGCGCCGTCCTGCACGTCCGCGGCGAGGCAGCCGAACGATGGGGAAGAGTCCAAAACGTCTTCCAGACCATGACCACCACCAGCCCTTCCTACCTCGTCATGGCCTCCCTCGACCTCGCCCGGCACTACGCCGTCATGCACGGCACGGAAGCCCTCGACCACTGCATCGGCCTCGCACGCGAGATCGCCGGCTCCATCGACCGACTCCCTGGCCTCAACGTCCTCGGCTACGAGATGCTCCGCCGCTCCGACGTCGACAACATCGACTGCACCCGGCTGACCATCACCGTCGCGGAGTCAGGCCTCACAGGCTATCGATTCGCGCAACTCCTCGAGGAAGAGCACGACATCGTGGTCGACGGCGCGGAAGAGGCGAACCTCATCCTGTCGACCGGCTTCCAGCTGAGCGAGGAAGCGGCCTACAAGCTGATCGATGCGCTCGAGCGCGTCGTCGGGGATTACGGTCGCCAGGCGCCCCTGTACGTGGACGTCCGTCGCCCCACGCCGGTGTTCAGCAACAACCTCGTGCTCGCACCGCGCGCGGCGTTCTTCGCCCCGCGGCGCAACATCAAGATCGGGGAGGCGGTCGGCTTCGTCTGTGCCGAGCCGATCCATCACCACACGACCGGGCTCCCGCTGATCTTTCCGGGCGAGGAGATCACGAGCGAGATGGTGGACTTCATCATCTCCGAGGGGGCGCGCGACGCGACCGAATTCTCGAGCAATGACCTGTTCTTGCAGCAGGTGAGCGTGGTCGACGAGCGCAAGATGATCTTGCACCGCAGCTTCTTCCGCGGCGCGGCCGCATGGGGTGGATGATGACGAAGGCCGAAGACTTCCAGCCGATGCTGCTCCAGTCGATCGAGCCTCGGCCCAAGCGCATGACGTTCAACCGCTTGGGGGAGGGGAAGGACGGAGGACCGCCGGAACCCTCGAGCATGGGGGACGCCGTCTACGTGTTCGACAGCTTTTACATCCCGCATGACGTGCACGTGGAGGCCCTGACCAATCTCCAGTCCTTCATCGCCGAGCTGTCCGGGGCCCTTCGCGCCTACGCCCTGGTCAATGGCACCACGAGCGGGAACCTGGGCATGGTGCTCGCCTCCGTGCGACCCGGTCAGAAGATCATCATCCCCCGCAACGCCCATAAATCCGTGCTCGGCGGCGTGGTCCTGTCCGGCGCCGCCCCGGTGTTCATCCAGCCCGAAATCTCCGCGGAGCTCAACCTCGTCTTCACCATCAAGCCCGAGCAGATCCGGCAAGCCGTGGAAGACAACCCGGACGCCACGGCCGTCCTGTTGACCAACCCGACCTATCAAGGGTTCTGCCTCGACCTGGCCGAGACCGAACGCATCGTCCACCAGGCCGGAAAGCTCCTCCTCATCGACGAAGCCCACGGCCCCCACTTCCGCTTCCATCCCGACCTCCCCTTGAGCGCCATGCGTGCCGGCGCCGACATGGCCGTGCAGAGCTCCCACAAGATCCTCGGCCCCCTCGCCCAGTCCTCCGTGCTGCTCGTCGGCACCCAGCGCGTCGACGAGATCATGCTCCGCATGGCCATGGGCATGATCACGCCCTCGAAGATCTCGCACCTGCTCGCAGGTTCCCTCGAGGCGGCCCTGACCCAGATCGCCGAGGACGGCGAAGCCATCCTCCAGCGCGTCATCGACATGACCGAAGACGCCAGGAACCGCATCAACAAGGTCCCAGGCGTTCGCGCCATCGGACGAGAGGTCATCGGAAAGAGCGAAAGCGTCGTCGACGTCGACCTGACCAAGCTCGTCATCGACGTGGCCGGGCTGAACCTCTCCGGCTACCGCGCAGCGCGCGTGTTGCACGACGACTACGGGGTGAGCGCGGAGATGGCAGGAGCCACGACCGTGACGATGGTGGTGACCCTGGGCAACGATCAAAAAGACCTGGACCGCTGCGTGGCGGGGGTGGAGCAACTGTCGCGCAGGCAGCGGAGCGCGCGGGCTCATTCCAGCCCCTTGCTGCACATCCTGGCGCTGCAAACGCCCCCCATGGGAAGGCAGGTGTTGGTGCCGCGCGACGCGTTCTTCGCCCGCAAGGCCCGTGTGCCGATCCCTGAGTCCACAGGCAAGATCAGTGGCGAGTCGGTCGTCCCCTATCCGCCGGGCATCCCTGTGCTCGTGCCGGGCGAGGAAATCACCCCCGAGATCGTCGAGTACCTCACCGCCGTCCGACGCACCGGCGTGGAGATCCACGGCTGCGAGGACCGTAGCATCTCCACGCTCAAGGTCGTGGACGAGCGCGAGTTCCTGCACGACTTCGGCAGCGGGTGGGGGTGACCCCTCTTCACGGAGGCGGAGGCGGAATCGACGCCGCCTGACGGAACGGCACGTCGATCGAGACGGTCGTGCCCTTGCCTCGCTCGCTTTCGATGCGGATGCTTCCGTCGAACGCCACCAGCGTCTCCCTGGCGACCGTGAGACCGAGCCCCGCGTGCTGGCCCCTGTCCTTCGTCGTGAAGAAAGGATCGAAGGCGCGCGAAAGGACCTCCTGGGTCATCCCTTCCCCCGTGTCCCGGATCCGGACCTCGATGACGTCGTCCCGAACGCATCCCTGGACACGCACGCCCCTGGGGCCACTCGAGGAGCGAAGCGATTCGATGGCGTTGACGAGGACGTTCACGACCACCGAGCCCAGCTCGACGTAGTGGCCCGGACAGGGCGGCATGGGCTCGAACTCCGTCTCGAGGACGGCGTCGTGGCGATGTGCGGCACGCGTCAGGGCGACCGCTGCCCCGAGCACACGCTCGAGGTCGACCGTGACCACCACGGATCGGTTCGCCGCCCCCACCAGCAGCCGGAACGCGGCCACCATGTCCCTCACCTGCTGCGTGGAATCGCGGATGCCCTCGGATAGGTCGAGCACCTTCGCCACAGTGTCCTCTTCCGCCGTCTTGTCCTTCGCCACGAGCTTCTCGATCTGGCAACCCGCTAGCGCGATGAACGTCGCCGGGTTGTTGATCTCGTGGATCAACCCTCCCGCGATCGTCCCGAGCGACGCCATCCGACCGATCAGTGCGATGGACCGCATCGCGTCCGAGACCGGAGGGAGAATGCCCATCTGCCGGAGCCGCAGGGAGCTTCCGATCCGCCTGCCGAGCGCTCCGAGGACCTCAGCCGACATCCGGACAGACTCGCACGGAGCCTCTCCATCGGGATGACCCAGCACGATCGCGGCCAAGGGCTTCGCGTCCACGAGAGGCAGGAGCGTGAAGCTCGCAAGCCCCATCGCGCAGAGCACGGCTTCGAGCGGCACGCTCGCGTCCGGACTCGCCACGCAGGTCGGGGCCCCAGGCAGCGCATCACACGTGAGCTCGGCGTCGCGCGTTTGCAACACGATCCCCGCTTGGTTCGCTGCTCCGCCACGACCGTAGGGGCCAAAGAGGCACAGCACCCCGTCGCGCTCCAGGATCAACGCGACCCGATCGATCGGGCCGGCGAGACGTACGCGTTCCGCCAGATCGATCAGCACAGACGGTTGCGTGGGGTCCCCATGTTCCCACGCCCCCATGACAGCATGGACGAGCTTTCCTGCATCCCACGGGGCGATCGAATCCACCGAACCTCCTCGAGCGGGCCCAAGCGGGCTCACGTCGTGGCTGGGATACTATCAGCTTTCGATCCGCTCGATCACGAGCGGTCTTGGGGGGTCGGCCATGTCGTCGATATGGAAGGCGCCAAGGATGCGATCCAGGGTCGGTCGGGCCTGCTCCACGCTCCGCACGTGAACGTGCGCCAGGGGCGCCCCCTTCTCGACCTTCTCCCCGAGATGGGTGTCCAGCACGATGCCGACGGCCGGGTCCACAGCCTGGTCGGCACGCGTTCGCCCCGCGCCCAACGTCACCGCCGACAACCCCATCTCCAGCGCGTCGATCCCACGGACGAAGCCCGCCCGCGGGGCAAGCACCGGAACCACGTGCGGGGCCGACGCCATGATGCCCGGGTTCCGCACGACCGCGGGATCTCCCCCTTGTGCCGCGATCATCTTCTCCATCACCTCGGCAGCCTTTCCGTTGCGGATGACCTCGGCGATGCGCTCGCGAGCGTGGGCCATGTCCTTCGCCGCGTCGCCCAGAAGCAGCATCTCGGCGCACAGCGCGTACGTGCATTCCGTCATGTCTGCAGGGGCTCGCCCGAAGAGCACGTCGATCGCTTCCCGGGCCTCGAGGGCGTTGCCAATCGTTCGACCCAGCGGTGCGTCCATGCGCGTGAGGACCGCCACCACGCGCTTGCCCGCGCGGGTCCCCACGCGAACCAGCGCCGACGCGAGCGTGCGAGCCTGGTCGAGGTCCTTCATGAACGCGCCCTTGCCCACCTTCACGTCCAGCACCAGCGCGTCGATTCCCTCCGCCAGCTTCTTGGACAAAATGCTCGCCACGATGAGGGGAACGGACTCGACCGTCGCGGTGACGTCACGTAGGGCGTAGATACGTTTGTCGGCGGGGGCGACCTCGGCGGTCTGACCGATCATGCAGCCGCCCACCTCGCGGATGATGCGGGCGAAGGCGTCCGTGTCGAGGTTGACGTTGAACCCGGGGATCGCCTCGAGCTTGTCGAGCGTGCCGCCCGTGTGGCCGAGTCCCCGGCCGGACACCATGGGAACCGGCACGCCGCAGGCCGCCACGATGGGGACGAGCGCGAGCGAGACCTTGTCCCCCACGCCGCCCGTGGAGTGCTTGTCGACCTTGATGCCCGGGATGTGGGACAGGTCGAGGACCTTGCCGGACTCGAGCATCGCTTCCGTGAGGGCGACCGTCTCGACGTCGGACATGCCGCGCAGGAACGCGGCCATGAGGAAGGCGGACATCTGGTAGTCCGCCAGCTCGCCGGAGACGAAGGATTCGATGAGGCGCTTGACCTGGTGAGGGGAGAGCTCGTGGCCGTCGCGCTTGGCGGCGATGAGCTCGACGAGGTTCTGCATGGCCGGAGTTTATACTACGGTCGGGTCGATCGACGAACGGAAGCGGAACGTGGGGGGTGCCGCCGAGGTGGAGAGGAGGCGGCACCGCCCCCGAACGGGGTCAGATGGTGGGATCGGTGTCGAAGCAGCAGCGGAAGCCAACGTCGAACAGCTTGAAGGTGCTGCTCACGTTGTAGAACGTGAAGTCGCACGCGGCGCCTTCACCCGTCGGGTCCGCGGTGTTGAACGCGCCGCCCATGAGGGTGTAGTTCGAGGTGGTGGCGGTGCACGCCGGGTTGCCCGTTCCGGGCGGGCAGGTGATCTCACGCAGGTTGCCCGTCAGGTCGTTGATCCGAGCCGTCGTGGAGCCCCAGTTGGAGTAGCAGTTGGCGACGAGCGAGGAGCCCGTGGGCAGCAGCCCGTCCTGGTTGCCCGCGACGGTCGTGTTGAAGTCGAACGGCCCGAGGTTGCAGGTCGTCCAGTTGGTGGTCGTGTTGAAGGTGGAGCAGCTGTTCGCGAAGCCCCACCTGCACGATCCGGTGGTGGATCGGCACGAACTCTGCCACTCGCTGTTGCGGCAGAGACGGCCGCCCATCTCCACGCAGACGTGCTGCGCTTCGGGACCGGAGACGTTGAACCACGGCACCTTGCTCGGCACGGAGCAGGCCGTGGTCTTGTCGAGCGTCGTCCCCGAGGGCGGCGTGGGCTGGGCCGTCAGCATGCTGGCGGAACGCCACCAGCCATTCCCCGTTCCAGGCGTCGTCAGGGTCGCGCCCGGCCGGGTAGCCTCGTAGCGGAACACCCAGACGTTCTGGGCGCCCAACTTCACGACGTTCGGCTTGACCCAGTGCGTGGCGTTCGTTCCCTTCGCGCGCACGGGCTCGTCGACCACTCCGTCGCAGTCGTTGTCGAGCCCATCGCACACCTCGTCGCAGGGGTAGCCGGACTGGCCGGCCGCCGTTCCGCAGGGCAACTTCACGTTGGCGATGGTGACCCCCGCCGAGTTCTGGCAAGACGTGGTGCTCGTGGTAGCGCACCGATACGTGCCCGTCTGCTGGCAGAGGCCGTGCTTCGGCGTGACGTTGTCGTCGCTCGCGCACACCTGCCCGAGGTAGCCCTGGTTCAGGATCGGGGGCTTGTAGTTCTCGTCGAGGTTGCCGTTGCAGTTGTTGTCGAGCCCGTCGCAGATGTCCTGCGTGGCGGCGCAAGAAGCGCCTGTGCAGTGGCCCGCCGGGTAGGTGCACTGCCACGCGCCCTGATCGCAGGCAACCTGGGTCGTCAGACACACGCCCGTGGCCCCGGTGCCGATCCCACACACCTGCGTCGGCGACGGCGTGACCACGTTCTCGTCGATCTGGCAGTTGCAGTTGTCGTCGATCCCGTTGCAGAGCTCCTGGTTCGAGAGCTTGGTGCAAGGACGTTCGCAGTCGTTCGGGTTGCCATCGCAGTCGATGAACCCGGGCATGCACTTGTTCGCGGGGTCGGGCTGACAACCCGCGGCGCCGCAGATCCAGTTCACGTGTGCGCCGAGCAGGGTGCAGTCCGTCCCGCACGCCTTGCAGTTGCGAACGTCCGTGTCGAGGTTGAAGTCCGGGGACTTCTGCCCGTCGCAGTTGGCGTCCACGCCGCACGTGTCCTGGGCGACCTGTGCGGTGACCGCGCCCAGGCAGACCTTTGCGCCGCTGACGCAGGTGAGCACGCCCGCCTGGCACGCGGAGGTCCACCCCGCAGGCGCAGCTGGCGGGACCTGGCAAGCGACCGGGTTGTTGGACCCGTCCACGATGTCGGTCGGAAGCGCGGCGCAGACCTTGCCCCCGCCCGTCTTGTTCATGCAGAACTTCGCCGTCGGCAGCGCCTGGCAGTCTCCGTCCACCTGACACGGAACCGGAACCGCCGTCGCCGACCCATCGGTCACGCCGTCGCAATCGTTGTCCGCCCCGTCGCAAAGCTCCGTCGACGGGTTGATCGCACCGCTGCAGACGAGCGTCGCGTTCGAGCAGACGTACGTCCCCTGCGTGCAGAGGCCGACGTTGTTGCCGCACTTGCCCCCGGCATCCGTGGACCCGACGTCGACCTGGTTGTCGCAGTCGTTGTCGAGCCCGTCGCAGATCTCCGGGGTCTCGTTCACTCGCAACACCTTGGTGCCACAGACCTTGTTGCCCGTAGGGCCATCGATGCAGAAAGGCCTGTCGGGGTCCGTGCACTGCGCATCGGTCGTGCACGTGGTGCTGCCCGTGTTGTCGTTGACGCACTTGACCTGCGCGGCGACGCAGCGCGTGATGCCCGTGTGGTAGGGCTTCGAGCACTCGCCGAAGGAAGCGCCGGTGCACGCCTTGCTCAGCGCCGGGTCTCCCTTGTTCGGGTCGAGCAAGTCGGGATCCGTAACGTCGACGTTGCCGTCGCAGTCGTTGTCGACCCCGTCGCAGTACTCGATGTCGCAGACCTCATTGGGCGCGCACTCCACGAGGGAGCTTGGGTCGGCCGGGTTGGTCCGCTTGGTCTTCGTGCACGCGTACTCGCACCCGTTGGGGAACAGGCCGTCCACGTCCACATAACCGGGGGCGCAGTTCACGATCTCGCACTTCGTGTTGCCCTCGTCGCAGACCGTGGGCGGCGGGTCACCGATCTTGACGCATTGGGCGGAGTCGACCCCCGCCTTGCCCAAGCAGTTCCTTCCGCACGTGCCGCAGTTGGTTGCGCTCGAGCAGAAGTCGATGCCATCGTCCGGCACGCCGTTGCAGTCGTCGTCGATGTTGTCGCACGTGAGGTCCGTGTCCGACTGCTTGACGCAGAGGTACTCGCACCCGTCGGCGGGGTCCTCGTTCAGGTCGTAGTAGTCTGCGGAGCATGCGGTGTAGGCGCACACGCCCGGCGTGCCCGGCGTGGCCGAACACGTGGCCTGCTCGGCCCCGAGCACCTTCAAGGTGCAGTTCGTGGCGCACGTGCCGCAGTGATACGGGTCGTTCGACAGGTCGAAGTCCTCGTCGGTCTCCCCGTCGCAGTCGTTGTCGAGCTCGTCGCATAGCTCGATGCCGCCGTTGGTCTGGACACAGCCACCAGTCCCACCGGTTCCACCACCACCCGTGCCGGACTGGCCGCCGCAGTTGATGCACCCGCCTCCCGTTCCCGACGACCCTCCCGTGCCGGACGTGCCTCCGGCGCCGGTTCCGCCAGCACCGCTCGTGCCTTCGCCCTCACAGTCGTCGAAGCAGTAGGATTCGGTCGTGCACCCTGCCGCGGCAGCCAACGACGCTCCCAGGAGAAGCACCAAGAGTATCCTATTCATCGCTGGCCTCCGTCGCGTCCGTCCCTCGGAGCATTGACATCCTCTCCACCTCTTCCCTTCCGTGGTCCCATTCTCCGCCCGCGCCGCGCGAGCAGCGATATCCCGAGCATCAACAAGGCGGCGAGCCCTCCCGTGCGGGAAGTCCCCACCCCCGTTTCGCAAGCACAACCGCCGCCACCCGTGGCGAGACCCCAGTTGCCCTTGG
>CAZAWR010000164.1:0-13365 GCA_964488865.1 uncultured Polyangiaceae bacterium | reverse complement strand
CGTCGTAGCAGGTCAGGCTTCGCTGCGCGCGGTCCGTCACCGCCACGAGCCTTCCCCTCGTGTGGTTCGCTGTGCGGCAGTCCTGCTCGCCAAGCATATGCGGGTCCGTTGGACTGGTGAACGCCTCGCCCGCGTCCAGCGCCGCGTCGTCGTACTCGTAGGTCACCTCGGGGGCGGCGCCGTAGGGCGCGTGGTGAGGTTCACACGGTGAGTAGTCCTCGGAAAGGAGCCTGCCCGCGGCATCGTAGGCGAAGTTCACACCGCACTTCCGGGCGTCGCTCGTGCCCAGAAGGTCCCCAGCGTCGTTGTACACGTAGTGCCACGTGCCCACCTCCGGCATCGTGTTGCTCACCATCCGGCCGATCGAATCGTACGCCATCGTGCGCTCGACCATTTCGCTGCCACGCCTTCGGGTGATGCGCAGGGGTTCGCCCGTGATCGCGTAGGCCGTGTCCACGTGGCGCGCCTCGATCCCCGAGGGCAATCGCACGCGCTCGGTGGTGCGTACCACACGACCGTGCCCGTCGCGCTGCTCGCTCGCATAAGTGCCCGCGTGAGGTCCTGGACCGATGTCCTCTCCATCCCACACGTCCGTGCCCAAGGCGCGATACCGAGTCTGCAACGTGATGTGGCCGTCGAGCCCGTAGGTGAAGATCGCGCGCCCGAACGCGTCGTAGCGCTGCTGGCCGTAGCGTGCGGGGCTCGGCACCGAAAGGTCGTAGGTCTGGGGCTCGGCGTCGTACGACCAGGCCAGGTACTTCCTGCGCTCGGCTCCCTTCGCGTCGTAGTCCGTCAGCCCCTGCACCACCCAGCCGAAGCCGTCCTTGACCGGGTCCGCTTCCGAAAGCGTCACCACGGTACGGCCAAGCCCATCCACCAGCGCGTGCGTCTCGTGATAGTTCGGCTCGTCGATCGTCGCGCCGTCCTGCGTCTTGACCACGAGGCGCGACACGGGACGGAGCGTCTCGTCGGGCAGGTGGTAGGAGGCCACGAGCGACGGCGTCGTCGACGGCTCGTCCGGGTTGTCGGGCCGGGGCCCGTACAGCGCCTTCGTGCGACCGAAGCCGTCGTAGTCGACTGCGGTCACAGCTCCGTTGACGTCCTTGACTTGCGTGACCAAGCCGAGACCCCGGTCGTACACGGCGGAGGTCCCGAGCGGGGTGAGGCCGCACACGAAGGTCTCCGGCCCCACCGTCACGTCGAGTCCCGAGGAGCCCGCGTAGATCACTTCGGTCACGGCAAGCTCCGCGAACGGAGCGTCCCACTCCACCTGGGCGCATCGACCCGCGGGCCCCGTCGTGAACACCGCGTTGCCGAAGTCGTCGTACACCGTGCGGCTGGCCAGCTTCCACCCCGGCGTCGAACGGTCCGCTGGGCTCGGCGCTCCGTTTGCGGAACGGTCGAGCTCGACCATCCCCTCGATTCGGACCTCCGTGCGCACCGGATCGCCGAACTCGTCGTAGAACGTGCGCGACTCTTGACGACGCGTGGACGGGTCGTCTCCTTGCTGTACCCAAGACCGCACGGTGCGGAAGGACCAATGGCCTTCTCCCGCCCACTGCCCGGGCGTCGGAACGAGCTGGGCTTCGGTGTGCGAGACGATGACGTCGTCCACGCCCACCTCTCCGTCGTTTGCCTGCTGCGTGCGGTTGCCCCACACGTCCACGACCGCGCGCGTGCGAAGCCTGCGGCTGGTCGCGGGCGAACGGTTGGGCAACACCTGCACCTCGTCGTGCACGGCCGCGCCGTCGCGGTCTTGCACACGCACGGCCGCCACCGACAGCGAACCGCTTCCGGCCACGAACGAGGCCGTGTCGTACAGCAGCGTATCGGTCTGCTCCGCGAAGGCCACGTACACCGCGCGGCCGTCGAGGCCCTCGTAGAGCTTGCGCAGCCGGTAGCCCGTGGCCTGGCTCGACAGATGCACGTCCGGTGTGCCCGAAGGGCTCAGGGCGTACGTCTCGCTCCGCAAGGGAAGCCCTTTGAGGGCCTCGCGCGGGTTGTCCCGCCAGGCGGCGGCCGGCGCAGTGTAGTCGACCACCGCTTGGTCCAACGGGAAGCTCGCGGGCCTTTCCCCAAGGTCGAACGTGGTGGATGTGACGGAGGTCGGGCTGTTGGCATCGCCCACCACCTTGACCTCGGTGGATCGGAAGCCCCGAAACTCACGCTGCAGGCCGTCGAACACCGGGTCGCGGTACCTGTACTCGGTGCCATAGATCCCCTCGGGCCGGCCCACCGACGACAGGTTATCGCGCACCGTCACGCGCGAGACCATGTGCTGCACCACCGGCGTGGTGCTCTGCCAGGGCTGCCCCGCCCGCTCGGCCTCGAGCATCTGCTGTGTGGTCGTCGCGTAGGTCACCTCCGTGGTCTTGCCCAGACCGTTGTCCACCCGGGAGAGAAGCCAAGGGCGCTTGCCCGCCGAAAGGTCGATGTACCGATAGTCCAGTCCGACGCCCCAGACGAGGTCCGGCGTGCCCGAGCCGTTGAAGTCCGTGAGTCGCACGCGCTTGCCGTAGTTGGACGTCGAGGGCGTCGCGGTCACGATCGTGCGAGGTCGCCAGGACGTGCCGTCCACGTTCAACCACACGTCCACCTCGTCCGTGCGGATTTGCACCAGGTCCGAGGTGCCGTCGCCGTTGACGTCCGCGAGCTGCAGCATCGCCCCGGTCGGCGCCGTGTGGGCGGGGCTGCCGTCCATGAGCAGGTAGCTGTTTTCGCTGTGCGTGCCTCCAGGGCAGCCGATGGGCCCAGTGCCGAACGTGCCGTCGCCGCGCCCCGGCCAGTAGCGCACGTCGCCCGAGCGCACCCGAACGATGTCCGTGAGCCCATCGCCATTCATGTCCGCGAGCTTGACGTCCGAAGCCCCAAGGCTCACCGACCCCGACGACCAAGGCACGCAGCGTTCGACGGGAGCCATGCTCAGCAGGGCGCTGCCATTGGCCAGCCACGTTGCCGTTCCGAAGAGCCCGTCGCCGCCGGGATACCGGCCCAGCGCGTACCAAACCTGGTAGGACTCGCCGGACTTCACCACGTCCACGAGGCCGTCCCCGTTGACGTCCATCACCCGGATCAGGCTCGCGTCGTTGGTCAGGTCGATGCGCGCATCGAGCCCGTCGGCCGTCGTGATGCTCCTTCCCGCCCAGTTCCAGTTCTGCCCCGCACCCTTCGGCGTGTACACCGAGTAGGCCGAGTCCTCCGGCATGTGCAGAAGGTCGATGCGGGCATTGCCGTCGAGGTCGAGGGCAGCCACCACGGGGCTGCTCTTGCTCAAGCTCGACGCGGTGACGCCGCCCACGCCTTCGACCCCCATCGGCTGCCGTGGACCGAATAGGTCTTCTTTTCCTTGGTATCCCTGCAGCCACAACCCGTGTTTCCAGTCGAGCTGGGGGATGGCTTGGGTTTGCACCACATCCGGCAGGGCGTCGCCGTTGACGTCGTACAGGTCCGTGTACGTGTCGTCCACCGAGTAGTCGGGACTGCCCGCCATCGTGCGCACCGTGGTGTCCAGCCGCTCGAAGCCGCCATCGATCAACGGGCCGCCTTGCGCGTCCGTGGCTACGTGGGTGTAGCCGAGGCGCATCGCGGGAAGACGAGGGCATGCGCTGCTGGGAAGACTCCCATCCGCTCCTTCGGCGATCGGCTGCGCACATCGGCCTTCGACCTGCACGCTCGTGAGCAGCGAAGCGTGCAGCCCGGCGAGGTAGGACGTGTGGTAGCGGCGCACGAGCGTCCGCGGCTCGGCCGCGCTCATGCCCTTGGCCGTCACGTCGATGCGGGCCAGTCGCAGCGCGCGCGTCGCCTTCCACCCGCGGGTGAAGCCGAACGTGACGTCGGGCCTCGACTCGTAGACCAGGCGCACGTGGTGCGCCCATTGCGCGTCCACGACCGGACCGGAGACCACGACCGGCGACGTGGCGTAGATGTCCTTCAAGTACGCCAGGTTGCCGTCCTGGGAGTATGCGTAACGAACCTCGTTTCCGTGCGCGTCAACCGAACGCTTGAGGTTCCAGCGGTAAACGCGGTTCGGGTCGTCGGGAGCATGCTCGAGGGCGTCGCGTTGCCCGTCGACCACACCGAGCTCGAGCAGCACGCCGCTCTTGTCTTGCACGCGCCAGAGTTGCTGCGACGGGCTCCAGAAGAAGCGCAGGTAGCTGCCTTCGATGCGGGGCCGGAAGTACTGCCAACCGCCCGTGGCCCAGACGGGGAGCTGCTCGCCGGGCAGAAGCGCTTGGACGGGAACGAGCTCCTGGCCCCCGTTGTAGACGAATCGGTCCTGCTGGGGGTGCCAGCTGGGCTCGTCGTCGTAGGAAGGCAAACCGCGATCGGTCTGCCTCGCGATGAAAGGGACACCGATGTCCCAGCCGATGCCGGCGGCGCCATTTCCCGAAGCCGAGCTGTAGGACAGGGCCAGGCTCGGCTGGCTGTCGCCTCGCGCGGAAGGCAAGGCGATGGGTACGCTGAAGGTGGCGATACCCGTGGAAGCCTGCGCGCTGAAGCTCTCGCCCATGCCTTCGATCGTGCCGGGCCCTTTGGGCACCGAGATCGACTGCGCGCTCACGCCCGTCTTGTTCTCACCGGTCGGAAGCGACATGGGCTGCATCGGCGACGAGGGCACCTGCCGCTCCGCGGCGGAGGTGCGCGCCGTGTCACGGAGCGACTTCGACCGGGGCGGTTCAGCCTCCTCCTGCGGCATTTTTTGGACCTTCGGCCGGGTGTCCTCCACGGTGAGGTCCGATCGATGGGAGGCTGGTGGCTCGGGCGGGGAGGCAGAAGGGTCGTCGGCCGGTTCGGGCTCGGCGACGCTCTGCTCAGGAGCCTCAGCGGGCGCCTCCGCGAGCGCCGACACCTTCTGCGCGGCACCGGCCCCGTGCGGCACGAGGCTCATCGCGAACGCGAGCAGCACGGCCAGGGAAGCAGGGCCCGAACGTCGATGCATGAGGGTCAAGGACATGGCAGGTCTCCACGCGAATCGCAACACCGACAGCCGACAGGCCAGCCGGAGCGGACAGCCGCCCCGGCCGGTCCCCCAACTGCTCACGGCTCGTTCGGTCCCTTGCGTATCGAGGACCAATACCGATACCTGAGCACCAGCTGCACGTCCTTGAGGCGGTGCCACTGCAAGCCCGGCCGATCCCAGATGCGAAGCCTATAGGTGCCGTCGACCGGCCGGCCCATGTACTCGGTCTTGGTCACGCCGTCTTGCTGCAAGGCAGCCATCCTCCGGGAGCTGGAGCGGTTCCTGCTGGAATTGGGCACGGACTTCACCTTCGTGGCGCGGCAGAAGCGAGTTACGGTCGATGGTGAGGACTACTACATCGACCTGCTGTTCTACCATCGGAGGCTGCGCCGCCTCGTAGCCATCGATTTGAAGATCGGGCGCTTTCAAGCTGCGGACAAGGGGCAGATGGAACTGTACCTGGCGTGGCTGGACCAGCATGACCGGCAGCCCGGCGAGGAGTCTCCCCTCGGGCTCATTCTCTGCGCGGGCAAGTCGAGCGAGCATGTGCGGTTGATGCGGCTCGAAGCCAGCGGCATCCGCGTGTCCGAGTACATGACCGAGCTGCCGTCGAGGGACGTGTTGGAAAAGCAGCTCCACCAGGCCATCTTGCGTGCCCGCGAAAGGCTGGCGCTGGGGACCGGGGAATCGCGATGACCGAGTACCGCAAATAGCTCCCCCAGCTCGATGGCGACGACGACGCGCTACACGCGCCTGTCGCCCAGAGCCACTGGACGATGACCGTGGAGACACTCCGGAGACGGTGGCCGGCGTTGCAGGGGCGAGCGTCTAAGTATCCGTTTTTCTTGGCGTCCCCAGGGGGGATTGAACAATTGAGCGGCGTCGTGGCGATCGGACTTGTGGCGTGATGGCCGGGGATGTTCTCGCGTCTTGCGGGTGGCGCCTGAGTCAGCCCGAAGGGTCAGGATCGACCTCTCCCCGGAGCGAGTCTCTGCGGTCGTGGATGGCACGCGTGACGAGTGGTCCGCGCCCGCCAGCATCGCGGTCACGCTGAACGAGAAGCTCGAGATGCTGGTCATGGCGGTCGGCGACTCCTCGGCCTTGTCGGGCGTCGGATGCGGGAATGGACGTGACGAGGGTTGGGGTGCGAGATGCTCGGCATGGCCCAACATCCGCTGCCGTGCTACCGAACCCATCGCATGGCCCGGGTCGCGATCATCTCCGACGTGCACGCGGATCTCCACGCGTTGCAGGACGCCCTCAGCATGATCGACGCGCTTGGCTGCGACCGCGTAGTGTGTGTTGGCGACCTCGTGGACTACGGGCTCTTCCCAGAAGAAACGATCCTGCTCGTCAGGGAGCGCAAGATCCGCTGCGTGCGCGGTAACCACGACCGTTGGGCTACGAGCAGCGGCGGAGCGCTCTCCCAAGACTGGCAGGACTGTGCAGGCGTGAATGCGATCTCCTCGGACCTGTCTCGAGCCGCGCTGAGCTACCTCGGCTCGCTTCCTTCGACGCTGCGCATCGAGATCGACGGGACCAGGTTCCTGGTCGTTCACGCTCGACCCGGCTCCGACATGAACGGGATCTACGAGGACGAGCCTTCATCGGCCGTGCTGGACGGTTGGTTCGAGGACTACCAGGCCGACGTCCTGATAGTGGGACACACGCATGCCCCGCTCATGCGACGTGCCGATTCTGGCGGTCTGGTACTGAACCCGGGAACGCTGATGCGCGAGGCGAGGTACGCGCCCGAAGGAGGGCTCGTCTTCGACCCTGCAGCGGGGAGGTTCGTTCGCCGAGAGCCAGAACTCGGAACCTTCGGGGTGTTCGACACGGCGACGCGCGACTTCCGGATCATGCGCACGGCAAGGCACCGCAGCACCGAACGGCGGCAGTAGTTCATCTGGCCGCGAAGCTACGGGATGCCAGAGAAGGCCGAGAACACCCGGGCATGGCCACGCGTTAGAACGCGATCGTGGGTTGGCTCCCGGCGGCTCGCATTCGACGCGGGCATGGAAGAGGTATCGGCAGCGGACGGCGATGGGGTGCAAGGGGCAGTCACCCCTCGCAGATGGCCTTATCCGGAACCGCAGTCGAGTAGAAGCAGGGAACGAAAACATCGTCGATGGCGCTTCCCCCGGCTCGCTGCCACCGCTTGCTCTGAAGATAGCGGCACCCATCACGCACCAAGTCCACCGATGGTCTGAACGCAACCTTCTATTCTGTCCTCGGATCGTAGGTGGACGCGTACGAGCAGTCGGTGGCGAAGTGAAGATGGTCGACCTCCAACCGGAACACAACGGTGTACTTGATCGATTTCTTGACGGTCGGAGCAGATGGAGGAGGTGGACCACAGCCAAGCGTCGATCCTGCGGCGAGCAAGGATGACGAGATGAGCAGAACGCGTCGAAGTACCATGGCACATCGTACGCTTCCAACCAGAAGTTCCGCCACCCCAACAGCGGGTTCATCCAGCGGCGCTTCTTCGCGCCGGATGTGAGGTGTCGCTCGTTCGAGGCGGTGACGACCATGACGAGACTTACTCGTCGTCGGGAGCGAGGTGCGGCGACACGACTTCCTCGAAGGCGAGCAGGGTGTCGGCGACCTTGGAGGCGAAGGCTTCGCTCAGGTCCGCCTCGTCCAGTCGAAGGACACGATGGCCCTGACGGTCTTCCCGGCGCTCGACAGTTTCGTTTTGGGAGGAAGCTGCGGCAACAGGTCCTCCACGATCTGTGTCACCCGTTGCCGTTGCTCCGTGGTCTCGGCCTGCACCATGAGCCCGATCTCGACCGGATTCCAAACGTCCGCCGAGTAGCCCGCCGAAGTGGACGATGTACCAAATGCCCGCCCCTTCGTCGTTCTCCACCCAGTAGTGAAGCTGCTTCCGCAGGATCGCGTACGAAGCGGCCTTGGATCCCAACCGTTGGTTGACCATCTCGAGGAAGCCCTGCACCGCAGCTTCCGTGTCCATCCTCTTGGCGATGCGATTGAACCCGCGCCGCGCTTGGTTCACGAAGCCCGGCCATCAAGCATCGTTCAAGACCCTGGCGCTCGTTGAGGCACTGCGAGTCGCGTCGCGAACCGATCATATTCGCGGCCGAATCATCACCGGCACCCCGATCCCAACAGGCGGGATGGCCAGGCGGACAAGCGTCGACGCAATCGGCAACGCCTGAACATGGCCCTGGGGGCTTTCGCCAGCGTCTCCAGCATCGAGCAACTCGATCGCGAGGGCGACGCGTTGCTGAGGCGAGAAATCGATGCCCATCGCGTACTCGGCCGTCTGGTCATAAGAGACCTCGACGATCCAATCCGAGCCGTCCCCCGCGGACAAGTCGTAGACCCGATCGACCAACGGGTAGCTCTTGTGGCCCTTGCCTTTCCCGGTCAACGCCGAGCCGTCGGCACCACAACGGAGCTTCACGTTTACTTTTCGGCAGCACCAGATGTCGGAAACGGTTGCATTCACCGGCGGATCCCAAGCGCAAACGAGTCTCAGGCGCGGCGCATCGGCCACGTGTAACCACGCATCTGGTACCGGCACGTTGACGCGAGCGATCGTCTTCGGCCCTTCAAGCATGGTCTGCCACAGGAAGGTAGCCGAATCTGGCAGCGGGTTTGCAAGACGGTCGGCACGGGCACGACCTCGCCCGAGGGTCTGTCTGACCCACTTCTGACGCACTGGAGGCGAACCGACGACGGACGCCGTCAACGCGAGAAATGCCTTCACGGTCACTGCGAACGGTCTCGTTTCGGGCGGACATGCGTTCTGGAGAAGCGCGAACGCGATCGCCGCTTCCCGCGCGAGGAGAGGCGCAGCATATGACGTCCCACAGCGATCTTCCCATTGGCCGTCGTTGTTCAAGCAGAAAACCCCCATGCCGGGTCCGCACTTCCACAGCCGATCGCACTCGCCTCCCGAAGCAGAGAACTCGGGGACCGGCGCGTCCGCCGCGCCCGGCCCTGACCTTGTGAATGGGCTGGGAAGCCCGACCTCACCGACCATGCCGTCAGGGTTCGGCCTGGCGATGTACGAGCCACAGGTGAGCGTGTTGAGCCCGCTAGCCCATGGACCGAGCTTCCACGCCGTCTCGTTGAAATGATCCGGGTATTCGTTCCTCGGGCTGATCCCCGCGGGGCTGTTTCCCGCGGCCACCACCACGAGGATGTCGCGGGCGAAGATTTGGTTGTCCAGGTCCTGCACGAGCGCCAATCGTTCGCGTCGTTCCACTTCGTTCATCGAAGGCAGGGGCCGCTGGTCGAACGACATGTTGAAAACGCGGACGTCGGGGGCGTTGCCGATGACAGCATTGAGAGCAGCTCCAACAGACTTGTCGTCGATCCGGTTCGCCTCCTCTGCCAGCATCACATCGTAGAAGCTACACTGGGGAGATGGGATCTCGTCCGGGGACTCAGGGTCTCCGAAGACAACGCGTGATGCGACGAAGGTGCCGTGCGTGCCCAGGTACCTTGGCAACCCCGGCTGCGCATACTTGCCGCGCTTGTACCGCTCCAGCGAGACATGCTGATCGGGCACTCCTGCATCAACCACGGCCACGGCTGGCAACGACTTCGGGTCGACCTTTGCGCTAACTTTCTGCGACGCGGCCCGCGGTGGGTTGCCGCGCTTTGTCGCCGCGAGATCGGTCCAAAGGGGCGGATGGATGGACTGGATGGACTGGTAGCGTTCCGCAAAACGACGGAGCGTCGAAGGACGAGCCTGCCCTCGGACCCAAGAGCGTCCCGAAAAGTCCGTACCGGCCCGCGAGATTGATTCCCCGTGATCGCCGTCGAGCTGCGACGTCAACGTCCGAATCAGAACGCGGACCTCACGCCGGGAGAGTACCGGCTGGAACTCCACCACGAAGTCGACCAGCGGCATGCTCTCGATTTCGGAGAGCCAGGCAGAATCCATGCGCCTATGCCAAGGCAATTCCGTGAACGAATCGATCGACGACAACCTCGTCTGCTGACGACTGCTTTCGTCACCAAGATTCCTCGACGTCGAAACGAGTCGGTCGACCGACGGCGACCCGACGTGAACCGTCGCCGTTCCGTCGGGGTGGACCTGGAGCAGGTCGAGGCCGAGTCGACGAAAGACGAGCGAGTCCTTCCCGCCGAAACTTGGCGTATCCTCGATCTGGACCGGCTTGCCGGTCTTCGAGTGCTGCTTCGAGGTTGTCAGCTTCGGTATCTTCGCGGGCACCGCGGCCAGGAAGTAGCGCTCCTCACGAAGCGGATCCGGGGACTTCCGGACCTTGCTTACCGCGCGCAGCAGCGAATCGGCAATGCGTCGGCCCCGTTGATCCCAGTCGATGTCCCCGAACTTGGTGTGGCCGCCGCCGCCCTTCGGCTCGCCGGGAGCAAGCTCGTGTTGTTCGTTCAGGAAGAACGTACGTGGCTCGGCGCTATCCTTCGGCACGGCGCACCAACTCCTTCAAGCTCAAGCGTCGCTCGGCGTCTTCGATGCGCCGCTTCGCGTCAGCGAAGTTCTGCGCTCCCTCGACGGTCTTGGCGACGTTTCTCGGCCCGATGATGCCTCGCGATGCCGCAATGGACTTGGCGTACTTGAGCACTTCCGGCTTCCTGGGCTTGGGGAAGGTCACGACCTCATCGAAACGCCGGAACAATGCTGCGTCGAGATGGCCGGGCAGATTGGACGTGGCGATGACCAAGCCGAGCGGCTGGGCGTGCTCAAGCTCCTGCATCAACGAGATGACCACGCGATCGATCTCGCCAATGTCCGTCTTGTCGCCCCGTCGCCTTCCCAACGCATCGACCTCGTCCAGGAGCAGCACGGACGGTGTCTCTTCTGCGAAGCGGAAAAGCTCTCGAACATGGGACGCGGTTTGCCCCAAGAACGCGCCCATCACGGCCTCCAGCCGGACCACCAAGAGGGGAAGCCCCATCTCGTTGGAGAGGGCGGCAGCGGTGTAGCTCTTCCCGCATCCGGGGGCGCCGTGAAAAAGGAATGTGTGACGCCTTCGTATGCCGAGTTTGGCAAGCTTGCCCCGGTGCTTCCATTCCCGGACGCATTCCTGGAACAGCCCGCGTGCCGGAGCACGCAGCGCGACGTCTTCGAGGCGGACCTTGAGATGGACAGGCGTGAGAGCCTCGCTGATCGCGCCGCCGCGCCCGGCCGCGGCTGGCTCCGCGAGCGTCCAGGAGTGGCCGTTTTGCTGCAAGGCCCCGCGTAGAACCTGTGCGGCGGTGTGGTGCCCCTTGTCGGCTTCCTCCCGCGCGATGTCCGCGGCGATGCCCTTCGCCCCCTGGACGTCGTTTCTTCCGATGGCTTGGAAGAGCTTGGTGAGCGAGGATATCGTGGGCATGACGGATGGCGGTGTGGTTCGCCTGACGGTTCGGTGTAGCAAGCTTCTGGCGGGGCTTGCAACGCGGAACGTCTGGCGAGACTCGACGGAACCGGCGCACAATTCGAGAGCGATCACGTCAAGACGCGGTTGAGATGGTGGTCCCGCAGCGAATCACCATCGCAGAGCTGGCGTCCATCCCAAACCCTCGGTCGAGACCCACACCTCGCTTCGCGATTCCACGCAGCAGCACTCGTCGTAGCCGGTATCGCCTCGCGAGTACACTTCCCCCGGTCTGCGATGCGGTCGACCCAGCCAGACTGCGCAGGCAGCGCAAGAACACTCACGCCGACGCACAGTCAGCCACAGAGCATCACTGTTAACGTCGTCAAGGGGCACGGCGAAACTGATTGCATGGGGAATTTTTGCGCGAAGCCACGCTCTTGGTGCAAAACGAACTTGCGAAACACCATGCCGAGAGACGCCTCTGGAACGGGAGACAGCCTCGTGTGGATGTCCGTGGAAAGCCGATCCAACCGGCCTCCGCCGAGCAGCCAAGTCCCGGAGTAACGTGGCTCTTTTCCATGAGCTTTCCGCGTTCTCCGGAGGGAGGCTGCACTAGCGCGCTCATGGATAGCTATCCCTGTTCCAGCGCGCCCTCGTGCTGGGTGTGGAAGGTCTCAGCACGCCATGGCCTGGCGCAACACTCACGCCGTTACGCTCGTGCATTGACGACGCGCCGGCCCGTCGTTCGAGAACTGCGGCCAACATCGAGTATCCGGGGCAGCTCGACGAGCGTATCGTCTGCGCATGTACTGCTCCCAGGGTCCGGACGAGATGGTCGTTTACTCAAGCACGTTGAGCACGCTGCGATGGGCCCGTCGGGCGGGGCGGGCGGAGATGACGACGAAACGACGCTCGGCCGGGGGGCGCACCGGGGTCCGATGACCATCATCAAGTGCATCCGGTGCGGTGCCGATCGGCACGAGGCCCTCAGCCATTGCTCGGCATGTGGCTATTCGCCGCGAGAGGAGGGCGCGATGGGCGCAGGGGGGCTCCCCAGGCTGGTCGAGTGGCGTTCCGTGGTCGGCCTCGAACACTGGGCCTGGGGGAGAACGTTGAACGCACTGATGTCCGAGCACCCCCTCCCGGCGATGTGTGGAGACACGATATACGTTACGTCGGATCAATCGGGCCACCATCGGGACAGCCGCTACCACGTAACGTCGATTCTGGCGGTCGACGTGGATAACAGTCCTGCTTGGCCCGAACTTCGCAGCGAGGTGCGGAATCGCTTCATTGCCGACGGAAGGCGCATGTCGTTCAAGTCGCTGAACGACCGCCACCGAAGGGCAGCCCTGCTACCGTTCCTTGGCGCAGCCGGATTGTTGCACGGATTCTGCGCAACCGTCGCGATCGAGAAGGGCATTAGGTGGTTCATAACTGCGCCGGGGGTACTGGACGCCTACCGGTCTTCCGTGGAGATGCAGGGCAGGTGGGAGGTCGAACAATTCGAAGGCCTGGCGCGGCTCGCAGGCATTGTTGCGATGTTCGTGGCGGGTGTCGTCCAACCGAACCAGCAGGTCATGTGGGTTTCCGACCAGGACGATGCATTCGCGAATCCGGCGCGATCTGCTGACGCTGCTCGCCTATTTGCAGGGTTCATGAGCGCCTTTGTGAAGCACCCGCTCGACAGACTCCTCATCGGCACGACCCAGATGGACGAGGGCGACCGCGGGGAGGAGGACCTGGCGGCCATCCCCGACCTGCTGGCTGGGGCATTGGCAGAGGGCGTGACGGCGTTGGCGGCGCAAGGCCATGAAGGCGCCCCGACTCTACGCGACAAGACGCAAACGATCCTTGGGTGGCTCTTTCGGACGCCGAAGCGACTGGCCCATATCGAGGTCGTAGTCGAGCGGGGACCCGACGGCAGATTCATCATGTTCGCATTCGAACTCGAATGAAGTCGACAGGACGTCGGTAGCGCCGACACCAGGGCACGACGGCGGTGCTCGCCTGGGCCGATGCCATCCCCAAGGCCTAGTCCCTAATCAAGCGAAGGCCGAGCGCGAAGCGCAAGGCGGATTGGGGCCA
>CAZAWR010000163.1:11931-13413 GCA_964488865.1 uncultured Polyangiaceae bacterium | reverse complement strand
GGCTTCATGCCAAGAGGGGTATCACGTGTTCCACGTCATGGAAAGACGCTCTAGGACCAACGCGGGGGCCGCCCGTGACCCCGTGCTGAGACCTACTACACCCAGCACGAGTGCGCGCTGGCACAGGGATAGCTATCCATGAGCGAGCTAGAGCAGCCTCCCCCCCGAGAACGCGGAAAGCCCATGGAAAGAGCCCTCTTACTCCGGGACTTGGTTGCTCGGCGGAGGTCGGTTGGAGCGTTGCTTTCGACAGGCGCCCACATGAGGCTGTCTCGGCCCGAGGGGGTTCAGATTCCACCGGGTCGGCCGCTCCTCCCCTTGTGCCGCATCGGACGCTACCGCTGGGTGGCGACCAAGGTCCTGGCCGCAACTGGTTTTCCCTTCGGGGCCAACGGCACGGCGACCCGTGGGTCCCGCAGTACGCGCGAGGTCACATCCTCGCGCTCCCCCAGGGCGCTGTCCCGGCGGGTCGAGCGCAATATGCCGCCCGACGATCTCGATGCGAGCCAGCGCAAGCGCCAGCCACGCATCCTCCCCACGATCCGCCGGTGAAGCGGGATCGGAGGCATCCGCCACCCCAGGGTCCGTAGCTGCAGGGCGAGGGCCGTCGGTGCAGGCGGCTGCAAGGAGGAGTGAGGAGCGTGCCTCGGGAACACCGCTCAGGTCCGCGCGGACGTCGAGGTCGTGGCCGCTATCCGGTCCAATATCTCTCGATTATGGGACACCGTATCCCCAGCTCGATATTTGCCTCTGTCGCCCTCAGAATACCCAGCGCACCCCCGTACTGGCCATCGCATACGAGCGCAGTGTGGCTTCCTGGCACGATTGGGTGCTGGCACTCGACCACGCGCTGTTCCTCAGTTCGCGACGCAAACGCCGACGCCGCCCGGCAGGCCCACGCTCTTGTCGCAGGTGCCCGCGGCGCTGCAGTCGGTGGCGTCGCAGCAGAAGCGCGCACACTGGCCGCCGCAGGCCATCCCGCCCTGACAGTAGCCGACCGTATCATTACACTCTTCGCACAGCCCTTGGGTGTTCGGAGCCGGGAAGCACCCGTACCCGCCGCCATCGCTGGCGTCGCAGGCTTCGCCGGCCGTCCCGTCGCACCCTGCGTTGGTGACCGGGTTGCACGCGATGGCGCCCCCCATCGTGACGCACGAGCCGCCCGTCGCCGCGACCGCCGGGGCGTCGCAATCGATCCCCCCGCCGCCCCCGCACTCCTCCGCGCAGTTCGTCATCAGGCACTGGCCGAGCGCCGTGGCTTCATCTTCATTGTCCGCATTGCAGGAGGCGTCGTTGCCCTGGACGCACTGGAGACACCCGGTCGCGGCCAGGCACGCGGCGACCTCGCTCGGACACTCGGCCTGACCGCACGTCGAGCAGTCCTGCCCGCCAGTGCCTCCGGTGCCGCCGGTTGCTCCCCCGCTGCCTGCGGTCCCGCCTGTTCCACCGGTTGCTCCTCCAGTCCCCCCCGTGCTGCCTCCG
>CAZAWR010000163.1:0-11831 GCA_964488865.1 uncultured Polyangiaceae bacterium | reverse complement strand
GTCCCGCCTGTTCCACCGGTCCCGCCTGTTCCACCGGTCCCGCCTGTTCCACCGGTCCCGCCTGTTCCACCGGAGTCTCCTCCAGTGCCGCCCGCACTGCCACCGATCCCGCCTGTGCTCCCGCCGGTCCCGTCGGTTGCCCCACCTGCCCCGCCCGTTTTGGGACTTCCACCGCTCGCTGCGCTGCCCGCTGCTCCCGCAGTTTCGCGTGCGATGGGCTTGTAGCCGTCGAAGTCGAAGCACGAGCTGAGAACCATGAAACATGCGCCAAGTGGAAGCCATCGGTGTCGCATCAGGTACTCCGTCAGGAAGAAGTCAGGGGACGTGTCGTTCATCGTCACGACATCACAGCGCACGCGGCCATCGCTGTCGAAGCTTCCGCCTCGCACACGACACTCGTCAAAACGGTGAATGCTGTCGGCACATGCATATTCTCCCACTCCCAGACGCTGCCGCTCAGATCGAAGACACCAAGGTAGAACTGGCACGATGCGAGCGCTCCGACCTCGAGGGTGGTCTCCGGATCATTCTTGCGGCTATGACAAGCAGCGTCTTCGTACGTGTCGCCGTAGGAGCACGCAGGGTACCACTGACTCGTGGAGGCGTTGTCGACATCATAGAAACCGTTCGTACCGCCCTCAACTTTTCCACATAATCGCTCACCAACACCCTGACAGTACGCAAAGGCATCGCACCAATCGACGCAGACCACGGGGTGGTCGCCCTTCGTCCCGGGACGCCAATAGCAGCCCGGGACGTAGGTGTCGTTCCACGCGCAGGCCGACACCTGTCCTGATGTTCCTGGAGTCATTGCAAGCCACGCTTGGCACTGGGTTCGCGTCACCTCCGTCGCGTCAATGCAGAATCCAGCCGCTATCTCCACCTTTGCAGGGCCTCCGGTCGGCAGCGCGCAAATTCCACCTGCACCTACCCCCGCTGTACCAGAATCGCCGCCAGAGCCACCGCCGTCTCCAACTGCTCGGTAGCCTTCGAAGTCAGAACACGAGCCCAGGGGTGCCAAAGACCCTGCCATGAGCAGCCACTTTCGTTCCACTACAATCTCTCCGTGACTTCCGCGCGAACGCCGCGCGAGGCAACACACGCGCAGGCGGCTCGAGATGGTGAGCCAACACCGCAACGGAGGGGGACATCACTGGTCACAGATCCCAACCTCCGTGGTGCCGACGAAATAGCCAGCGCCAAGGCTGAAGCAAGTGTAGCTCGAGGGGCAATCGGAGCCTCCCACTCGACAAAACTTGTAGCACATATTGTCCGCCAGGCACGTGTAGCCGGGAGCACAATGCAGCGGCGGCGTACAGGTCGTGGTGCTAGTCGAAATGGACTTCTGGCAGACGGTTGCGCCGGGATTCACACCTTCGCTAGACCAGAAAGAACAGGTAAGTCCGGCCCCGCAGGTGGCGCTCGGGTTCCATGGGAGACACTGATCCGTGCAGAGCTTCCAGTGTGGAACAGGACTGCCGTTCTGTTCTCCTTGGACGCACTTGCCGTAGGACGGGCAGTCTGCGTTCACTTCGCATAGCTTCTTGCACCCAAAGGTGAAGCAGGATGCTCCCGGGACACACTCGCCTTGCACGTATGAGCAGTAGCTCGATATGGGTACGTTCTGGGAGGGGAAACAAGCGGTAGCTCCAGTGAAGTCAGCCAAGTCACACGCCTGGCCTGCGGGGCAGCCACACTGCGGGGAGGTGTCGCAGGGGCCCGAGACAGGCGCCATGCAAGTCCCACCGGTGCCCCCAGTTCCCCCGGTACTGCCACCAGTCCCGCCCGTGCTTCCGCCGGTCCCTCCGGTGCCCGCTGTGCCGCCGATGCAGTACATCGAGGCGTACGTAGAGTCGAAGTCGCACTGCTGGTTGTTGGCGGCGCAGTCCAGCTCGTGGATCTCCCAGGTCCCGGACTGGTCGTCGCACCAGTACACGGTCTGGCCATCGCAACAACCGTAGAACTGTTCGGTCTGGTCGCTGCCGATGTCGAGGCAGCTGGTGGGGGTTCCGTTGCATGCCACGAAAGAGCTAGTGCCGCCGGTTCCTCCGGTCCCTCCGGTCGCTCCTGTTCCGCCCGTGCCGCCGGTGCTACCTCCACTCCCGGCTGTGCCTCCGGTACTGCCACCTGTCCCGCCGGTTGAGCCCCCAGCGCCACCAGTTCCGCCCGTGCCGCCGGTGCTGCCTCCACTCCCGCCTGTTCCGCTGGCGCCGCCTGCTCCACCGGTGGCTCCTCCAGTGCCGCCGCTTCCGCCAGTTGCACCCGTGCCGCCAGTACTGCCCCCAGTTCCGGCTGTTCCACCGGTTGCTCCTCCAACGCCGCCCCCACTGCCACCGATCCCGCCCGTGCTTCCGCCGATCCCGCCCGTGCTTCCGCCGATCCCGCCGGTTGCCCCGCCTGCCCCACCCGTTTCGGGGCTTCCACCGCTCGCTGCGCTGCCTGCTGCTCCCGCAGCCTCGCGTGCGATGGGCTTGTAGCCGTTGAAGTCGAAGCACGACCCGAGAATCATCAAGCATGCGCCAAGTGGAAGCCATCGCTGTCGCATCAGGTCCTCCGTCGGGAAAAAGTCAGAGGGCGCAACACCGGAATCCAAGGTTGGGAGCAGCAAGAAACCGGTTGGTTTTGGTCATCGTCACGACATCACAGCGCATGCGCCCATCGCTGTCGAAGCCTCCGCCTCGCACACGGCACTCGTCAAAACGGCCAATGCTGTCGGCACATGCATCCTCCCACTCCCAAACATTGCCGCTCAGATCGAAGACACCGAGGTAGGACTGGCAAGATGCAAGATCTCCAACCTCGATTGTGGTCTCTGGATCATTCTTGCGGCCGTGACACGCAGCGTCTTCGTATGTGTCGCCGTACGGGTAATCGCGCACCCCCGCCATGGAGCACGCAGAGTACCACTGACTCGTGGAGGCGTTATCGACATCATAGAAACCGTTCGCACCGCCCCCGATCTTTCCGCATAGTCGCTTACCAACACCCTGACAGTATGCAAAGGCATCGCACCAATCGACGCAGACCACGGGATGGTTGCCCTTTCCTTCGAGTGGCCATTCACATAAGGGCTCAAAGGAATCATTCCAGGAGCATTGGGGGGGTTGACTCAAGGTTTGCGGGTTCGTGTCCAGCCACGCTGCGTACTGCGCCCGCGTGACTTCGGTGGCGTCGATGCAGTACCCCTGCGGCAGCATAACGAGGAGCGGGCCTCCATGCTCTGGACCGCAGGAACAACGAGCCTCCTCACATTCTCGCCAGTTCTTCCCGAGAACATTCTCGGCACACCCCGGATCAGCTGAAGATTGAAGGCAGGCTTTGCAGGCCGGGTCGCCAACACACGCAAGAAACTGGTCGCAGCAGTTCTGGGAGAGGCATGCATCACGTCCAGGGTTTCCGCGAGAGAACCCGGTGCCGCAAATGCTCTCGGGACTTGCGCTGCCCCCGTCGGGCGGATCCCCCGCATCCGCGGACTCAGAGGTCCGGCGATAGCCACTGAAGTCAAAGCATGATGTCTGAAGGACCACGACTGCCAGGGCGGGCAGAACCCACTTGCCCCTCATCAGAACCTCCCCGAGACTCCCACGGTCGCTCCCCCCGGCAGGGGCGCCGCACCGACCTGCGTGGCCGGTTCGCTCGATCCTCCCGTGGCAAGCAGCACGATCGTTCCCCCGACCAGGCCAGCAGCTCCGGCAATCCACGCCCCCGTGTGAAAGGGGACGAGCTTGCGTCCATCCGCCGCCGCCGCGAGGCCTGCGTCGTTGCACTGCTTGGAGCCGTCGCAGTTGTCGTAGACCTTGGCCTGCTTCTTATCCAGGTCGTACCAGAGATACCCGCCTGCCGCGACCCCCACCACTCCGACGCCGAGCAGGACATATCCCCACCCGGATGGCCCGCTGCCGGTATCCGCCTCGGTCGTAGCGATCGGCTTCTGCTCCTGCGGCTTGGATGAGCCAGGAGAGCCTGGTGGCTGGAATACGAACTCCTTCCGCTCACCTTCACCCATCTCGACGACGTGCGTCTCTACCCCCTCGGGCGAGGAGACGACGACGGTGTGCGCACCGGGGTCAAGCGGGATGGGCTTGCCCAGATCTCCGCTTCCCAGCTTCTTCCCATTCAGTTCGACGGACACGTCGGACTTGGCCGAGGCTGCCAAACGGACTGTCAGCCGGGGAAGCTTCGCATCGATGGCCTTGGCTTGCTCCTCCGCGACGGGACGCCGCGGGTCGTCCTCGGGTAAGTCTGCCAGCACACCCCGTACGTACTTTCTCGCTCGAAGGAGGCGCCCCAGCTTCTCCTCACAGATGGCAAGGTTCAGTAGCGTGCCGGGACTCGGATCGGCCTTGTGGCTCTTGAAGAGCTTGTCCGCGGCGGTCTCGTAGTCTCCCGCGTTCATCGCGGCGCGACCTTCGCGGAAAAGCCGAGAGGCTTCGTCTTCGCCCGCGCGCGCATCCAGCGCGAACAGCGAACTGGCGAACACACCGCACAAGAAAACCTTGAGAAGAACCTGGGATCGAGTCATCGCATGTCCAGAGGATTGGTCGCCTTCGGAGGTTTGGTGGTAGCAGGGGGCGGAGGCGGTGGGGGCGGTGCCGCCGGGGCCGTAGGCTCAGGCTTGGGCGGTGCTGCGGGAGGCGGAGGCTTGGAGGCTGCCTTGCCAATCACGAAGGTCACACGCTGCGTCTCGCCCTCTCGAGCATTCACTTTCCGAACGTCGGTGAAGCCTTCGCTCACGCATCGGACCTCGTGAACTCCTGGGTCCACCTCAAGAGCGCGGAGTGGCGTGGCCCCTTGTTGCACCCCACCGATGGAGACGGTGCACGAGCCGCCCTGCGCCAAGACGTCGAGCCGTGCCGGCCCGACCGTAGGCAAGGCGGAGGGGGAGAGCGATGTGTCTCGTTCTGGCGGTGGTTGCGAGGGCTGGGAAGAGAGGCTGACCGACGTCGAGGATACGAGTGCGGTCGCGGAGGCCTTGCTCTGGTCCCTCGAGGCAACGACGACCCATGCGATCGCAATGAGTACGGTCAGTGCGACGATGCCTGCAGTCGCGGCGACGAGCATAACGTTGGTGCTGGATCGCGTGACTGTGTGCGGGGTGGGTTCGGGCAACGTACGCCCGACGGCCATGGCGTTGACGGTGTGGGGCTGCGGATCCGGCCCGAGCGATCCCGAAGGCGTGCGGGACGCGAGGTCTGGTGAGGAAACAAGCTGGCTCCTACGCGGCGCAGACGCCACGGTCCCCAGATTGAGCGGAGCGGCGGCCTGTGGGGAAGCAACGAGAGTGGCCTCCGAGGCATCCCGAATAGCTTCAAGCATCGCTCCGGCATCTTCCCAGCGTCGCGCCTTGTCGAATGCGAGGGCGCGGTCGATCGCATGAGCGGTCAGGATCGGGAGGTCCGGCATCACCGTGGAGATCGAGACCACATGCTTGGTGGCAGCAGCGATCAGAAGCTCGTTGACGGTGGTGCCCTCATGTACGGTTCGACCTGAAAGCAGGGTGAACATCGTGGCCCCTGCGGCCCAGATGTCGCTGCGACCATCGATCTCCTTCACGTAGCCCAAGGCCTGTTCCGGTGGCATGAACGCGGGCGTGCCAAGCATGGATCCCGTCCTTGTCGCACTCGCCGCTCCAGCAAGCTCGAGGAGTCGCGCGATCCCAAAGTCCAGGACCTTCAGCTGTCCCTTCATGGTGAGAAAGATGTTCTCGGGCTTAATGTCGCGATGGACGATGCCTTTGGCGTGGGCTGCTACGAGAACCTCGAGCAACTCCTCGCCAAGTCGGACCACCTCGCCCAACGAAAGGCGTCCTCCGAGACGCTGCGCCCGGGCGTCAAGGGTCTCGCCCTCGAGAAGCTCCATCACCAGGAAGACGGTACCATCCTCGGTCGTGTCGTCATCGAGCACGGAGACCGCGCCGTCGTGGCCTATCGAGTTCGCCACGTAACCCTCGCGCAGGAACCGTTCCCGGATAGACGGGTCTACCGCAACGTGAGGGTGGAGGATCTTGACCGCCACACGTTTTCCGTTTCGGTGTGTTGCAGCGAAGACCGAGGCCATCCCTCCCACGCCCAGGAGGCCGTCGATGCGCCACTTGCCTCGCAGGATCTGTCCAACGCGTTGCTTGGCGGTGGTGGTTAGCGTATCCGGTGTCATCTCGTCGGCCTCTGTTCAACCTCGGTTCACGTACGAACGGGTTCCTGTTCGTATGGCATTTGTACCATATTTGGACACGTTCTTGGCGTATATGTACCGTGGAGCCTGGCGGTCAGCTCGCGCAGTCTGCGCCCGTGGACGATGATGTAGTTGTCACGGTAGGTCGACGGGTGCGGGATCTCAGGAAACGCGCAGGAATGACGATCGAGACCCTCGCGTCCAAGGCGGAAATGGACCCGACCTATCTCGGCAGCATTGAGCGCGGAGCACAGAATCCCACATTGCGCGTACTGGTACGAATCTCTGAAGCGCTCGGTATCGAGGTCACCACCCTGGTGGCGTCCACAATCGAAGATGAGGACGCCGAGGTTCTCCGTGCGGTGGTCGCGAAGCGCCTCGACAGCATGGACGCTGTCCAGATGCGGTTACTGTTGCGTCTCATGGACGCGATCCGTCTCTGACGCGTCTACCGTCGCGTCGCGGTGCCCTGCAGGATGTACCCATCCGCAGTCATCGCGACGACGCGGTCGGCATGAGCGAAGAGCGAAACCGGCGGCACCACCACGCGGTCGTCCTCCCAAACCATTTCCCATCGGCCCTCTCGCCTGTGCGCGATCCGGCCCGCTCCGGCAACCCATCCTCCACCGGAAGGATCGACGGCGACCGCCGAGATGTCGAAGCTGTGCGGAAGGATCTCATGATGCATGGCGCCGCGCTCGTACCACATCACGGCCCCATCGGCTCCGCCGAGCAGTCCCTGCGCCATGTCGGGGTCGCCCGCGGCAGCAATAATTGCGCGCACGGCAGGGGTCTCGAGCTGACGAGCCTCGAGGTCCAATGCCGAGTACACGGCAGCCCAAGCATTTCCACCTCGTCTGTGACCGCCCACGAGCCACTCCGTATCCCCAACCCTCGCGAGGGAGGTGACCCTCGCCACCTCAGGAAGCGGCACTTGTCGGAACCACCTCCCTCCACAAAGGGTCATCAGAACCGGCCCTTCGTCGGTGAGCCCGACAGCAACGGCGAGGTCTTTCAGATCGCCGATGAGGCTGTCGAGCGGCGTGGCGGCCTCGGAGAACTGAATCACGTCGCCAACGCCGTGCGTGGTGTAGACGGCGAACGTGGCCGGGTCACAGGCAAGGAGCCATCGTCCCGGGCTGAGGAGACGGATCATACGAATGGATCCCACGTCGGGAAGCCCCTCGGACGGCGCAGGCCTCACGCGAACGCCGTCCCAGAACGCAAGGCCTTGGTTGGTCGCGAACAGGCACGACCCATCCGCGTCCCACGCGACGTGACGCACCACGAACTCCTCCGGCGGGCGGTAACGCCAGGTCCAGGACCAACTGACAGAAGCAGTCTCCCTGGGCGGCGCGAACTGGTAGGTGGTTCGACGCGTGAGCCCGTCGGACTGCAGCAAGCGAAGCACAGTCGACGAGAACACGGAACCGGAGTGCGGTCGCATCTGCTGGTCCTGGGCGGTCGCATCGGCGATCGCCGCATCGATGGCCCGACACACGGTCTCGCGATCGCGCAACTGCGGGTGCAGACGCGCCGCATCGAGGATGCTCCGACGATGGGGGTTCTGCACCTGGACGAGGAAGTCCGCCAGCGATCGAACCACGAAAAGGTCCTCGCCTGTCAGCACGAAATACACGAGGGCCCCCAGCGCGAACACGTCGGTCTTGACGGAGATCGGCTGCGAGTCGGGGAGCAGTTGCTCCGGCGCCGCGTAACCCAACGTGCCGAAAATGCCGCCTCCGAATGTGGCCACAGGCCCCTCGGCCCGGGCCACGCCGAAGTCCGCCACCTTGAAGATCTCGTCCGCGCCAGAACCACAGCACAAGACGTTCTCGGGCTTGAGGTCGCGGTGGACGACCCCCACCGCGTGAACCGCCGAGATTCCTTGGCCGAGGGAGTCGATCGCGCGAGCGGCACGCCACGAATCGAAGGCATACCCCGTCTCGGTCATGGCCGAGGTGAGCCGCTGCATGAGGGTCGTTCCAGCCGGCCCCCCATGGACATACTCGGTGGCGAGCCAGGGCAGGTTGATCGCCACACCGTCCAGGTCGGCAGCCAGCCAACCCGTGTCGATTAGGCGGACCACGAACGGCGTCGGTGGCACCTGCTCGTTGAGGCGGGACAGGGCTGCGGCTTCCTTGTGGGCCGAAATGACTGCGTGGGGACCCGCTGCGCGAACGAAGCTGGGCGCGAGCAACTTGACCAGGGCCGGCGTTTCTCCGTGCGGAGCACGCAGCATTGCGAAGAAGGTCGTCGCGGTGGCGCCTGAGCCGATGCGCTCCACGATGACGTAGTGCGCGGACCTGTCAGATGGTGACGGCAACTGCGTGCCCACGATGGCGTCGAGGCGCGTGTCGCTCGAATCGATCCTCAGGACTTGCTCGGTAGCCATGATTCGCGAGGATACCAGGTTGGAAAGTTCATGTGGTTACAGGACGACCCCAGCCCTCTCGGCGCAGTCCTGGCAGATGCTGTCGAGCATCGATTCGGGAGGCTTCACGGAGCCGCACCGGGGGCACCATCGGTACGTGCCGAGACGGCGGCCCTCGCCTTGATGATGGCGCTGGCGACCCGCTCCGGCTTCGCGGTGATGGGAAAGGTCTTCCATCCCTCCGGATCCAATTGGACTCCTGGCCTTCCCAGACGATAGCGCATGGAGCGACGATCCCATCCGCGGAGATGCGGACGACAACCTCACCAAGGTCGCCGCCGATGAGCAGTCCATCCTCGGTGCGGATGCGCTGCGGGAGCATGGATCGGGCGAGTTGGGCCCACAGCGCTCGCTACTCACGGGTTGATTGCTCACAGTCCCTGGCTCGACTTCGCCCTTGGAGCGGGCTGGCAAGTTACCGTGAGCCGCTCGAAGAACGTCGTCGCCGTCTCCGCCGCCGTCGCAAGCGCCCAGCATGAGACGGATGGTGGGCTGCTCCATCAACAGCCTCGACTCGTCGACTTGTATGTGCGGCAACGCCAAGCCCCGCCTCGTCCCGCAGGTAGCGGACATATCGATGCAGCGAGGACTCGTTCTTGAATGACTTCAGAAAATCCTGAACGGAGCGTGGCAGGAACCATTCGCCGTGTAGCCACTCGCACCAACGACACAGAACGTGTTCAATATGGGAGCAAACCGCTATCAAAGGGTCCCGCCGAATTGGGAAGGTGATTTCCGTCTCCCAGAACGCCACCGCCATGGGAGCAGCACCAGCTCGTCCACGTAGCTGTGCAAGGGGGTCGGTGCTGCCTCGTTGATCGCTCTGTCTGCCGCCTGCCTTGCTTTCGATGACCGCCTCGTTCGTCGAGAGAACTTTGCGGACATCCTCAAACCCGAAGACCAGACTGGGCGCAAAGGGACGTGGCGATATCTTCGCGGTCATCTGGCCCGTGATTTCGTCCAGCCATCCCTTGGACATGACGTCATCCCCGCGCTTCCTGTCTTCACCGAGGTTACGGCGTACCTGTCATTCGTTGCTAGCGTGAAGCAGGCACCCCCTGTCCGCCCTCGCTCGTGATGCTGTAGGCACCTCGTCCCACGTCCTGTCATCGAGGAGCCGCCCAGCCCGCCTCTTGTTCGTGCCACCCCACTGTTTGAAGAAGAACGGCACCGAAGCCCGCACGCACTGGTCCCGAATGTCCTTCACCCAGGCGGGATCCATCGGACGGGCGTGGGGGCCTGACTCGCCACCGACGATCACCCAGTCGATTCCGGTGAGGTCCAAGTCCGGCAACGCGGTGAGCAGCGGCTCTAGCGAGAGGAACTTGGTGTGGGCTCGGGTTCGTCGGAGGCGGTCGATGCGCCGGTACTTGGTGGCGTCCTCGACGCTGACGCCCATCCATATGTTCAGCTTCCATGGGAGCAGGGGGGCCACTTGTTCGAGCCGTCGAGCCCGTTTCGTAAGCACCTGGTAGGTATGCCAGCTCGCCCGGCGCATGACGTCGAACACCTGGTGGATGTAGTCGAGCGGGACCTGCTCGTGGAACAGGTCACTCATCGAGTTCACGAAGATCATCTGCGGTTTCTTCCACCGCAGGGGGACCTCCAGCATGTGCGGCTGCGTGGTCACGGCGAAGCCGTTCTTGTAGTTCGGCTGGCCCATGGCCTTGAGCCGCCGCGCCATCGTTTCCGCGTAGCAGTGCTTGCACCCCGCCGAGATCTTCGTGCATCCCGTCACGGGGTTCCACGTCGATTCGGTCCACTCGATCGGGGAGCCTTGACCCATTACTTGCACCTCATCGCGAAATGACCTTGCCCATCCGCTTTCATGTTGCCGAGCATCCGTCCTTCTCCACGGTTTCGAGGAACAGGGTTAGTTGCTCCATGGACTCCTTCGGCCTTACTGCCCTCTCGTATGCCCGGTGCATGAGCGAGGGGGCGGCGGGATGATCGGTCGCGTGGATCATGTAGTACATCCTGTGACCGCCGTCCTGGCGCTCGAATATCGGATACGCTTTGACGGACGCGTACCCCAAGTCCGTCTTGAAGCGTTGCACAAATGCGCTCAACCGCTCCGCTTCGGACATCTCCCTGAGTCGTTCCCAATCGGCCCGCCCCCACCAACGCTCAACGTCGGAGGTGTCTTTCTGGGCTGCCAGTGCTCTGCATAGCCAGGAATTTGCTAGGAAGTAGAACACCTCGATCTTGTGGTGCGGTGGCCCTTTGTAACGGGCAACTTCTACCACCGTTTGCCACTCGCACTCGAAGGTCCGCTGGTCCAACAAGCAAAACGTGGCCTCCTTGTCCCTTATCTTGCGCTGTCCCAGCATTTGCCGCAGGAGCACGTTCGAATCACCCCGCTCTATTGAAACCGTGCGCTTCGGCTTTACAGGTTGAGCCTGACGCAGAGCCTCCAACGCTTGGACCTTGCCGCCGTCCTTCTCGTAGAGAAAGAAGTCCCTGAACCAGCGCGGCTCGCTCTCCAGAACGAGCTTCGCGGCCCACATTTCGTCCTTTCCGGGAGATTGGGGACCGGCGAACGCATCGATGTAGGTGCCGTGCTTCGTGATCATCACGAAGTAGTAGAGATAGCGCTCGATCAGCTTCGCCTTGTTCTCCGTCCAGATGGGGTGATGCAGCGCCTTCTGCAACACCTCCGTGGGCATGGAAGGGCCACGATCGAACAACTCCGGCTGACGCGGGGGGTCGCTGGGGTGAGCGGTCGCCATCGCTAGATGGTAACAGAACAAGCGTTCAGCGGCAAGGTTCCGTTCCGAAACCAACATCGACTTGGAACCCAAGGAAATCCCGTGGTGACTCGTTCCGCGTTGGCAGCGGTTCCCTGCAAGGTGTCAACGTAGCCCTGGACATCGGCGAGGGTCGCGGTGCGAAGCCACTTCACGTTGGATCGCAGGAGCCCGAGCAGCTTGGCAGTGTCTCCGAGGTAGGCCCCCTGCGTGCTTGCCGGGCGTCCAGCTATCCAAAGACGTACACGGTCATCGTCACCACGGGCACCCGAATGGTCACGTTGGGTGCTCATGGCCTCCACCTGTACAGACGAGGTGACCGGCATGACGGACATGGTGTCAGTATCGGCTTCGCCGCAGCCGTAAATGTCTCTTATCGGTTGCTCCATGGGGGAGGTACGACGGGGCCGGACGGTTATCAATAGGGTGCGGCTCCCTTTGAACGGGGCAGTCTTCACTTGATTCTTCGGAGCTTCGGC
>CAZAWR010000162.1:0-13592 GCA_964488865.1 uncultured Polyangiaceae bacterium | reverse complement strand
GCCGTCCCCACGACCGACTCCAATCCGTGAACCCCCCATGGCCCCACGTCGACGGAACCCAAGACTGCCCTGCTTCAGCGCCACAGCCGGTGTCTTGGCCGTGCTTGCCTGCTCCCCGTCCCATGACACCGCTCAGTATGCCGGCGACGCGGGTGACGGACAGGACGGTGCCGCCACCGCCATCGAGGCCGAGGCGGGAACCGTCACCTGGACGTGCCCCCAGGGCGTGTCCGGCGCCAAGATGGTCCTCATCCCCTGGCCCGACGGCTCGGCCTATTGCATTGACGAGCGGGAGGCAGTGTACGCGGAGTACAAGCAATTCCTCGACGCGAAGGGCGAGGACTTCAGCGGCCAACCGCCGGAGTGCGCCTGGAATGACAGCTTCGTTCCGGGTTGGGACGACCCCGCCCACGAGATCCCGCAATGCAGCGTCTGGCTCATCGACACCGAGCCCGACCGTGCCGCCAACTGCATGGACTTCTGCGATGCTTGGGCGTATTGCGCGTGGGCGGGAAAGCGCTTGTGCGGCGTGCGAGGGGCCGACCCGGGAAAGGTGACGATGATCGGAGTAACAGAGACAGAGCAGGCTGCTCCGACACTTAACAGCGAGTGGTTCAACGTGTGCACGCAGGGGGGCGCCACCAAGTACCCTTACGCTGATGCGTACGAGCCGGGAAGATGCATCGACCAAACCAAGATCGACACCGAGGGCGAAGACGGCGCCCTTGCGGTTCGCGATGGACTTGACAACGCGTGTCATGGAACGGACGCCCCTTACGACGGTGTCTACAACATGAGCGGGAGTGTCCAGCAATGGCTGAACATTTGCTACACCGGCGGGTGTGTGTCCCAAGGGGGCCGATGGTACAAGGAAGCGTTGCCCTGCGACGACAACTTCGGAATCGCGTCCATTCGGAGCGTCACCATTGTCAAGGGCGTCCGCTGCTGCGCTGACGCCATCCCCAAGACCGACTCCAATAAATAGGACAGCCACCCCCGTGAAACCCAAACGCACCTGGATGACAAAGGAGTCGACATGACCCTCCCACGCATAACTTACGTGCCAGTCGCGCTCGGACTGCTCCTCGGTTGCTCCTCCGAATCAGAATCCCAGACGCCTTCGGACTGCCCCTCTATCGTGCAAGCCATCGATGCCGGTCCGGACACCTCGCTGCCAGGCAACGATTGGACGACCGGCGCCGTCTGCGAAGCCATCTGCCCGGCGGACTACCCCGTTTGCCGGCTCGAGGCGGAAGGCAGCGTAAGGTGTCAGAAGGGGTGCCAGTGAGGTTCGCCCCCTTGGCAACCCCGTCACAACCCGTTATGTTGGTCCCTCACGCAACGTGAAAGGGCAGGGACAATCGCATGGAAAAACATCCGTGGCAGGCTTGGGTATGGGTGAAGTGGAAGGCCGGGACACCGACCACCGCGTGGGAGACGTGGAACGGCAACCCGACCATCGCACAGGCGTGGTCGACCCAGGGGGACTGGGACTGCTGCCTATGGCTGAACGCCTCGGACCACGACAAGCTCGAGGAGTTCGTCTGGAAACACGTCAGGTCCAACGAGTGGGTCGACCAGACGCGCGTCATGTGGGCGAAAAAGTGGTGGTAACCCGCCTCACTCCTTCTTGCTAGCCAGCGAACCGAGCACCGTGTCGAACATCCGCTGCGCCCGCGCGGCGTCGACATCCGATACGTGCGTGAGCACGATGTAGTTCGACCCTTCCATCGGCACGACCGCCACCACGTCCGTGGCCGCCACCAGCCCAAGCTGATTGGACTTGATCGTGCGCGCCTCGTACTCCTTGCCCGCCACGGTGAGCTTGGTGGGCGCCATCGTGGCTTCGGCCCCCATGCGCTGCCGCGTGGCCTCGCCGATCTCTTCCAGCGACATCTCCTTGCCCGGGTTCTTCGGGTCGAACCGGATCGTCAGCACCCCCGGCTCCTTGCCGTGGTCCACCGCGACCTGGTGAATCTCCGGGTTCGACGTCGCCGCCTCCGCCTTGTAGGGCTTCGGGTACTGGAACGTGATCCCCAGCCCCGCGTACGTCTCCAGTTCGAGCGGGGGAAGCGGCTTGACCGCAGACGCCACCGGCGGCTTGACCTGCGTCGAGGACGAGGTCGGACCGGTGGTCGGCTTGGGCTTCTCGTCGCAGCCGGAGAAGAGAAACACGAACGCGAGAGGCAACAGGATGGATCGATGCATGGGGGAGTCTCGGGTGCCTCAGCGCCTCAGCCCTTGGGAGCGATGGCGTCCCACCCGGTCACGAGGGCGAGCTTGGACATGGCCACGTTCAAGTCCATGATGGCGTTGAGGTGGTTGAACCGTTGTTGGGCGTATTCCTTGGCGGGGTCGGTCAGGGCCTTCTCTTCCTCGGTGCCGAGGTCGATGCCCTGCTGCACGCCGATCAGCCACTTCTTGGCGAGGCCCTCGGCGCGACCGTAGGCTTCTTCCCGCCTCGTGGCGCTGATCACCTCGGCGTACGCGGTCTCGACTTCCACACCGACGCCGCCCAGGGCCATGCGCTCGATCGCGCGCGTTTCCTCGAGCTGAGCACGGGCCTGCTCGAGGCGTGCGGCCGCGGGAAGAAGGTCCAGGTTCCACTGCATGACGAGCCCGAAGCCGAGGGACACGTAGTTGGCGTTGTCCTTCACGTACGGGTTGAGCTGGTCGTCGATCTCGGGGGCCCGGGTCCACCCGGCGCTCATGCCCAGAGCCAGGTCCGGGTACATCTTGGCCCGCGCCAGCGAAGCCTGCGCCTCACGCGCGCGAATCCCCGCCCGCGCCATGTTGATCTCGGGCCGATGAATGCGCGCCGCCTGGAGGTAGCGCGCCACCGGGCCCAGCACATGGTCCGCCGGCTCGAGCCTCTCGGAGCTCACCTCGAACCCCGTCTGCACCCCCGTCAAGAACGCCAGGCTCACCAGCGCGATCGACTCGTACCGCTTCGCCTCAGCCGAACGCGCGTCGACCTCCGCCCGGTAGGTCTGCAGCTTGAACAGGTCGAACTCGTCCGCCTCCCCGTCCTCCACCTGCTTGGCGAGCTTGGCGATCGCCTTGTCCAACCTGCTCGAGGCTTCCCCCAGCAGGTCCACGGAGGAGCGAGCCAGAAGCAGCCCGAAGTACGCCTTGCGCACGTCGAGGCGAACCTGGTTGCGCTCTTTCGCCACCTGGTGCTCGCCTAGCTCCACCTGGTTCTCGGCCGCGTCGATCAGGTTGCTGATCTTGCCGAACGTGAACAGCGGAATCGCACCCTCGATGGTCGTGCGCCAGGCCAGTCCCATGCTCGACTTCAGGGCCACGTCCGTGTCCGGGCTGTAGACCGAAGTACCGCGCGACGTCGGCGCCAGCGCCACCCCCGCGGTCGCCTTCCACTGGCTGAAGGGGGCGGAGCGGGCTTCGTCCAGCTGGGCGCGGTAGAAGTTCGCCTTGGCGCGCGCCTGGGCGATCGTGGGGTAGTTGCGCTCCGCAAAGGCCACGCACTGCTGCAGCGTGTAGCCACGCCTGCGGCTCGGCAACCTGGCCGCTTCCTCGGCCCCCTTGACGCTCGGCGCAGGCTCGTCGTCCGCGCGCGCGGGCAAGGCTGGCACCACCGAAGCGACGCCGATGGCCAGGAGGACAAATGCGAGTTTCCGTCGGACGGGCATGGAACGGGTGCGTACCCTAGCAGATCGTCGGGAAGGGAGAAGCCCCGGTTGCACCGCCCAGATTCGGAGCCATCAGAGTTGGCCGCAGATTCCGCGGAGAGCCGCAGATGGTTTCGTTGCTTGTGCGGATGTGGGTAGCGTGGCGACGGGTTGTGCGTCCGAACGCGGTCCGTTTCCGGTGACAGCATCGGGAGATGCGTGTTCGTTGCGGCAACGGGCCGATCGTCGACTACACTCGGCGCCGTGGACAACGTCTTGCAACCAGGTACCCGTCTCGCGGGCCGGTACGATGTGAACCGCGAGCTTGGACGCGGCGGCATGGGCATCGTGTACGCCTGCGTGGACATCGTCACTGGGGGGAAGGTCGCTCTCAAGCTCCTGCACACGGCCGACGGCACGCCTTTGCCGGGGACCGCGGCCTGGTTCTGGGCCGAAGCGCGCGCACTCGCCTACCTCAACCACGCCGGCATCGTCCGCGCCCGGGACTTCGGCGTGCTGCGAAACAACGCCCCGTTCCTCGCCATGGACATCGCCCCAGGCATGTCCCTCGTCGACCTGCTCAGCGACACGGAGCTGAGCTGGCCTGCGATCTGGACGATCACCGATCAGCTCCTCGCCGCGCTCGCGCATGCCCACGCGCGAGGCGTCATCCACGGGGATCTCAAGCACAGCAACATCATGGTCGAGGTGCTTGCGCAGGACCTGCGCGTGCGCGTGCTGGACTTCGGCCTCGCCTGGCTGCTGCGTGATCGCTTCGATCACCGCATCGACGGCACCGCACGGGAAGGCCCCATGGTGCGGCCGCACGCCGGGACGGTGGGCTGGATGGCCCCGGAGCAGATTCGCGGTGCCATTCCCCACGTGGGTCCCTCGACGGACCTGTACGCCCTCGGCTGCGTGCTGTTCCAGCTGCTCACGGGCAACGAGCCCTACGAATCGAGCGACCTCGAGGAAATCCAGCGGATGCACCGCAACGACCCGATCCCCGAGGTGAGCTTGCCCCCCGAGGTGCCCCAAGGCGTGGCGCCCTTCGTCCAGCGTCTGCTCGCCAAGCGGCCGTGGCAGCGCTTCGACTTCGCGGCGGACGCGCGCCGGGCCTTCGCGGCATTTCGACCCGAAGGACCGATGAACGAGTGGCTCCTGCCGCTGCCCGCAGGGGAAGAGGACGCCCCCACGCTCCCTCCCCCTCCCTCTCGGGACACGGAGGTCCGGCCCACGTTCGAGATCCCGATCACGGAGAACTCCCCGCCAGGGTTGCTCGGCTTCGGTCCCGCGCGATGCATCGGACGCGAGGACCTGAAGGCGCAGGTGTGCGAAGCCCTCAGCGAGCTGTGCAAGGCCGCGCGAGGCACCCACAGCATGGTCCTGCTCACAGGCCCCGCCGGCGTGGGCAAGAGCCACCTCGCCGAGTGGCTGTGCGAGGACGCCCACGAGCGTGGCGTCGCCATCCCTCTGCGCGCTCGCCACAACAAGATCCCCACCCCCTTCGACGGCATCGTGGGGGCGGTCATCGGATACCTCGGCCTGGAAAACGCCGACCGCGCCACCATCGAGCGCGTGCTGTTGAACATCTGGGATGTCCGCAAGGAGGACGACGCCGCGCACGTGTGGGTCGCCGCCGTGGCGGAGTGGCTTCGGCCCACGGCCCCCGGACAGCAGATCGAGGTGGGGCCCTCAGGCAAGCGGTTCGTGATCAACTCGCGCGAGATCCGCTGGGCCATCGTTCGGCACGTGCTCGAACTGCTGGGACGAGACCGTCCGTTGCTCCTGTGGCTCGACGACCTTCACCTGGCGGCCGGGCGCGACTTCGACTGGATCGAGCAACTGCGCCTCAAGCCTCTTCCCGTGCGCATGCTGACTCTGGCCACCACGCCGACCCGAGGGCCCGAGGCAGCCACGGCACAGCAGCCCCGGATCCTCGAGCTCGTCGACAAGCTCGGCGCGCGCACCATCGAGGTCGAGCCCCTGTCCGCCGGCGAGATGCGAGAGCTGCTGCTCACGTCCGCCGCACTCGACGACGGCGTGGTGGAACTTGCGTTCCGTCGCTCTCGCGGCATTCCGCTCTTTGCCTTGCAGCTCGTGCATGCCTGGGCCAACGGGGGCGCGCTGCACATGCTGGGCGGCCGCTATTGCGTGAAGGGCGTGGTGGAAGACGAGGTTCCGTCGACCACGGCGACGCTCTGGGACGAGCGACTTTCGGCGTTGCCCGACGAGGCGTTGCGCGCCGCGATGGCAGCCTCCGCCCTCGGTGGCGAGGTGCGCAGCGAGGTCCTCGTGCCGCTGCTCACCTCCCTCGGTCTGTCAGCCTTCGCCACGATCTCGATGCTCGAACAAACCCAGCTGCTGACGAAGGTGGGCAAGGACCGCTACCGCTGGCCTCACGCGCTACTCCAGGAGCACTTGCTCACCAAGCTCTCGGACCTGCCGGAGGCGCCACACGTCCTGCGAGAAGCTGCCTTCGCCCTCGCCTCGTACCACCCCGCCGCGGGGACCCGTCGCATCGTTCGGCACCGCGTCACCAACCTCATCCGCGCCAAGGAGGAAGGCGAGGCGGTTCGCGTCATGATCGACTTCGTGTCGCGCTCGTGGGAGCGCACGCGAGACGTCAACGCCACCATCAGCGATCTTCACCTCATCGACGGCTTGCCTCGCGGGGGTTGGGCCGCGATGCACAGCCGCTGGCTGGCGGAAGCGCTCCGCCATGCCGCCCAGCTAGAAGACGCCAACGCCCTTGCCCTGTCCGCGCGACGGGCCTTCGCTTCCCTCAACGACCCCTACAACGAGGCGCAGTGCTTGCGACTGCTCGGCCACATCGCCTCGGAGAAAGGGGCGCCGCGGGACGGCCGCGCCATGGTCGCCAAGGCGCGTTCCATGATGGACACGCTCCATGACGCCTGGGGCCGCGCACAGTGCGATGTCGTGCTGGGTGAGCTCGACTATCTTCTCGGCGATCACGACCTGGCGGCACGGGAGCTGGAGACGGCCATCGAACCGCTGGAGCAGGCGCAGGATCTGCTGGGACGCGGACAGTGCCAGATCTTGCTCGCCCTCATCGACCTGGGCCGCAACGACGCCAGGACCGCGCGACGCCACCTCATCTCGGCGCGCCAGGGGTTCGACCGGATCGGGTACCGGCTGGGGACGGCGCAGTGCGACGTGGCCCTGGCGCATGCGGACCACCGCCTGGACGAGGTGGAGTCGGCGCGGGCGCGCGGTCAGAACGCGCTCTCGTCGTTCCAGCTGCTCGGGACGCCGCGGGGCCAGACGGCGGCGCTGCGGGTGATGGCGATGGCAGCGCTGGACGCGGGGGATCTCGTGGACGCGGAGCAGCGGGCCAACGAGGCCCTCGAGTTGTTCGAACAGATCGGGGACCCGTGGGGGCTGGCGGAGAGCAAGCTGCTGCTGGCGCAAGTGGCGCTCTCCCGCGGGACGTCGGACGCCCGTGAGATCCTGGAGAGCATCGAGATCCAGCGCGTGCAGGAGCGCGAGCCCCTGCAACACTGGCACTTGACCATGGCGTGGATGCTCGCGCGCGACGGCGCCTTCGACGACGCCCTGCACCACCTCGAGCAAGCCAAGGTTGCGCTCGGGGATGGCCGGCTCGGGGACCACGCGTTGCCGCTGTCGGTGCGCGTGGCCTCCCTGTCGTGGCCGGAATCCTACAAGGAGAAGCTCGAAGACGTGCTGCTGAAGGCCGAGCCCTGACCGGCGAGGTTCAGCCCTCCTCGCCAGTGCCGCTCAAGGGCAGAACCTTCACGACCTCGAAGAACACCAGGAAGCGCACCTTGTCACCCGGGTCGCGCGCGTGCCTTCGCATGGCGTAAAGGCGCTCCGTATCCTGCTCCTCTCCCTTCATGCGTAAGATGAGGCGCTTGCCTGCCCACTTCTTGCCGTCCTCGGGCTCCGCCTCGATGAACAGGTAGGCCGCGTGGGGGTTGGTCTGCAGGTTCGCGTGCGTGAGCTTGTGCTGCATGATGAACGCGACGGTGCCGTCGTCCATCACGTGGGGCTTGGCGAACATGGCGATGCCGACCTCGCCCTTGTCATTGGCCGTGGAGAGAACGCCGTGGCCTTGGTTCTCTTCGAAGTAGGTCTTCAGGTCCATGCTGCTTGGATGCGGGCGGGGGGGTGGGGGTGGCGGCCATGGCTCATGGCGAACTCGGGCCCCAGGTAACAGTCCCCCGTCTGGCAATCCGCGTCGTTGTCGCAATGGTTGCCCACACCGGAGGGATTGCCGGTTCCCCCGGCGTAACCGCCTCCGTCATCGTCGTCGTCCCCACACGCCGACATGGCGAGGAAAACCACCGAGACGGCGATCCAGCGCCCGTTCATCGACGCACTCCTTTGCATCAAGAGGGGTTCTTCTGACAGCACCCGGTCAAGCAGAAGTAGTGCTCGGGACAAGGGGGCTGGCACCAGTCTCCGCAAGCCTGGGAGCCCTCCGGACAGATCTGTCCGCCACAAGGGTCTCCTCCGGTTCCCGCGGTTCCCGACCCACCGGTGCCGGACCCACCCGTCCCCGATCCGCCCGATCCGGCGGTTCCCCCGTCCGTCTGGCTTGGATAGCAATCCGGCGGAAGCTCGGTCTTGCCAAGGCAGATCTCGCAGTGCTTGCAGTCGTTGAAGCAGCCCGGCACCACGGTGCAAGGCTTGCATTTGTCAGGGTCCTTCACCGAGTTCAGGTCACAGGAAGGCTCGCCGCTGGCGTCCGTGGACCCAAGCCACACCGTCGTGGGCGCGCCCGGAATCTCGCAGCACCCGAAGCAGTCGCACCCGTTCGGGGTCAACGGACCGCACACGGCGAGGCACGTGTTGGACTGCGTCTCGTAGAGTTGGGCACAGGACTTCGGGGCGCCTTGCTGCGGCACGATCGCGTTCGGGTTGTAGCTGCATTCGGACCCCTGGGGAGGGTAATCCGGTGCCACGGACAGCGGGTCGCACTGGTGGCTCCAGTAGCAGGCGTCATTGCCCTGCCCCGTGTCCTGGTCAAAGTAGCAGTCCAGAATGCAAGGCGCCTGGTTCTGCCCAGGAATGCTGCCGTAGTACGTATCCTCCGCGTTGTGGCAGGGACCGAGGCAGTCCGGGTCGGCCATGTCAATTAGCCCGTCGCCATCGTTGTCCTCGCAGTCCCCGCATGCGTAGACGTGCTCTTGGCAATGGGCAATCACACAGGGGCCGGCCTCGAACGTCCCGGTTCCCCCCGTGCCCGCCGTCCCACCTCCCGTCCCACCTCCCGTCCCGCCCGTCGCCGCTCCCTCGATCGACACGTCACTGGTGGCATCCTGCCAGGTGGCGCCGCTCCCGTCCGTGCTCGCGTCCTGTCCTGCTCCGCCCGATCCCCCGTTCGGAACCGTGAGGCTCTCGCTTTCCTCCGAGCCTCCACAACTCGGCACGAGGCACCCGATGGTGACGGCTACACCCAGCGCCGCGAGTCGGCTCCTGTTCCATCGATTCGTTCCGTTCATGGTCGTCCTCCCGCGGTGAGCCATCACTGGCAGACGCCCTGCAGACACTGCTTGGGATACGTGCAGAGGATGCCGCACCCCCCGCAATGCTGCATGCTGTTTGTCGTGTCAACACAAGTGAAGTTGCACCAAGTCAAGTTCGAAGGACACGAACAGGTCCCGTCGAAGCACGCAGTCCCGCCCGTGCAGGCTTTCCCACACGTACCGCAATGCAATTCGCTGGTCAGCGTATCCACGCAGAGACCCAAGCACTCCTGGGTCCCGACCGGGCATGCGCACACGCCCTCGACGCAGACTCGGTCCGTTGCGCACGCGTGGCTGCACGATCCGCAATGCTTCGGATCCGTCTGCGTGTCGACACAGACACCCTCACAAGATGTCAGTTCGACGGCGCACGCATCGGTTTCGGAATCGGTGCTCGCATCGCCTTCGGGTTCATCCACCGCATCGAGCGAGTTGTCTTGTGCAGCGTCCGATTCGACCGCGTCGAACAGGGCGTCCGTCGCCGAGTCCGACGCCTCTTCCGTCGGGACGTCGGGCTGGTTGGACTGGTCGCTGGAGGTGTCGGTGCTCCCGGTGCCGCCCTCGGTCGGGACGGCCTCCGAGGACTCACTGCCCGCGTCGATTGCCGATGCGGGCCCACCCTTGACCTCGAATTCGGTGGAGCAGGCGAGGGCGAGGCTTGTCAGGAAAAGCAAGGCACAAGGTAATCCCGAACGACGCATGGTCCGCCTCCGCTTCAGGAGCAAACCCCCTGCACGCACTGCTTCGGCGGCGTGCACAGCGAGTTGCACCCGCCACAGTGCAACATGCTCGAGCTGGTGTCGACGCAAGCGAAGTTGCAGTACTCGAGAGCGCCTGGGCATCCGCACGCCCCGTCCACACACGACGTCCCTCCGGTGCACACGTTGGCGCAAGAGCCGCAGTTGGTGTTGCTCGTGTCCGTGTCTACACAGGTGGCGAAGCAGAGGGTTTCGTCCGCGGCGCAACCGTCCACGCAGCTGCCGCCCTCACAGTGGCTGTTGGCTCCGCAAGGTTCGTTGCAGCCGCCGCAGTGCGTGTCGCTCGTCTCCGTGTCCACGCACTGTCCCCCGCACTCGGTCAGGGAGGCAGGGCATTCGCACGTCCCGCCGTTGCAGACCTCGCCACCGGCGCAAACCTCGCCGCAAGCCCCGCAATTCGCCTCATTCGTGTCCGTGTCCACGCACGAGGGGGCACACCACGTCTCGCCCGAACCGCACGTGCACGCCCCGTCGACACAGGACATGGCAGAGGGGCAAACCACGTTGCAAGCCCCGCAGTGGCTGGTGCTGGTGTCCGTGTTCACACAGCTACCGCCGCAGTCCGTTTGCCCGGTTGGGCAGGAGGCTACGCAAGCCCCTTCGCTGCAGCTGGCGCCATCCACACACATCGTCCCGCAGTCCCCGCAGTTGGCTGGGTCCGTGTCCGTGTCCACGCAGGACCCGTCGCACTCCGTCAGTCCGCCCCCGCAGGCGCAACTCCCATCTTCGCAGGTAGCTCCGCTCGGACACGCGTTGCCGCACGCGCCACAATGCGCAACCGAGGAGTCCATGTCCACGCACGCACCGTCGCAATCCTCCAGGCCGGTCGCGCATTCGCCCGCACATGCGCCCAGGGAACAGACCTCGTCGACGGCACACGCCTGGCCGCACTCCCCGCAGTGGGTCGGGTCACTCTGCAGGTCCACGCACGCGTTCCCGCACAACTCAAGCCCACCTTCACAGACACAAGCGCCGTCGAAACATGCCTGGCCTGCAGCACAGGCGTTGTCGCAGCCGCCGCAGTGCTCAAGGCTCGTGTCCGTGTCCACGCACGCGTTGTCGCACCAGGTTTGTTCGCTTTCGCAAGCACCTGCCTCGGCCGAATCCACCGAGACATCTCCGCTTGCGTCCCCACCGCCTTCCCCCGTGCCGGTGTCACTGGTGTCCGACGAGGCGTCTCCTGCATCCCCGGCATCGACACCCGTGCCGGGTCCGTCGAGGGCCGGCTCATCGTCTCCTCCGCACCCGGACAGGGCAAGTAGCGCGGGGAGAAAGCATGTGGCGGCGAGCCGCAGGGCGTGTTCGCAGGTCGACTTCGTCATGGGGGTCACCTCTTCGAAAATGACAGACCGGTGGGTAGTGCGCGGTGGTGCGGGCGGCGGTCCAGATTTCGAGCACCGAGCACGTCGCTTCTGTGGTTCGACCTCTCACCCGTACCTTGCGACGATTGGTGACCTCTCCTTCACCGCTCGCAGCACTACGAGAATCGAGCTATCTCCAAGGAACCACAGTGGCACCAACCCTAGAGCGACCCAGCCAGCCGAAAGGCGCCCCGTCGGGGCGGGCGAAGGTGGTGCCCCTGACCCCGGCACCTTCCGACTCCGGCACGATCGTCCGCGGCTTGCGAGAAGGCGACGCGGCCGCTTTCTGCCAGCTCTACGATCGGTACTCCAGCATGGTCCGCGGGCTCTTGCTCCGGGTGATGGGCAACAGCCAAGGGGCGGATGACCTCGCGCATGATGTGTTCCTGACGGTGGTCCGGCGGTGCGACGAGATCCGGAAGCCGGAGTCGCTGCACGCGTTCGTCTACGGGGTTGCGGTACGGTCAGCCAAGGACGAGTTGCGACGCCGCAAGCTTCGTCGATGGATCGGGTGGGGGGACACGCCCGCCGCGGCGTTGCCGACCGTCTCGCAGGACCCTGCCGTGCGGGAGTCGGTGGCGCACATCTACGAGGCCCTCGAGCAACTGCCAGTGGATTGCCGTCTTGCTTTCACGCTGCGCCACATCGAGGGCATGGAGCTTTCGGAAGCGGCGGAGGCTTGTGGGTGGTCCCTCTCGACCTTCAAGAGAAGGATCGTGAAGGCGGAGCGACAATTCGATGCCATTGCCAGCCATGACCCGGTCCTGCGGGCCGTGATGGCGGAAAGGAAGGGACGCTCATGAGCGAACCTTCGAGACACGGAGCGATCGGCGAGTTTCTCCGGGAGCAGGTGGACCCGAACGAGGATGCGGACGAGCACCGGCTCGAGCGCATACGCTTCGTGGAGGCCGCCCAGCAGGTTCGTAGGCAACCGGTACGGTCTGGTCGAGCCTGGGCGTGGGCAGCGGCGGTGACGGTAGCGGCCGTTCTGGTGGTGGGCGTCTGGCGCCTGACGGACCGGCCGGATCTCGTGCGCTTCACCGTGGGCCCCGAGGCGAGCGAAGGGCAGGTCGGGGTGTACATCGCCCCGGTGGCGTCCCATCCGCTTCCCGTGCAGTTCTCCGACGGCAGCACGTTGCGAGTGCACCCGGCGTCGCGGGTGCGGGTGGCCGAGACGACGTCGCAGGGCGCGGCGATTTCGCTGGAAGCGGGAAGGGTCGACCTGGAGGTGAACAAGGCGGGGGGGGGAGCGTGGTCCGTGGTGGCGGGGCCCTACCGGGTACGTGTGACAGGGACGAAGTTCGATGTCTCCTGGACGCCTGACGAGGGACACGCGCAGGTGTGGGTCCGCGAAGGCGTGGTCGTGGTGTCGGGGCCGTCCGTGGAAGCGGGTGTGGAGGTGCGCGCGGGAGAGCACTTTTCGAGTCGAAGTCGCACCACGGTGAGGCCTACTGCAACGGCGTCGACTGCCATGCATCCTGGACCGACGCCAGGGCAGGAAGAAGTGGCGCCTGGAGTCCCCGTTCCCTCGCTGTCCGGGGAGCGTGCCACCGAACCAATGGTTCCGGAGCCGAGCGCGAGCGCGGACGAGACGGTCCCTGAGGAGGCGGCGCGCCCGCAGACATGGGATCAGCTCGCGGCGCGGGGGGACTACGGGGAGATCGTGCGGCAGGCGGAGGAGCGAGGCGTGGAGTCCATTCTTGCATCGGGTTCTGCGTCCGAGCTTCACGCGCTGTCGCAGGCCGCGCGTTTCTCGGGCAAGGGGCAGCTCGGGCATCGTTGCTTGGTCCAATTGCGACAGAGGCACCCCCAGTCCGGCCAGGCCCGGTCCGCCGCCTTCGTTCTCGGCAGAATGGCGGACCAGGGAGGCCAATCCGCTTCGGCCTTGCAGTGGTATGACACGTATCTCGCGGAGTCCCCCGGGGGGGCCCTCGCCGCGGAAGCCCACGGTCGCCGCATGGCGCTTCTGCATCGCATGGGCCGAACATCGGAAGCCGAAGCGGCCGCCCGCACCTATCTCGACGCCTACCCGAAGGGCGGCTATGCTCCCGTCGCAAAGGACATTCTCGGCTTGTGAGTGGGATGGCAACCCTCTTCACCTGGATCGCGCTCGCGTCGATCGCTTCCGGCTCCGTGTCGGAGCGCGTGGTGCTCCTTGCCCCCAGCGGCGATGCGTCCGAAGCGGTCGTTCATCAGGTGGCCGGCGAGCTTCGGGCGGCTGGATTCACAGTGGTAACCTACACGCACGACACGGCCCCCGAGCCCCACGAGCTCGAACGTATGGGTGTAGTTCCCAAACTGACGGACCTCATCTGCGCCTCCGAGCGGGCGGTG
>CAZAWR010000161.1:0-13690 GCA_964488865.1 uncultured Polyangiaceae bacterium | reverse complement strand
TTTCAGATAAATTCCCTCAAACAGCACCCCGAAGTGCTTGGTTTGGGTCTAGTACCGTGTGCCCGAAGTGAGTACCGGGATCGCACTCCGGAGAACCACAGAGGTCGCAGAAGGCACAGAAGGGTGTGTACGGAGTGGGGCGGTGCGTGTCGCCCCTGGCTCCGCCCGTTTCTGGTTCTCTGTTCCGTGTTCCGTGTTCTCAGCTCCTAGTTGAAGCTGCCATTCCGTCTCGACTTCGACGAGTTCGAGGACGCCCACCCGGAGATCGACGACCAGCGGTTCTACGGGTTCAAGAAGCTCACGTTCTCTTCCAACTGGGGCGACGAGTCGCAGATCCGCGAGTGCTTCGTGAAGGAGTTGCTTCGGGACCGGGGCGTTCCCGCGCCCGCGTGCGCGTTCTACCGCGTCACGGTCGACGTGGGGGCCGGACCTTCCTACTGGGGGCTTTACGCGGCAATCGAGGACCCTTCGGACGGGGCAATGCTCGACGCGCAGTTCGGCGGACGGGGTGGTAACCTGTACAAGCCCGAGGGCGAGGGGGCGGCCTGGACCCGCTTCGACCAGGCTTCCTTCGTCAAGAAGTCGAACGAGGCCGAAGGCGACTTCTCGGACGTGCGAAGCGCCATCGAGGCGTTGCACGCCGAAGGGCTGGCCCCGGAGGCGTGGAGATCAGCACTGGATGCCCGCTTCCAAACCGATCGCTTCCTGCGTTGGCTGGCGGTCAACACCGTGATCGTGAACTGGGAGTCTGCGTGCTCTGGAAGGAGTCCACCATGGCTGACCTTTTCGGCGTCGACCTCATCCTCGACCCAGGGGACCTCGCGAAGCTCGTCCTTCGTCTGGGCCTCAACCTGTTCTTGGTCTGGATCGTCTTGCGGGTGTACTACCGCTATCACGCGCGACGGGACTTCGCGTTCTCCTGCGTGATGCTCAACGTCATCACCTTTGCCGTGTGTCTGCTGCTGCGCAAGGTGCCGGTGGACATGGGCTTCGCCCTCGGTTTGTTCGCCGTGTTCGGCATCCTCCGGTACCGGATCGAGCCCATCGGTGCGAGGGACCTCACGTACCTGTTCGTGTTGCTCGGCATTGGCATTCTCAACGCCGTCGCCAACGAGAAGATCAGCCTCGCAGAGCTGGTGCTCATCAACGCAGCCGTCGTCGGCATTGCGGCGTTCCTCGAGCACAGGCCGCTGGGCGGGCGGAAGGAAACGCGACTGGTCGTTTATGACCGTCTGGACCTGCTGCGGCCCGGCCGGGAGGACGAGCTGCTCGCAGACCTCCGGACGAGGTTGGGCATCGAGGCCACCGCCTTCGAGCTCAAAGACGTCGATCTGCTTCGGGATACGGCAAAACTCCTGGTCACGTCGTCGGCGAGGCTTCCTTCCAGCCAGGCGGTCCCCTCGACGCCCCCGCAAGCAAGCCCATCCCTGCAACTCCACCACAGGTGGCACGGCGTTGCCGTGCGCAAAGCTGGGCGCGACGATGTCGCGCCACGGTCTCGGATGTGTACCGTCACAAATCCGCATCCGTGGCGACTCGGCAACGCCGAGTCCAGCCAGGCACGGCAACGCCGACCCCCAAGGCCTTTCCCAGTCAAGCAAGGAGTTTCCCAAGATCCTCCTTGGTCAAACTAGCCCACGGCCACCCGCTCGAGCTCGCGCACCGCTTCTCGAAGCACCATCCGGACGTCCTCCGTCGCGGGCAGGAAGGGCTCGAGCCGGGTGAACATCCCTCGCTCGAGGACCAGCCGTGCCGACGCCCCGAAGTGCAGGTTCCAAGCCCACGCAATCGCCACGAGCACGAAGTCCGACAGCGTCCGCATGTTCGCGTAGCTGCCCCGGTGCTTCGTCCTGATCTCCTCCATCATCTCCGGACTCGCTGCCAGCTCCCGCGACAGCTGAGGCTGGGTCTCGTGCAGCGTCCCGTCGACCAGCATCCGGTACGTCAGGTCGAGAATGTCGAGCTTGTCGGCGTCGCGCACGAGTTGGCACAACGGCAAGCTGTCCTTCGCCAACCCGTCAGGCAACTCCCGCTTGTTGTGAAAAGAGATCGCGTCGAGCAGGCGTCGTCGCGCTTCGTCCCGCAGGCCATCGAGCACGGTGCTGCCCGTCAGGATCTCGCAACCGCGCTGGGCGTGGTCCACCGAGATGTCGTCCTGGTAGGTGCCAAACTCGCGCCACTGGGAGAACCTTCCGACGTCGTGAAGCCAGCCCCCCACTTCCCCGAGGCTCGCCGCGTCGGAAGTCCACCCGCTCGCGTCGGCGATGGCACGGCAGTAGGTCGCGACCCGAGCCGTGTGGCCGAGCTTGAGCTCGAGCATCGGGTGCAACGTGTCGTCCTCGCGGAAGCCATCCACGTAAGCGAGAAACCAGCGCTTCACTTGCTGCTCGAGGGGCTCGTGCATGAAGGCATCATGAGGCTGCCCCGTGCCGCGGGGCAAGAGGGGTCGTATGCCCTGATCCGGCGGGAAGCGCCGGCCGGAGAGCGTTCAGTCCCTCACGGCCACCCGAGCGATCACGGGCTGGTGGTCCGAATGCGCGAAACCCAAGTCGATCCCCCGAACCTCCCGAAGCTCGACGTTCGGTGACAGCAGGAACCCGTCGATGACCGTCCTGTGGTTCTGTCCCTCACGGTACGGCTGGTCGTTGGTGCGCACCGATGGCACCGAGACGTCTCGCGCCCAGGTCCATCCCTCCGGGGTCCAGCCTTCGGGAAGCGATTTCAGCCAGGAGAGGTTCTCCTCCGTCGTCGTCCACGGGCCGAACGCTTCGCGCGCCACGCCCGGCAACACCATGTTCCAGTCGCCGCCGAGCACGACGTAGTGTCCCTTCTCGTAGAGGGCGAGCATGCGGCGTCGGAGGAAGTCCGACTGCTGCTGACGAAGGGAGCCGTCGTCGAACGCGGACAGGTGGAGGTTGACGAAGACCCAATCCTTTCCCTCGTTCGGAGAGGGGACATGGGAGAAGACGGCGCAGCGCTTGAGGTGAAAGACGCGCACGGGCCAAGGGTGGGAGCCCGGAAGCTGCTCGCGTGTGGAAGCGCGTGCAGCGAAGCCGAGGAGCGTGAGGACGCCTGCGTCCACGCGACCGATGGGGGACGAAGGGGGGGAGGGAACGAAGGGGGACTGGAAGTTGACGCCGTACCATCCCTGGTGGTCGGGGAGGGCGCCCTGCAGCGCGGCGACCTGATCGATGTCGAAGGTGCGCGCCGACGCGCGATCGACCTCTTGCAGGAGCAGCACGTCCGGTCTGTGACGGAGCAACTCCGTGCGTATGGCTTCGAAGTTCTGCTCGACGGCATGTCGGCTCCTGGGTCCCGCCATCTGTCCGCCGTCCATGAAGAAGTCGGTTTCGCGGTCGAGCCCGGCGTACCCGATGTTCCAGCTGAGTAAGGTGAGTTGTCGAGGCGTGCCGCTCTTGGCACGGCCGATCGGCGAAAGGGGGAGTGAGTCCGGAGGGGCGAACTCGGTGCACTGGAAGTAACCGACGAGTGCCGCCGCGAGCGCGGCCACCGTCCCGAGCCCTACGGCGACGACCCGGCCGATGCGACGAAGCCCAGGGGTTTTGCGAGGCTCTTGCTTGGACACGCCACGCATCGTGCACGGTGCGTGAGGCGCAGGCAACGATCTTGCTCTGGCTCTTCGGGACGGGGATCCTGAGCTGAGCTGAGGGGAGGTCGGCTCGAGTTCACCACGGCGGCACGGCGGAGGGGAGGGTTGCCTTCAAGCCGCAACGGGGGCGTAGCACCGAAGTTGCTCGTGCACGCAGACAGCTTTGAGCGAGCAGTGCTCAGGAGTCGAAAACGCCCTCGAGGGTTTCGGCCGTGACGGCGCGCTCGGCCCATTGGTCGAGATGACGCTCGCGCGCTGTGCGAACCCGTTGCTCGACCCAGTCCGGTAGCCCCGGAAACCGCGCTGCGAGCACCCTGAGCAGAAGCTGTCGCTTGCCTTCGTCGAGCCCGATGGCTTTGCCTTCGTCGAGCCCGAGTGCCTTCCCGCGTTGGAGCACTTCCCTTTCCCATTCCTCATATAGCTCTTGCGCACCCATGATCGCCTCCTCTTCCGCCGTCCGTTCCCTCGGGTCCAACGACTTGATCTCCAATTGATATCGCACCAGCCATGGTCTCGCGAGCCGCACCTCCCATGCGTCGGACGGAAGCACTCGTACCTCTTGTAGCGCACCGAGGAACGTTCGCCCAGCGCCCAAGAGTCGAAGGACCAGCGTGCGACGAGTCCGAGGCAGCGCTGACAGGACGACCAGACGCAATCGGAATCCCGGGGCCGCTTCGAACACGCCCGCGGGAGACCTCCGGAGCGGTCTGAAGCCGAGTTGCTGCAGCGCCTTGCGAGAACGACCTGCGGACACGATCCACAGCATGGGCAACGACCCTCGCTTGTTAGTTCGTGCGATCTCCCCACGCACGGACTGTTGCTTGCTCACGCATCGCAGGATGTCCTCCACCCCCGGCGTGTTGCGGAAGACCTCGATAAGAGCCGGGTGCCGAGCGATCGAACCAAGAACGGCTTGCGTCCGCACCCAGCGACTCGGACCCCGACCATCCGTTGGCGTGAACCATACGTCGACGGATTGCAGCTTCGAACTCACTTGCCGTTCGGTTTCGACGGCTCCGGCTTCTGCCAAGCAAGCCGCGAGCACTCTTTTCGCAAACTGGTCGAATCGCGTTCGCATACCTTCTGGTTCGGACGCAGAATGAATTGGTTGCGCAAAATCGGACCTTGCCCCGTGCCAAAAATCGACCTCACAGGAAGGACCTACTGGTGAATCGACGCTGGCTCGAACTCGCACGCTTTCTGCGCTGGACCCCATCGGTCTCTCTCGTCGTCGCCCTCGCGTCGTCGGCCTGCACCAAGCCCCGTACCCCGCTCTACCCCGAGGAGCCCGTGGAGGAAGCACCGGCGCAACCTGTGCCGACCGTGGCCATCGCGGAGCCGGGACCGTCCCCCCTCGCGAACGTCGCGCCCACCGCCGACGGATGGTTCGACCCCGCGCCCTTGCTCGTCTCCCTGCGACCTTCGGAGCGTGTGGATACGGCGCGTCGTGCCGGACTCGACTCGCTCGCGGCCCTTCCGCTCTACGACCTGAAGGTGTCGATCGACCCGCACGCCGGCACCTTCGATCTCGAGCAGGAAACCTACGTGACCAACGCGTATGGGGCCGGCCTCCCCAGCCTCGTGTTCCGCTTGCACGGCAACCCGAGCAGCGAAGGCGGCGGGCCGACTCGGGTTCGCTTGGTCTCGGGAGAGTGCTTGGGTCGCGCTTGCCATGTGCGTCAGGGACCACCGTCGGCGATCACCGTCTCGTTCGACCAACCGTTGGCCAAGGGAGAGCGCGTCCGTGTCCAGTTCTCCCTCACAGGCGTTCTCGAACGGATCGACCCCGCGCAAACCGGCCTCATCGCTCAGAGCTTGGCCGGCATCCTGGGCATGGGCGCCCCCTCCGCCGATGTCACCTACGGCATGATGTCCGTGTGCGACGCCTTCGTGTCCATGGGCGCCTTCTTCCCGGTCCTCGCCCGCAGAGATGACAAGGGGTGGGAGCGCGTCGAGAAGGCCTCCGTCGGTGACTTCGGCTCGGACGATCTCGCGCACGTGCGTGCCCAGATCGAGACGCCGCCTCTCGTGCGGGTGGTCACCCCCGGTTTCGCCGTGCGAAGCGTGCTCGTGCCCGGCAAGGACGGAGAGCCGCGCCAGCGCTTCGACATTGCCGCGTCCATGGTTCGCGACTTCTCGGTGTTCGCCGGCGACGGGGTGGACTCCGTGGAGCGACGGGTGGGGGACATTTCGGTCCGCTCCACGTTCCTTCAGGGCAACCGCGACGTCGGGGAGCGCGTGGCGGACGTGGCAGCGTCGGCCTTGTCCGTGTTCGAGCGTCGATTCGGGCCCTATCCGTATCGGGTCCTCGAGGTGGTGGAGGCGCCGCTGACGGGCGGTGCGGGCGGCATGGAGTTCTCCAGCATGATCGTGGTGTCGAGCATGCTGTACCGGCCCTTCGGCAAAGACGACCCGCTGGGGGCCTTGTTCGGCATGCTCGGTGGTGCTCGGGAGGAGAGCCCTGCGGCGAGCTTGCTCGACGAGACCCTGGAGTTCACCACCGCCCACGAGGTCGCGCATCAATGGTGGCACGCGTTGGTGGGGAGCGATTCGCGTGCGCACCCTTTCGTGGACGAGTCCCTCGCGCAGTACAGCACGCTGATCTACTACGAAGATCGCCACGGCAAGGAGCGTGCGCGGCGCGTCGCTGACTCCCAGGTACGGTTGAACTACGTGGGCATGCGCTTGATGGGACAGCCCGACGGTCCGGTGACGGGCCCCGCAGCCTCGTTCGAGCCCCTGTCCTACGCCGGGCTGGTGTACGGAAAGGGACCGTTCTTCTTCCGAGAAGCGCGTGGAAAGATGGGGGACGCGGCGTTCTTCGAAGCCCTGCGACGATACGCGGACGAGTATCGCTTCCGCACCGCGTCGTCGGAAGGTCCGCTGCCGTATCTCGCGGCAGGCAAGCAGGAGCGGGCCGTTCGCCTGTTGGCGCGCCGGTGGCTGGACGAAGCCCACGGGGACGCGGACCTTGGACCCGTCGACATGCAGTCGGTGCTTGGCGCTGTGCTGGGGCCCGACGCTGCGAAGATGGCGCCCGAGATCGAGCAACTCCTCCGGGTCCTTGGGCCTTCCACGCCTGGGGCTTCTCCCTCGAAGCGTTCTCAAGATCCGACGCAGATGCTCCAGCAGATCGAGCAGATCGAGCAGATGCTGGATTCCTTCTGACCAGCACGATCGTGCGACCCGATCGTGAAAGGGAACCACGCTTGCGCTGCCGCGCTGCCCGTGCTTGGGTTGGCCACCATCCCAACCCCAGGAGCAGCCACTTGAATTGTCCGTGTGGACGAGGCCCAGCCCTTTCGGAGTGCTGCGGCCCCTATCTCAAAGGAACCAAGCGACCCACCACGGCCGAGGACCTCATGCGGTCCCGCTACGCGGCCTACGTGGTGCAAGACGTCGACTACGTGATCAAGACCCACGCGCCGGAAACCGTCCATACCGTGGACCGCGACGGTGCCGCGACGTGGTCCCAGGACGCCGAGTGGAAAGGTCTCGAGATCGTCTCCACCGACAAGGGCGGTGCGGATGACGACGAAGGCATGGTCGAGTTCGTGGCACGCTACGTTCTCGACGGCGAGCTGCACACACACCACGAGCGGTCGCGGTTTCGACGGGTCGACGGGGCCTGGTTCTACCTCGACGGTGAGATGGTGAGGCCGGAGCCGGTGGTGAGGTCCACGCCCAAGGTGGGACGCAACGACCCCTGTCCTTGCGGGAGTGGCAAGAAGCACAAGAAGTGCTGCGGCAAGGTGGCCTGAGGCGACGAGGCGAAACCTTCTCGTCCCCCCGGCACCCAGGGTCTGGTAGATCGTGATCCCTTGATTCCGGAGGTCCCCATGGCCCTGCATGAGCTCGCTGGCAAGCCCGCCCCCCGTGACCTGCTCGTTCACATCCCGCGCCTCGTGACCGCGTACTACACGCACCGGCCGGACCCGCACGAACCGTCTCACCGCGTCTCTTTCGGCACCTCGGGACATCGTGGGTCTTCGATCGAGCACAGCTTCAACGAGCAGCATATCCTCGCCATCGTGCAGGCCATTTGCGAGTACCGCGCCTCCCTGGGCGTGACCGGCCCCCTGTTCCTCGGAATGGACACCCACGCCCTCTCGGAGCCCGCTCAGGCCACCGCGATCGAAGTGCTCGCCGCCAACGGCGTCGACACGCGCATCAGCCAGGACTTCACCCCGACCCCCGTCATCTCCCACGCCATCCTCACACACAACCGAGGCCGCACCTCCGGCCTCGCCGATGGCGTCGTGATCACCCCTTCCCACAACCCCCCGGGCGACGGTGGCATCAAGTACAACCCACCCGAGGGCGGACCCGCAGACACGAAGACCACTACCGTCATCCAAGATCGCGCCAACCAGATCCTCGAAGCATCCCTCGCCGACGTGAAGCGCATCCCCTTCGAGCGCGCCCTGCGCTCTGCCTGCATCCGTGAGCACGACTACGTCACCCCATACGTCGATGACCTCGGCAGCGCCATCGACATGACCGCGATCAAAAACGCTGGCTTGTCGATCGGCGTCGACCCGCTCGGCGGCTCCGGCATCCACTTCTGGGATCCCATCGCGGCTCGCTACGGACTGAACCTCGACATCGTGAACCGCGTCGTCGACCCGACCTTCTCCTTCATGACCGTCGACAAGGACGGCAAGATCCGGATGGATTGCTCCTCCCCTTACGCGATGGCGGGGCTCATCCGACACAAGGACCGGTTCGACGTCGCCTTCGGCAACGACCCGGACTTCGACCGGCACGGCATCGTGACGCGCACGAGCGGATTGCTGAACCCCAACCACTACCTGGCGGTGGCGATCTTCTACCTGTTTCAGAACCGCCCTTCGTGGAAGCCTGACGCGGCCATCGGCAAGACGCTCGTGTCCAGCTCGATGATCGATCGGGTGGCCTCGAGCCTCGGGCGGAAGCTCTGTGAAGTCCCGGTGGGCTTCAAGTGGTTCGTGGACGGGCTGCTCACGGGGGATTACGCGTTCGGCGGGGAAGAGAGCGCGGGCGCGTCGTTCCTTCGCATGGATGGGACGGTGTGGACCACGGACAAGGATGGGATCCTGCTGGACTTGCTGGCCGCGGAAATCACGGCGAGGGTGGGCAAGGACCCGGGGGCAATCTACAGGGAGCTGGAGGCCGTGCACGGAAGCCCCGTGTACGAGCGGATCGACGCGCCGGCGTCACCCGTGCAGAAGGCGGCGTTGAAGAAGCTCTCCCCTGAGCATGTACGTGCCGAGTCCCTGGCGGGGGAGCCCATCGTGTCGAAGCTCACGAGGGCCCCGGGCAACGACGCTCCCATCGGCGGGCTGAAGGTGGTGACGCGCAACGGATGGTTCGCGGCGCGGCCCTCCGGAACGGAAGACATCTACAAGATCTACGCGGAGAGCTTCCTGGGGAGCGATCACCTGCGGGAGGTTCAGCGGGAAGCGAAGCAGATCGTGCAATCCGCGTTCGAGGCGGCAGGCGCCTGAACCAAGCCAGGGGGTCATCATGCAAGACGAAAAGGTCGGCTATCGCGACGTGAGTGCGGACGAACTGCGGGTGCTCATGCAGTCGCGGGGGGAGAGCGGCTACGAGCTGATCGACGTGCGTGAGCGCGACGAGTACGAGGGCCGACACCTACCGGGAGCCCGGCTGATTCCGCTCAGCGAGCTGGAAGCCCGCGTGGGTGAGGTGCGGGCGGATCGGCACACGGTTTTCTATTGTGGCAGCGGCAAGAGGTCGGCGCGGGCCGCGACGTTCGTGGCCGAGGCCCGCAAGCTTCCCGAGCTGTTCTCGCTCGACGGTGGGCTGGCGGCTTGGGACGGCGAGACGCTGCCGAGCTTTCCGAAGCTGCACGTCTTCGACACCGCGGGCAGTGCTGAGCAGATCGTGATGCGTGCGATGGACCTCGAGAAGGGAGCGGAGCGTCTCTATGGCGCATTGATGCACGCGTTCGAGGGCTCCTCGGTGCAAGGGTCCTTGCGCAAGCTCCTGCACGCGGAGGAAGGCCACGCGAAGCTGCTGTTCCGGTTGCTCCCGCAAGAGGCCGGGGTGGCTTCCCGGTCTTTCGACGAGCTGTACGGTGCGATGACCGGGGACCTGCTCGAGAACGGCGAGACCTTCGAGCACACGGCCGCGCGCATCCGGTCGGTCCCTTCGGGGAAACGCTACCTGTTGCTCGAACTCGCCCTCGACATGGAGTTCCACGCCTTCGACCTGTACCGCAATCTCGCCGCCCTGCACCCCGGGACGGACCTGGAAGATACGCTGCTCAAGCTTGCCGCGCAGGAGAAGCTCCACTTTCGCATGGTCCTCGACGCCCTTGGCCTGCTCGCCGCGGAGAACCACGACGCCAGCCCGGCGGGTTGAGCGCGGGCTGTCCTTGGCCTATGGCGCGTTCTTCGCGGAAGGCGACCGGGCCAACAGCTGGTCCACGACCTTCACCAGGGCGTCGAGAGAGAACGGCTTCTGCAGGAATCCTGCGGCCCCGAGGGCCAACGTCTCTCTCGCCTCCAGGTCCACGGAGTGGCCCGAAATCAGAAGCACGCGGACGTGTGGGTTCATCGTGAGCATCTCCCGGAACACCTCGTGTCCCCCGCGCTTGGGCATGACCATGTCCAGCACGACCAGATCGAACTCCCGCCACCGCTGCCGGTACAACCCGAGCGCCTCGCCGCCATCCTCACACGTCGTGACCTGATGGCCTAGCTCGCGCAACATCTCCGCCATCGTCTCCCGAACCAACTGCTCGTCGTCCACAACCAGGATTCGCGCATGGCGCGACGGCGCGCTCGACCTGACCTCGCTCGCTTCGGTGCGCCCTGCCTCCTGCACGTGACGGGGCAGCCACACACGGAACGTCGTCCCCTTGCCCAGGGCCGAGTCCACCTCGACCCGACCCCCGTGGTTCTTCACCGTGCCGTACACAGCCGCGAGACCCATCCCCGTCCCCTTGCCAGGGGGCTTCGTGGTGAAGAACGGCTCGAACACCCGCATCCTCGTGGCTTCCGACATGCCCGTGCCCGTGTCCTTCACCTCGATCACCGCAGACTCCGTCTCCGTCCCGTCCAGTGGTGCCCCCACGGACACCGAAAAGGTAATGCAACCCCCCGTGGGCATCGCGTCTCGTGCGTTCAACGCGATGTTCAACAAGGCACTCTGAAGCTGGGTCGGATCCGCCCGCACCACGACCGCTTCCTCCGTCGGCGTGACCATCAGCTCGATGCGCTTGTCGATGCTGTGCGAAAGCAGCGAAACCACCTGCCGAACCACCTCCCGCACGTCGATCGCCACCGTCTGGTACCGACCTCGACGGGCGTAGGCGAGCAGCTGCTGCGTCACGTCGCGCGCTCGCACGCAGATGTCCGCGACCTGCCGGGCACGTCGCTCGGTCCGTCGCACCGCGGCGTCCTGGTCCTGCGGCCCCGCGTTCGCGAGGTCCCGCACCATCAGGTCCGCAAGCCCGAGGATCCCGGCCAGCTGGTTGTTCATGTCGTGCGCGATGCCGCCCGCGAGCTGCCCGATCGCTTCCATCTTCTCCGACTGACGAAGCCGTCCGAGCATGCGCTCGCGGTCCGTCATGTCACTCACGAGCGCCAGCACGGCCCCTCGACCGCTCGCTCCCTCGATCCGCGACGCGGAAAACGACAGCAGCCTATGCTCCCCATCCTTGCGCACCACCTCGCGAACGTCCCCGTGCAGAATGGCCCCGTCGTGCACCAGTCGGAACTGTTCTCGCGCGTGTTCCTGTTGCACCGCGTCCGGCCACATCGTCTCGAACCACCCAAGCTCGTTGATCTCCTCCATTCGGTAGCCCGTCATCTCGACCATGCGATCGTTCCACACCGAGAACTGGACCGTGCACCCGTCCTCCCTCGCGTGGCACACGATGATCCCCTCGGCGGCATGGTCGACAATCGCTTGCCTGAGCGCGTCCTGCTGGCGCATGGCCTCCTCGGACCGCTTTTGCTCCGTCAAATCGTGGAAGACGCCAATCTGGCATCGACGCCCTCCCAACATCGACTGCGAGCCGTAGATCGCCACCGGAACTCGCCTCCCGTCCGCACGGATCACCGCCGCCTGCACCGACACGACTCGGTCCATGCTCACGTGCGTTCGGAACATCTCGATGTATCGCTCGACCTCGTCCGGCGGGTGCAGCTCGGACTGATGCACGCCCACCAACGTCGCCCGGGAGCGACCCAGAAGGCGTTCGGCGTCCGTGTTGACGTCCAGCAGCACGCCCGTCTCCGCATCGGCAATGAAGATCGCGGCATTCGCTCCCTCGAACAGCGCACGGTACCGATCCCGGGACTCCGCCAACTCACGCTCGAGCTCGTCTTCCGCTACCTCCCGTACCATCGCCTCGACCCCGCCGCCCGGCAGCGGAACCGCACGCATGCGCACGCGATGCGGCTCCCCGGTGCGACGCCGCACCTCGCACGTCACCTCGATCGGATCGCCGCCGTGCAACACCAACCCGTTCAAGGCCTGCTCGTCTTCCTGCTCGAGGGGAAGCGAGGAAGTGACAGGGGCGCCGAGCAGCTCGTCCCTCGGGCGACCCGTGAGCGTCTCGTAGCATGGCGACACGACCTCCATCCGTCCGTCGCGGGACGTGCGCACGTACGCGAACCCGAACCGCCCCGCAGCGCGGCACACCTCGTCCAGCGACTTCGTCCCTGGCCGTCCTGACTCCGGAAGTGGATCCATGCCTGTCATCCCGGAGGTCTCCCCCATCCCCCGTGCTTCGTGTCGAATGATAACAGGAATCACGAGAATCCCAATCCCTCTTCTGTTGGGCCCTCCCGTTCGAATCTGCACCCCATCGAATTCTCCGAGGCGCAAACGAGGCACGAGGATTGCTCCCCCTCGAGCCGTGAAAGCTCAGCCCCCCACCCTCGCCATCGACGCGCGATACGTTCGCGAACGTCCAAGCGGGATCGGCGCCATGGTGGACGCCCTCCTGCGACGCATCCCCGCCCTCCTGCCTGACGTCTCGTTCCTGCTGTTGCGCCATCCCCTCGCAAGACGCCCACTGTCCATCGAGCCCAACGTTCGCGAAGTGACCGTGTCCTGCGAGGCCAACGGACCGGCATCCTTGTTTGCCTTGCCGAAGCTCGTCGACCTGTCCCGGGTCGACGTATTTCACGCGCCGTCGAACATCCTGCCAGCCGCGATGCCGATGCGCACCGTGGTCACCGTTCACGACCTCATGTGGCTGACGGACCCGCGGTTGTGTGGGGCCTCGGGGCTCTGGGGCCGCGTGCAGACATGGTTCTACCGAAACGGACTTCGACGCGCTCTCTGCCAGGCGGACCACGTCATCGCGATCAGCGAGGCGACGCGTGAGGAGATCATCGGGTGGGCGCCGTCTGCGGCCCATCGCTGCACGGTGATCCCGCACGGGGTGGACCCTCGCTTCCGGCCGTCGGCGGACTGCGCCGACGGGACGCGCGTGCGACAGCGCTACGCCCCCGGAGCCCTAGCCCACGTCCTCGTCGTGGGGCGCGCTGCCCCGTACAAGAACCAGCACCGAGCCGTGCGCGCCTTCCTTGCAGCCTTTGCGGATCGACCCGACATCCACCTCGTGGTCGTCCAACGTCTCGGTCTCGACGCCGACCGGTCGTTGCGGTTGGCTCGAGACGCTGACGCCGGTGATCGCGTCCACGTGGTCCCGCCCATGCCCGATGCCGACCTCATCGAGCTGTATCAGAGTGCTCTGTGTCTTTGCCATCCCTCCCTGCAGGAAGGCTGGGGCATGCCCATTGGCGAAGCGTTGGCTTGCGGTTGCCCCGTGATCACGTCCCGCACCTCGGCCATGCCTGAGGTCGCGGGCCCCGCCGCGCTCTATGTCGACCCGACGAACGTGACACACATCGCTCTGGCCCTGCGGTCCTTGGCAAGCGACAGCGTGCTGCGCATCTCACTGGCCCGGGAGGGCTTGCGTCGCGTCGAGAATCTCAGCTGGCAACGTTGTGCCCTGCGCACGGCCGACGTGTATCGCGAGGCTCTCGACGCGGCTCGAACCCACTAGACCCAAACAAGCGCTCCGCGCTGTTATGGGTCTAGGTTCTTCTAAGGGGG
>CAZAWR010000160.1:0-14291 GCA_964488865.1 uncultured Polyangiaceae bacterium | reverse complement strand
ATCGCCGCTACGCGGCTTTCCCCATAATCACGCGGATTTTGGCGATCGACAACACCCAGTGGCAGTGACGACAGCAATCCAACGCATTCGCGATCTCCATCTCGAGCGTTTGGTCAGTGTGCATCATGGCCTCGATGCGGTCCGTCCGCCATTCCGTACAAGTGGTTCGACCTCTGTAGACCACCTTGAACCCAGGCCGCGCCGTTTGATGCTGCGACGACACGACCTCCTCGCCCCCGGTGGTCTATTGGTGGTGGCCGTCAAAGCCCTGGAGGACACCACTCCCGTATCCAACAGACCTGCGATTCGTGCGGACGGGAGATCATGTCTCAACGGCATCGTCCGGTATGAACGGGCTGTTGAGGATTACATTGCAGCGATGTGGGACCTATTCGATGTACTCGACGTGCGAGACGTCGAGGAGCCCTATGACGAAAGGGGTGTTCAACGTTTCAATGTCGTTCTTGCGCGCAAGGCGGCACACGATGCTCAGCGAATTGAACAGGTGAAGCGATGAAGATGTCCGGAAAGCACTACGGGAGCTGCGAGTGTCCTGTTTGTCATGCCTGGGGCGGCAAACACTACGAGAGCTGCGAGTGTCCTGTCTGTCATGCCTGGGGCGGTGAACATTACGGGAGCTGCGAGTGTCCTGTTTGTCATGCCTGGGGCGGCAAACACTACGGGAGCTGCGAGTGTCCTGCTTGCCACGCCTACGGTGACAACGCCAACGAGGGTGATCGAAGTGAGAAGGGTGGCGGCGGATGTTTTATTACCACTGCGGTACTGTCGCGGCTCGGCAAGGATGATAGATGTCGCGAGCTTCAGCGCTTTCGTTGGTTTCGCGACACATGGTTGCGCTGCCGACCGTATGGACCTCGCCTAATTCAAGAGTACTACTCCGTGGCCCCGAAAATCGTCGAAGAAATGCTGACCCGAGGTGAAGAGCGGGTTGTGTGCGAAATGGTGTGGCTGATGTACCTGGAACCAGCGCTCGAGGCTATCGAGCGTGGGCGATTCACGCGCGCTCTTTCTACCTATCAGGACATGGTGTTTGAACTCCGGCGCCGGTACCTGCCGAGCTTTCAGCTCTCGCCCAACGACACGATGCGCTTCCGCGAAGAAGCTGCGAAGCAGGTCTTCTCCGAGTTCGGCGTGAACGATCAAGGTTCTGCTGCGCTCGGCGCTGAGGAGCCGCGCGCCGTGCCGGTTTGCGACGCATGGAACTGGCGCGAGCTGAAGGTTGATGACGGAAGCACGAGGCCCGGAGGCACGAAACAAAGAAAGAGGGGGATCGGTGCTGATGCTCGAATCGGTCCCCGGTGTGCCCGCAAGAGCAGCCGTTGATCACTCAACTTCCCCCTCCGTCTCGCTCTCCTCCCCCACCTCCCCATCCGCAGGGGCATCCTCCTCCCCCTGCTTCGCCTTCTTCCGCTCCCGCCTCACCATCTCCTTGTCCCAAATGGCCTGCGCCTCGTCCGGATGTTCGGCCAAGAACCGCGCCCGGCACTCGTCCGAGTCTGCCTCGTCGATCGTGAAGTCGGGCCGGATCTCGTCCTTCAACCGAAGCTCCCAGGCGTAGGCCTTGGCCGGGTGGTAGCGCCAGAAGCAGCCGTGGGCCACGCCGAGGCTCGGGTCGATCTTGCGCTTGGCGTCCACGCGGGTGGGAAAGTAGCGGTGGGCGAGGTGGGACCAGTCGTAGTCCTTCTTGCCCTTGGCCTCGCATAGCTGCTTCCACCACTTCTTCGGGTCCTTCCACTGGGGCTCGAGCAGGGGCCAGAGGGCGGCGCTGTTGATCATGACGCCGTCGTCGAGGTCCATGTGGAAGGTGGCGTCGACTTCGCGGGGTGGGCAGCCAGGGTCGGTCGGGGGGGCACCCCGCTCCGCGCACGCGGTGACGGCGTCGACGAAGGCGGCCAGCTCGTCGCGCAGCTTCTTCACCGTGTTGTAGCGTTTCTCCGCGGCAGCCGCGGTCTTCTTGTCGCTGCTCGCACGCGAGCGGTTCAGGTCGTCGATCTCGCCGTCGATCTCGCGAAGGGCTGGGTGCAGGTGGTCGGCGAGCAGGACCTGCAGGGTGTCGTCGGCCCAGCGGTGGATGGAGACCCAGGCCACGAAGGAGCGCTTCTCGCTGCTCAACGGGAAGTAGATGGGCCGGTTTTCGTACAGGGCCTTGTGGTAGGGGAAGAAGTCTTTGCGGAGCCAGTCGCGAAGCTCGCTGGGGTCGCTTGGGGAGACGAACAGGATTCCTGAGCTCACCACGGAGCCACGGAGCCACGGAGCAGAGGGAGAGAGGGAGGGGGTTGTTGTGGTGTTGGGGTCGAGGATGCCTTCCCCATTGGCGCCGAAGCGTCCGAGGGCGACGCCGATGGCGAAGGAGCGTTCGGCCTCGGGGTCTGGCGGGTCGTACTCGGGCTCGTAGGGGGGAAGTGGGGCTCCCTCGGGTCTATCGACTGCCCTCTGTGCCCAGTCCTGGGCGTAGCGCCAGGGGGAGGGGCCGGGTCTCTTGAACTCGACGGAGGGTTCTCTGTGGGATTCGTGCTCGGTGAAGGCTTGTTCCACCTGCGCAAAGATCTCACGCGCGCCTTCGATTGGGATGAGCGCGAGCCTCTCGACGTCCGTCGTCAGGAAGTGGATCCCCGGGTTGAGGGACTGCATCATGTTTCGCGCGCCAGCGCTATTGAGGAAGCAAACCATTCCGGAAACGTCTTCGCAGAATACCGAACCCGCAACGTGCCCGAATATGGATGGTCGCGAGTGTGCACGAGCGGAGAAGGTTGCACCGATGTTCGCAAACGCTACCCCCCGCTGGAAGTACCATGTTGTACCGCGGCCGTAGCGATTCTCGGGGTAGGTGGCGAGTTCAAGGCCCTTGCCTTTCCAGAGAATGACGTCACGAACCTCATCGCACCAGACCCGCCCTTCCGATCCTTTGATGTAGGTCACCCACGGACTACCGTCCCAGCCAACAGGGTCGGCAAACGTCTTGACCATCAAGTCGCGCCGATGGACCTCCCACGGATTCCGCAGCCATCGGGTGTTGTTCTGCGTGGAGAGGCCATACCGAACCGTGTGACGTTCACCGAGTTTCTCGGTTGCTGCGTACCGCGCCAGGAACTTCTTGCTCCACCAGTACACGATGGGCTCGCCCTCGATGACCTCGAAGCCCTTGGGGTCGAACTCGTGGCACCCCACCTGGGCGAGGAGGCCAGCCCGTTTCCTATCCGTCATTCCGGCACTGGCTCTGTCCTCGGTGGGCGTGGGCCTCAAGGCAACAGCAATGTCGTCGGGAGCCCCGCGCCGAAAGGTGCTGCACGCAACGGATAGTACTACCTGGGCAGCAGAAACATCGTCGAACGCACCCGAGTCCAGATCCACAATCCCTCGCAAGTCAAAGCAGCGAAGAAGGTGCTCTCGCAGTTCCTTGAACTGCCCCAAGAACATCCACCCCCGCATCGTCAGGAGTGCGGACATCCCACCCGGACGACACAGCTCCAACCCCCGCTCCAAGAAAGCCGCGTAAAGGTCCGCCTTTCCGCGGGGATAGTTCTTCGTCACGTACTCGAACTGCGACGTCTTCGTCAGCCCCTGGTACGGCGGATTGCCCACCACGACGTCGTACGTTCCCTCCTTCACCAACCGCACGAACCGCAGCCCCGCGGCAAGCTGTTCACCCCCAAGCCGAAGCCCAAGGTCCGCCTCCGCCGCATGGGCATCCAGGAACTCCGCAAGCCTCTCCTCCAGCGCCGCCCTTTGCTTTCGCGTCGCATGCACGAACAAGGGGCCGTCCTCCCGCTCCACGTCGTCGAGAAGGTCATTGATGGCCTGGTCCACCCGCAGCAGCGACCCCAAGTAGTCCACCCCGCTCAGGCTCTCCACCAGCTTGTACGTCACCGACGACGGCACCCCCAGCGCATCCATCCCGCCCACCAGCCCCACCAGGGCCGGGTCCTCCTTCGGCAACGACCCGAGCCGGAACGACGGCGCCACCAGGTTCATCCGCCCCAGCGTCGCATCCCGCGCGTACAGCTTGGCCTTGAGCCACAGGGCGGCTGCCGCGATCTGCACGGCCCGGCCGTCGATGTCGATGCCATGCAAGTTGTCCCTCAAAATGCCCTGGGCGATCTCGGCTGGGGACCACGTCTGCCCCCGGTGCCGCGCCTCCTCCTCGTACATCCTCGCCAGAAGGTCGAACGCAATCACCAGGAAGTGACCGGACCCGCAGGCCGGGTCCAAGAGCTTCACCTCCCGGATCGACGACGGCGCCTTGTCCACCCCATCCTGCGGAATCGGCTGGGGAACATAGTACTTCCAAGCGTTCTCGAGCCCCGACTCGATCGGCATGAGGGCGTCAAGGGCCACCTCACCAGCCTCCCGCTTCGTTCGCCACGCGGCCCGACGCTCGTCCAGCACCGGCAGCGCCGCCTCGGCTTCCGCCGTCCACCCGTTCTTCCTGCAGATGCACAGCCACGTCAGGCCCAGGCTGTTCTGGAGCAGCCACTCGACCATGTACCGCTCCGTGAACATCTGCGTCTTGCTGGCGATCTCGTGCGGCTCAATCTTGCCCCCGCCCGCGATCTTGGCATCCAGCGACTCACGCTCCGGGTCGTTCCAGTACTGGTAGACCCAGCCGAGGGTGGTGTCGTCGCCCCAGACCTCCTCGAGAGCCGGGTCGTTGATCGCCTCGACCACCTCCCGCAGCGTCGAAGCCGGCACCGGGAAAAGCTGCGTCAACCCGACGGGACCGAAGAGACCAGGAAGCTCGATAGCGAACTCCGCAAACACGACGTCGAGAAGGGTCTGGTAGCCGCGGGTGTCGTCCTCCGCGAGAGGACCGGCGTAGTGGACGAACTCCTGCTCGTACGCAGGGCTGGCCCACCCACCCGAGACCACGGCCGGCTCGATGACCCCGTGGTGTTCGAGGATCCGTAGGAAGACGAGGCGGTTGATCAGGGTGTGGGCCGCCTCCTTCGCCGCATGGTGAAAGTGCCGCTGCCGCAGGTCCGAAGCCTTCGCCTTGGTCTTTCCCTCCGCCCGCACCTGCTCGTCGAGCCACGCCTCGAGCCGCTCGCGACGACGTCTCCGCCCCTCCGGGAGCTTGGCCTTTGCTGCCGCCAGGTCCAGCCGGTACTCGCTTTTGGCCGCGTCCGACAGGTCCTCGATGAGCTTGGTGCGAAGCCCGCGAATGGTCTTGCGAAGGGTCTCTTTGCAGTTGGTCATGAGCTGGTAACGGCTCTGCTCGGACGAATGGCAACGTGCCAGTAGCTACTTCAATCGAACGACGTGATGGGCCCCGAGCTCCAACAGGACCTTGCGGCGCAGCTCGTCGATGACCCTCTCCAGGTCGGCTTCGGTCTTGATTTCCCTTCCCGCGAAGTCCAGGACCACATCGACCGTGGGGGTGCCCAGCAGCGCATCCAGGCGGGCAAGCGCCTTGGCCTCCGCCGTCTCCCGTCGCATCGCGAGCAGCGCTTCCAACGCCTCGACGGGCGGTGCCACGGCTTTGTCGTCCGTGCCCGAGGCTGCCCCCTCGCTCAGATACCGCAGCACCTCGTAGCGCTGGTCCGGATCGAGACGTTCCATTCCGTCGCGACGCTTCAACCGCTCGATGATGCCATCCACCTTGGTGGCGTGGGCATCGAGGATGCCGCGACGTTTTGCCCGGTAGGCCTCCCGGACGACCTCCACATGGGGCGCAAGCTCCGCCGTGTCCTCCCACGGCCTCTCCGTTTCGAGGTGCGCCTGCAGGGTTTTCGCGGAAGCGTGGGCTTGCTCCGTCGTTCCCATCGACGCCAGCCCCGGCCACAGCAGCTTCCAGACATCCTCGGCCTGCCTCAGGATGTCGATGGCCTCGTCCGTCACGTCCGATTCCATGCGACGAAGCAGGGTCAGACCGTCGCGGAGGGCGGGCAAGGACCGCTTCAGGGACAGCACGGTAGGTTCCACCCTGCGGTCCCGACGACACGTCTCCAAGGCCCGTTCGAGCTTGGTCAGCGTCTCGGGGTAGTCCGTGTCTCTGGGCAGCCGTCGGAATCGCTCCGCAAGGCTGGTGAGCCGATCCCGTACCCGTGCGAACTTGTCGGCCACGGCGATGGCGATGGCGTCGTTGTCCCGCGCGATGTCCGCGCCCAGTAGGTCCCGAAACAGCACGCAGATGGCGTTGCGGTCCCGGGCCGAGAGCGTCTCCTTGGTGTTTTCGAACAGCCTGGCCTTGCGAAGCCCCGTGTCCTTGAGCAGGTCCCGCGCGCCTTCGTCACGCACGCTCGTGAGCTCTCCTGCGCCCGTCATCTCCACCCGCACCCGCCCCCCTCGCAGCAGTCCCACCACCACGGCGCGAATCACGTCCGGTGGGGTCCCGTGGGGCGGCCTTCCAAAGTGCTCGAGCAGCGACGCCCCCGTCACCCCGGGGTTGTCCTTCACGTACGCAATGACGTCCATGGGGACGCGGCCGTTGCACTTCACCTCGTAGCGCCCGGAGTCCAGGGCCAGAAGCCCCAGCCTCTCCTGGCAGAGCACCGGGGGAGGCGCGACCAGCTCCGTGTTGTCGATGAGGTACTGGATGTCCTTCTCGGACACCGAGTACGTGGTGGGGTGCGGGTACAGCTCGCCCACGATGCGCTGGCCGAACGCTGCCAACGACGCCGCGAAGCTCGACCCCAGGTCCCTCGGTCCCGTCTGCCGGCCGCGAAAGTACAATTGCCCGGCCATGAAGGCGCTCATGATCGCCTCCTGCAGCTCCCTGGTCGCCCCATCCAGGCGATTGCGCTCCTCGATGACGAGCCGTTGCTTGTCCTCGGGCAGCGTGCCCTGGCGGGGCCCGTAGCGCTCGATCATCCGGTCCGACCGCACCACCTTCGTGGCCGCGTGATGCACGCTCTCCAGGTCTCCGCTCACCCAGACGATTCTGTCCCTGTAGGGTGGGTTGTCACTGCGCGGCACCCACTGCTCGGCGTCGTGCCCCTTGCCCTGGCCCTTGGTGAGCTGGAAGTCCACCGTCACCACCGTGTACTTTCGCTCGTCCTTGATGCGCGCGTCCTTGACCGACGCGTCCGTGAGCAGCGCGAGCCACGGGAGGGACAATCCCTCGACGGATACCCTGTCCACGTCCGCGACGCAGAACGACAGGGCCTGCTGCACTTTGGCCGAGAGCTGTTCGAGACCGGGGGCGTAGCCGTCGCGCTCCCGCTGCCACTCCTGCCCCGCGGAGCTTTCGATCTTGTAGCCCGTCTTCTCCGAGTAGGCGACGATGCTCTCGCCCGCGAGCGCGTCCAGGGCCTTCTGCACCTCGGGCAGCAGGTTGCCCTGGCCGAGCTGCTCGTACAGGCACCGTGCGATCAGGTCCGCCGACGTCTTCTGGTGGTCTTGCACGAGCTCGAGCAGAGCGACGGCCTTGACCACCCGAGCCATCAGCGGGCTTTGCTGCCTTGCGCAGAACTCGAGCCCCCGGGCGATGGTCATCTGCACGTCGGCGTTCAGGGCGCTGTGCAAAACGTCGTAGATGAGGTCGAGGCTGATGAGCCTTCCGACTTCGAACCGGGCCAGGTCCTTCTCCCGAAACAGGTCCCCGAGCAGCTGCAAGAGCCCGCGGATGGCGTGGGAATCCCCTTGGGTGCGGGTGGATCGGGAACGAAGCCCCGTCGTGATGTCGAGCAGCAACCCCACGTGCCCGGGCAGCATGGGGTAGACCTCCACGAAGTCCGTCTCCGAGATCTCTTCGCCACGGTAGGCGTAGAGCACGAGGTCCGCGCGGTGCCGCAGGAAAAGCTCGCGCATGTCCGCCTCGATGACCTTCTTCTTTCGAAGAAGACGCTTGTGCACGACGTCGCGGATGTTGGCGATGCCCAGGTGCACGCGAAGGGGGCGCGGGAACCGGTCCTTGAGCTTGAGGATCGCCGTGGCCGTTCCCACCGCCTCTTCGAGCTTCTGCTGGCCCGTGGCCAGGACCCAAGCCCGCCCCCGCATCCGCTGCCCCAGCGCCGAGACGAAGGACTGCAGGGCAAGCATGCGGTCATCGTCCTCGTGCACGTACTGGCTGACCTCGTCGATGACGATGAACACGGTGCGTCCGGGCAGCCGCTGATCGAGCATCTGCTGGATGGCCACGACGGCTTCGTCGGCGGAGCGCTTGCCCTCGAAGACCGACCCCGATCGGCTCAGCACCCACGACTGGGGGTTGGTGAAGATCTCGGGTTGCAGGGCGTGCATCACCGCGGCAAAGGCGTCCTCCACGAGCTGGCTGTCCTTGAGCTGGGTCCAGGGCTTGCCGTGTACCTGCTGGGCCTTCTGCAGGAACGCTTCGTACAGTCCCTCGAGCTCGAGCTTGAGCTCGTACTCGGCCACGAGGTTGGAGGTCGTGCTGTAGCCGAGACGGTGCTGCACCTGCCGCACCACCACCGCATGAATGTGCTCGTAGTCCCGGGCCTTACTGCCCACGTCGAACACGACGGCGATGGGCTGGATGCCGTCCACGAGACTTCGCCAGGCAAGGTGGAGCTTGGCCGCATCGGGGGATCGGTCCTGGGCAAGAAGGGCATCGGAAAGGGCGGTGCCATCGGGCAAGGTGCGACCATCGAGAGACAGGCCCAGGAGCTTGGCGAAGCTCGACTTGCCCGAACCGTAGAAGCCCGAGATCCAGCAAGCGGGAAGCTCGGGACCGCCGTTCTTGCCCAGCTCCGCCCGCATGGCCGTCAGCAGGTGCACGAACTGCTCGTGGATGCCCTCCTCGGTGGCGCGCGGGTCCCCAGCAGGATACCCGCCCGTGATGATGTACTCCTCGACCTCGCGCTGCAGCTCCCCGGGCTCTTGCTCGTGGAAGTAGACCACGGGCGGGATGGCTCGCGTGACGTCTCGTTCGAAGATGTCCCCAATCAGCATGGCGTCACCGGTAGATGCGGGGTCGGTAGTCGCGGTCGGCGGGCAGAAGGCACATGAACGACAGCCCCGTGTCCCCGACGACCTTTCCCGGGTACAGCAACACCACGGGAATGTTGTGGGTGTGGCCCGCCACATGCTTGAGCAGGGCGGAGGTGCGGAAGAACGGATACAGCGCCCCGGCCCGGCCGAGGAAGATGACGGTGCGGTGGGCGTTGCCCGGGTGCTCGGCAAGGATGCGCTCGATCTCGCGGATGACGTCCTTGGCAAGACCATCGGGCCCCTCGATGACGCTGACCACGCGCTCCTTGAGGGTGCGAAGCCCGCGTTGGGCATCGATGTCCGCCAGCATCTTCTCCCTCTGGACCATGGCCTGGATGAACTCCGGGCCTTGGGCTCGAAGCCGCTCGATGAGCAGGCTGTGAAGCGGGATGATGCCGGTGGTCCACCCTGCTTCCCGAAGCTCCTCGCACAAGTGGTGCACGGCTTTTCGCAGCTCGAACTCCAGGGCGGGGTCGTAGGGCAGGATGGCGAAGTTGTAGTTTCGGACCGTGCTGATCTGCGGGCCGTCGTGGCGAAGCAGGTCCCGGGCGAGGTCGTCGATGGCGAGCTGCAAGCCCGTGGGATGCTGGAACACGCTCATCGCCCGCCTCCCAGGTACTTGTCTCCCCACGCGGCGAGGCTCGGCTCGAGGAAGGTCAGGTCCCCCACACCGCCCAGTTCATCGAAGCGGATGCCCGGCACCCTGGCAGCGATCGTCCGGAACGCACCCGCGTCGACGCCGAGAGAGCGCAGGTACGGGTTGTCGGTGAGAGATCCTTCGATGCGCACGTCACGGAGAAGATACAGGAGATAGCCGACGATGGTGTCGGGTATGGAGCCGATGGCGATCTTGCGCGGGTCCCGCGGCCCTCCGACCAGGCCCGCCTCGAACGCGGTCGATAGCATGTTGGTCCCGAACTTGATGCACGTGGAGGCTGCCCACCGCCCGGGGTAGAGCGTGTCGACCCACCGGGCCACCGTCTCTCGGTCCACGAACGTGTGGCCATCGCCTCGACGCATGGGCAGGTACTCGCCGGTGAAGCGTCGGTAGATGGGGTCCGAAAGCTGCGTGTGCAGGTGGCACAGAAGAGGGCGCAGGCTCGAGGGCACCGTGCCCAAGCGCTGCAGGAGGCCGAGGGCCTCGGGGTATGGATCGAACCTCTCGGCAAGCGTCCGCACGAGCACGCCAACGCGCGCCTCGCTCTTGGTCCCGAACCACCGCTGGTCGAACGCAAGCTTGGCCCGCTCCGAAACGGGGACGCCAAGGTCCACACGACGCCAGTATGCATAGGCGTCCTCGGTCGCGAGCATGCACCGGAGGATGGAGGTGTGGACGGTCGTGGCCTCGGCAGCCCCGCTCACCCCGCCACCTCGACGAAGGGCATGGGGTACGCGGTGGGCAGAGGAAGCAGCGCGGCAGCAAGAAGGGGCGCTGCCATGGGGGCAGCCGGGTCGGTCAGCTCCACCTTCCGTCCCGCAGGCGTGATGGTGACCTTGGGCTTGCCCAGGTTGGCAAGCATCGCCTCGAGGGCGTGGGGGGACCACGACGTGCCGACGAGGAAGTGCGGGCCGAGCACTTCCTTCGGGTCATGCTGGTGCTGACGGTGCCAGGCCAACCGGTCGGAGATGCGCTCGTCGGTGGCGTAGCCGAAGTGAAAGAGGGTCCAAGCCGCATCGGGGTTGGCGAGCTTGCTTCGGGCTGTCTGGTCCACGCGCCTTGCCGCCTCCCGCACGAGGGCGAGGCTTGCCCAGGGTGCGGTCTTGGGGACGAGGCGGGCGAAGAGGTCACCTCCGCCCTCGGGGTCCACGAGGTCGGACTTCCACCACGCGAGCCTTGGGGGGTCACCTGCGGCTTCGCCGGCCCACGCTACGGAAAGCTGGAGGGCGAGGATGGCGTCTTCGGGGGTGGGGTCGGACATGGGTGGGGGAGGATACGACGGGTGGCTTGGGGATGGGGGAGGTTCTGGGGGGGCTCGTCGCTCTGGACGTCGACGAACGAGGGTTCATCGTTTCGCCACGTGGCAACTGGGCTTGGGGCGCATGTTGCCATTCCTTGGTTGCTCGCCAGAGCCTCACGTCTTCTCTACAGCGCTTGGCAGCGGTGTTGAAGGCGCAGGGAGGGTCGAGTGATGTCGGTCATCTACGCCGAGGTCTCTGACGAGTTCAAGAAGCTTAGAGTGCGGAAGCGGGCCCAGGACCACCTGATCCTCACACAGCAACTCACAGAGGTGCTCGCCTGCGATTCGAAACTCTCCAACGTCTAACAAGTGCTGAACATGTTCGGTAAGGCTCGGATGAACCTGCTCTCGAATTGAGAGAAGGACCTCCCGAATCCGCGATTCCATTAGAGCATTCGACATGGCTTCGTTTGGCATCTTAACGTCCTTGGTCGTAGTCAGACACGATCCCCTCGACCGCCGGTTCGACGACAACTTCGATCGTCCGGCCATGACCATGGCCCTGCACGGTGAACCGAGTTGGAGTTCGGGCGTTGGTTGTCTTCGGAGCATCGGTGGCAGGGCCCCCGTCTCGACCTCGAGTGCGGGACCCGAGGTCACCGTAGAACTCCCGTGGGCGGTGATCGCCTCACCTTCTCGGGTTGTACGGTCGGCGCGGAAGGTCGGGGGGAGCCCAGTTCGGAGGCAAGATCGTTGAAGATGCGCCGGAGGTCGGCGTCGGTGCATTTCATCTCGGCGCTATTCCCACACCCTAAGGTGCTTTGAGCAAAACCCTGTTGCGAAGTCCAAGATGTCGCAAAGCAAGTCGTCCATCGCTTCATCCCTTGCCTCGGCCCGCATCTCTTCAAGGATCGCGACGGCAGCGTCCTGAGTGCCGCCATCGTCCCGGAACGCTTCCAGGACACGTCGGAGGGCCAGCAGGTCGTCCCCTGCTGCGATTCGGTCCTCGAGTCGTGGCTCGCCCGGCGGTGTAGCGCGATGTGGGTGCGCCATCAAGAACCCCCGCCCCGAACTTTCTACCTCCGCCCTGACGATTCTTAGCAACCACTTCGATGCGCTGGCCGAACAGGGGACAGAACCCACGCTTCGAGGTCATTCCCATGAAGTTCAGCCAGCGCACCCTCAAGTTCATCGCCCCCGCCCTTGGTCTCGTCGCCTTCGTCGGCACCACCGCGTTCATGCTGGGCCCGGTCCGCTCCTGGATCGAAAGCCCCGCAGCCTCGGTCTCCGAAGACGGGGCGTTCCGCTTCCGATTCCCTGCCGGCGACGTCTACACCTACGACTTCAGCTTCGAGAGTGACCAGGTCCTCGCCGCACCCAGAAAGGGCGGCGCGCCCATCGATGGCAGCCTCGCCCTTTCCGGCGAGCTCCGCCTCCGGTCCTACGGGGCCGTCGACGGCAAGTACCGGCTGGGCGTCTCCTTGTCCCGTCTCGACAAGCACCAGCTTCGGTTCCAAGGCGAGGACGTGCTGGACCAGGCCGAAGCCGAGCGCACCTTCGGGGAGCGCGAAGCCTTCGTGGAGGTGACGGACCGAGGCGAAATCACCACGGTCTGGTTCGAGAAGAACGCGCCGCCCACGTTCAGGTCGGTCATGGAGACCGTCATCCCAGCGATTGCCGTCGTGGCTCCCGAGTCCAACGACTCCATGTGGTCCGCAGAAGAACCGACCCCCCTCGGCAAGGCCCAGACCTTCTACGTCTCCGACGGCTCTCCCCTCACGGCTCGACGCAACCGCGCGTCCTATTCGGGTCTGCGTGCCTTCGCCATGGCGCCGGCACCCGGTACCACAGACATCACTTCCGACGGCACGGTCCAGCTATCCGAGGAGGGACATCTCGCGTCCCTGACCACCGAGGAGACCATCACGGTGAAGGACGGCGACCCCGACCCCCGCTTCACCGCCAGCCTGAACGTTTCCCTCCGCAAGAAGAGCGTCACCAGGTTCGACGCCCACGCAATCGCGTTCACCAAGGGACGGTTCGAAGAAGTGAAGCCTGGCGAAGTCCTCTCGGGCGAACAGCTCACGCGCAAGATGTGGCAGGACATGGTGGGCGAGATGACACTCTCGGACGTGGAGCAAGGCATCGCTTCGTACGCGATGAGCGGTCTATCCCCACAGGAGGGGTGGATGACCCGGGCCGTGCTGCTGCTTCGTCTCAACCCGGCCTATGCGGCGCGCCTGGCGGACCTGTTCCAAGAGCCGGGCACCAACGCCAACGGCCGCGCCTTCATCTGCGACATGCTGACCTCTGCAGGCAACCCCGAGGCCCAAGCCGCCATGCGGGATGCCCTCTCCTCCGATGCTGCCCGCGTCGATCCCGAACGCTACCCCGGCCTGCTTCAGCGCTTCTCCTTCGTGAAGGAACCGACTCACGAGACCATGGCGTTTCTCGACAGCGTGATGTCGACCTCCTCCGGCGTGGACCGGCTCGCCGCGGCACATTCCCTGGGAGCCGCAGCAGGGCATCTTCGGACGACGGGCGGCGACTATGCGCCCTACAACGCCAAGCTGATCGACAACCTGAAGAACGCGGGCTCCCCGGACGAGCGTCGCGCCATGGTGGGGTCCCTGGGCAACGTGGGCGCTCCGGAGAACGTGCCTGTGCTGGCAGAGATGACCTCGGATGAGGATCCAGACGTGCGCCGTGCCGTGGCTCGGGCCATGCGCAAGGTCGATGCCCCCGAGGCTCGCGACGTGCTGTTCGATCTGATCGGTGACCGTGATCTCGGAGTTGGGGAGGCCGCGCTCGCGACGCTGGGTGATCAGACGCTGGGCAAGGAGGACCTGGAGCGGCTTGAGTCGTCGGTGATCTCGGCGGGGTTCAACCCGGCGTTGGACCAGCAGGTGGTGTCGCTCCTGTCGGGGAAGGACAAGGACGAGGCGGCTCGCAACCGGATGCTGGATGCGATCCTGGCGCGGACCTCGGATGCGAGGACGGCGGCTCGGGTGCGGATGGTTCGAGGGGGGTGAGACCGGCCATCACCACGATTCTCGATAGCCTTGGGCTTGCGTCGAGCCCACCCCTTCCTATCGCGCGCACTCCGGACCCGCAACTGGACTTCGACCCGGTCTTGTCCGTGGCGTAGTTGCTGGTCGCGGATGGCACCGGGGTGTTCGCTGCGGGCAAGCGCGGCATCGGTGCGTCTTCCGATCGCGCTCACGCCATCCATACGCCCTGATTCCGTCGTGACTGCCTTCACGCCGACATGACGACGTGACCCGGAGCTTGTGTTGACTTGCGAAAGGCGTTCGATTTACTTACCGGCAGTATCGCTGCAGTCGGCTCTACGGAAAGAACGCGAGCTTAGGTAGAGCAGACTTGTGGTTCCAGCTTGACGCTCACGACTCGTTCATCGTTGAAGCGAAACAGGGATGGGTGCGGCTCCATCCGAACGGTGCTGATCGAGCCGAATCGTAGGGATCT
>CAZAWR010000159.1:0-14310 GCA_964488865.1 uncultured Polyangiaceae bacterium | reverse complement strand
AGCCCCCTCGCCGCGCTCACCGCGGCTCACCCCAAAACGCCTCGCCTTCGGCTCGAATAGCCCCAAACCCAAGCACGTTCTTCGAACAGTGCTTGATTTTGGGCTCGCCGCGCTTTCGGCCGGGCTTCCCGTAGCGCACCCGTTGCGCAGCCTCCTACCTCCGATTAGGTGTTACGCGTCATGTCCCGCACCGTCATCGTCGGAGATGTCCACGGCTGCTTTCGCGAGCTTCAGGACTTGCTCGCGTGCGTGGGCCTCACCCAGGATGACCGGTTGTTCTTCGTCGGGGACCTGGTGGGCCGCGGTCCCGATACCCTGAGCGTTCTCGCTCTCGTCCGGCGCGTGGGAGCGGTCGTCGTGCGCGGCAACCACGAGCAGAAGCTCTTGGGCTATGCACGCGCTCGACGAAGCGGAGGCCCCCCGGTGCGTCTGGGGCCCAACCACACTGATCTGGCGAGCGCCATGGCGGAGGAGGATTGGGAGTTGCTTCGAGGGATGCCCCTGTGGCACGACCTGCCGGAGCACGACGTCCGGATCGTGCATGCCGGCATAATGCCCGGGCTTGCGGTGGAAGAAACGGACGTCGGCGTGCTGACGACCATCCGGGCCCTCACTCCGCGGGGGCAACCCTCTGCGACGCGAGGCGGAGACCCATGGGGAAGGTGGTACCAGGGACCGCCGCACGTGGTGTTCGGCCACAACGCGTTGATGCACCCGCAACTGCACCCCTGGGCTACCGGGATCGACCTTGGCTGCGTGTACGGCGGGTTTCTCGCGGCCCTGGTCCTAGCTCCTGGTCAGACCATCCCGAATGCTGACGAGAGGCAGGACCTGCTGGTCACGGTGCCGGCTCGCCAGGCCTACTATCCCGTGCGCGGGAGAACCTCGAAGTAGGGTGCTGTCTCGGGCGTCCAAGCCACCCTCCACCCCGGCGCGAGCATCAGGGGGGATGAACGGTTGGGCTTCGACGTGGTACGTTCTGCCCATGTCGTGGACCTGCGCGCTCCCCGCACGCCGCCTGCTCGTGACCAGCGTTCTGGTGCTGGCCTCCGTGCTCGTCTCGTTCGCTCCGGGGGCGGCCCACGGCCAAGCGGGGCAGACGACGGACCGGTCGGACCTGATTCGTTCGGGCAAGGAGATGTTCGAGGACCAGCGGTACGAGGAGTCGATCCAGACGCTATCGGCCGCCTTGCTTCGTCCTGCCACCTCGAAGGTCGATCGCATCGACGTGTACCGATACCTTGCCTTCAACTATCTGGTGTTGAGCCAGATGGAAGAAGCCGAGGCGGCCGTGCGAGGGCTCTACGTTCTGGACCCTGGGTTCACGCTCGCCGAGACCGAGTCTCCCCGGTTTCGCACGTTCTTCACCGAAGTGAGACAGCGATGGGAAGGGGAGGGGCGTCCGGGGGTGGTGGACGTGGGAACCGTGGCGGTCGCCCCGCCCAGCATCAAGCACATCTCCCCGGCGGAATGGGAGCGCGGCAAGCCGGTTCCCATCACAGGGCAGGTCGTGGATCCGAACCACCGCATCGCCACCGTCGTGGTTCATTATCGTTCTGGCTCTCGAGGGAAGTTCCGCCATCTCGAAGCGCGGCACAGCCAAGGCGCTTTCCGTGCATCGATCCCGGGAGCTGCGCTCAACCCGCCCCTGGTGGAGTACTACATCGAGGCCGTGGACGACGCTCGTTTGCCGATCGCGTCCCGCGGAGACGCAGCGGCCCCCCTGCGAATCGCCGTTCCGGACCCGGACCAGGGGACTTCCGTGCTCGCGAGCCCATGGTTCTGGGTCGCAGCTGCCGTCGTCGTGGCGGGGGGCGTGACCGGGGCCATCTTGCTCGGGGACTCCGCGAGTGAATCGAGCCCGCCTCCCAACAACCAGCCACCCACCAGTCGCGTCATCGTCGTGATCGGAAACTAGCTCATGTGTTCATCACCTCTTCCGCGCTTTCCGCGCGTGGCTCTGGACGTCCCCACGGATCTGGCCGACGAGGTCGGCTTTGATCTGTTCGAGATGAGCGCCACAGGGGTCGAGGTCCGGGACGGAACCACGCTGGAGCAGGCGAGCGTTCCTGGCACCGTTACGCTTCTTGCGAGCTTCTCGACGGAGCAGGAGGCTGCCTCGGCGATCGTGCAGCTGAGCGCGAGTTGGAACCCGCGACGCGACGACGTGGTGGGCGATGCCTGGCGAGATGGCTGGAAGGAGCACTTCAAGCCGTTTCACCTCACCCCCCGCATCGTGATCCGTCCCCCGTGGGTGCCCTTCGAGGCGAGTGCGGACGTGCACGTGCTGGAGATGGATCCGGGGCGGGCCTTCGGCACAGGGCTGCACCCCACGACGCGTCTGGTGTCACGGTCCATGGAGAAGAACGCGGCCCGGCTTGCAGGGACCACGGTTCTCGACGTGGGGTGCGGGAGCGGCGTGCTCGCGTTGTGCGCTCTGGTACTCGGGGCGGAGCGGGCGCGTGCCGTGGACAACGACCCCGAGGCGGCGATCGTCACGCGGGAGAATGCGGAGCGAAACGGGCTTGGGCACCGCGTCGAAGCGGACACGACGGACGTCGCTGTGGTCGAGGCGTCGTTCCCCTTCGTCGTGGCGAACATCGAGGCGAGGGTGTTGATTCCGATGGCGGGAGCGCTGGCTGCCCGGGTGGCTCCCGGGGGCTTGCTCGTGTTGAGCGGAATCTTGCGAGAGCAAGTGGACGACGTCGTTGCGGCGTACGGTGCGTTGCGCATGCTCGAGGTTCTCGACGAGTCCGGCTGGGTTGCGATCGAGCTGGAGGCTGAGCGGTGAGTCGGGTGCGGGTGCCGCTGTCCGGGTTGAGGGCGGGCTTGCGGGAACTCGAGGTGGAAGAGGCTCGTTACGTTCGGAGTGTGCTTCGTCTCCGGGAGGGGGACACGTTCATCGTCTTCGACCCTGAGCAGGTGGTGCAGGCGGAGGCCCGCGTGACGTCAACGCCTCGCGGCGGCGTGCGCTGTGAGGTGGGTGAGGTGACCCGGGCTGGGCGCGTGCCGGACGTGCCGGCTTGGCTCTTGCTCGGGGTATGCAAGGGGGACCGATTCGAGTGGGCGCTGCGCGAGGCCACGGCGCTTGGCGTGACGGATATCGTGCCGACGTTGTGTGCGCGATCGGCGTCGTCGGGGACCCGGGCGGACGCTTCGCGCATGGGTCGTTGGCGGAAGATCCTGGTGCAGGGGGCGCGTCAGAGCGGTCGTGGCGACGTGCCGACGCTGCACGAGGTGAGGGGACTACGGGAGGCGGTGGCGAGGGTGCCCGGTTCGCTCGTTCGTGTTTGCTTGTGGGAAGGCGCGACGGTTTCGGCGGGTCCTTGGCTGCGAGCCGGGGCATCCGGGGTGGCCCTTCTGGTGGGTCCGGAAGGGGGGATCGAAGTCGATGAAGCCGGCGTCGCGGAGGCGTCGGGCTTCGCTCTCGGGTCGCTGGGGCCGATGATCTTGCGGACGGAGACGGCCGTCATAGCGGCCCTTGGCGCGTGGCAGATGGGGCGGGAGAGGCCGTCGTCCTGAGGTCAGGGCGTGGAGGTGAAGCTGGTGCGTCCGACCGAGTAGCCCTTGATGGTTCCCTTGAGGGAGGAGCTGAGGTTGCCGCCGTTGCCTCGGGTGAGCTCGACGGTTGCGGTGCAGGACTTGTCGGCATCGCTTTCGACGAAGGGTTCGATCCCGCCGGCGTTGACGGTGTGGGTTCCGTTGTCGGGGATGTCGTCGCCGAGGACGTTGGGGTAGTCGGAGATGCAGTCGCCGTCGATGAGCAGCTCGATGTCTCCGCCGTCGTTCGCTTCCCAGGTGATGTCGAAGGATTCGGCGCGGGAGATGGAGCCACCGGTGGGCGCGGTGATGTTGACCGGGTTGCGGGGGCTCACCGAGCTCGAATAGGGGTCTTCGTCTTCGCGAGAGAAGGTGAAGTCGTAGGAGTCGGCGAGGGCGAGGGTGGCCTCGTAGTAGTCGTGGTCGACGTTGGAGGTTTCCTTGGACATGCCCTGGCCGTTGACGGTGATGGTGTCACCGCAGCTGCCGAGGGTGAGGAAGGTGCCTCCGGGCTTGTCGCCGACCCAGAAGGTGGCGGTGGCGCGGGCCGCGTTTCCTTCCTCTCGGACCTGGTACTCGACGTAGATGCCGGCTGTCTTGATGTTGCAGGAGTCCTCTTCGGGGCTGGTGCAGCCCATGACGCTCGGTGCGGCAAGCAGGCACAGTGGAAGCAAAGCAAATCGCATGTTCATCCTCGTTCCCTCCGTGAAGTCTTGGACGGGTGCTGTTACGACGGTCTACCGCAAAGGGTAGCCAACCCTTCCCTCGGACGCGAGAATTTGTGCATTTCGGCGTCTGCTGGACGGATCGGTGCGGTGGGTGGAAGTCGTGCGTGTCAAGACGTTGGGAAGGGAATCCAAACGGCATGCCAGCATTGAACTCTGCGGAATGTGAAGCTTCCGCTGCCGGCGGGCATGACTCTCGTGTCAGGCCTCCTCGAGCTTGCTCATCTCCTGCTCGATGGCCTCCCACTCGCTCATGATCTCCTCGATACGGGTTCGGAGGGTCTTCTCCTCGTCGACCAGCGCGTCGATCTGCTGCTTGGACGTGGTCTCGAAGAACCCCTGGGAAGCGTAGGCATCGTGGATCTGCTTGACCCTCGATTCCGCCCCGTCCATGGCCTCGAGGATCTTGTCCCGCCGAGCGGGCAGCTCCTTGCGGCGATTCCGTAGCCGCTTCTGCTCCGCCCAGGACGCGCTCGCCTCGGACTCGGTTCGCTCGTCGGCCCGGCGCTGTTCCCGTTGCTTGAGCGACACTGCGTCCACGTCGAGATGGTCATCCCCGCACTGCGCAATGTACTCGTCGTACGTGCCTGGGAAGTCGCGGAGGCCCTTGGGGGTGAGCTCCAAGATGCGCGTGGCGAGGGAGGAGACGAACCACCGGTCGTGGGAGACGAACAGGACGGTCCCATCGAAGTCGCGCAGCGCGTGAACCAGCGCGTGAATCGCCTCGATGTCGAGATGGTTGGTCGGCTCGTCGAGGACCAGGACGTTTGGGGAATCCGCTGCCAGGCAGGCGAACACGAGCCTGGCCGCCTCGCCCCCCGACAGGCTTCCGACGCGCTTTTCGACGTCGTCCCCGGAAAACAAGACGCGCCCGAGGTGGCCGCGCACGAACGCCGTGGACTCCTGCGGGCGCACGGCCCAGAGCACGTCGACGGCGCGGGCGTTCTCGTCTTGGAGCACCTCTCGGTGGTCCTGGGCGAAGTAGCCGGGATAGGTTTCGTGGCCCCACGTGACGGTGCCCGCGTTGGCGGTCATCTTGCCCATCAGGATTCGGAGCAGCGTGGACTTGCCGAGCCCGTTCGGGCCGATGACGGCCAGGCGCTCCTTGCGTCGCACGACCAGGGAGATATCCCGGAGCACCGCGTGGTCACCGAAAGACTTGGAGACGTTTTCGACAGTGACGACGTCGCGGCCGCTGGGGCGGCGGGGTTCGAAGTGGAATCTGGGGGACCGTCTCGAGGAAGGGGCGAGCTGTTCGATCTCGACTCTTTCGATCTGCTTGAGACGGCTTTGGGCCTGGCTTGCCTTGGATGCCTTGGAGCCGAAGCGTTCGACGAAGGCACGTTTGTGCGCGATGGCCTCCTGAGCGCGCTCGATCTCGGCTTCCTTTCGCTGGCGGATCGCAGCCTTCTCGGCATCGAAGGTCGTGTAACCGCCCGTGTAGGTCGTGATGGTCTCGTAATCGATGTCGAGGATGTGGGTGGCGACGTTGTCGAGGAACCGCTGGTCGTGGGAGATGACGACGGCGCAGCCGCGGTAGGCTGCCAGGAACTTCTCGAGCCATCGAATCGAGAGGATGTCGAGGTGGTTGGTGGGCTCGTCGAGGAGCATCAGGTCCTGGCCTCCCACGAGGACCTGGGCCAGAAGTACGCGGAGCTTGAACCCGCCCGAGAGGGTTCCGAGGGCCATGCGGTGCGAGGCCTGGGGGATTCCTAGACCTTCGAGGATATAGCTCGTGCGAGCCTCGAGGGTGTAGCCGTCGTTCACGCGGACGGTCTCTTCCAGCTCCGCTGCTCGGATCGCGTCTCCCGCCTCGACGGCTTGGCGTTGCGCTTCGAGCGCGGCCCACACCCGCTCGTCGCCGCTCTGCGCGACATCAAGGATGGTAGCCGCGTCATGGTGAAAGCGGTCTTGTCGCAGGATGCCGACCCTGCAGTCTCGCGGCAGGGAATAGGAGCCGTCGGAGGCGGCATCGTCGCCGGCGAGAATGTTGAGGAGCGTGGTCTTGCCGGACCCGTTCGCGCCGACCAGGCCATAGCGCATGCCGGCGTTCAGCTCGAGGCTCACGTCGGCGAAGAGCGTCCGACCCCCGAAAGTCTTGGCAAGGCGATGGGTGCTGATCATGGGGGGCCGAACCTAACCCGGCAGGGCCGGGCGCCAGTGCAGGGGCTGCCGCCCCTACGCTCCCGTTGGTCGCTACCCTTCCGGCCCGGACGAGCCGGAACCAAACAGGGAAGGGTGTCGCTTCGCATTGGTTTGCAGAATCGCCAAGGACTTCGTCCGTAAGCGACTAGACAAGGATCACGTTGACGGAGCGCCGACGGCCAAACTGGTGAGCAGGGGACCGGGAATTGGGAATTCTCGAGGGACGCATTCTTATGTTCCATGCTGCCGGCTTCGCATTCCGTTTGGCTTCGGCTCTGTGTGGCCTTCTTTAGCGCCCCGGGCTCATGGCGTCGATGGCGTCGATGGCGTCGAGGCTGTGGGTCCGGTCGCCGGACGTTGCACAATCGGGGAGGTCGATTTAGGTTCCGCGTCCCATGTCTACGAAGCGAGTGCCGGTGGTGGTCGTGGGTGCAGGGCTGACGGGAATGTCGGCTTCGCACCACTTGCGGGCGCTGGGCATCGAGCACCGGCTCCTGGAGCGTTCCCCCCAGCCCGGGGGACTGGCCGTCACCGTCGAGCAGGATGGGTTCCGGTTCGACCGGACCGGTCATCTCCTGCACCTGCGTGACCCCGACATGCGCAAGTTGGCGCTCGACTTGCTCGGGGGAGACGCCCTCACGATCGAGCGTCGTTCGGTGGTCTGGTCGCACGGGGCGTTCACGCGCTACCCCTATCAGGCGAACACTCTTGGGCTCCCGCCGGAGGTTGCCTACGAGTGCGTCATGGGGTTTTTGCAGGCGCAGCGGCAGGAGCAGGGGGAACCTCCCAAGGATTTCGAGCAGTTCTGTCACCGGCACTTTGGCGACGGGTTCAGCAGGCACTTCATGATTCCCTACAACTGCCGGCTGTGGGGCGTGCACCCGCGGGAGATCACGGCCGAGTGGTGCAGCCGGTTCGTGCCGCTTCCCAAGCTCGAGGACGTGATCGCGGGCGCCGTGGGGCTTCAGGGTTCGGAGATGGGGTACAACGCTGCCTTCCTGTACCCGCGTAGGGGAATCGGGGATCTGACGAGCGCGTTTGCGCGTTCGCTCGGCCCCATCGAGTGCGGCCGGGGCGTGGTCTCCGTGGACGCCGAGCGCAAGCTGCTCGTGCTGCAGGACGGGGAGCGGATCGACTACGAGGTGCTGGTGACGACGGCGCCTCTGAACCATCTGGTCGGCGCGATCCAGGATGCGCCGCAAGAGGTCCGACGAGCCGCTGGCAGCCTGCGGTGCAGCTCGTTGCACTACCTCGACGTGGCGCTCGACGTGCCCTCGGGTCGTCCGTTTCACTGGGTCTACGTGCCGGAGGAGAGGTATCCCTTCTACCGGGTGGGGGTGTACTCGAACTTTTCGAGCGAGATGGCGCCGGAAGGGAAGGCGTGCATGTACATCGAGCTTGCGGACCGACGGCCGCCCGAGCTCGATCGGCTCGTTCCGGAGGTTGCGTCGGGGCTGGCGGAGATGGGGTTCATCGAGCGGCCCGATCAGGTGCGGTTCGCGACGCACCGTACGATCGAGCACGCGTACGTGATCTACGATCACGCGTACTATGCCTCTGTCGAGGCGGTGCAAGCGTATCTGAAAGAGCGGGACATTCTCTCCACGGGGCGCTATGGGGGATGGAACTACTCGTCGATGGAAGACGCATTGCTTTACGGCCGGGACGCGGCGCGCCGGGCCGGGGAAATCCTGCGATGACTGCCACGCCCACCGTCTCGATCGTGATTCCGGTGTACAACGAGGAAGCCATTCTGCGCGCGGCCGTGGTCGACCTGCGCGAGAAGCTAAGGGAAGTCCCCTGGACGTTCGAGATCGTGATTGCGGAGAACGGGTCGACGGACGGGACGGTGCAGATCGCCGCGGCGCTGGCCTCCAAGTATGAAGAAGTTCGTTGGTTTTCCCTGGGCGAGCCGAATTACGGGCTGGCGATGCGGCGGGGCATCCTGGAGGCGCGGGGCACGTTCGTGATCTGCGACGAGATCGACCTGTGCGACACGGTCTTTCAGGAGGCCGCGGTGACGTTGCTGTACCACGGGGAGGTGGACCTGGTGATCGGGTCGAAGCTGCTGTCCGGGTCGAGCGACGAGCGACCTTGGGCGCGCAACGTGGCGAGCCGCGTCTACAACGGGCTGTTGCGGGCGACCCTGGGGTTCCGCGGGACGGACACGCACGGATTGAAGGCGTTCCGTCGGGACAAGCTGCTGCCGGTGGTGAACGCTTGCGTGGTGGACAAGGACGTGTTCGCGAGCGAGTTCGTCATCCGGGCCTATCGGGCGCGTGTTCCTGTTCGCGAGATCCCGGTGCGTGTGGTGGAGAAGCGCCGGCCTTCGATCAACCTCGTGCGCAGGGTTCCGAACGTGATGAGGCAGGTGGCTCGGCTGGCCTGGGCCATCCGGATGCACGACTCACCCCGGGGGTGAGGGGCGGAGCAGCAGTCCTCGAAGGATGATGAGGACGCCGACGAGGGCGAAGACGAGTCCTGCCGCCGTTCCGAGCAGGGCCGAGGGTCTGCGCTGCACGCCGAGCAGCAGCCGTCCGGCGGTAGAGGGCGAGGGCTCGGGCACGAGGGACCCGTCGAGGTGGATGGATGCGATCGACGCGGGGCAGACCCCGACGCTGCGCCAGGCGGGCTCGACGCACGCGGTGGAGCAGACGAGGACGCGGTCCGGGTTGGCGAGGAAGGCGATGAAGTGGCGTCCCGTTCCCACGACGGGTGCACGGCCGTCGTCGATGTGATCGACCTCGAGGACGCGAACCGATCCTTCCCGGCGCTGGCCGCCGGCTCGTCCCTCGGCTTTGAAGGATTGGAGGTAGAGGGGCGGGGCACTGTCGATGGGGCCCGGGACGAGGGAGCTTACCGTCATCCATTCGGCGAGCTCGGCGCTGGCGATGGTGTTGAGGCGCTCGAAGACGGGGGATTGCATGCCCCGAGCCCAGTCGTCGCTCGGCGCGGTTGCGCACACGACGGTCAGACGCGACAACGTGGCCTTGCGGACGTGGCTTGACGTCCAGGTGTGTTTGAAGAGCGCCTGGGCACCGGGAATCTGGCTGAGGTCCTGGATGTCGACGTCCGTGGACTCGGTGCCGACCCAGCGGTCCGGGGGCGAGAGGTGGAGGACAACGCCGTCTGGGACGGCCAACGCGACCTCGGTTCCGAGGATGGGGGCAGCGGGTTCGTCGGGGGCGTCTGGCGGTTCTGCTTCGGGAGTGGCGGCATCCTGGACAGCGGCCTCGGGTGCGGTGGCATCCAGCGGGGTGGCGTCCAGGGCAGCGGCCTCTGGGGCGGCGTCTTGTTGCGCGTGAACCGGGCCTGACGACAGCAGGACGAGAGCGAAGAGGGCGGTCGATCGGGGATGGCTCATGTGCGGGGGCGCTCCCGTTCCAGCTCGTCGATGAACTGCAGGATACGTCCGCGCAGGTCGATCAGGGACTCCCGCAATCGATCGTTCTCGAGCAACAGGGGGTCCTGGGGCTCTCGGACCTCGAGTCCCTTGGAGCGCAGCACCATGCGGGCGCCTCGGATGGTGTACCCCTGATCGAAGCGCAGACGCTTGATCTCCTGGAGGCGCTGGAGCTCGTGTTGGGAGTACATCCGCTGTCCGGTCTTCGTGCGTCGCGGGCGGAGTCCGGGGAACTCGGACTCCCAGTGACGGATGGCGGAGGTCTCCACCCCGAGCAGCTTCGCTACCTCCCCGATGCGATAGTAAAGCTTGCTGATCTGCGTGCCGTCCGAGGACCCCATCGTCAGAGCCGCGAACGATCAGGTCCGGGGACTGGGGTCGGGTCCCGCGGCGTCTGTGAAAGCTCGGGAAGCGTCCGGCTCGTTGTTGAGCGCGTGCTTCAGAATCTGACTCGGCTTGAAGCTCAGCACACGTCGCTCGGTGATGACGATCGGGTTGCCGGTCTGCGGGTTGCGTCCTTGGCGCTTTCGCTTGTCGCGAAGCACGAAGTTCCCGAAACCCGAAATCTTGATCTTCTCACCCCGGCCGAGCGTCTCCTTCATGGTCTCGAAGACCAAGTCGACCAGATCCGTCGACTCCTTTTTGCTGAAGCCGCCGATGCGCGTGTAGATGATGTGAGCGATGTCAGCCTTGGTCATGACCCCTCCCAGGGTGCCTGCGCAAGCTCCGTGGGTACAGACGCGATCCTACCTCGCACCGGCTGGGAGTCCAGCCCCTAAACACGATCGCGTGGACGGATCTCCAACGGTCAAACGGGTGAGCAGGGGACCGGGAACCGGGAATTCTGAGCGGAGGCAGTCTTCCGCTCCCTGCTGCCAGCTCCGCATTCACCAGTTTGCCTTCGGCTCTGTGTGAGCCTGTTTGGATGGTGGATCAGCTCGCGACCGTCGCCCGCTCCATCTCCAGACGCTCGGCGGCACGTCGGCGTGCGCTCTGCTCCCGGACGACGAGGGTGGCGACGTACCCGTAGCCGAACGCGAAGAGGGAGGCGAACGGCATGGCGATCCAGTGGTCGGTTTCGATGGCAACGAAGACGCTGGCGAGGGAGACGAGGCACAGCGCCATCTCGCTGAGGGGCAGGGAGGAGTAGGAGCTGTAGCGGCCGGCGAGGGTGCCCTTCTTGGGGGTGCGGATGAACTCGCCCGCCATCGACTGCATGCCGTCGGAGACGGCGCGGGTGAGGTGGGGAGCCATGCCCATGCCGAGGGCGATGAGGGCGGGGAGGCGGCGGAGGGCGGTCCACGCGGAGCCACCCTGAGAGCGTTCGGCCATGCCGTAGAAGAGGCCCAGGGACATGGTGGTGCCGAGGCACAGGGGCAGGTCGACGATCGCCATGGTCCAGAGGTCTGTGCTCGGGGACAGCAGGAGGGCCGGGAGCAGCAGGACGCTCAGGACCATCATCAGGGGATAGGCGAAGTGGGGCGTGAGGTGGAACACGGCTTCCACGCGTTGCGACAGCGTGAGGTTGGACCGCATCACGACCCCGAGCAGCTTGCGGGCGGTCTGGACGGTGCCCTTGGCCCAGCGGTACTGCTGGGCGCGCAGCGAGGAGACGTCCTCGGGCAGCTCGGAGGGGGTGACCACGTCCTCGCGATAGACGAAGCGCCAGCCCTGGAGCTGGGCGCGGTAGGACAGGTCGAGGTCTTCGGTGAGGGTGTCGTGCTGCCATCCACCGGCATCCCGGATCGCCTGGACGCGCCAGAGGCCGCCGGTGCCGGAGAAGTTGAACAGACGTCCCGAGGAGAAGCGAGCGCGGTTCTCGACCAGGTGGTGACCGTCGAGCATCAACGCCTGCACGCGGGTCATCAGGGAGTGCTCGCGGTTCATGTGGCCCCAGCGGGCCTGCACCATCCCCACGGACGGATCGCGGAACTCGCCCACGAGGTTGCGCAGGAAGTCGGGCTGGGGCAGGAAGTCGGCGTCGAAGATCGCGACCAGTTCGCCTTTTGCCACGTCGAGGCCGGCGGCGAGGGCTCCCGCCTTGTATCCGATGCGGTTGGACCGCCGCACGACCACGGCATCCAGGCCGGCGTCTCGCAGCCGGTCGACTTCGCGCTCGACCATGTGCCGGGTCTCGTCCGTGGAGTCATCCAGGACCTGGATTTCGAAGCGATCGCGGGGGTAATCCATCTGCGCGACGGCGCGCAACAAGCGTACGGCCACGGTGGCTTCGTTGTAGAGGGGCAGCTGAATGGTGACACGCGGAGCTTCCGCGTCCGAAACGGGCTCTTTCCCACCCTCCCGCAGCAGCGGGATCTGTCGGCGATGACGCCAGTACAGGAAAACAAGGTGAGATCGATGCAGCCCGTAGCCGCACAGCACCAGAAGGACGGCGAAGTACAGCGCAAAAAACGGCAGGTGCATCATCGGGGCATTCTCCTCGACTCCGCGTCCCCAAGTCCAATTCCGGGCAGGACGCGTGGTCTTGGGGCCACAGCTATCACCCGGCTTTTATTGAGTTGTCACCGAAGTGTATTTCGTTGCACGACGATGTCAGGGTGAGTGCGGGTGGGTGCGCCTGGCGATGCGAGGGTCGACAATTTTCGTGCCGTTGTCGCAGACCGTCACGAATTGGGGTCAGTCCAGGCCGAGCGACATCGTCCCTGCGACGCCCAAGGTGAAGAGCGAGACGCTGCTCTCGGACGTGTTGGACGACTCGACCTTGTTCGAGGGGCAGGCGTCGTCGCCGGCGGTGGGTTCCAGCCGGGTGGCGGTGACGGAGCCAGCGGAGATCGAGGCGAAGGGCATCACGAAGAAGTCACCGCCGACCGGAATCTGCAGCCCGCCGAGGAGCCGGAGCATGGGCACGTCGCGCGCGAGGGACAGGGTGCAGGTGTCGCTTTGGGAGGACTCGGGCCGAAACTCGATAGTCTGGGTGAACTGGCGCATGGTGATTCCGACCTCGCCCACGAACCCGAAGCAGTCGGGACACCCGTACCACTGGCCGCTGACGCCGCCGTAGGTCCCGAAGGACTCCTTGGCCTCGAAGTCCTCGCCCTCCGGGTAGAGCGCTTTGAGGTCGCCGCCGTAGTCGTCGGAGGTGACCTGGCCGAAGCCGTCCACGCCGAACAGCAAGCCCACGGCCCACTCCCCGAAGCGCAAGTCGCCTCGAAGCTCCAGCCCTCCACCCGGCCCGAAGCTGTCGCCCACGTTGCCTCCTTTGAGTTCGACCTGATCGAACGTCGTGGTCCCGAAGTCGCCCTCCGGGATGGCCGATTGGAGGCGCAGGGAGAGGAGCAGGTCGGTGTCGCCGTCGCCTTCACCGTCCCGACGGCCTGCCGGTGGGGGCGGAGGAGGCGTGTAAGACGAACCCGACCCGGTGGTGGGGGCCGTGGGAGGTGGGGGAGCGACTGGGGTGCCGTCGGCCTCGAGCTTCACCTCGACCGGCAGGACTTGGCCTTCGGAGAGCTGAAGCTGCACCTGGGCGGTACGGTAGCCGGGGGCTGAGACCTCGACGACGTGGTGTCCGGGGTTTTCCACCCGGTCGACGCCGACGACGGCGGGCGGGACGCGGGCCCCATCGATGCGGATCTCGAAGCGCTGAACCCCTTCGGGTTCGATTTGGAGGCGAATTTTGGGGATCCTGGGCTCGACGGTCTTGAGCTCCTCGTCGGCGGCCTTTTTCGCGTGGTGAAATGCGGGGGGCGCGTCGGCGGGGAGGACTCTCTTCTGGAGGCGCCGGTAGGTCTCGGCGCCTTCGACGAGCTTGCCCAGGGCTACCTGACATTGCGCGATGAGCAGCAGGTGGGTGGGGGCGTCGAAGATTTGCTGCGCGCGGGTGAGCTTGACGAGGGCTTCCTGGTGCTTGCCATCCTGCTTGAGGGCGATGCCCTCCTCGGCGAGGGTGCGCGCCGTGGCTTTGTCGGCGTCGGTCTGGGCCCAGGCGGGGGCGGAGAGCAGGAGGGTGAGCAGAGCGATCGTGCGGCATGGGAAGCGCATTGGGGCGACTGTACAACAACGGGCCGGAAGAGGAACCACAGAGGTCGCAGAGAGCACAGAAGGCGGAGGGGGCGAGCGTTTCACGGAGCTTCATGACACTGGGATTTCTCGATCCTGTCCGCGGGCTCAGAGCCCACGGCAAAACTGGGGAAGCCCGCCGGGGCGGGCTTCGCACGGTACGCGTCGTTGAACTGCGTCATCCAGTCCTCCCGTTCCATGCTAACCCGGTGGTGCTGTCTTTGGTGCTCGAGGTATGTGCGCAAGCCAGCTCATGTCGTGATCGCGCCAAGCCCGCCCCTGCGGCGGGCTTCGCACGGGGTTGCCGTGGGCTCTGAGCCCGCGGACAGGGAAGCTCGAGATCCGTTTCGTCAGTCTGGGTGGCGAAGGGTGCTGAACTGCCGCAAGCCCGAGGCTTGCCATGGACGGTTCGCGGAGCTTCATGACACTGGGATTTCTCTAGCAGATCCTGTCCGCGGGCTCAGAGCCCACGGCAAAATT
>CAZAWR010000158.1:0-14650 GCA_964488865.1 uncultured Polyangiaceae bacterium | reverse complement strand
CCGCCGGTTGGTGACGCCGCCGGTTGGTGACGCCGCCGGTTGAAACCGACGGCTACGTTCACCGGTTGGACGTATCTCAAAGCCCGCTCCGCGGGCTCCACAATCTTCCCTCCCCGGCATTCGCCGCCAACACCCGTCGAACGCACAACGGGAGCCCGCAGGGCTTTGGGTTCCGTTCATGAGGTCCAACTAGCCGTCGGTTTTAACCGGCGGCGTCTTTGGGTTCCGTTCATGAGATCCAGCTAGCCGTCGGTTTATCCGGCGGCGTCCCGCCTCTTCGGTACCACGCCGCCAATCGTCCCCACCCCAGCCCGCGTCACTTCCCCAGCACGCTCGACGCCGAGGCGCGGAGCTTTTCCACGTCGCTGATCACGAACCCGTCCGCGGTCGTGTCGATGACCTTGCCCTTCTTCCACTTGCTCATCACGCGCACCGTGGTCTCGAAGGTGGTCGACACCAGGTTGGCGAGGTCCTGCCGCGAGAGGGCGATCGGGATGACGACGGTGTCGTCGTCGAACTCGTCGCCGAAGCGTTCGGCAAGCTCGAGCAGCAGGGAGGCGAGGCGAGCCTCGACGCCACCCGCGCTGAGGATCTGGACCTTGGCGTGAAGCGCCTGGACGCGGTCCCCCATGGACTGGTTGATGCTCATGGCGAGCCCGGGGTGGCGCTCCATTTGCGCGAGCAGCTCGGCCCGCGGGATCAGGATGACGCGCGCCCTCTCGCTGCACACGATCGCCGCCGCGGGATAAGCGATCCCTTGCATGACGGCCACGTCGCCAATGCTCTCGTGGGGGCCGAAGAGGCCCACGATCGCCTCTCGGCCATTGGAAAGGGAGCGCACCACCTTGAACAGGCCGCTGTGGATCGTGGAGAAGCACGCCGGCATCTCCCCGGCGTTCCAGAGCGTCTCGTCGCGTGCCAGCTCCTTCGTGGTCGCCACGCGTGCGAGGTCCCGAACCGCAGCCTCCGGTGCGCGCGAGAGCGGCTTGGAACGCTGAAGGGCTGCGGTGAGGTCCATGAGGGTGGCAGGGTGCTGCCGGCGCGCCGTGGGGTCAAGGGACTTGGCGCGTCGGCTCAGTGCAACCGAGCACTCGACGTCGCGAAGACTCCGGTCGTCGTGAACGCGTTCTCGACCAAGGTCGATGATGTGCCATCGTCCAGGTCGTAGCGGACCACGTCGAGGGACGTGGTGCCGAAGGCGAGGCCCAGCAATCCGCGTGCACCATCCCACACGGGGATGTCGGGCACGCCGGTGAGCGTGGCGCCGAGTTGGGCCGTGGAGGGGTTCCACGCGCGCCAGGTGCGCATGAAGCTCGCGTCGTCGAGCCCCACGATTGCCTCGGTGCCGGAGACCCAGATGAGGTCGCCTGGCCGGTCGAGGCCGTCGCTCGCCCAGAGCCATGCGGACGTGCCCGCGGCCGGGTTCACGGCTTCGACGCCGCGTCGCGCGCGGGTCGACGTCCCGCCGTCGTCCGTCACGGCGCAACCCACGCTCAGCACAATGATGCGTCCCGTGGCGTCGTCCCAGAGCATGCGCCAGGGGTTGTAGGACGCGATCTCCAGCGCTTCGCCCGGGTCCGCGCCGTTGAGGTCCACGATCGAGTCGTCGGACGTGTCGATGGCGACGATGGCGGGGTGCGAGTCGTTGCAGGTGTGGACGTAGTCAGGGGGAGAACCGAAGTCGAGTTGGTTGACCCGCTGCAGCCCGATGTACGCGCGCTCCGTGCTGGGGTCGAACACGCCGGCGAAGGCGTCGACGAGCCCGTCGCTATCGGTGACGTAGGGCGAGAGGTCGATCTCGCCGAGGAGCGTGCCCGCCGCCGGGTCGATGATGCTCAGGGAGTTCTGCCCGTAGCGAACCACGTAGGCCTTGTTTTCCGCCGGAACCACGACGGCCCAGGGGTTGGCGGTCCCTGCTTCCGGAGCCACGTCCACGGTGTGTTCGACCAGCCATGGCTGCGCGGGGTTCAAGACCTGCACTTCGCCGACCGTGCGACGCAGCAGGAACGCGTGTCCATCTCGTGCTTCGACGAGGGAGTCCTGGTCATCGGAGACGAGGCTGCCGAGGACCGCGTCTTGGTGGAGATCGACGGCGATCATCTCCGCGGTGGTTGCGTAGTTGGAGGCGAGAAACAGGGCGATAGAGGGGACCTGGGCGTCGGCTTCCGCGTCAGCGTCCGGGGTGGCGTCGGGCAGCGCGTCCGGGGAAACATCGGGGGAAGCATCGGGCAACGCGTCCGGGGAAGCATCGGGGGAAGCATCGGGGGAAGCATCGGGCGTGACGTCGGGCGAGGCCTCGGTGAGCGCGTCGGGGGAGGCGTCGACGGCGGCTTCGTAGGGAGCATCGGGGCTCGCGTCCGGCGCGGGGGCGGGGTCGGAGCCTCCTCCTTCGGATCCGCAGGCGATGGCGAAGGGTAGGGAGAGGGTCAGCAGGGAGAATCGTGTGAAGGAACGCATGGTCGGGACCTCGCGACGCGCGCCCACGCGCGCCGCAGTTGGCGCGGCGACCATCGGGGTGGGGGAGGGAGGGCATCCGACCCGTCTCCATTCACCCCGTGGAGCCGTGCATCATGGGGAACGACGCGAGGCAGGTCTCCTGGCTTCCGGATCGTCCTCGGGCGAGCCCTTCCCAGACCCTCTGGTCCAGTGGTTTTGCTCGCCTCCGTCCCCGGTTACAGTGGCGGGGGCCGCGCCGGAATCACACCGGCTTCCCTCTTTCACCGCCGCCCCCCTCAGGCAGGGACTGGCGACCTCGTGACGGGGCGCCCCGGGATTGGACCGCCCGCCGCGCCCGTATCGCGTCGCCCCCTCCCCGTCAAGCAACCCGGTACACAACCGCGCCACCAACCCCGCCCACCCGTCGGATTCTTAGCGCAAATTGTTCCACCTCAAGCTAGGGTTTGCGTCGCGGCCCGAGATCGGAGATTCTCCAAAGTCCGGCACACGACATGACTGTTTCATCACGTCCGCCAGATCCCGTGTCCAAGGGCACGGTCATCAACGATCGGTACGAGATCCGCCAAAGCCTAGGCAAGGGCGGCATGGGTGAGGTGTTCCTGGCGTACGACCGGAGCACCCAGCAGATGGTAGCCCTCAAGCTCGTGCGCGAAGACTCGCGCATGCCAGGCGATGACGAGGCGCTCCGCCAAGAACTGCTCCATGCGCGCTCCGTCGGCCACCCCAACGTGTGCCGCGTCCACGATCTCGCCCCCAGCGGGTGGGGGCCCATCCTGGTCATGGAGCACATCCAGGGCCAGACGCTCCACGCGCACATCCGCCGTCGCAAGGCGCACGGCGGCTATACGGTCGACGAGTTCCGCAAGATCGCCAGCGAGTCGAGCGCGGGTCTTGCCGCGATCCATAGCCAAGGCCTCGTGCACGGAGACCTCAAGCCCGGCAACGTGATGGTGACCGATGATCGCGCCATCATCCTGGACTTCGGCTTCGCCCAGGAGCGCGCACGCGTCTACGCCCGCCGTCCAGGAGCCCCTCCCGACGGAGGCACGCCCAACTACATGGCGCCCGAACGTCTGCGCTCCGGAGGCGCGAGCCCCGAGGACGACGTCTACGCGCTGGGCCTGACCCTCTGGGAAATGTGGACGTGCCGCGTGCCCGAACCTGGCTCGCGGCCACGTGCACGGCGCATGCGCGAGCAGATCATGTTCGATGTCCCGTCGCAGCTCTGCGTCGACGAGATCAAGCAGATCTTCCGCTGCCTGTCCGAGAACTCCAAGATGCGCCCGCATGCGAAGCACTTGCGGTTCTTCAACCCGGCGCGCTTCACGGTGAGCCCGGTTCAGGTGCCTCGTGAACGGCTCGACCCCGGTCCGCCTCTCGGACGAGGCGTGGTCAATCAGTTCGTGCCGGGATGTCAGTCCCTGCTCGTCACCTTCGCGTCCAACGCCCCGGAAGCCGTCGGTCAGCTCTTCCCTCTGAAGACCCAGTCGCTGTCCATCGGGCGTCGTGCGGACCAGGACATGCCGCTGCCCGAGCCCACCGTGTCCGGCGCGCACGCCAACCTTCGCTGGAGCTCCGGGACCTGGACCTTCGACGACCTCGGGTCCACCAACGGAACCTATGTGGACCACTCCTTCGAGCGAAAGTCTCAGGCGGTGCTCATGCACGGCGGTGAGGTTCAGCTCGGCGAGCTTCGTCTCAAGTTGGTCAGCTTCGCGCCCGAGACGCCCCACCACAAGCGAGCCCAGCAGTTCCTCATGCACCGCGACGGCCTCACCGGCTTGCTCGGTCGCGAGGCCTTGCTCGAGGCCATCGACGAAGAAGGTGCGTTCTGCGAGTGGGCCGAGGTGCCCCTGACCATCGCACGCTACGAGCTTCGTGGACCCAACCGACAGGTGAGCGAGCGCCCCACCATCCTCGAGCTGCTGGCCCTCCGACGCGCGGCCCAGCGCTGCGTGGAGCTCACCGAGACGCTCATGCTCGCGCTCAGCCCGATCGTGTCGGGCCGCAGCGGGCCGCTTCGCTTCACCATTGCGATGGCCGGGCCGTCCATCGAGGAATCCCGCACCCTCGTCGAGCAAGTCGTCTCGCAGGTGCAGAACATGATCCCGGAGCGCATCGAGCTGTTCGCCACCATCGTCAAGGGCGAGGCGGGGCGTCCTGCCCGCACGCTCATCGACTGATGCCCGAGCCCGCCGCGCCCGGCCCGAAGCCCCCCCGCGGCGACCACCTCGTCGTGAAAGACCTCGTGAAGCGCTACGGGACCACCGCTGTCCTGGACAACGTCTCGATGCGTATGAAGCGCGGTCAGACCGCGGTCATCATCGGCGGTTCCGGCGCCGGCAAGACCACGCTGATGCGCATCCTCATCGGGTTGGAGAAGCCGACTTCCGGCTCCGTGCTCATCGACGGCGAGGACATCGTGCCTCTCGGCGGGCTCGAGATGAACCGCGTCCGCAAGAAGTTCGGGATGGTGTTTCAGTACAGCGCGCTGCTGGATTCGCTGTCGGTCATGGACAACGTGGCCTTCCCTCTGGTCGAGCACACGCGCATGAAGAAGGCCGCGATCCGCGACAAGGTGCTGACCACGTTGGAGACGTTGGGCTTGCAGCGAGCCGACGCCCTCAAGTCCCCCGCGGAGATGTCCGGAGGCATGCGCAAGCGGGTGGCGCTGGCCCGGGCGTTGATGCTCGAGCCCGAGATCCTCATCTACGACGAGCCCACGAGCGGGCTCGACCCGCTCTCCTCGCGCATGGTGGACGATCTGATTGAGGAGACGCGCGATCGGTACGGGATCACGAGCGTAGTGATCTCGCACGACATGGCGAGCACGTTTCGTATCGCGCACCAGGCGTTCCTTCTCATCCAGGGCAAGGTGGCGGCGGCAGGCACGCCCGAGCAGCTCGCGGACGTCAACCGGAACAGAGTCTCGCACGACTTCATCGTGGCCTCGGGTGTGGCCACCGATCGCCTCTCGCGCCCTCCTGCCCCTGAGGGATAGGACAGCCATGGACTGCGATGACACATGCTCCGTCCGCGTGCGGTACGACGGCTTGCCGATCTCCGAGTTCGCGTTTCCGGGTCCCTTGCGCGATCGTCTGGTCGCCGCGGTGCTCGACGGGTCCAAGACGGCTACGACCTCGACCCTCGTCGAGTACTCCCTCCTCGAGGAACCCGTTCCCGTCGCTGGCGCTCGAGCGGTCGTGGTCGACTCGCGCGGGCGCCCGGTCGCCATCACCGAGACGACGGAGGTTCGGGTCGTGCGAGCCGGGGACGTGGACCTGCAGCACGCGATCGACGAGGGAGAGGGGTACACGTCTTTGGCGCAGTGGCGAGCAGATCACGAGGCGTTCTGGCACGGGACCGAATTCCGGGAGGCGGTGGGGGACCTGGCGTTTCGTGTCGATGAGGACACCCTGTTGGTGCTCGAGCGGTTTCGGGTGGTGGAGCGATTGGACGTAGGCGGGTCAGGGAACCGGTTGCAGGACTGACTTGCCGAGAGTCCGAAGCCTTCCCTGCCGTTCCTCTGTTAGCAGGTTCTCGACCCCATAGTACGGAGCCGTTGGACGCAGGCGGGCCTTGGGGGGAGCGGCTATTCGGCGGGTTGGCTGACGTTCGCAGGATCGAGGTTCGCGCGCAATCGAGCGCGCGCGCGGTGCAGGCGTGAGCGAACCGCGGACTCGGAAATGTCGAATCGCTTCGCGATTTGCCGCAAGTCGAGGTCCATCAAGTAGTGCGCGACCATGACGTTCTTGTAGGGCTCGGGGATCTCATTCAGTGCTTCTCGGATCCGCCCATACCGCTCCGCCTTCGCGGCACTGACCATTCCGTCGCCAGGGTCGTCGTCGGCTGCCAGAGCCGGCAAGTCCTGCACGTCGCCCACATCGGCCAACCGGTCCGAATGTCGACGATTCGACCGCATCAACATGAGGGCTTCGTTCGCGGTGACCCGAAACAGCCACGTAGAGAAGCACGCGTCGCCCCGGAAAGACTCGATCTTGCTCAATAGCCGCATCAGGACACTCTGCAGCAGGTCTCGGCGGTCTTCGTCCGACAACGGGTATCGTTTCAGCTGTTGCTGAATGTTCGGTCGGACGTGTCTGACGACCATTTCGAACGCGACGGGGTCGCCGTCTTGGGCATATCGAACGATCGAGGGGTCTAGAAGCGGGGCCATGGGTGTCTCCACGAGGGCAGGGGCGGCACCGGGCCGCGCCCCTTTGCCCGGTAGCAAGGTCCAGCAAGGCCCATGCCGCGATCGATTCTCGCGAGCAGCGTGGCGGTGTGCGAGCGCATAGCCGCGAGGTCGGATGCGCCGCCGCCTCTATCTCCGGGCGCATCGCCAGGGATCCTGCCGCGTGTAGCCGACGGCCCGCTTGTTGCTAGGTCGGGGCCATCTACTAGGGAAATGAGCCGGGAGTGACGCCTGGCTCGTGGTTCGCCGGGAGTCTCGGGGAACCGACGCTCGCCGCATTATCGTTTTCCACCAGGTGGGCCTTTGGGGAAGGGCCATCTCACTTTGAAAGGGTTCCGGTCAAAAGGATGGGATCCACTTGTCGTACCCAAGCACCACTGGAGGTCGTCAGCCTCCCATTCAGGCGAGGTTTCGTCGAGGCGCTGGAAGTCGACCGCCCGCTGCGCCAGCTTGTCGCCCATCATGACGGGAGGGCGCCGGACGGGGGCGGTTGCCCCTTCCTACGCTGGTTGTTTCAGCAGAAGAAGAAGGAGGAGGCGACCTCCAACGAGGTTGATGGCTCGGACGATGATGGCCTTGCGCAGCATGAGGCTCAGGAGGCTGCCGCAGCAGGTTCCGCGGGGCTACGTTGCCATCGCTCGCCCAATCAGCCGGCAGGAAAGCCGGACGCCGTTCGCGATTCGAGACAAGCCGGACGCGCGCCGAAGGTCCTCGCAGGCTTCGAAGTTCAGTGTGCGGTAGACGTCGCGGAATGGGTCAATGTCACGAAGTAAGGGCGATGATTCCGTCGTAGGCGTGCACGTGCCGCCCCAGATCGCCTGCCAAGACGGCACGCAACAGGCCCGCCGCCACACGATCCGCGCCGATCGGACGATAGGCACGCAAAACACCCACCATCGCGAAGGACACAGCGCGGGTCACCGTGATGCCGGCCGCTTCGCCCCGCCGCTTCTCCTTCCGATCTCCCACGAGCAAGCTCGGACGCGCGATTTCCAAGGACTCGAACCCGAGGCCCTCCACGTCGCGTTCCGTCTCGCCTTTGACTCGCAAGTAGAAGCTCGAAGCGCCCACCGCAGCGCCGATCGAGGACACCAGCCCCACACGCACAGCCCCCCTCTTCTTCGCCAAGCGCGCCACCTCGACGGTGTAGTCGTGATCGACTCGATAGAAGCTCTCGCGCGACCCCGCTACCGCGATCGTCGTACCCAAGCACAGAAAGACGTCGTCAGCCTCCCAATCGCCCGAGGTTTCCCCGAGGCGCTCGAAGTCGACCACCCGCTGCGCGAGCTTGTCGTTGTTCATGAGGAGAGGGCGCCGGACGAGGGCGATGGCCTGTTCATACGCTGGTTCGTTCAGCAGCGAATGGAGGAGGTGGCCTCCGACGAGTCCGGTGGCTCCGACGAGGATGGCTTTGCGCGGCATGAGAACTCGAGATGCTTTCGGGTGGTGGAGCGGTTGGGGCTATCCGAGCCAAAGGCGAGGCGTTTGCGAAAGCTCCCTTAGAAGAACCTAGCCCCAAAGCAGCGCGGAGCGCTTGATTTGGGGCTAGTCGGTCTTTGCCAAGCTGACCTGCTCGAGCACCTTGCCGGCCCAGAGGCGAAGCGCCACCGGCCAGATGGCCATCAGGATCGCGCCGAGGGCTACCATCACCACCGTGGTGACGATGGTGAAGATCCCCATGCCCTCCATGAACCCTGCGGGCGGCGGCGGACCCGATGACGTAGGCAGCGATCGGAACATCTCCTGCTGCGACGCGATCTGGGCGGGAACGAGCACGAACGCTTGGATGAGAACGGACAGGGCCAGGGCGCCGAGTGCAAGCCACGTCCAGCTCCTGGCTGCCTCCAGCGCGGCGGCTCGGCCCTTGATGAGCTGCACGGCGATCACGATCAGCCACACGCTCACCGCAATGAACGCGACCATCCGCAAGGACTGCCCGACCGTGATCTGCCCGACGAGCTTTTCGGCCGAATCGAACACGGCAGGGTCACCCCCTGGCATGCCCGCGAACAGGCTCTTCTGCCACTTCAGCAGGTGGCCCGAGAGCAAGGCCGCGAACAGTTGGTACGCGGCGTAGAGCGTCTCGAGAATGGCGAGAATCAAGGCGACGATGCCGATGGTCCTGATTCGCTCGTCGGGGGGCGCGGGCAGCGGGCCGAGGGGGCTTGGCCAGTTTGGACGGTCGGCAACGGGGTTGACCATGCGCCGAGTCTCAGCACATCTCTTCTTGGCTAACAAGCCTCCCCGTGACCGCGGGGGAGCCGGGCCACGAGCCTCGCCTCAGGGCCATGCCACATCCCCGCAAGTCGTGGCGCAGGCGCTCAGCACGCATTTCTTCAGCTCTCCGAACGCGGCCGCGGGCTCCGGGTGCGCCGAGTCGCACTCGCCCAGGCAAGCATCGTCCGTGCACGCGTTTTGGCAGTCGAAGTATTCGTGCGATCCCGGCAGCATGTCGACCGTTACGCACGAATCGAGGCACTTGTCGTAGATGCAGGCGTCGCACTCGTCGTCGTTGGTCGTGAGCGAGCATGCCTCGCACATGCAGCAAGTGCACGTCTCGCAGCATTCCGCCTCCATGCACGCGAGGTGCGCCTCCACGGCTGCCGTGAATGCTGGGAATGCAGCGTTACACGCGTCGATGCACGCGTCGTCCGTGCAAGCATCCATGCAGGCTTGGTGAGCATCCGCCTCGGGGTGGTTCTGCATGGCGAGGCATGTCTGGTCGCAGTTCGTTTGCAGACACTCGTTGCACGCGGGAGGGAGCTGGGAAATGGCTTCGCATTCCGTCGGCAAGCCAGCACCCGCCGTACCCGCCGTACCTGCGGCGCCCGCCGCGTTCGCAGAGCCTCCCGAACCGCCTGTCCCGGAGCCGCCCGCGTCGGCGTCGTCTGACGCCGCCTCTGTTCCGCACCCCATCCAGAGAATCGCAAAGCCTCCCAAAGCCATCCAGCACGTGCATCGCATCATAAGGTCCTTTCGCCAAAGAGGCGTCTAGCCTGGCGGGACTGGCGCCGTGGGTCAACGAAAACGGTGCCGTTCGAAGGGCAAACGGGTGCGCCCGAACTGCGGCCGCTGTAGAGTATGGCGTTTTCGCAACCCTTCGAGGAGTGCCCATGCGCCATCGGACAACCCTGCTCGCGGCCTTCGTCCTTACCCTGCTGCCCGGCTGCGGGAGTGACGAGGGGGACTCGTCCGCCTCCAATGGCTGCAATTGCTCTGCGGGGCAGGTGTGCGAGAACGGCAAGTGCGTGGAGGCGAGCGACGGCGGAACGGGGGGCACCGGGGGGGCCGGAGGGGAAGGGGGCGGCACGGGGGGCACCGGCGCAAGTCCGTTCGATGCCGGCGGATGTCCGGAAGCGCGCCAGTGTGGCGAGGAATGCTGCCAGGAAGACCAGTTCTGTGCCCTCGGCCAACAGTGCGCCGTGGCCCAAGACGCATGCACCACCTCCGACGACTGCTGGTTCGACAGCTACTGCGAGGGAGGACTCTGCATTCCCTTCGGGCTGCCTTCGGATCACGACCGCGACGAGACCTGCGCGCTCACCATCGACATCGACGCCATCGTCCCGCAGGTGCAGTGCCGCTGGTCCGGGCCGCCCGACGGCGACCTGCACCCGGACCACCATCACGTCATGAGCACTCCCGTGGTGGTCGACTTCAACTTCGACGGGGACGCATCCACCCTCGCGCCGTCCATCGCATTCACGACCTTCCCCACGGTCGGGTACTACGCCGGACCGGGCGTGCTCCGCGTCATCGACGGCAAGACCTGCGAGCAGCAGCACAGCCTGGATGACGCCGCGGACGCGGTGATGTCGCCCGCGTCGGTCGCCGTCGGCGACATTGACGGGGATGGGCGAGCGGAGATCGTGGCCGCCGCGCACGGCGGAGGGGTTCTCGCCTTCCGCTACGACGCGGCCGGCGGAACCTTCTCGCGGCTCTGGAGGTCGGGTACGTGCGACGGTTCGGGGAACGTGGCCCCGGACGCCACCGGCGGCGGCGACCAGTGGAGCGGGCCTTCGATCCATGACCTCGACGACGACGGTTCCCCGGAGATCATCTATGGCGGCGTAGTCTACGGCGCGAACGGCTGCATCCGTTCGGCCACGCTCGGTTTCCCCGGATATCACAAGGGTGTGGTGCCGGTCATCGCCGATGCCGACGAAGATGGGGCCATGGAGCTCGTCCTGGGCAATGCGATCTACGAGTGGAGCGTGGCGACCGGGGATTGGGTTGCGGAGACGTACTTCAATGGGGCGGCGTTGTCGGGAGGTCAGGTCGCCATCGCAGACCTCGGGGACTTTCCGCTGACCGCGTTCCAAGGGCAAGACCGGGCCGAGATCGTCGTCGTGTCCGCCGGTTACGCCCGCGTGCAAACCCTCGAGGGCACCGTGATCTTCCCCGCCACGCTCATACCCGGAGGCGGCACCGGCGGTCCTCCCACCGTCGCGGACTTTGATGGTGACGGGCGACGGGAGTTCGCCACGGCGGGTGGCAGCCAGTACGTCGTCTTCGACTTCGACTGCCTCGCAGGCGGCGACGCTGCCGGGTGCAACGGACAGAGCCCCGGGACGGGGGTGCTGTGGACCCAGCCTTCGCAGGACCAGAGCTCCAATGTCACGGGCTCCTCGGTCTTCGACTTCGACGCGAACGGTTCGGCCGAGGCCGTGTATGCCGACGAGTGTTTCTTGCGGATCTACGACGGCAAGTCCGGCGAGGTCCTGTTCAGCGCCGCTCGCTCCTCCGGCACCACCTACGAAAACCCCGTCATGGTCGACGTGGACGGTGACTACCGCACCGAGATCGTCTCGGCGGTCAACGACTACGCCGGCGCCCTCGGCTGCCCGGCCGTCGACCCGCTCAACCCGAACGCGACCTTCGAGACCAACCACGGGATCGTGGTGCTTCGCGACGTCGAGGACCGCTGGGCCGCCTCTCGCCCCGTGTGGAACCAGCACGCCTATGCCGTCTCGCACGTCGGTGACTTCGGTGAGATCCCTGCGTCGTCTGCAGTGCCCATCAACTGGAACGACCCGACCCTCAACAACTTCCGCCAGAACGTGCAGGGTGATCTCGATGCTTTGGGCGTGCCGGACCTCACCGCGGGCGGGGAAGTCGGCGTCGTGGTCTGCGAGGGAACCGTCGCGACCATCGAGGCTCGGGTCTGCAACCGCGGGACTCTGCCCATGGTCAGCGGTACGGAAGTCGCCTTCCACGAGGATGACCTCGCCGGCGAGGTGCTGTGCACCACCCCGATTCCCGTCGCCCTCGCGGTGGGAGAGTGCTTCGTCGTGAGCTGTGAGGTGGATCTGGGGGGGCAGTCGGTCGACGTGTTCGTGCACGTGGACCCGCAGTCCGCCACCGACGAGTGCTACGAGAACAACAATGCCGCGTTGTACCGGGGCGTGGCGTGCGGGGCCGTCCCGCGCTGAGGCCTGAGCCGCGCAAAACTCGCGCGTATCCCCCCACCTGCTGCTAGCATCCCGACCCTCCTGCCTTCCCCTGCGAGGACCCCATGGGCAATCTGGTCGACTACGAGACGGACCGCGGCGTGGCCCGCATCACGCTCCGCGATCCCCCCGTGAATTGCTACACGCACGAGATGCTCACGGAGCTCGACGGCATCATCACGGACGCTCGGTTCGACGACGACGTGCGGGTGATCGTGATCACTGGCCATGGTGAGAACTACTTCTCGGCGGGAGCGAACATCACGATGCTGCGGGAGGTGGACCCGGGGTTCCGGTACAACTTCTTCCTGTACGCGAGTGAGACGATGAGCCGGGTGGAGAACACGCCGAAGATCGTCATCGCGGCCCTCAATGGGCACGCGGTAGGGGGAGGGTTCGAGCTCGCGCTCGCCTGCGACATCCGCATCGCGCGGGCCGACGCCGGGACGGTTGGGCTCCCGGAGATTCTCCTCGGCCTCATCCCGGGCGGCGGGGGCACCCAGCGGCTCGCCCGGATGGTCGGCAAAGGCGCCGCCATGCAGATGATCCTCGAAGGCGAAAAGATCCCCTTCGACCGGGCGCAGTCCCTCGGCCTCATCCACCATGTCTGGACCAGCTCCTCCCACGCGGCGTTCATGGACCGCGTGCTCGACTACGCCCGACGCTTCACCGCCCCCGACAAGGCCCCCCTCGCGCTCGCCAAGGCCAAACGCGCAGTCCAGGCCGCCTTCGAAACCTCCATCGACCAGGGCGTCGGCATCGAACGCGAGCTGCTCGCCCCCTTGCTCTGCTCCAACGACCTGCGCGAAGGCCTGGACGCGTGGACCCAGAAGCGCCGTCCCCAGTTCCAGGGCAAGTAGCTTGACGCCGGGCCGGGTGCGGGCTCTATCAGGAACATGAAGCAAGAGCAGCTCGAGGCATTCCTGTCGTCGGTCTCCGCCGTGGTCGTCGACGGTTGGTCCGAAGTCCCCGCAGAACAGCACATCACCCTGTACGCCGCCCACGACGGTGTCGGCTTGACCGTCAGCAAAGTGGAAGCGCTCAAGCTCGACGGCGAGCTCGTTCGCGCTCGGACCCGCAAGGGTGAAACCTACCAGGTCGCGCTAGCGGACCTCTTCGCCGCCGCGGTCGAGGCGCCCAAGAACGGTGAACGCAAAGCCGGGTTCGCCGCTGACCGCTGACGGACCTTCGACCCTCCCCTGGCGCGTTCTGGCTGCTGTCGTGGCCTCGCTCCACGTGTCCCGCATGGCGACGCTCGGAAGGGCCCTCGGATGGCTCGTCGGCTCCGTGCTGCGCATCCGGCGAAAGCACGTGGTTGCCGCCATGCGCGATGCCGGCCTCGAGGCCTCGGCGGCTCGCGTAAACCGCGTGTACGCCCAGCTCGGTACGGGCGTGTTCGAGTTGCTCTGGGCCGCAGGGCACGAACCCTCGCGCAGCGTGTCCCTCGTGCGCGTCGACGGGTGGGAGCAGGTCGAGCGCGCGCTGGCGAAGGGCAGGGGACTCGTGGTGGCGACGGCCCACACGGGCAACTGGGACCTCGCCGCGTGCGCGATGGCCCAACGCATGCCTCTCACGGTGGTGACCAAGCACTTGTCGTGGCGGTCGCTCGATCGGTTCTGGCAGTCCCTGCGTGCTGCGCGCGGCGTGGATCTGGTGGATGCGTCGGGTGCCCTGACCGAGGCGCGAGACCGGCTGGGCAAGGGTGGCGCGGTGGTCTTCCTCGTGGACCAGGCGCCCCTGCGCACGTCGGGGATCGAGAGGCTGCCGTTTCTTGGGAAGATGGCCGACCACGATGCGACGTTCGCGATCGTGGCTGCACGCTGCCGGGCGCCCGTGGTTCTCGCGTTGCCCGTGCGTCATGCGGACGGTACGCACGCGGTTCGGGTGGAGCTGGTCGTGGACCCGCCGCAGCGGGGGACGAGGACGTGGGTGAGGTCGACGGTGGAGGCGGTTTCGAAGGGGCTGGAGGGGTTCGTGCGGGAGAGGCCGGAGCAGTGGCTGTGGCTGCATCGGCGGTGGCGGAGAAGGTGATGGTGGTGTCTAGATCCCCCGAAGCACGCCCCACTCCGCGGCGACATAGCCGTCCCGCGGGAACGGCTCGGGCAAGGGCGGCTCGACGATGTCCGGCTTCTTGCTCATCGGACGGATGAAGAGCAGGAGTGACTGATTCTGTGCTTCCTTGTCCGCGAGAGCCTGCGGCGATGATGAAGGCAGTCCCCATTCGGATAGCCAAGCCCAGCTCGATCTTCCCGTTCCGCGGGCTCAGAGCCCACGGCAATTGCGGGTGAAGCCCGCCGCGAGGGCGGGCTTCGCGCGATCACGACTCGAACTCCCTTGCGGTGAGTGGAAGGCGGCTCGTTTCTCGAACACCACCGGGCTAGCATGGCTCAGGAGGACTCGATCACACGGGTCGACAAGGCGCGCCGTGCGAAGCCCGCCCCGGCGGGCTTCCCCAATTTTGCCGTGGGCTCTGCAGCCCGCGGACAGGATCGAATGAAGAGCAGGAGTGACTGATTCTGTGCTTCCTTGTCCGCGAGAGCCTGCGGCG
>CAZAWR010000157.1:0-14883 GCA_964488865.1 uncultured Polyangiaceae bacterium | reverse complement strand
GCGTGATCAATGTCTTGCCCTCGCGCGCGACCGTGACGAGCCGCTCGAATCAGGAGCGCCGAGTTGCGCTCATCCGGGGGCCCTGCGAGAATGCGCCCATGCGACGAGCGATTCTGGTCAGAATCTGGGCAACTTTGTCAATGCCTGTGCTGAGCTGCACGGCGCTAAGTTCAGTTCGTCTTGTTGTGTGTTGCAAGCAGTAATGGTCGCCTGCACGGTGTCCACCTCGTTTGGGCCCTAGCGCCCGCGTCGGCGGCCAGCCCGCAGACTCTCGCGTACAGCCCGTGCCCTGGAGACACTCGGATAGACCCATCGCAGACTCTCGAGCAACTGGAGGGAGGACTCCCATTGTACACCCCAGAACAATTGGTTCCACAAGTAGCGTCGCTGCTCGGCGTGCAACTCGGAATGAAGGAGGCTGACGTTCGCGCGCGCTTCGCCGACCTGTTCTTCTTGAGCGAGGCCGCCGAGGTCGGCGGCGTGAGCGCGGCCTGGGCAACGAAGCTCCCCGACGGACCGGGCGAGCTGAACGTACGCTTTCGGGACGGCGTGGTCGTGAATGTCTACTGGATCGTGCCGCTGGACGACAAGCAGGTATCGGAGCTCAGTAAAGTGGTTCGGGCTCACCTCAAGCGTCTGTACGGCAAGCCCATGGGGCAGGACAAGGTATTCCGGGGGAGCGAGCCGCTCCGTCACCATGCGTGGACGACGAAGTGGGGGTTCGATCCGACGAACTTCAAGCTCGACATCTCGCCGGGCGACGGGCGAGATTAGCGGACACCGGCGCCAACATCGGCGATCGCGGCCACCCTTGATTCGCATCAGAAACTACTGCGTGGCGTGCATGCTGCCCGCTGGATGCCGAGTTGGGCGTGGCGGTCCACACGCTGGCGCCTGTGTTGCAGAAGCAACGACCTCGCGCAGGACGGCAAGCACGTAGACGTGTCGACGTTGCTGGCGACCAGGGTCGAAGTACGCGAGCACGATCAAGGGGTTTCACGTGGACGCGGAGGGCAAGGTTTCGCCCGTCACGACCGTGTTCGAATAAGGGTGACGCGATCGGCTGAGGCCTACCTCGAGCTGCGGCCGAGCATGGCTGCCATCACTGGCACGTCGTCCGTCATGACGGCTTCCGCCCCGGCATCGAGCGAACGAGCCAGCTCGGTCGGCGTAATCACCTGATAGATCGCCAACCGCTTGTCGAGCCCCCGAAGAACGTCCCTCATCCAAGGCTCCACGACCCGAGCGGGCATCAAGACCCAAGGCAAGCCGTGCCGATTGGCGTCGGCGATTCCGTCCGCCGCCATCTCGTCCCAGCCTCCCACGATGCCCTCCTCTGCTCGCTCCGCGATCCGCTTCAACGCGACCTCGTCGTAGCTGATGACCACGATTCGGTCCGCGTACCCGCTCCGCAGAACGAGGTCGATGGCGTCGTCCGTTTGCGCCTCGATCACCTCGACCGGAGGCGTGGCGTCCGGGATCTTGATCTCAAGGAATATCACCTCGAACTTCGGTGCGAAAGCGGCGAGCATTTCCTCCAATAGCGCGACCGGCTCGCCATTCTCCAAGGTGCACGAGCGCAAGGCGTCCAGGGTTCGCTCCCGCACGGGCCCGGTGCACGTCGTGGTCCGGTCCAGCGTGTCGTCGTGCATGACGACGTTCCGGTCGTCCTGCGTCCATTGGACGTCGAACTCCAAGCCGTCCGCGCCCTGGCGGTAGGCGAGCTCGAAGCCCTCGAACGAGTTCTCGGGGGCCTGGACGGGGCTTCCCCGATGCCCGATGAGCAACGCCTCTTCGTAGGGGCTCGCGCACGCGGCGATCAGGCCTCCGGTCAGGACGGCACCGAGGGATCGGGCAGCCCGTGAGATCACAGCGAGACTCCCATGTGCATGCCGGAGACGAACGAGTAGCGATCGCCCGCCGCCAGGTCCATCGTGTCGGCCTTGTTCTTCAACGTGACCTTCCACACCGTGTTGAGGGTCACCTCGGCACCCAGAAAGTAGCGGCCGAGCACGCGGGCATCCATGCCGAGCCCGCCGACGACCTGGTGGGTGTACATGCGAAGACCGTACGGCAGGCGGGTCAGGGCGAGCGCGTAGCCGGACACGACGTAGGGTCTGAGCTCGGCGAGCGGGAAGATGGGCACCGACAGGGTACCCACGAAGCTGTGCTCCGTGCCGTACCCGTACGAGGCGGAAAGCTCGGCGTACCTCCACGGCACGATCCACAATCGCGGTCCGAACCCGTCGCGCTGGGAGGAGCCCATGTGCACCCCCGTGCGAACCCATCCGGATGGGTCGTCGTAGCGCTGCCCGAATGGGTTGGCGAACCCGTCCTGGTCCTGCGCATCGGGCGGGGATGCCGCTGCCGGAATGGAAATGACCACTGAGGAGGAAGCGATCAGCCACGCCCATCGAGAGCGCGCGTTGACAGATGGTTTCTTGGGCAACTTATTCTCTCTATGGTACGCAGGCGGCCCTCGTCAAGGTCCGAAGCGGCCTGCTCGAAGTCCGGGTTCAAAGGAAGCCGGGGCCGCGGGATTGGCCAGAGCCCTCCTCGAGCGAGCAAGCGCCGGTGCCGCCGACACGCGGGACCGTGGGCACGAGTCCCAAGTACACCCAATCCGCGAGCGTCTTCCAAGGACGCTCCCCGGAGGATTGCCTGCCAATGCTCACCCTGGAATCGGTCAAGGGGACGTTGTCCAACTCCGCTAGCGCAACCTCACCGTCACGGTTCCCGAACTCATCGTCGGCGAGGGCGAATGCGTCAAACTGGAACCCTGCGTTCGCCTCGTCAAGCTCGTCGCGGAAGAGCGACTCAGCCCGAATCAAGATGTCGACTACGCGGGGCGAGTCCTGGGCGAACTGCACGACGTTCCCAGGCTCCTCCCCTGCGCCCAGCTCGCAATCCTTGTACTCGAGCGGCCTGCGGAATGCCCAGCGGAATTCCTTGCTCTCGTCGCCCCGCGCGGCCGACCCGGACACGAAAAGGCTGATGGCCTTGTCGGTCACATGAGAATCCGTTCCCGTCGTGCGCATGAATGCGAAGTCCGCCTCGCTCACCCTTGCGCCCAGGACCGCGTTCGACGCCGGTTCGGGAACGCGAAAGCCGAACTCGCATTCGCCCAGCGCGAACACCTCGGTCACACGCTGTGCGCCGGGCAGGGTCAAGTCGAGAATTCGACCGTAGCTGGCCCCCGCGTACACGTCGCAGGAGTCGCCGGACAGCTTGGGTCCACGACCCCCGCCGATTGACACGTACCCGATGGAGAATAGCACCCTATCGAAGGTCACCTGCCATCCGTCTGCCGTGGAGATCTCGGACACGGTCAGCGGGCTGCCGGTCGCCGTGACGGTCAAGCTCCCAGGCGGCTCGCGAGTTTCGGCAGGCAAGCAGGCGGTGGCCATCACGCTTAGCAAGACGAGAATCCGTGTCGACCGGGGCCTATTGCGCACCATCAGAATCCTCCCTCGAGTGCGAGATTGGGAATCGTGATCGGTCCGATTTCCTCGTCCCCTATCGTTTCCTTGGCGAAGGTCACGTTCAGCCCTTCTGCAACAAACGCCAGCCACGCCGTCGCGCTCAACGCCCAGCGCTTCTCGATGCGGACGTCCACGCGATAGTACGGGGGATTCCTCGAAACGTCATCGGACGCGGAGCTTTCAACCGGCGTTCCTGTATAGAAGAGCAAGCGCGTGCCCGCGCGCCACGACCTGCCGAGGTCGCCTGTCAGGGCGGCGTTGAGCACATGGGTTCTGTCGAACGCGCTGAGCACATTCTCGCGCTCCAGGCTGCGCGTCGAGCGCGAGAGCGTGTACGACAGGAAGCCCCCGAGCCGCTTGGTCAGACTGCGACGCAGGTGGACCTCCAGGCCATACGCCGTCCCGAGACTCCGCCGGTTCACGCCGGTGAAGCCTTCGTCGCGATCGACGCCGGTACCCAGTGCGTCATTCATGTTGAGAAAGATGTTGTGGAAGAGGGTAGTTGTCAGAGCAAAGTCGCTGGGCAGGGCCAGCTCCATACCGGAGCTTGCCTGGATTGCCATTTGAAGGCCGCCGTCGAGCTCGGCTGGGGTCAACCCGGGGAGCGGAAGGACAAAGGCTGGAGGCTGATGAGCGAGGCCCAAAGCGTGTATCAGCTTCAGCTTCTCCGAGACCTCGAAGCGTGCCGCGAGCCTGGGGTCCACCGCGAAGGCGCTGGCCGAGCCCGATTGGTACCGATCCACACGAATACCGGGTATCACCTCGATGCCGCGGTCGACTGCGAACACCACGTCAGCCCACGCTCCCGTGGTGACGTCGCTGCGCGAGGGAAAGGTCTCGTCGAAGCTCTTCGTCTCCGGGTCTTCAGGGTCCCCGTACGGGGCCTTGTCGGTCGTGAAGTCATCAACTTGCACGTCAGCCCCCACCCGCAGCGTGGCTGTCGGCGAAAGCCTGGTGCGTCCACCGATGCGTCCCGCGATGGATCGGTTCGACACATTTCTCTCTGTGCCCGGCAGATGTGTACTGTCATAGCCGACAGTCACGGCGCTGGTGAGCCTGCTCCCTTCCGGGGTTGTGTGCTCGTGGCGGGATTCGAGCCGATAGAACTCGCTTCCGAAGAGAATGTTGAGCCCGTTCGGCCCGTCACGCGCAAGTAGATCGTAGGAGCCAAAGCCGATCATGGTCAGTCGGTCCCTGTCCGTAACGTCGTAGGTGACTCTTGCCTGGTAGTCGCGATAGTCGAGCCGCAAGTCCTCAGCCACCAAGGACATCACGGCTGCCGTGTAGGAATACCGTCCTCCCAGCGCCACTGTCCCCCGTCCGCCAGCAAACCCCGTCTCGACCATCGCTCCGGCGTCGTACAAGCGAAGGCTGCCCTCGCCGTGGAGGTCTGCCCTTGGCGTGGTCGTCTCGGCGGCGACGATTCCGCCGGCAAAGCGGCCGAGGCTCGCGGGGTACCCCCCCGGATACAGCTCCACCCGGTCGACGAACGCCGGCTGCAGCACCGACGGGCCGATGAGCAGGTGGTACAAATACGGCACCCGCATTCCGTCGAGGAAGTAGCCCACGTCCGCGGGGGGGGCGCCGCGAACGTAGAAGAAGGGCAATCCCGACACCACGGGAGCGACACCCGGCAAGGATTCGATCGCGCGGAAGGGATCGCCGAACGCGCCGGGCAGCTCGCGCACTTGCTTGCGCGTCATGGACACCGCCCCGGGCGGCAGTCGCTCCCCCCGCACGATCACTTCGATGGGCTGGCCCGCATCGGCGACCTCGGCCGGTTCGACCGGCTTTTCGGGCGCGACGGTCGGCACCAGGTGCACCGCGAGGCTCACCTGCCCGCCGGGTTCCAGCTCGATGGGGACCGTTTGAGGTTCGTATCCGATGTGGCTAACCGAAACCTCGGCTGAACCCGCTGCGTGTTCCAGGATGTGCTTGAATCCTCCGCTCTCGGATGTCAGCCCTTCTCGTGCGTCGTCGCCGTGCCGGACGACGATCGCGGCGCGGCTGATGGGTGCTTTCGAAATGGCGTCAAACACTTGCGTGGTCAGGGTCGCGGGCGGTGGACGAAACACGTACCGGAACTTGATTCGCGACGGAACCGCCTTGGATCCCCGCTGGGCCGGCTGGAAACGAAGGTTTTGCGCGGCAGCCGCGGATGCCTCGTCGAACCCGTGGCCCATCGGCCGCTCGACCGTGACTCTTTGCACGGCTCCCGCCGCGTCAATCTCGAGCACCAACACCACCGTCACCGGCTCGGTGACGCGATCTCGCAAGGCCTGGACTGGGTAGCTGGCGGGCGAATCAGCGAGCACGCGCGGCGGTGTAACGGGCAGGGGCTGCTCGGCCCGGCGCTCCACCGTTGTGCGCTGGCTGTGAGCGCGCCCCGCAAAGCTCCATAGTGCCAAGGCACAGAGCGCGCCTGTCATGCTCCGTAGCAAAAGCGGGTGGACTCGCGTCAGCGTTTCGGTTCGTTTCGGCATGAGCTGGATTCGGCTCGAGGTGTGCGGCGGCTTTCCTTGCGACGCAGCGAGCGTGCTCGGAATCGGCCGAACCACGTTGTGGCGTAAGCTCCGACAACACGCCGCGTGATCCTCTGGCGTAGGTGGGAACATCAACTCGCCGCACCGCTGGGATTGGGACGCTTGCTGATCCCCAGCTTGACCGAGAGCGTCTGGACCGCTGACGCCAGATCATCGAGCACGTGGTAGAACACCGGGACGACGATCATCGTCAGAAACGTTGCCGCCGTCATGCCACCCAGAACCGCGACGGCAAGAGGGGAGAAGCGTTCGGCGCCCAGAGCCCATTCCGCGGCGAGCGGTATCATGCCCACAATCGTCGAGAGCGACGTCATCATGATCGGACGAAATCGCGTGTCGACCGCGCCGAGAATGGCATCGTCTCGCGCGTCTCCGGCCTCTCGGCGAGAGCGGATGAAGTCAATCAGGATGATAGAGTTGTTGACGACGATCCCGACGAGCAACACGAGACCGATGAGGACAGGCATGCTGACCGGCTTTTGGGCGATGGTCAACGCCGCCGCCACGCCGCCCAAGGAGAGGGGAACGGCTGCGAGGACCGAGATAGGGTGCAGGAACGATCGCAACTGCGCCACAAGGATCAAGTAGACCGCGATGACTGCGATGCCCAGCGCCCCGCCGATCTCACGCTTGGCCTCACTCATATCGCTCTTCTCACCGGTCATCGTCACCTGGTAGCCGCGCGGCAGCAAAACGTCGGAGATCGCGTCCTCTGCGTCCGCGATGACAAAGGACAACGCCTTGCCTTGATGAAACGCCGAGACTTCGATCGTGTTCGCGAAGTCTTCCCGCGTGACCAGCCCCTGACCTCGGATTTCGTCCACATCCGCCAGCAAGCGAAGCGGCACAGGGTCGCGCCCCGGCACCTGGACGGGATAGGACAGAAGGTCCTCCGGTGACCTCTGGTTCGTGCGGTCATACCGAACCCATATCGGCACGGGGGTTCCTTCCACGCCGTAGTACTTGCCACCAGATTGTCCATCAGATCCAAGCGCGAGAATCCGCGCCACCTGTCGCGACGAGAGGCCAAGCTGGCCGGCGCGAAGCTCGTCCACACGAACGCGGACGCGTTGCTGATCGACCCGCCAGCTGCGCGCTGGCGCCACGATCCCGGGTACCGCGCGCAGTCGTTGCTCGACATCCCCTGCGATCCCGTCGAGCACGAGGGCATCGGGACCGGAAATCCGCACGAGGATCGGCGCCGATGTCGTGGACTTCGCTGTGTTGCCGAGCTCGCGGACGTTCACGTTGTGGATTCCGGCAATGCGGTCGATGCCGTCCCGAACGCGCGCCTCTATCGACCAGAGATCCTCGGATCGCTCGGTACGGGGCGTGAGCGTCACGGTGATGAATCCGCTGGTTGGCCCCTGGACGCCGCCCGCGGGAAACGACCGCATGCCCCTTTCGTAGCCAATTTGAGACTGGACCAGGACCACTTCTGATTCCTTGCGCAGCAGCTCTTCCACCTGCCCCACCACCTGTGCCGTCCCGTCGATCGACGATCCCGGTGGCGTCTCCAGCGCGACGTAGAAGCTTCCTCCATCCATCTTGGGCAACACCTCCATCCCTGCGCGCATGATCCCTACCGCGCCGACCGCCGCGCTCGAAAGACCCAGTAACAAGGTCGCAAATCGCCAGCGAAGCGCGCGTCGGAGCAATCCTACGTAGCCCCCACGGAGCCGATCCATCAGCCAGGTGAATGGACGCGTGACAAGCACTCCTATTCGGTCGAGCCGACTGTCGCCGAGCGTGTATACCGTCAGCACCGGCACCAGCACCAGCGCCACGACCACGGAGCTCAGAAACGCGAGAATAAGCGTCAATGCCAGGGGGCCAAACGTCTTGCCGATGAAGCCGTAGAGAAAGAGCAAAGGAACCAACACCACCAGCGTCGTGGCCGCCCCGGCAAGCACCGCGAGCCGAATCTCGTCTGTTCCACGTATCGCTGCATCCTGAGGGGTCAGACCCAGCTCGTCATGATGCCGGGCGATGTTCTCCATCACCACCACCGAAGCATCCACCACCATCCCCACCGCCAAGATGATGGCCGAGAGCGTCACCATGTTGAGCTCCACGCCGAGCGCCTTCATCAACGCAAACGTGATCCCGTACGACAGGGGCATCGAGACAACCGCGACCATTGCGGTCCTCGACTTGCGAAGGAACAGAAATATGATAATCGCGGCCAAACCGAGCGCCTCGAATACGTTGTCCATCAAGTTGCCCACGACAGTCGCCGTGAACGATGCGCTCTCCTCCCCCTGAATGAGCTCGAGCCCGGCGTGCTCCTTGCGCAACTCGTTGACGGCATCATCAAGCAGGTCCACCACTTCGACCGTGTTGGCCTCGTCGGTCTTGAATACCTGCAGCGCGATCGCCGCCTTCCCGTCGATGGCGAAACGCGCATCGTCGTCCAGAGCCCCAAGTCGTACGCCAGCCAGATCCCCCAGAGCGATCCGTGAACCTCCGGATGTGGGCAGAGAGACCTTCCGAAGTTGTTCCAAGCTCATGCTGCGGCTCTCGACGCGGAGCATGTCCTGGGTGACCTCGGTGCGAAGTCGTCCGGCTGGCACGTTGGCGTTCTGTTCGCGCAAGGCTCGCGCCAAGGCGTCGATGGACACGTGCTGTGCTTCCAGCTTCGTGCGTTGCACCTCGACGAGGACCGCCGGCACGCTTCCTCCGAACACGTCGACTGCCGCCACGCCCGGTATCCGTTGCAGCCTGGGAGCAAGGACGTCCTCCGCGATCTTGCGCGCGTGGGCGAGATCCGTTGCGCGAACTCCGAGCGAGTAGATGGGACGGTCCCCGGAGCTGAACGTCAGCACCCGCGGCTCTTCGATCTCACCCGGGATCGACCCCCGGATTCGCGCGATTGCGTTTTGAACATCCACAGCCGCCATGTCGGCGTCAATCCCGTATCGGAACTCGGCCGTGACCAAGGACAGGTTGTCCTGCGAAGTCGACCGCACCTTCGCGATCCCCTCGAGCGACGCGATCTCATCTTCGATCGGCCGACTCAACTCGTCGGCGACGTCTTCCGCCCCGGCGCCGGGATACGCTGTGATGACGTTCACCAGCGGCGGGTTGGTGTCCGGAAACAGCTGCATGGGTAGCGCGAAGTAGGCCACCACGCCGAACAGAGCAGCGGCCAACGTCGCCGCCCAGACCGCATGCCGGTTACGGAAGAGGGTCTCGGTCAGGCTCATCGGACGACCCTCACTGCATCCACGGCGTACACCGACGCCCCATCGTGGAGTTGGTCCAATCCGGAAACAGCAACGTGCGCGTCCTTCGACGGCGGCGGGGTCACCGCGACCCAGCCATCTTCTCGGGGGCCGAGCACCACTGCGAATCGCTGGGCCCGCCCTCCGGACACCAGAAACAACGCGAACCCATCGTCCCCCCGATGAACGGCCTCCGTGGGCACCAGCACGGCGTCTGTACGCTCCGCTGTCACGAACCCCACGTCCACGGACTGTCCGTGCGACAGGCGTCCCGTCTCGGGGATCGAGATCCGGACCTCGACGGTTCGCCCCGGGCCCATGGCGAGAGGGGCGATGGATCGGATGGTCGATGTCACGGCTGCGCCGGAACCTCGCCGAAGCTCGACTCTCCCGTCCTTGCTGAGCCCACGTTCGACATCGGACTCGGCAACGGGAACCCGCACTTCGAGCTCGTCGTCACCTAGCAGCAGGATCGGACGCCCAGGCATCACGTGCTCGCCGGGCTCAGCGAGCCATTGCAGGACGCGACCGGAGAATGGCGCGGATTCTGTGGACTTGGCGGCGACGGAGCGGATCTCAAACAACCCGGCCTCCGCTGCGCGAACGGATGCTTGACTCGCTTCGCAGGCTTTGCGACTCGCATCGAGTTGAGCCGGCGTCAGCACGTTGGCGGTGGCCAGGCGCCGATCCGTTTCGAATCGTTCACAGAGGTAGGAGCTCTCCGTCGTCGCTCGGGAGACATCTGCAGCCCCGTGCCGCACTCGCGCATGTGCCTCGGGTGCGCTGACAAGGGCGATGACATCGCCCTTGCGTACGGCGTCACCCTCGTGGACGGGCAGTTCGAGCAGCGTCCCGGAGACACGCGCCAGCACGCGAACCTCTCGTTGAGAGTGCACCGTACCGACGTAGTCGATTTGCTCTCGAACGGGGCCCAATCGAACGGGCACGGTGCGAACCGCGACGGGGGGGGCCGGGGTTGGGGGCGGCGCGGACTGCTGGCAGGCGGCGAGCGAAAGCGAGGCAAGGGCGGCAAAAAATACGATGTAAATACTCACTTGCTTTGTGAGGTGGAGTGAGCCGATCGATGCTGGGGACATGCCTCTTACCTCCGAATGAGAGCCTCGATGGTGGGCCAAACGCGGTCAGCGCGTTTGGAGAGAGGTTCCTTCGTACCGGCTAGCGTCGACCCATGGACGAGGGCGAGAGCGGCGCCATGCACGACGAGCAACAAGTCTTCGGCGTCAATGCCGGGTCGGGTGAGGCCGAGCGACGCGGCCTGTTCGAGGCGAGCGCGCATGAAGCTCAGCGACCGTTCTTGCATCACCTTGACCAGCCTGGCGCCGACCGGGCCAGCCGCCTGCGCAAGGGCTTCCGAAAAGAAGAGACGCGCAAGCCCCGGGGTTCGCCCTACGAGGCGCATCCGAGCACGAAAGAACCGGCCGAGATCGTCGATGGGATCCTCGGACGCCGTCGGAACGTCCGCAAGCAGTCGCTCTTCGAGACGCGCGATGGCCGCCAGCACGACTTCTTGCTTGGAGCTGAAGTGGCGGAATATTGTGCCCTCCGCGATCCCTACTTCTCGCGCGATGGCAAGCGTGGTGAACCCGCCCACGCCGTCGCGTCCGATGATCTTGAGCGTGGCGTCCGCGATTTGTTCTCGTCGCCTTTCAGTGGGTTGTCGTTGTGTCATGGTTCGGATCGTTTCACAAGTGAGTGTTCACTTGCCAACTATACCCCCGGTTGGCTTGCTGTCAATCCCGCTTCGTGATCATCGCACGCACCACGCGCTTTCGCCGCCTGCGACCACCATGCTTGCGCCGCGTCGTCCGTCCACGGAAGTACGTCGACTTCCAGCAAAGCAGTCCGCATCGCACGCGCGGACGCGAACCTCTGGTCCGGCGCCTTGGCCAGGCAGCGCAGAATGACCGCTTGTAACGCCAGCGGAACCGAAGAGCTCTCCATGGGCGGGGGCGCCTTCAACAAGTGCCGCGCCACGACTTCGACCGCCGTCGGCGCTTCGAACACCAGTCGCCCCGTAAGCAGCCAGTAGGCCACGCAGCCCAAGGAATACAGATCCGCCCGTCCGTCCACCGCAAGCCCAATGGCCTGCTCGGGTGCGATGAACGCTGGGGTTCCAACAAGTCCTTCCCGACCTTGTTGGCGCTCCACGTCCGCGCGTGCCTCGTCCGCCCAGGCTGCGAGACCGAAGTCCAACACTTTGACGAAGTCGACGTGCGGCCCCAGGCGCGCCAGGAAGATGTTGCCCGGCTTGATGTCGCGATGGATCAGTCCTCGACCGTGAGCATCCTCGAGCGACAGGCAGACCTGCAACAGAATGCTGACGACTCGCGACGCTGACTGGGGGCCATGATTTCTGACGAGCCCTTCCAAGTCGATGCCGTCGAGCAACTCCATCACGTAGAAAAAGGTACCGTCGCGGGCAACGCCGTAGTCGTAGACGGCGACGGAATGGGGTGACCGAAGCGTCGCTGTGGCATAAGCTTCGTGTTCGAATTGGGTTTGCCTCCTCTGTTGTGCGTCGGCGCCGACCGCATCGGGCCGCTGGATGAACTTGATCGCCGCGCTTCGCACCAGCAGACGATGCCGCGCCTCCCACACTTCGCCCATACCGCCTCGTCCAAGGCGCCGCGTGAGGATGTAGCTGCCCATCTCGCGAGCCCGGCCAAGCGACACACCCAATCCGTAGATGACTTGCGAGGCAACGACGGCAAGCACGATGGCTCCCAGCCCAGGAAGCACCCCCATCATCCAAACCGTCCGACTCAGCTCGGAGTAGCCCATCGCCAGTAGTGTCAACTTCGCGAGAGGATCCATGGCCACCGTGAGCGAGGACAGCAGCAGGGTCTTCGGGGGTGACCTCGGGATCAGGATGGCGAACAGAAACGCGATGACCGCGGTCGGAGGCCACCCGGCTAGCAATGTGCCAGGCCAGGACACTCCATTGGCGAGGAACGCCGCCGAGTACGCGAGGAAGAGCTGGTATGCGACTCCTAGCGGGACTTTCGCAGCGTCGAACCGAATGCGCTTAGAATCAAGCCAGATGCGTTCAGTTTGCATGGATGAACGAACAGTTGGCCTCGGGCAGGGTTTCGCCCTTCAAGTGAAGCGAAAACGACACGCGCACATCGGCGCCAGTGACGTTCGTGCTTCAATGGACCGGCGATTCGTTTGTTCATGCAGGTATCGAATGCCGAAATCATCTGGTTTTCATGCGCATGCGGTGCCGTTTCTGGTCGCCAAGTGCGAAAGTCCCGCTAGGCGCAAGACGCTGCGCGGCGTAAGGTGAGCGCTTCGCAAGGCGACGATGAACGCAACGGTCATGCACCACACCAACGCCAGCACGGCGACATCCAGAGGTGCTTTGATTCTCTGTCCAGGGATGCCGAGGCCGAGGCCAATCGCAGCAATGCCGAAGCCGATGAACAACAACGTTGTGCACAGAATTCGCAGGCGGCTGACGGACTCACGCTCGAGATCGCTGGGAATTGCGAAGGACCGCTTTGATAGGAGGGAGCGCAATAGACCGGCGTCGGAAAGCGAACGTCCGGTGCCAAGGATCGGCGACTGACCCAGGCGTTCCTGTGGTTGCACGGGCGACGGCCCATCTCGTGTGAGCCCGCCCCCGCTCGGAAGACCAAGTCGAAAGCGACGTGTCGGACGCGGTTGGGTCATGGGTTCAGTGGGGACAAGGAGTGCTTCCGACGACCGACCGCCGAGCCATCGCGGGAGCGAAGTGCGAACCACGCAAACGCGGCAATGCCAATCCACACGGACAATCGAGCGCTCATCGCAACGAGCGTTGACTTATCGTACGCTCCTCCGCCAAGGACGTGGATCCCGAGCCCGATTGACATTGCGATCAATCCCAGCACAAGCGCGGCGGCGAGGTACGCGGCCCAACGGCGTCGGAGCCAGAGCCCAATGCCCGCTGCGATATAGGCGATCCCGCTCAAGGAGTTGAACCACAGGACGAACGGCACGTAGTGGGGGTGCCCGGCACGAGCGGAGCCCAGGTCGAGGAGGACCGACATGCCCGACTTGAGCGTGAGTAGCCCAAACAGTAGGGCGATGACGCCGAGGACGCGCGATGCGACGATCGTTCTAGGAGCCATGCGAGCACCTGATTTTGAGAACCGTTGGCATTGTCCATCGAGGCGGTGTGTCAATCACAATGCAAGCAAGTAATCACTTGCGTAGGGCGCGTCAAGCCCTGCTCGCGATCAGACGCAGAACGGCGAAGGTCAGGAGGCGACTGCTGGGCCCCCATCGGGTAGATGGTCAGGTCCGGGTGCTTCATGTCGTGAAAGAGCTCGCGAAAGCGACGGTCAACCCCGATGGCGCGCAAGAAGGCGCCGAACATCACCAGGCCCGCGACGCTCGACAACGACTTGGCTCCGCCCTTGACGTGGCTCTTGCGGGGGTCTGGCCTGCGGATCGGTTTCGTGCGCTTGTGGCCATTTCCCCTCTTGCCTCCGCCGTAATCTCGTCGCACCTTGCGGGTGCTCGGCGTGGTTGATTTGGACTCTTGCATAACCCGAATCTATGGCCACGCCGAGCCTTCATTTCAAGTGGGTCACGTCACATTCTGACGTAAAACTGGCCGTCATCCGCCGGGTTGGACGCGAAACCCAAGCTGAATCCGCTCCACCCGCGCGACCCGTCGTGTCCTGGTTCGTGCGCCTGCGCAAGTTCAAGGTAGATGTCTGTCGCGTCTGTTGCACCGAGGCTTCGGGACTCGACTCAGACTGAAGGAGCGCTTTCATCATTTCGATGGAGAAGTTCAGCGCTCAACCTGAGTACCGCTTCTGCCCTGGTGTGAAGGGCTCGCTGCCTTTCCGATCCGCGGACGGCCCGTGCACCGGCGGCATGGCAGCCGTGCAGCCGACGATCGACGAGGTCAGCGAGGTCGTTTGCCGGCGCTCCGCGATCTTAGCCGCTTGCGACCACCACTTCGCGTATCGGGCGCTCCGCCCGCAGGACTCTTGGCGCGGCCGTTGCTAATAGTCGCTCGCGTTAGGAGCCATCATGACCCGCGTTCTTGCCGTGCTGATGATCGTCGTGGGAGCCCTGGCGACCTCAGCCCCGGCCTCCGCTCACTGCGACACCACCCGAGGACCGGTCGTGATGGCCGCCCGCGCAGCGCTCGATGCCGGCGATCCCAACCTCGTCCTTCGCTGGGTGCGCCCCGACGACGAAGCCGCGGTCAGAGGCGTGGGAGCGGTGACGAGGACGACCGTGCCCTTGTCGGCCGCCTCACGAAGGCACGGGACGGTGATGGGGTTCCTGTTCGCGGCCAACGACGGCGCCCTCCCCGCACCTGCTGGCGAAATGGAGCAACGGTGCTGGCAAACCCTCCGTTCGTCTCTCGTGCGGAAACAGGTGCCCTCATGAAGTCCAGGACCAAGGTTATCGTTCTCATCGCCAGCGTGATCCCCTTCCTGGCGGCTTTCTTCTGGCTGTTGACGACCCACGGTCCGCTGGCGCCGGTAGGTGTGCAGCTTGGCAACGTCGTCCGCGCGGACCTTCAGCCCAGCGTGTTCGGCATCGGTACCGTGGACGCGCGCCTCTCTTACGCGGTCGGTCCCACCGCTGCCGGGCGAGTCCTGCGCGTGC
>CAZAWR010000156.1:0-15260 GCA_964488865.1 uncultured Polyangiaceae bacterium | reverse complement strand
CACCGCCCGCTCGGAGGCGCAGATGAGGTCCGTCAGTTTGGGAACTACACCCAAAACTATTGCTGGTAGCTGAGCGATGTAGCGCGGATCGCATGATGCTGCGAAGTGGGTCGGCATCGACTACCGCACCGCGCGCAACCGGACGAAGCGGTTCGGGTGCGAGTCGCCGTCGGCAAAGCTCGTGGACGCCCCACTCGGGACGGGCGCCCTCTGTCTCGGCCGCGGGCGCCGTGAGTGTAGTGGCTGAGGCCTGCCAGAGGATGTGGCGCACCTCGCATCCCCACGCCGACGTGCCATGGCCTGAGCTCAGCGCACGCGCACGCGCGCGCTCCCGAGGACGTCAAGAACACGGACTTCCGCTCGCGGTGACAGGCGCTTGCGCGCGCACTCGCACGCCCGCGCGACACCCAGCCAATTCCCACGACCGGCTCCGCTTGCCTTGTCGCCTGCGAGTCGGCGCGCTCGCCAACGATCGGAGCACAGATTCCCCGCGGTCATCGCAACATCGCCGATCAACTTCTGCGGTCTGCTGGCTCGAACACTGTCCTCGCTGTTCGCCATGGACATACGGACACCGCGCGACGCCGAGAAGCTGAAAGGCCTCGGGAGGAGCGTGTCGGCGATGTTGACACGGTTGAATTGGGCGGCTCGTGTAGGGGGCGTGCTCACGGGAGAGCGGGCGCGTGCGCGAGCGAGCACCAGGGTGGGCGGTGAAGCGTGGGATGTGGCACGTGTGGGCCGGGCGCCGACGGCCGCTTTCGGCACCGATACCAGGCTGAACTTGTGGCATCCGGGCGAATAGCTGGGGACCTTCGGAGCTTCTCACAGGTAATCGGAGGCATTTCGTACGTCCATGGGTCGTCGGACCGTTGGTTCTGACGAGCTCCGACGCCTATTTGCCCCCTCGACCGGGCGAGCCCTTGCGCTTCGAGAATGGGGACTTACATTGCGACTCCAAACGGTAGAGGGCGCAGCAGCTTTCACCCGAAGCCCCGACGCTTCGGAGAAATGCCCAAGCCAATAGCCGTTTCCTGAAGCGAAGTGGGGCAGTCCCTGCGGCTCGGGAAGAACAACCCGCTTGCTCGTCCTTGGCGCTCGAGATTCTCTCGAGCGCACAGCGCAAGGAAGTTCGCAGCAAGTCTTAACGTCCACGATTCGGTCGCCATTGGGGCGGTTGAACGCACTTCATTAGAGGTTTAAAATACATGATCCGTCCAAGTAGATTCCTTCGATACGTATCCCGACTCGCGCTCGTGGTTCCGCTCGCAAGCCTCACAATCGCTTGTTCCGACGGCTCCGACGACGCTGATGCCGCTGGCGGAGGGGGAATCGGCGGCAGTGGTGGTGGCACCGGCGGAAGCGGCGCTTCCGAAGCAGGCGCAGGCGGTGACGCTGGCACGGGGGGCGACGCGGGCACTGGCGGCACGGCTGCCACGGACACCACGCCTCCGACGGTCGACTTCACGGCCCCCGCGGACTCGGCCACCGGGGTATCCACTGCAGCTGCGGTGACGGTTACGTTCAGCGAGGCGCTGGCAGAAGCCACGGTCACGGCGACATCCTTCCAACTGGCGTACGGTGACGTGGCCGTGCCTGGTGTGGTGACCTACTTCAACCGAACCGCCACGTTCGTGCCGGTGAGTGAGCTCGCGCTCAGCACGGCCTACACCGCGACGATCAGCACCGACGTCACCGATGTCGCGGGCAACGCCCTCGCCCAGGAGTACAGCTTCGGGTTCGCGACCGACGCCACCGCGCCGCTCGGCCCGAAGCCCGTGTTCCTCGGGGCGGCGGGCAACTACGTGATCCTGGCGAAGGCCGCGGTCTCGAACGTCCCCACCTCCGCAATCACCGGAGACGTTGGCTTGAGCCCTGCCGCGGCGAGCTACATCACCGGGTTTTCCATGACCAGGGTGGGCACTCATTGGACCTCGTCTCAGGTGGTGGGAAGGCTGTTTGCGGCGGATAACGACCCTCCGACGCCGACTGACCTCACCGTCGCCGTGGGCAGTATGCAGAATGCGTACACCGACGCTTCTGGGCGGCCGACGCCGACATCCCTCAACTTGGGCGGCGGCAACATCGGCGGCGTCACGCTCGCCCCCGGCCTCTACAGGTGGGAATCCAGCGTCACAATTCCCACGGACGTCACCATCGCGGGGGCCTCCAACGACGTGTGGATCTTCCAGGTCACGGGCGATCTGAAGAGCAGCGCCGCGACGAAGATGGTGCTGAGCGGCGGGGCCCAGGCCAGCAACATCTTCTGGCAGGTCGCTGGAGAGGTGATCCTCGGGACAGATTCCCACTCCGAGGGAATCATTCTCTCGAAGACGGCGGTGAACTTGGGAACGGGTGCGTCGATCAACGGCCGCCTGATGGCGCAGACGGCGGTTGCCGTCGCAGGGTCAACCGTCACAGCCCCTTGAAGCCTTCCGCATCCACATCCGCTCTGCCTGAATCCAAGCCGTTGGCGGCGTCTCCTACCGCGTGATAGGTCGCCCCCATGCTTCAACTCCGAACCCTGATTCCTCTCACGCTCCTTGCCCTGCTCCCCCTGTCGTGCTCCCGCGGACAGGCCGGGACCGAGGCTTCCACCACAACCGCCAGCTCTGCCTCCCTGCACGAAGCCCCGAGCTTCAAGGTCACCCTCGAAGCCGTGGGACCCTACGAGAAGGACAAGGAAGGCGTCGCGGTCGTCCGTCTCAGCGCCAAGGGGGACTACAAGGTCAACGACGAGTACCCATTCCGCTTCGCCTGCCAGGACCCCCCTGCCGACGGCGTGTCCTACCCGAAGCCGACGCTGGGGCGAGGGGACGGCAAGTTCGGCCAGAAGGACGCGGAGATCGCCGTCCCGTTCGTGCCGCGCAAGTCGGGGAAGCTGCAGGTCGGGGGCGTGTTCTCGCTGAGCGTGTGCACGGAAGCGAACTGCATCATGGACAAGCGACCGCTCGTGGTGGACGTCACCGTTCCTTGAGGGCGAAGACGTGGCGCGAGGGAACCGTCCAACGCACCCCTATTCGTAGGTCAGGGAAGGATCCTCAGCAGCTCGACGTCGAACACCAACGTGCCTTGTGGCGCGCTGCCCCTGCCCTTGTAGGCTAGGTCCTCGGGAATCCAGAGGCGGCGCTTCTCCCCCTCCACCATGAGCTGCACGCCTTCGGTCCACCCCGGAATGACCCCGTTGAGAGGGAATTGCGCAGCCTGCCCACGTGCAACCGAGCTGTCGAACATGTTCCCGTCGGTCGTCCACCCGGTGTAGTGGACCTCCACGCGGCTCGTAGCGGTCGGGTGGGTCGTGCCGCTGCCGGCCCGGACCACCTTGGACACGAGCCCGCTCGCGGCCTTCGTTGCGTCGGGCGGCGGGTTGGCCACGTCCGGCGGGGCTTGGGGCGAACGGACGATTTCGAGGAGCTCGACGTCGAAGACGAGAATACCGGCGGGCTTCCCGGGCGAGCCTTTGTAGGCAAGGTCTTCCGGGATCCAGAGACGACGCTTCTCCCCTTCCACCATGAGCTGCAGGCCTTCTGTCCATCCGGCGATGACAGCTCGGAGCGGCAAGGACACGGGCCTTTCGCGCTCCACGGACGAGTCGAACATCGCGCCGTCGGTGGTCCATCCGCTGTAGTGGACTCGGACGGTAGACTGGGGGCCGGGGTGCTTGCGTCCGGTGCCCGGTCGGATCACCAGGGACACGAGACCGGACTGGGATTTCTCCGCGAAAGGCGGCGGTTCGGTGAGGTCCTGGAGCGTGGGAGGCTCGTTGGGCACGGGGTGGCCGACAGGTTCCGGGTCGATGAGGGAGACGGGGTCCGAGCCGGTCGCGGGCCCGATGGGATCGGCAACGACGACGGCGGGCGCGGGCTCCTGGGGACTCAGCTGCTGAGCTGCTCCACAGCCGCACAGGAGGCAAAGAGCGACGCTGGCAGGGAGGGGACGGCGTGGCATGCGGACAGCCGACCATGGGTTGCGGTGCGCGTAAAGGGACGGCGTTGTGTCGATGACAAGCCGATCGTGATTCCACCCAAGATGTGCGCAGGGCCAGGGCGAGGCACGACGCGAGGGAACCGTCACGGCTTGACACTGTCCAACGCGCCCATGAGCCGACCTTGGTTGCTGGTGGTGCCCCTCGCCGTGGCCGCGTGCGGGTCGCCTCGGCCCGCGACTCCTGTCGCACGTACTGCGGCCCCCACGGCCCCATCCCCGGACGAGCCGGCTGCGGTCCCGGACCCTTGCGAAGGACAACCGCCCGTCCGCATTGATGTCGATCCTCTCGTGTTCACCTGTCCCGACGGGTTTCGTGGGTGCGGCGGGGACCTGCGCTACCGCGTCCTGTCCTGCGGGGATCGGCCATTGCGCCTCGTTCAGGCCAGGGTGACCGTGACGGGATGGGGAGGGGCCTGGCTGCGGGAGTACGACCCTGCGGTCCTTCGACGCGGAGCGGTGCGATCGGAATCGAGCCGGGTCGGGAGGGAAGGCCGCTACACGATCGTCGTCCGCCTGGTCGACGACGAGACGAACGAGTCGCACGAGCTTAGCGCGTTCGTCGACGCGGCCAACCCCGAGCGGGACGCGGCGATCGCGGCGTGCACGGCGTGCCAGGGGACCTGGGGATCATGGGGAATCACTGGATACGAGGGCTGTAACTGCGCGACGAAGGACGCCGGGAAGCAGTGCCGGGACGGGGAAGAGTGCGAGGGCTCTTGCCTCTTCGAGCGCTTCGAGGTCGTGCAGGCTGCGAGCAAGAGGTGCGACGCCGCGGGGGCCTGTGTGGTGACGATCGGGATGGGCGTTCCTGTCGGCAAGTGTAGTGCCCAGCGCATGGTGTTCGGGTGCAAGTCCGTGGTCCCCGACGGTGCGTCCCGTGAAGCTCCGGTGCGGTTGCCCGGGCGCGCGCCTTATCGATGCGTCGACTGAGGGGGAGCAGGCACGATCAGAACAACGTCTCCTGCGGCGTGGTCCCGCCCTTTCCCTCCGGGCGACGGATGCCCAGATGCTCGTACGCCTTGCGCGTGGCGATGCGCCCACGGGGTGTCCGTCCGAGATAACCCTGCTGCAGCAAGAACGGCTCGTAGACGTCCTCGATCGTGTCGCGTGGCTCCGCCATTGCCGCCGCGAGCGTGTCCAGACCCACCGGTCCGCCCTCGTACGCTTCCACGATGATCGTGAGAAGCCTGCGGTCCATCTCGTCCAGCCCGCCGTCGTCGATGCCGAGGCGCTCGCACGCCTCCCGGGCGATTTGCGCATTCACCTTGCCGTCCCCCAGTACCAGCGCGAAGTCGCTGACCCGCCGCAAGAGCCGGTTCGCCACGCGCGGCGTTCCCCGAGACCGCTGCGCGATCGCCGCCGCGCCCCCCTGGTCGATCTCGATGTGCATGAGCGTCGCGCTGCGCTTCACGATCTGCAGGAGCTCCTCGACGGGGTAGAAGTCCAGCCGCACCACGTACCCGAAGCGCGAGAGCAAGGGGGATGTGAGCAACCCGGTTCGCGTGGTGGCGCCGACGAGCGTGAACGGTCGAAGGTCGAGCTGGATCGAGGAAGCGTGGGGGCCGTCGCCCATCATGACGTCCAGCTGGAAGCTCTCGATTGCGGGATAGAGGGTCTCCTCCACCGTTGCCGTGAGCCGGTGGATCTCGTCGATGAACAGCACGTCGCGGTCTTCGAGCCGCGTGAGCTGGCCGGCCAGCGCGCCCTTGTGCTCGATCGCAGGACCCGACGTGGAGTGCACCTGCACGCCCATTTCGTTCGCGAGGATGAACGCGAGGGTCGTCTTGCCGAGCCCGGGCGGTCCGCACAGGAGCACGTGATCGAGCGGCTCTCCGCGCCGTCGTGCGGCCTCCACGAACACGCGCAGGTTGCTCTTGTGCTTCTCCTGCCCGATGTACTCGTCGAGCGTTCCCGGGCGGCACAGACGATCGAACTTGGCGTCGTCCTCCCGTATCGCTGGCGCGACGAGGCGATCCGGGGAAGGGGACTCCGCTTCCGCGTCGCGGCCCTTGGCCTTGCCGCGACCCTTGGTGGTGCTCATGGCGGTAGGAAAGCCCGAACCGGCAACGGCGTCAAAGGTGTCGTGCCGAGCCTGCTCTCTACGCGGACCGGTAGCCCCCGTCCCCCGGCCCTCGGGAACCGTCGATTTCCCGGATGGTCTTGCCGTCCGCCTGGAGCTCGGCGTGATCCTTCACGTACCACTCCGCGCGACCACAGCGTTTGCAGAAGTAAAGCTCGAGCAAACCCACGGTGCGCGACCGCCAAACGCTCGGCTGCGCGATCGCCAAAGGCTCGCGCGCCCCACCCTCCGCGCGGTCGAGAACCTCCGGCGCGTGCAAGATCGTCGTGCCCCCGCACGCCGGACAGCGAAGGCTCTCCCGCAGCGACGGCGACGTTCGGCGAAGCGCCGTGTCCAGATGCCCTTGCATCGTCTGCAGCTCGCCCTGCATCCGATCGAGCTGCTCTCGCATAAGTTCGAACTCCCGGTCTCGCTCCGTCATGATCGGCTTGTGCAGCCCTCGCGTCACCGTGTCAATCATTCCAACCAAGCCCTATCGAGGGTGGCATACTCCTCCCTTCAGAAAGGAAGACCGTGTCAGCAACCCTTCACGCTCAGGACATTGCGCTCGCGCTGGCCGGCACCGAGGTGCTCTGCGGCGTGTCCTTGTCTCTCTTCCCCGGCAAACGCGTCGGCGTCATCGGGCCCAACGGGGTGGGCAAGTCGACCCTGCTCCGCGTGCTCGCAGGCCTGCTCCCCGCCGACGGGGGGACGATCACGCTCTCGCCGCCGCAAGCCACCGTGGGCTATCTGCCCCAGGAGCCGGACCGTTTCCCGGGAGAAACCGTGCTCGCGTTCCTGATGCGACGCACCGGTGTGGCGGACGCCTTCGCCGAGCTCGAACGAACCACCCTGGCGCTCTCCGAGGGGCTTCCGGGGAGCGATGACGCCTACGCCGTCGCGCTGGAGCGCTGGCTCGACCTGGGCGGGGGCGACTTGGATGCACGCGCCGAAGCCATGCTCGAGGAGCTAGGCATCGGAGCAAGGCTCGTCGACCTGCCCACGACCGCGCTCTCAGGAGGACAGGCGGCCCGCGTCTCGCTCGCTGCCGTGCTGCTCTCGCGCTTCGACATCCTGCTGCTCGACGAGCCCACCAACGACCTCGACTTCGACGGCCTCTCACGGCTCGAGTCCTTCGCGGTCAGCACGGAATCCGCCCTCGCGATCGTCTCCCACGACCGTGCGTTCCTCGAGCGGGTGATCACCGATGTGGCCGAGCTCGACGACCACACGCGGACGATGCGGGTCTTCAGCGGCGGGTGGGAAGCCTACCTCGAGAACCGCGCCGTCGCCCGACGGCACGCGCAGGAGGACTACGCCGTCTACACGGACAAGCGCGACACGCTCGCGGCTCGCGCGCAGCAGCAGCGCCTCTGGTCCATCCAAGGCGTGCGCAAGGCCAAGCGCGACACGAGTGAGAAGGACAAGTTCATCAAGCACTTTCGCACGGTGAGCAGCGAGAAGGTTGCTGCCAAGGCCAAGGCCACCGAGCGCGCCATCGAACGGCTCGAGGTCGTGGAGAAACCCTGGCAAGGCTGGGACCTGCGCCTCGAGATCGCAGAAACTGGTCGAAGTGGCGACGTCGTCGCGCGTCTCACCGGCGCCATCGTTCAGCGTGGCGATTTCACCCTCGGTCCCGTCGACCTGCAGATCCGGTGGGCGGAGCGGATCGCCATCGTGGGCCCCAACGGTTCGGGCAAGTCGACGCTCCTCGACCTTCTGCTCGACCGTCTGGAGCCTTCCGAAGGGACGCGATGGATGGGACCTGGCGTGGTGGTGGGTGAGCTCGAGCAGCGACGGTCCAGGTTTTTTGGCGAGCAGTCCCTCCTCGATACGTTCGTCGACGTCTCGGGGTTGCTCCCGGTCGAAGCGCGCACGTTGCTCGCGAAGTTCGGGCTTGGGGCCGACCACGTGGCGCGCGCCGCCGATTCCCTCTCGCCCGGGGAGCGGACCCGCGCGTCCCTCGCGCTGTTTCAGGCCCGAGGCGTCAACTGCCTGGTGCTCGACGAGCCCACCAACCATCTGGACATGCCTGCCATCGAGCAGCTCGAGTCCGCTATCGAGACCTTTGCGGGCACCGTGCTGCTCGTGACCCACGACCGCGTGTTGCTGGAGGGGTTCGGGGCCAAGCGCATCGTCGAGCTGGACGGTGGGCGGGTCCAAGAAAAGGACGCTTGAGACCGTCGCACGATCGAGCGTGGCACGCGCGACTTTCGCCGGATGGCGCCCGCGGGAGTGGATCGAAGGGATGCGGTTTCAGCCGCTCATCTTCTGGATCATGTGATCGATGACGTGGGTGTGCTCGACCTGCGGGCTGAACAGGACGATGTCCGTGTCCGCATCGGCCCTCACGGTGTGTCCTGGCGGCCAGTAGAACAAGTCGCCGCCCTTGGTCACCTCCTGGACACCGTCGGCATAGGTGAGGGTCAGTGCCGGGCAGGACTTTGCGGAGATCGCACCTGGTGACACCCGCGTCCTCTTGCGCGATGCTCCGCCCAGCGCCATCCGCGCCCACGAAGGAGACGACCTTGCACATCGAGCGAACGATCTTCCTCGCGCTGACAGCTGCCATCTCGTCGGGGTGCGGCCCCGCCAGTGGACCCGCGTCATCGCCTGCTGACCACGTCGACCCTGGTCCCGCGAACGGGGACAGCCGGGCCGCGCCTGCCCCCGAAGAGCGCGTCGTGCACGGCAACAGCACCGCCCCTGAGGAAGGTGCGGTGGAGGGCGAGTCCGCTTGCGATGCTCTCGTCCCTTCCCCCTGCTCCGAGGGCGCTGCGCCCCGATCTCGGTGTCGCACGCAGGCTCGCTCTCTCGCCAGCGATGCGGCCGATTCGGCAGCGTCCTTCCTCGCGTGCGTTCAATCTTCCTCCGGTGCCCTTCCGCCCGCGGACGCGACATGTGCCCAGGCGCGGCACGCGTGCGACCAGATCGCTGCGGAGTGTGAGCAGACACGCCAGACCGCCCGCACTTGCCACGAGCAGGTCGCGCCGACCTGCATGGATGCGGCCGCCATGCAGTCCTTTGCCACGTGCTCGAACCAATGCACGGGCTCGTTCAAGCTCGACGGCTGCCAAGGCGAGCAGTGCAGCCGGATCGCCCAGAGCCTCAGCGCCTGCGTCACCAAGTGCGGCAACCCCGGCGCGGACATCGAAGCCTGTGCGAAAAAGAAGTGCGAGGGCCAGGACCGCACCCAGGCGCGATGTGAGGAGCGTGCGTCCAGTTGTGCCGTCCCGGAACGCTGCGCGACCGCGGACCGCCAGGCCTGTCAGGCCGCCCACGCCCTGCTCGACCGCTGTTCACAGCGCTGACTACAGGTCTCTCTGGTCGCTCACCTCGATGCTTCCCTCGCCGCCCCCAAGACGGCACAATAAACCGGTTGTCCAACCCGCTCGCAACCAAGGACCTGTCATGAACTCCTTCGCCCGATCCGGTCTGCTCGGCGTCCTCGTCTCATCCGTCTTGCTCTACGCCTCTCACGGCTCTGCGGGTGTCGTCGCCCTCGACGACGGCTCCCTGGCTCCTGACGACACCACGAACGAAGACTGGTTCGGCTTCGCGGTCGCCGTAGAGGAGGACACCGCGGTCGTGGGCGCTTGGGCTCACGGTGCGCTCCAGACCAATGGTGGCGCCGCCTACGTCTTCGAGCGATCCGCGACGGGCTGGGGCACGCCCGCCAAGCTCACCCAGGCAGACCCGCAGTACGATCACCGCTTCGGGAACTCCGTCGCCCTTGCGGATGGGGACATCCTCGTTGGGGCGCATCACGACGAGACTGACGTGTGGGCTTCCGGGTCCGTCTACGTGTTCCGGCACGACGGCACGGCCTGGAAGGAAGTCCAGAAGATGATCCCGGACGAGCATGTGGACGACGGCCGATTCGGGATCACGATGGCGGCATCGGGCACCACGGCGGTGTTCGGAAGTCGCGCGGGGGAGGCCTACGCGTACGTGCGGGAGGCTGGGACGTGGACGTTGCAGCAGGTGATGACGGCGGACGACGGGGCAGGGGCCGATGAGCGATTCGGGTTGCGCGTGGCGGTCGACGGGGACGTTGCTGTGATCGGCGCCCCGGACGCGACGGTGACCGAGGCGCTCGACGGGGCGGCGTACGTGTTCGCTCGAACCGGCAGCGAGTGGACGCAGGTGCAGAAGCTCTCGGCCTCAGCGGGGGCGGCGTACGACAGCTTCGGCAACGCAGTGGCGATCTTCGGTGACACGATCCTCGTGGGGTCGCCCTTCGATGACGAAGCTGGGTCGGACGCGGGCGCCGTGTACGTGTTCCGGCACGACGGCTCGACCTGGTCCCAGCAAGACAAGCTGATGCCGACCGGGGTCGAGGCCGGCAACAAGTTCGGCGACGCGCTCTCGATGCGAGGGGATGTGGCTCTAGCGGGGTCGCCCTCGGACGACGAGATCGCTACGTCCGCAGGCGCCGTGTACCTGCTCCAGCAGGTTGCGGGCGCGTGGGTGACGCGCGAGAAGATCGTGGTCGCGACCTCGGGCGCGGACGACGGGTTCGGCACCGCGGTGGCCACGGATGGTTCCACCGCAATTGTGGGCGCACCTTCCGACGACCACGTGGCGACGAACGTCGGCATGGCCTACTCCTTTCTGCTGCGTCTCGAGGACGGGGACCCTTGTACGGACGGCGAGGTGTGTGCGAGCGGCTTCTGCGTGGACGGCGTGTGCTGCGAGTCTGCGTGCGAGGGTGGGGCGACGGCGAGCTGTCATGCGTGCAGCGTCGCGGCAGGGTCGACCGCGGACGGTTTTTGTGGGTTCGCGTCCACCACGACCGAATGCGCCGAAGCCTCCTGCACGGGGCCGGGGATGATCCGCGCGGCGGGGATGTGCGATGGCCAGGGCGCTTGCCAGGACGGCGCCGAATCAGCGTGCGCCGGTGGCTATGCGTGTCTCGACGGCGCGTGTCTCGACTCGTGCAGCACGGCGTCGGAGTGCGTGGACGGCTATTGGTGCAGCGAGGCGAACGCGTGCGCAGTGTTGTCGGCGAACGGTGCTGATTGCGGGGGCCCGGACGAGTGCTCGAGCGGGTTCTGCGTGGACGGCGTGTGCTGCAACGAGGCCTGCGAGGACGGCACCTGCGCCAGTGGCACGTGCGAGGCTTTGGCCGACGGTGGCACGGGAGGGACTGGCGGAGCCGGAGGGAGCGGAGGGGCCAGTGGGAGCGGAGGGGCCAGTGGGAGCGGAGGTTCGAAGCCGGCGGCTGGCTCTGGGGACGACGACGACGGTTGTGGGTGCAGGACCGTGGGCCATGCGTCTCGCGAGGGGATACCGCTTGTGCTGTTGATGGCGGCCGCCCTTCTGACCTCGCGCCGGCGGCGGTTGGCTCGTTGATCCTCTCCCTCCCGGGCTCGAGTCCTTTCATGATTGGCTTTGCACGTTTCTTGTTTGTCGTGGTGTCAACCACGCTCGGTGCCATCGGATGCTCGTCCGCAAGCGACCCCGATCCCTCGCCCTACGAGATCAACCATTCCTGCCAGAACGACGGTACGGACGGCGCCACATCGCGGTGTTTGCGTCCGACCCAATCGTCGGACTACTACGTAGTTGAGGCGAACAAGTACTTCGACACGCTGGACGTGAATGCAGACCCTGCCAGCATTCCGAACTACTCGGATCTCGTGGCGCGATGGGAGTGGCCTCCGTGGCTCTTGCTCACGGGCTACACCCGTGAAACGATGATAGAGACGTCCGAGATACTGCGTGACGTCGATCCCTCGACGGTTCCGGAGCGGGACTGTAGGGCATTCCCGGAGCAGCCCTTTGCGCGGTGTTACGTGGTATTCGAATACGAGGGTGGTGCCTGCCCGATCTACGAGGAGTTCACGTTCAACGATGCAGGAGAAACGACGTTCATCGAGGCCTGGTCGGATCTCGAAGGGTTGCGTCCGATGGCGGACGCGGACCGCTGGGCGACGGCGCCGGATGTGCCGCGGCTGTCGACGCGGGTGCCGGGGTTGGGCAATGCGCAAGGACGCATTGATCTCGACGGCACGTGGATGAGAAAGGCCGAGCGAAGGGACCCCGATGTGGCGGACTTCGCCGCTCGGGCGAGAGATCCTTGGGACACGTGGTTGGAAGCGCTCAAGGAAGCGCCGACTGACTTCTTCGCGCGCGGTTGCGGGTGGTGATGACGCAGTGGTTTTCAAGGGGCGGTGCATTGAACGACCGCTCGTGCGACACTCCAGGCTCGGAGGTCCCCATGCGCGCTTTGCTTTCCATCCCTTTGCTCTGTCTGTTTCCTCTCTTCGGTTGCTCGTCCGATGACGGCGGGTCCGCAGGACCGGGCGCGGACGCTGGCCCCTCCGATGCGCAGGGGGCCGACACCAGCACACCGCACGACGGCAGCGCAGGATCCGGCGGATCAGGGGGTTCCACCCAGGCCGACGCCGCACCGCCTCCGGCCACCTGCGCCGCGCCCGACCTCGTTGACGTCTCTTCGGCAGCGGTCGTGGGGACGGGATCACCCGAGAACTGCACCGAGGCAGCGCTGCAAGCCGCGGCGGACGAGGGCGGCGCCATCGTCTTCGATTGCGGCGACGACCCTGTGACCATCGAAATCACGTCGACCATCACGTTCAAGGAGGAGGCGGTGCTCGACGGGGGCGGCTTGGTCACGCTTAGCGGCGGCGGCAGCACGCGCATTCTGTACCTGGACTCCGGCTACGATCAGACCACCCCGCGCTTGGTGGTGCAGCGGCTGACGTTCCGCGACGGGCGCAGCCCGAGCGGCGGCGATGACACCGCGCAGGGCGGCGGCGCTATCTACCGCGACGGCGGCAGCTTGACGGTCATCGACTGCAACTTCTTCGACAACCACGCCCCATCGCAAGGCCAGGACATCGCTGGCGGCGCCGTCTACGCCTTTGGCGGCGGTGACACCATCATCTCCGGGTGCAACTTCTCCGGCAACTCCGCCAGCAACGGTGGGGCCGTCGGTAGCCTCAACGGCGATCTTACCCTCGTCAACTCGACCTTCGTCGGCAACACCGCGACAGGCACGGACGGCAACCCAGGGAACGGCGGCTGCGGGGGAACCATCTACATGGACGGCCGAGACGAAGCCACGATCGTCTGCGGGGTCTCGATCACGGACAGCGAAGCCGGCGCCATCGGGGGCGCCTTCTTCCGCGTGTCGAACGACTCGACCGGATCGTTTTCCATGGATCGCTCCACGATCAACGGCAACCGGGTCACTCCCACGGACTCCGGCAACGCTGGCGGAATGTACTTGCAGGGTCTCGCGCTCACGATCACCAACACTACGATCTCTCGCAACGAGGCTCATCACAACGGCGGATTGTGGATTCACGGACGCGAAGCGAATCTCACCAACGTCACTATCGCGGAGAACGTCGCGTTCGGAACCAACGGCGGTGGGCTGTGGCTGAGCAACTCGCCCACGGGAACGCTGCTCAACTGCACCATCGCCAACAACCACGCAACCGGGCAAGACAAGATTTGCGGCGCGATTTTCGGCGAGGGGCTGGCCCTCAAGAACACGATTGTCGCCGGGAACACCGCCATGTGGACTCCGGGCTGCAACGAGACGCACGGCGACGGCGGCGGGAACATCCAGTGGCCGGACAAGGCCTTGTGTACCGACGGCACCCTGGTCGCGGATCCCGCCCTCGGCGACCTCGGCGACCACGGGGGCGAGACGGAAACCATGGTCCCGTCGGACGGAAGCCCGGCGCTCAAGATCGGATCGGGTTGCCCGGCCTCCGACCAACGTGGCAATGCGCGTAGCGAGCCTTGCACCGCCGGCGCCGTTGAGGTGCCGTAGAGCTACGACTTGGAGGCGAAGGTGCTGACGACCCGGCACGGCGACCAGGGTATTCGTGCAGCCACCGAGTAGGCCGAAGGCGCCCCGCGTTTGCGAGCTTCGGAATGCTCAATCCGCAACCTTTCTCGACGGAACCACATCCAAACCCCCATGTCGCAGACGGACCTTTCCTTTCGGTCGCTTCGTCGGGCCGCTGTCCCGTTGCTAACCTTTGTCATTACCGGGCCCGTTGCCGTCTCGGCCTCGCAAGCCGCAGAGGACCAGCCCTATCCCTTGGAATACTACGTTGCCCCGCCCCACAGGCCCGTGCCGGCGATGCCCCCGTACCAGGTTCGTCTCGTGGGTGAGGCGGGATTCTTCGGAACCCTGTCGAACGAAGGTGAGTTTGGCGACAACGCGTCGCGAATCGACTTCCGGGACGCTGCCGGTCAAGACAACTTGGCGTTCTACACGCGATGGAGCACCGAACTGGAACTCTCCAAACACACCTTCATCTTTCTGTATCAGCCTCTTTCCACGGAAGGGGTTCGTACGCCCTCGCGAGACGAAAGGTACGAAGGGGTCACCTTCGAAGCGGGGCATCCCGTGAAAACGGCGTTCAGCTTTCCTTTCTATCGCCTCAGCTATCTGTATGAAGTGACCTCGAGCCGCGAGGGATACCTCTCCTTGGGATTCACAGGCCAGATTCGAAACGCCAACTACACCTTCACACGCCTGGACGGGGAAGCGTTTAGCCGCACTTCGAGCGTGGGCTTCGTGCCCGCCCTCAAAGCCCGAGGCGAGACTTCCTTGGGGAAGTCGGCCTTCGTCGGATTCGAAGCCGACGGAATCTACGCCCCTATCAGCGTCTTCAACGGGTCTTCGAACGACACCGTGGGGGCCATTCTGGACTTCTCCCTCCGGGGCGGAGTGCGCCTGCAGGACACGTCCAACGTCTTCCTCAACCTCCGCTATCTCGGGGGCGGAGCGACCAATGAGGACCCAGCGAACTACGCAAAGAACTGGCTACACTTCCTTTTCGTCGGCCTTGGGGCGTCCCTCGATCTCGTTCCAACCCGCCATTAATCATGGAACCAGCCTCAACGCGTCGTGGATTCATCTCGCGCGTTGACGTGCCGATGTTTCGAAAGGTGTGACGCGTGGCCTAGTAGAAGGAACGGCTTCGACGCCGCATCAGCAACGCAAGCGCGGCGGCGAGGATGCCTAGCTGCCACTGCCCCGTCCGCGTCCCCGCCGTGACACACCCCGCGCACGCTCCGTAGCGCTCGTCGCCCGCGTCGGTTCCACCGTCGCCCGACCCGTCGCCGTTGCCCGTGCCGCAGGTCTTCGTGTTCAGATCGCACAACTCGCCCGCCGCTTCGTTGCAGTGGCTGTTCTCGGCACACTCGACGCACGTGTTCTGCTCGTCGC
>CAZAWR010000155.1:0-15263 GCA_964488865.1 uncultured Polyangiaceae bacterium | reverse complement strand
CGCCCACGACCACGATTCTCAGGCAGACTCGACGCAGTGCGAAAGTAGGGCTAGGGAGCATGGAGCCGTCGAACGGCGCCGTGGGACAGGTCTCCACCCACGACCCCGAAGCGATCAACCGAGGGTTCGCCCCCGTGCTCGAGGCGCTCTCGGACACGGCGTGGCGCTACGCAGGGGACCGCCCCTCCCGCTGGTCCGACGTCTCCGACCTGCGCTTCCACGGGTTCTGGAAGTATGCCTGGGCCGACTGCCACGTGGCCGCCGCAAGCATCGACACCACCACGCGCACGGTCACCTTCGCGGAATCCCCGGGATACGGCGTGACCGAAGGACAACCTTGGTACGCCTACAACATTCCCGAGGAGATCACCGAGGCAGGCGAGTGGTGGATCGATCGCACCAACGGCTTGCTCTACCTCTGGCCCCCCAGTGGGTTCGACGGGGGCGACGTCGTGATCTCGACGCTGCCGGACACGGTGATTCGCTTCGACGACGCGAGCTGGGTGACGGTCCAGGACGTGACGATCGAAGCGGGGCGGGCCAACCTCGTCCGGGTCGACGGGGGCGAGCACGTGTCTCTCGTGGGCGTGACCCTGCGACACGCCGGCACCAACGGCGCCGTCCTCTCGGGCTCGAACCACCGGGTCGATCACGGCAACCTGTACGGCCTCGGCAACGGCGGCGTCCGCGTGAGCGGGGGCGATCGCACGAGCCTGCTGCCCGGCGCGACCGTGGTGGAACACTCCCACTTCCATAAATTCGGCCAGTGGGAATGGACCTACCGCCCGGCAGTCAGCCTGAGCGACGTCGGCCACGTGGTGCGACACAACGTGATGCACGACGCCCCCCACTCCGCGATCCTGTTCGGGGGCAACGAGCACGTGATCGAGAAGAACGAGATCTACGAAGTGTGCCAGTACTCCAGTGACGCCGGCGCGATCTACACCGGCCGGGACTGGGGCTATCGCGGCAACGTGGTCCGCCACAACTTCATCCACGACGTGACGACCAACTTCGTGGGCTACGGCGTGCACGGCGTCTACCTGGACGATTGCGTGAGCGGCATCCGCGTGGAGGGCAACGTGATCTACCGCGTCTCCGGCCACGCGATCCAGCACGGTGGAGGACGCGACAACGTCATGGTCAACAACGTGCTCGCCCGGTGCGGGGACGCCCTGTCCGCCGACAGCCGTGGGGCCGAATGGCCCGGCTCCCCCAACAACATCCCCGGAGACAGCTGGAACTTGCTCGAGAAGCTGCAGAAGGTGAGCTACCAGAACGAACCCTGGGCGTCGCGCTACCCGGCTTGCGCGGCGATCCCCAACGACTGGGACGCGATCATCGCCCCCGGCGCCATGTGGCGCCACCCGGAACGCTGCGTGTTCTCGAGGAACATCGGGTTCGCCAACACGAGCTGGATCCGCGCCTCCGCCGAGACCCTGGACGTCTATGCCGAGATGGCAGACAACCTCGAAGACGTCGACCCGAAGTTCGTGGACGAGGCGAACCTCGACCTGTCGCTGCAGCCCGACTCACCGGCCTACGACCTGCCCGGGTTCGAGGAGATTCCTTTCGGCGAGATTGGGATCGATCCGTAGGGGTTGGGTTGCGACCGCGGGCAAGGAGTACGGAATGCAGCTCACCTGAGGCTGCATCGAGACTTTTCGCAGAACACCCGTTCGATTCTTAGCAACCACCCGGCTCCCCTGGCCGAACGAAGGGGCATGGACACCCAAGGCACCGCGAACCGGGCCCGATTGGGTGGTGCTCGACCAGGACGGTTCGGTGCTGGTGGCCGCATCCAGCAGGAGACTGCGCAAGCACGGGATCGTGCGCATCCGAGCGGACCGCAACGGTGCCACGGTGGACCGTGTGCTCATGGGAACCGGGGCGCTTGGGATGGCCCCCTGGGTGGACGCGAGTGGCTACGCACTTCCGCTCTGGCAGAGCACCACGAAGCTTCCGAAGGTCGTGCGCCGCGCCACGCTGGGCGGCAGCCTGGGGTCCTGGAGGGACGTCGGCCAATGCTTCTGACCCATCATCACCATCTTGTTTTCGCGCTCACCCACGTCGTCGCCCTGGCGCTGATGACCTCCTGCCAGACGTCGGACGATGGCGCCACACCCTCCGATCCCGTCGACGCAACGGTGGAGGAAGCTGGGCCGGACGTGGCCCAGGATGCCCCCACCGCGGAGGTGACGCCTGAGGCGGACCCCTCGGATGTGCAGGACACCAGCCCCCTTCCTGACGGTGCACCTCCCGGTTGGCGAGCCTGGACCGAATGGTCGGAAGACTGCCCGCTGTACGTGCCGGGCCAAAACGCCGAGATGCCCGCACCGATCGAATGGGAGCCGTGCTCCGCGTCGGTTCCGTCGTCCCTGGGGTGTCGCCGGATGAAGGACACGTGGTCCGGCGCGGGCCTGGGCATCTCCGGTTACCCCAACTTCACGCTCGACCCGGCCACGGACAAAGCCCTGCTGCAATTCACCCGAATTCGCGTGGGGGGCGACAAGGAGGTCTCGTACCGACTGGTGGCGGAGGCCGATGGCGTGGTTCGCAACGCAATCTTGAAACTCGACAGTTCGAGCATGGACTGCCGGTATGGCGAAGAGGAGGTAAGCGGAACGCGTTTCGCACAGGGGATCCACACACGCACGAAGGGGACCGATGGCGCTGTGGAAGATCACTGGGGATTCCTGGGAGGCAGCATCGACGACCTGGTGCCGTCCGTGGTCTTTCGCCCCGACGACCCGACGGAAGCTTCGGCTTGGTTCATCTCGGACCGCTGGGGTCCGGAACGGACATGACCACCAACGGTTTCCCGGAGGTCTCCGGCGTCCGTACGGTCTGGTCGGGCCAGGCGGGCGTCGACGGCGTCATCGGCAGCGACGATGGCTCCATCGGACTCGGCCTGTTCGCGACGTACACGGGTCAGAGCGAAGGAGGCGGGCCCGGCGTGGGCGCCCGCCTCGTGATGGGCTTCTTCTGACGCTCACCGACCCCGCACAAGGTAGTCCACCGCGTCCCCCAGCCCGTCCAGCGTCAACGGGAACATCGGCAACACCCTCGCAATCACCTCGATCGTCGTCCCCGCCCAGTACCCCGGCGGCTCCGGGTTCAACCACACACTCCGCTCGAAGTGCCGCGCCAGCATCTGCAACCACGCAATCCCCTCCGTCGGGCGGTCCCCCCCGTACTGCAACGTAAACCCGGGGTGCGTCAGCTCGTAGGGCGCCATCAGCGCGTCCCCCACCACAATCAGCTTGTGGTGCTTGCCGCAGCTCGCCAGAAGCTCCGCCACCGACACCCCTCCCTGCAGCGTCTCCTTGTCGTACACCCGACCGTACACGCAATTGTGGAAGTAGTAGCTGCGAAGCTCCTTGAAGTGCGTCGCCTTGCTCGCCGCCGTGAACAGCCGCGACACCAGGTGCGCATACGGGTCCATCGACCCTCCCACGTCCATCAGCAACACCACCCGCGTGTTCGGCCGGCGCGGCGGACGCTCCACCACCTCCAACTCCCCCGCGTTGCGCGCCGTCGCGTCCACCGTCTCCTCCAAGTCCAGCTCCCGCTCTCCCCCCTCCCGCGCGAACGCACGTAGCTTGCGCAACGCCATCGCCATCTGACGCACATCCAGGACAACGTCGCTTCGGTACGCCCGAAACGTTCTTGCCGACGCCACCGCAATCGCGCTGCGGTTCCCTCCGCCACCCCCGACTCGGATGCCCGCGCGCGCGTGCCCCCCATGCCCGAAGGGCGACGTGCCCCCCGTGCCGATCCAATGATTGCCGCCGTCGTGCCGCTCCTTCTGGTCCCGAAGCCTCTGCTGGAGCTGCTCGAACAGCTCATCCGGGTCCAGGTTCTGGAGCAGTGCCATCTGCTCAGGCGTGAGCGCTTGCCGGCTCGCCGCGTCCCGCAGCCACGACAATAGCTCCTCGTGAATCTCGATGCTCTTCGCGTACACACCCCTGTAGTGCGCGAGAAACGCCTCGTCGAACGCGTCCAGGTGAGACTCCCGGTGCACGAGCAGCGCACGCGCTACGTGATAGAACCCGTCGAGCGACGACTCGTGCAACCCCTTGCCGAGCGCCCCCGCGAGCGCGATGGCCTCTTGCATCCCCACGGGGATCCCTCGTTTTCGCAGCTCGATCAGGAAGGGGAGAAACATAGGTTCTACGATCGGTAGCGCCGCCCCCCCGCCATGGCGTCCGCGAAGGACTCCAGGTCCTGCTCCTTCTTCAGCAGCGCGCCGAGAAACGGCAGGCTGCGCTCGAGCTTCACGTCCCCGATCCCCGCGGCCCGCAGCGCCGCTATCCAGTCGATCAGCTCGCTCGTGCTCGGCCGCTTGCGCAGCGTGCGAAGACCCCTGATCTCGTAAAACACCTCCATCGCTTGCCGCGCGAGCGCGTCGTCCAGATCCGGATGGTGCACCCCCACGATCCGCCGCATCAGCGACTCATCCGGGAACTCGATGAAGTGAAACACACACCGCCGAAGAAATGCGTCCGGTAGCTCCTTCTCGTTGTTGCTCGTGATGATCACCACGGGGCGCTGCTTGGCCACCACCTCCTCGTCCGACTCGAGCACCGTGAAGCGCATGCGGTCGAGCTCGTGCAACAGGTCGTTCGGAAACTCGACGTCCGCCTTGTCGACCTCGTCGATGAGCAACACCACGCGGTGATCGGCCGAGAACGCCTGCCCGAGGGGACCGAGCCGGATGTAGCGACGGATGTCGCGCACGTCGCCGTCGCCGAACCGCGAGTCATAAAGCCGGCGCACGGTGTCGTAGACATAGAGGCCGTCCTGGGCGCGGGTGGTGCTCTTGACCTGCCAGCGGACGATGGGAAGGTCGAGGGCTTCGGCGACCGCCTCGGCCAGGAGCGTCTTGCCCGTGCCCGGCTCGCCTCGCACGAGCAAGGGGCGCTCGAGGGCGAGGGCGCAGTTGACGGCGGACTCGAGCCCCTCGCTGGTCAAGTAGCGACGGGTTCCTCGAAAGCGGAAGAAGTCTTGCTGCATGATGAGGTCCCTCTTGGATGCCCCAAGCCCGGGCATGGAAGCAAGGGTTGCCTTCCGTGCTTTGTCCTCAGCCCTCACGCCCGCTCGATCCGCACCCGCGCGTCCAGGTACGCCGCACCCTCGCCAAGGTCCGTCATCGTGTCAGGCACCAACACGTTCGCGCACTGACCCCTCGACAAGGGTCCGCCCTTCGGCAGCACGACCACGTCGCACCGCTGCCTGTCGTCGAACACGAGCCTCACCCGCATCGCGCCTTGGTCGTTGCACAGCATCACCTCGTCACCGTCCGCGTGCCCCGGCGCCGCCGACGGGTGACACGTTGCGGGCCACACGTCCGGCAACGGCACCGACCACTGCGATCCCTGGGCGTCGCGCACCGAGCTGGACAGGAGCCACAGCGGGTGAGTGGAGTCCGGCGTCGGTTCGACCGGAACCTCGTGGACCAGCCGCATCCGTCCGGTGGGCGTGGGGAACACCGAGCCTTCGAACGGAACGACGGGGGCAAAGGGGTTGCGTACGGCCTCTCGTTCCAGACGATCCACGTCCACGCCCTTGTCGAGCATCGGGGCAGCCAGGCGCTCCTTCCAGTCCCGCGCCGTGCCCCCCAACCGCGCGCCCAGCGAAAGGACACCGCCGTTGCGCGCGTCGATTTCTCGCGCCAAACGCTGCACGATCGCAAGGTCCGACAGCACCCCCTCCGGCGGGTCGAGCACCGGCACCGACGCCCCCAGCCACCCGTGCCCGTACGCGGCAATCAGATCATCGCTCTCGAACATCGTCGCGGTGGGGAGCACGACGGAGGCGCATTCCGCTGTATCCGTCAAAAACGAGTCGGCCACGACCACGAGGTCACGCGTGTGAAGGGCGCGCTCGAGCGTGCGAGAATCGGGCAACATCACGACGGGGTTGCCTGACGTGACCCACACCGCACGGATGGGTGGGTCTTTCGCCTCCAGGATGGCTCGGCCTAGCTGCGGCTCGGGCAACGTGCGCCCGGGCTCGGGGACCGGCAGCGATGCGAAAGCGCCCCGCTTGTCCGCACGGTAGGTCGCTCCCCCGCCCAGGATTCCCACGTTGCCGCTCAGGGCGCAGAGGGCGTCGATGGCGCGCAGGATCGCGCCGCCGTTGGACCGACGCGCCATGCCCCAGCCGAGGAGAAACGCGCACGGACGATCGGACACGACGTCGGCGAGCGCGCCCACGTCCGCGATCGACACGTCGGCGTCCCTTGCCCAGCGCTCGACGGGTCGGGACTGAATCAGGGCGAGGTACCGGTCGGCCTCGTCGGCGATGCGGTGCAGGTCGGGCGTCATGCGACCGTCGTCGGCGAGCTTGCGGGCAACCGCGCAGGCGAGGTGGAAGTCTGCGCCGGGACGAGGCTGGATGACCCGGTCGGCGAGACGGGCCGAGGCGTGGTGGACTGGGTCGACAAGCACGACCCTGCCCCCTCGCTTGCGCACCTGCTGGAGCCGAGGCACGACGTGAAGATGGGAGACGAAGGGGTTCTTTCCCCAGAGGACGACGTTGCGAGCGTGGTCGAGGTCGAGCACATCGTGTCCGTCGGAGAGGCCGAAGTCGACGACCTGCGCCGCTCTGCCCGCGCCGTTGCAGGCGGAGCCTCGGATGGCGGTCACGGGACCGAACCAGGCGAAGAACGCATCGACGACCTTGCCCAGGGCTCCCATCGATCCGGCGGACCGGTAGTGCAGGATGGCCTCCGGTCCGGACTCGGAGCGAATCGCCAGAAGGCGGTGGGCAAGGTGCGAGAGCGCCTCGTCCCAGTCGACCTCACGGAAGCCCGAAGACATCCGAAGCAAGGGACGGCGCAACCGATCGGGATGGTGCTGGCGTGCGGGAAAACGCCGCGTGCGCGCACACACGATGCCCCTCGTCACCGGGTGATCGGGGTCCCCGTTCACGCTCACGAGACGGTTACCGTCGACGGAGGCGACGAGCCCGCACGAGTCGGGGCAATCCCGGTTGCAGATGGTTCTCTTCCGCATGGTGTCCCCCCGGAATACCACGGCTGCGGCGGGTGCCAGAACGACAGCGCACGTCCGCACGTTCGATACGGAATTCGCATCGGCCCGTCCAGAACAGATTTTCTCTATTTTTAGGCTTGTCCGTGGCCATACGGAACGCTGTGCTAGACTCGCTGGATCGACGATTGTGCTCGCCGTCGTCGTGTTCGGGGGGGACACATGACCGAGTTGATCGACTCTCAGCGCATCGGTGGGTGCATGGGGCTGGCGCCTTGTTCACCCACCGGTCGATACGCGTGGTCCACAAAGCTCGAGGATCCGGTGATCGTCGCGGGGGTCCTGGATGGCGACGTGTGGGCGAAGACGGCGCTGTTCGACAAGTACGAGCAGGACGTGCGCAATGCGCTCCGACACATTGTCGGCCCGGACCCGGAGTTGCCCGACATGGTGCAGGACGTGTTCGCGGACGTGCTCGAGGACATGAATCGCCTGCGCTGCCCGCAGCAGCTTCGAAACTGGATCACCACGATCGCCGTGCGTACGGGCCGTCAGCGGATTCGCCACCGCAGGCGCCACCGTTGGCTGCTGTTCGTGGCTCCGGCGGACGTCCCCGAGCCGCGGACGGAGGCCGTGGACCCGGAATGCCGCGAAGCCGTCTGCGCGCTGGTCCGTCTGCTGGACCGCATGCGGCCTGGGGACAGGGCTGTCTTCGCGCTCAGGATGCTCGCCGGGATGGAGCTCAAGGAGATCGCGTCGACGTGCGGGATATCGGTGGCGACGGTCAAGCGCAGGTTGAACCGGGCGCGGTACCGGTTTGTGCGGCTCGCTGCCCAGGATCCCAACCTGTCGGAACGCTGTCCCCGGTCGGCTCTGCGCGATCTCGACTGACCCTGCCAGGCATTCGCCGAACCGCTATACGAAAACGGACGGTAAGCCTACATTCGCCTGGACCCATGCCCCGCGATCTCCTGCGCGCCCTGCTCGCCACCATGTTCTTCGGCGCGTCGGTCGGCATCTTCCAGGCGACGTTGAATAACTACCTGGCAGGCGTGCACGACCTCGGGGCGGAGGCGCGGGGGTGGCTCGAGCTGCCCCGGGAGCTTCCCGGGTTCTTGCTGTTCGCCATCTCCGGCGCGATGCTGATGGTGCTGCGAGAAACGAAGATGGCGGCCGTCGCCATGTTGCTCACCGCGGCGGGCGCCCTGGGCCTCGGCTTCCTCGCCTCCGATACCCTCACCCTTGTCGTGTTCATCATCCTCTGGTCCCTCGGCGATCACATCATCTTCGCGGTCGAAGGGCCGATCGCGTTGCGGCTGGCCAAGGGAGGCCGCGAAGGTCATCGCCTCGGGCAGTTCGGCGGCGCACGCAACCTCGGCACCATCCTCGGGGTGGGTGCGGTCTTCGTGTGCGCCCACCTCTTCGGCGATCGCTACGGACTGTTCTACACCTTCGTGGCCGTCAGCGCGGCGATGGCCGGCATCCTCTACGCCTCGCTTCGCATGGACGACGGCCACCCGCCGTCGCGCAGGCTGGTGCTCAAGAAGAAGTACGGGGTCTTCTACGCGATCTCTGCCCTGTTCGGGATGCGCAAGCAGATCTTCCTCGCCTTCGGCGCGTGGGTCCTGGTCGACCTGCACGCCGTGAGCGTGGGCACCATTGCCCTGTTGTACTTCATCGCAGCCAGTCTCGGCGTGGTGCTCCGCCCTCTGCTCGGCGACGTCATCGACTGGCTGGGCGAGCGTGTCGTCTTGGCGACCGACGAGGTCTTGCTGCTCGTCGTGTGTCTGGTCTACGCGTTCGCGAGCGACGTGTTGCCGGCGCCGTACGCGCTGTACCTTCTCTTCGGCGCTTACGTGCTCGACAGCGTACTGTTCGCGCTGCGCATCGCGCGCACCACGTACCTGAAGAAGATCGCGGACGACCCGGCAGACATCACGCCGACGATCTCGATGGGCATCACGATCGACCACGTGGTGGCGATGTCGCTGCCGATCCTCTCGGGCTATCTTTGGGAAGCCTACGGTCATCGGTGGGTGTTCCTGCTTGCGGGGGCGATCGCCCTGGCAGGGTTCTTCGTGTGCCTGCAGATTCGGATCCCCGCCGCGGCCAAGTCGCTCGCTCACACGACGAACCGAGGCTGAAGAGGAACCACAGAAGGCACAGAGAGCACAGGAGGCAGAGGGCTGTCCCCTTCTGTGGCTTCTGCGGCTTCTGTGGTTGCGTCGGCCGTGGCCGAGGAACCAGCCTCCCTGGAATCGGCCGCTGAGAGTACCCCACCTCGTTCTCCCTGACACCACGTGTGCCATTCGCCGTGCCCCCACCCGCGTCATTCGCCTAACGCTCTCCTTCCATTCGCCCTTATTTTTCCGTCTCGCCTCGCTGGCACGGGCGTTGCTCCCATCCCACCGCTCGCTTCCGAGCCGCTTCTCTCCCCACGGAGGTTCCCTTGACCCGCACGCGCCAGAACCCCAAACGAAGAACGCGTTTGCGTGGGTGTGCCGCGGGCTGCGCCGCCGCAGTCTGCCTGCTGACCCCGCTGTCCGCCTCGGCCATCTCCTTCACCCCCCAAGGCGTCCTCGCCTTCGATCCCCAGGCCATCTACACCGAAGGCTTCGAGAGCTTCTCCTCCAGCCCCGGCGCCCAGGTCGTCGACGGCGACGCCCTCGAAGGCAAGCGCTACGTGGTACTGAGCGGCGGGTCGTTCGGCGACAGCGCCTACATCCCTCTGTCCGTCGGCTCCGCCAACGCCGCCTACCGCGTGCGCGCCTTCGTCCGCGGCGAACGCGCTTGGTACCCCTTTCTCGTCATCCAGTACGGGTCGGGCCCCGGCATCCCGGTCCTCTACGCGACCCTGGCCCCCACCGGACGCATGACGAGCGACGGCTGGCTCGAGATCGAGTCGGCCCCGATCTCCGTCGATGGCGCCCGGTCCCCCTACGCGGCGCTGATGGTCACGTCGGAGGAAATCGAGATGGATGCCCTCGAGGTGGCGCCGGCCCCGGGGGAGTACAAGCCCAGCAACGCGTGCGCGGGAAACGCCGCCTGCGGGGCTGACCAGGTCTGCGTGGAGGGCTATTGTCAGGACGGCAACCCTCTCGTCCCTTCCCTTCCCTCCGCGGCCCAGCGCGACCGGGTGGTCGACGCCCTCCAGAACAAGGTGCGAATCGCCTTCGGCGGTGTCGCCACCAGGCAAGAGCCGATGCAGCAAGCCCTCGCTACGATGGACCAGATGCGCACGGCCAACAGCCCCTGGGCCTTCTGGAACACCTTCGCGCTGGCTATCCGGAAGCTGCGTGACTCCCACACATCGTCGGTCGGACTGCCCTCTTACTTCGGGAGCTCGGGCAAAGCGTTCCCCATCTGCTTCGTGGAGGGCGACGCGGACAAGTCCAAGACGGCCGCCCCGTCGACTCCCCCTTACGCGGATGTCCTCGTCTCCCACGTAGGGCCGTACCAGAACCTCGGGCTCAAGCCCGGAGACAGGCTCGTATCCATCGACGGGAAGCACCCGATCGCCTGGGCCAAGAGCACCCCGGACTTCGCATGGGTGGGATACCAGGCCACGGACCCGGAGGTGCACAGCGGAGAGGTGGAGTCTCTTCAAACCGCAATACGCGCGCTGGCCAAGAGCATCCAGGTCATTCGCTGCAACCCGTCGGGCACCTGCGGACAGCCCGAAACCATCCAGATCGCGAACCTGGAGGACGGGGCCATGACCGAGCACCCGGTCTGCGATCACCGTCCCGCCTATCACCTCGCCTCGGGCAACCCGGACCCCGATACCCACGACTTCGACGACGTCCGCCACGGCCTGCTCAAAGACAGCGCCCCGGGCGAAGACCTCTACGGGATGGTGTGGAACGACACCATGATGGACTGGAGCGGGTCCAACCCCTGGAAGAACGCCTACACGAAGTTCCGGTCGAGCGCCAAGGGGCTCATCCTGGACCATCGTCGTGGCGACGGGGGCACGGCGCCGGGCGCTGCGTACCTCACGGAACTGTCCCGAAAGCCTGCGACGGTGTCGGTGTGGTCGACGATCGGGACGCTGGGGTTGTTCGAGCCGCCTTTCGACGAGACCGACGGCCTCGCGATGTTCGACCTCTGGAAGCACGACGAGTCGAAGGCGTGGGAGGTGGGGTCCAGCTCTCCTCGAGAGGACATGCGCATTGCGGTGCTGCTTGCCCGGGACGTGAGCGGCAGTGACTTCTTCCCCTTTGGGGTCAAGGGGTCCACGAATACGCGGCTGTTCGGGCGCAGGACCATGGGGGCGTTCTCGACGTTCTACACGCTGGAGGCGCAGGGCTTCTTCTACTGGTCCCTGGCCTCGGGGGACTTCATCGGGGCCGATGGGCGGCCGAACATCGGCCACGGCGTGGAGCCGGACGAGGTACTCCTGCCGAAGCAATCAGACCTCATGGCTGGCAAGGATACGGTCTACGAGCGCGCCCTGGCTTGGGTTCGCTGCGGAGAGGAGGTGTGCCCATGAGCCCCCGACAGCACTGCATGCCTCGCGGCTCAGCCGCACTTCTTACCCTCGCCCTCGCTGCCGTGGCCTGCGGTGGCAAGACCACGCTCGATGCCGAAGGCTACGACTACGGCAAGGGCGGGACGGCGGGGACGGGCGGGTCCGGCGGGTCCACCGCGACCGGCGGATCAGGCGGCTCGGGCGGCACCGGCACCGGCGGCGGTCCCGTCGGCGGCTCGGGCGGCTCGGGCGGCACCGGAATCGGTGGCTCCTCCGGTGAAGCAGGATCCGGCGGCGAAGCGGGCGGTCCCACCATCCGAACCATCATCACCCGCGACCCCTACGAAAACGTCGACAGTCCTGGCAACCTCCTGCTCGACGGCGGCTTCGAATTCTCCGGCAGTCTCTCCTACGCCTGGAACTCGGTGAGCTACGACTCCCTCGCCTTCGGTCACGGGGTGACCTGCCGCTCCGGCGTTCGCTGCGCGGTGCTCGACCCGGGCGTCGGCATGTACGGGGTTCTCGTGTCTCCGAGGAGCGGCATCATGTACGTGACGCTCCACACGAGGACCGAAAGCCAGAGTTGCGACGGGCTGTCCCTGTACGTACTGGATGCCAATGACCAGCAGGGGGGCGGCGCGTACGTCACGAAGCAGTCCTCGGAGTTGGGCGCCGACGGGTGGTGCGTGTGGAAGGGCGCGGCCCCCGCGGTGCCGGACACCTTCCCCGTCCTGTATGTGGAAGCCTCCGGCGAACGCGTGGTCATCGACGACGTGCTCGTGTCCCTTCCCCAGGACGAGCAGGAGACGGCGCTCGCCCTGAGCACCCTGCAGCACTCCCAGAAGACCCTTTCGCTGCAGCACAAGGAGCTGCTTCGAAAGGTGGCGGGCTTTGCGAAGGCGGACATCACGCGCGCGCGCAAGCGACCGATGACGATCCGCGAAGTGGTCCCCCGCAAGGTGCGGATCGCGCCCTGGATTCGATAGGGCACAAGTCCTCAACGGGCAGACATCCTCCAGAAATCATCGCGCAGTCGGTCCCATCCATCTACCCCCTCGCGCGCGGCCGCTCGGTGGCGCACCGCCGTACAAGCAACGAAAGTCATCTGCGGACTTCTGCGGAATCTGCGGCCAGCCAAACGGGTGCAAGATCGTCGGGGCAGCGAGGGGAATGACTCCGTTCGATAGACTCCTCGACCGGGTCCCCCGGGCATGCTCTGATGTCCTCTCGCGAAAGGAGCGCGAGGCATGAGGTTCGGCATCGACCTGGGGGGCACCAAGATCGCGGGCATCGCCCTCGACGACGCAGGCGCAAAGCGCGGTTGGGCCCGCGTGGACACCCCCCAAGGCGATTACGAGGGGACGATCCGAGCCGTCGCGGGCGTGGTGGCGGACCTCGAGCGACAGACGGGCGCCAGGGGTTCCGTGGGCGTGGGCTTGCCGGGAACCATCGCGCGCGCCAGGGGCCTGGTGAAGAACGCGAACTCGGTGTGCTTGAACGGCAAACCCTTCGACAAGGACCTCGCAGAAGCGATCGGGCGCGAGGTGCGCTGTGCCAACGACGCCAACTGCCTTGCGGTGTCGGAGGCCACGGACGGGGCGGCCGCCGGCATGCACGTGGTGTTCGCCGTCATCCTGGGAACGGGATGCGGCGCGGGCATCGCGCTTCACGGCCGTGTGCACGAGGGACTCAACGGCGTGGCGGGAGAGTGGGGTCACAACAGCCTGCCGTGGCCGCGGGACGAGGAATACCCCGGCCCGGCCTGCTACTGCGGAAAACGAGGCTGCATCGAGACCTGGGTCTCCGGCACCGGGCTGGAGAACGATTACGCCCGAGCAGCCAACACGCGGACCACCGCTGTCCAGATCGCCCGTGGGTCTGCGCAAGGCAAGGCCGATGCCCTCGCCGCGCTCGAGCGCTACGAGGACCGGCTGGCGCGGTCTTTGGTCCATGTGGTCCACGTGCTGGATCCGGACATCATCGTGCTCGGCGGCGGCATGTCGAACGTGAGCCGACTGTATGACACCCTCCCCGCACGCCTGCGGTCCTACGCCTTCGGGGGCGAGATGGACACGCGCATCGTGCCGGCGATGCATGGGGACGTGAGTGGCGTGCGGGGCGCCGCGTGGCTGTGGGGCTCGTCCCGCGGTGAGCGGTGACGCAAGCGTTCTCGCACACCGCCTACCCCAAGCTACGGGGGCCAGAGGCGAAAGTGGGTTCAGCTTCGGTAGACCGAAGGAATCTGGTCCGGCCGGCAGATGCACAGCCCGAGGTCCTTCAACAGCCCGTCGCCAATGCCGTAGATCCAGCCGTGGACCGCGAGCGACTGTCCCTTGCTCCACGCATTCTGGACGATGGTCGTGTGACAGAGGTTGGAGACCTGCTCCGCCACGTTCAGCTCGCACAGGCGATCCGCTCGTTGGTCCCCGTCGCGGATCTCTTCCAATTCAGCCCCGTACTTGAAGTACACGTCCTTGATGTTCCGCAGCCAGTTGTCGATGAGCCCGTGGTCCTCGTTCTGCATCGCGGCTCGAACGCCGCCGCACCCATAGTGACCGCACACGACGATGTGCTCGATCCGGAGCACCTCGACGGCGTACTGAACCACCGACAAGGCATTGAAGTCCGTGTGAACCACGAGATTGGCCACGTTGCGGTGGACGAACAGGTCGCCGGGCGCCAGGCCCAGCAGCTCGTTGGCAGGGACACGGGCGTCGGAGCATCCTATCCAAAGGAGCTTTGGGACGTGCTGTTCTGACATGCGAGTGAAGAACCCCGGGTCCCTGGCCTTGATCCCGTCGGCCCATGCGCGGTTGTTGGCGAAGAGATCCTTCAGAAGCTTCATGTCCGTACTTTCGCTGGGCCGGCGAAGCGTGATTCCATCCTCGTGTTGTACCACCATCCCGGTGGCTCCCATAGCGGGCCCCTCGCAAGGACTCGCTCCTCCTGGTCCGCGTCCCCGGATCTTGTGGCCAGATGGGGTGACCCGACCGAACATGGTCGCCATGATCGGGGCTTGCCCCTGGCAATCATGTTCCGCTGATGGGCCAATGGCACTGCGACCCTGAATACGCCTCGGGTGGAGGCGATGCAATGCAGTTTGTGGGGGTGGTGGTGTGGATCGACTCGAGCGATGAGGGTCGGCACGGTTCATCGCTGTCTCGGAAACAAGCGGGAGTGTCATCGAGTTGCGGCAGGCCCCTTAGGGGCCAAACTGCAGCGCCCACCGGTTCGCGTACCGGCCAGCCCCGGCGCGATGGTGCTTGGTGTCTAGCATGTTGGCGTTGATGGACGTGTCTGACTTCCATGACGTCATCGCCGCGGCCGCAGTCAGGTGACTCGTCCCTGACACGCCCCCGGTGGTCGATGTCCCGCACACGGCCCCGCGGTCGTAGCTCGTCGCCACCGACGCTTCCGGAGCCGTCCACCCGGTGAATGGGTGGAGCGCTTGGTGAAGGAGATGGCCCTGGATCGTGGCTTCCAGGTCCAGATCGTAGGTCACCTCCGGCACTCCGTTTGCCGCACGATGCTCGTTGAACAACGCGAACAACTCGGCGGCGTCCGGCGCCTCTGCGCTCGTCAGCGCGCAACAGACAGGGATGATCCCCCCCGGCTCGTCCCCGGTTCCGCCTGATAGCACCACGGAACAGTCGTGTCCCTCGACGCTGCCCCCATCCGGTCCACCTGTGCCACCAGACCCGCCTGTCCCGCCCGTGCCTGACGTCCCGCCCGTGCCTGACGACCCGCCCGTGCCTGACGTCCCGCCCGTGCCTGACGTCCCGCCCGTGCCTGACGTC
>CAZAWR010000154.1:0-15357 GCA_964488865.1 uncultured Polyangiaceae bacterium | reverse complement strand
CGCAGGCGTTCGTAGTCGCTGGACGGGTTACGGAGCCGTAGAGAGGTTCCGGGTCCGACCGGCCGAACAGGGCGATCAGGACGATCAGCAGAAGCACGACGAGAGCGCTGCCCGCCCCGAGCACGATCCACCCCTTCTTGACGGCCCCCGGGTCGGCGGTTGCCATCGCCTGACGCAAGCGAGCGACTTCCCGTCCGTGCCCGGCCAGCGTTTCTTGCGCTTGAAAGAAGCGCTGCTGGAGTTGCTGGGGCACCACGCCGGAGCTGGTCTCGATCAGGCTGGCTCCCAGCGCGATGAGGGCCGTTCGCCGCTCGGACTGGGCGTGCTCCACCCCTTGGGACCGAACCCCCAGCTCCTTGGCGTAGGACTGCTCGATCGCGCGCCGCTGTTTCTGCAGGTCCGAAATGCCTCGCTGCACGGCCTTGCTCGCACTGTCAGCCGCGTTCCAGACGCGCTGCGCCTCGTCGAAGGATGCCTGGGGAGCGGCCAGCGCTTCGCGACGCTCCGCAAGAATTTGTGAGAGGTCTTGGATCTTCTGGGCGTGTTCGGGCAGGGCCGTGCGTGCTTGCGGGCCTGCGGCGGCGCGGGCGACATCCTGCACGTTGCGCAGCTCGATCTCGGCTCGCTTGAAGGCAGCCCGGGCCCGCTCCAGGGAACCCTTGGCCTGATCCAAGCTCTTCGCGGCCGCATCGACCTGGGCGCGCGCGCCGGCTTCCTGGCCCCGCTGGGCGTCGATCTGCTGGTCGACCACGGACACCCTCTGCTCCAGCTCCAGATTCCGCTCGCTTAGCGCCTGCTCCCGAGACGCAGCCTGCTGTTCGACCTGCAAGAGAGGCTCGACCAACGGGGCCATCTCCCGGGAAGACTCGATGGCCGGCCGCACCTGCTCCGCCAGGTCCGCCAAGCAGTCATCACGTGCCCTCTCCGACAGCGCCGCGGACTGCCTGGCCAGGTCGATCCGTCGCTGCAGGTCCCGCTTGCGGCTCGCCACGCGCAGCGCATAGGTCGGAAACTCCCACAGCTTGTCGGGCGCCGCGCCGAAGTCCGCGAGCACCGCCAGATCGTACACGTCGAACACCTCCTGCCCATCCGCCGGTGGGGGCTCCTGCCTTGGCGCGCCCACCGCTTGCATGGACGGCTGAGAAATGTGAGGCCCGGGGGCCGGAGCCTCGCGTTGCTGGGGGGGAAGCGGTTTTCGAGGGCTGACGTCGAGCTCGAGCGACAGCCCACTCGGCGCGGCCTCGAACGCGTCCCCACCGAAGGCGTCGGGCCCCCCCTGCGCACTGAGCGGTTCCACCGAACCCGCGAGGTTCAATCCCCCGGGCTCATCGTCATCGTCGAAGGAATCGAACGACGAAAAGCCGCCCGCAGAGATCGACGGGTGCTCGTGCGGGGCCTTGCCACACAGGGGACAGACGTCGTAAGCGCGTGGGGTGCTTCCCTTGCACCATGGGCAGATGGACATTCCTGGGGATGGTAGACGAAACAGCCGCCGGAACCCAAGCACGGAGAGCCTCTGCGGGCGCCAAGCGTCTTCCGATTCCTCCGGTTCGTCGAAGCCCTCCCCGGTGCGGCTTCGATTGACACCCCTGCCTCCTGCCTTCTAGGGTGGGCCCACGTTCGGACCGCCCCACCTCCGAGAGCCCATCCCATGCGCTTGTATCAGGGAAGAATCACCCCCATCGCCTCGGCCATCGTCAAGGCGCTCGTCTCGAATGACGAGATCGAAACCGAGGCTCCGAAGGACGTGGAGGCAGACATCGAGGCCGTCCTCAAGACGTACCTCGACGCCGAGCGACAGGTGAACGACGAGGCCAAGGATCTGATGCAGGCCCGGAAGCTCGCGCCCCACGAGCTCGGACGCATCAAGCGTCTGGTCGCTGACAAGAAGGGCATCGCGATCGGCGACGACACCCTCGACTACCTGCTCGACCAAATCGTCGCCATGCTGATGTACTCCAACGCCGTGTCGGAAGTCTTCGTCGAGGACGTGGACCTTCGAAGACGGATGGCGCCCATTCTGAAGCGAGAAATGGCGGTCGACGAGCAGCTGGAGCAGGAGACCCGTGCACGGCTCCGGCACGTGCAGGAGGGGACGCGCACCTGGGAAGTCGAGTACCAGCGCGTGATAGAGGACATTCGACGACGCAAGGGTTTGTGAGCCACCCTCGGAGAGAGGTTTCGAGACGATGTGGGTTCCGAAGGTCGAGGACAAGCACTACTACTGTCACCGCTGCCGCAACGAGATCGAGATGATCGCCAAGTTGCAGCGGACCGACACGTGCCCGCACTGCGGTGCGGACGTGCATTGCTGCAAAAACTGCGAGTACTGGGACCCGTCGGCCCACAACCAGTGCAAGGAACACATTGCGGAGTACATTCCAGATCGGGAGAAGACGAACTTCTGCACGTTCTTCACCTTCCGAGACGGGAAGCCCGAGGACACGTCGTCCACGGTGGCGAGCTCCAAGTCGAAGCTCGATGCCCTCTTCAAGAAGAAGTAGGGCGCGCAGTGCTCGACCTCAAGCGCTCGGATTCGAGGTGATCCTTTGAAGAGCATGACCGGGTTTGGCGTCGGGCGCGCTCCCCTCGGCCAGGGCCGCATTGTGGTAGAGGTTCGTTCGGTCAACCACCGGTTTCTGGACGTGCGGGTTCGAGCACCGAGGGAACTGGCTGATCTGGCGATGCACGTGGAGCAGCTTGCGCGACAGCAGCTTCGGAGGGGTCGGTTCGAGCTCGTGCTTCGCGCCGACGGGCTGATCCCGCAGCTATCCGCGGTCGATCTGGTGCGCGCGCAGGCGGTATACGAATCGTTGCGCGCCCTGCGGGACCGGATCGCGCCGGAAGCGGACGTGCCATTCTCGATGCTGTCCGGAATCCCGGACATCTTCGTGGCGGATAACCAGAGCCAGCACGAAGCCGCGCTGGAGGCGGCCTCGGAGGCCCTGAGCCAGGCCTTGCGCGCGGCCGAAGTGATGCGTGCGAGGGAAGGCGTCGCCTTGACCGCCGATCTGCTCGATCGCCTCGTCGCCATCCGCAAGCACACGCGGGTCATTGCCGCCCGCCGGGACGCCATCGTGGACGCCTACCGCAAGCGGTTGCGCGATCGGGTCCAGCGACTGCTCAGTGACATCGACATCGCCGTCGATCCTTCCCGCATCGAACAGGAGGTCGCGCTCGCGGCCGAGCGGTGCGACATCGAGGAGGAGATCACGCGGCTCGGAAGCCACTTCTCGCAATTCGAGCACCTGAGCCAGGGAGACGAGCCCGCGGGCCGTCGCCTCGACTTCTTGCTCCAGGAAATGGCGCGTGAGGTCAACACCGTGGGCTCCAAGAGCCAGGACGCTTCCGTTGCCCACGCGGTCGTCGAGATCAAGGCCGAGATCGAGCGCATGCGCGAGCAGGTGCAGAATGTCGAGTGACCCCCACCGCCTCGGCGCTGCCCGGGACGACTTCCTGCTGCTCATCCTCTCGTCGCCTTCGGGAGCGGGAAAGAGCACGCTCACCGCGAAGCTGCGAGAGCGCTTCCCGGGGCTGCGATTTTCCGTCTCGCACACCACGCGATCTCCCCGCGCCAACGAGCACGACGGGCGCGAGTACCACTTCATCGACAGGGCGACGTTCGAAGCGATGGTGGCCGCTGACGCGTTCGTGGAGTGGGCAGAGGTGCACGGCAACCTCTACGGGACGAGTGTTCAGGCGATCGAGAGCGCCCGGGATGCCAACGAAGGGGTGCTCTTCGACGTGGACTACCAGGGAGCCCGTCAGATCCGCGCGCGCTATCCCGAAGCGGTGAGCGTGTTCATCCTGCCACCGTCGCTCGACGAGCTGGAGAGGCGGCTTCGCAACCGTGCGAGCGACAGCGAGGCGTCGATCGCGACGCGGCTCGCGGCTGCGCTCGGAGAGATCAAGCATTACGGCTTCTTCGATTACATGGTGGTCAACGACCGCTTGGAGGAAGCCGCGGAACAGCTGCGGGGCATCGTGATGGCAGAGCGATGCCGGCGGGGTCGCCGCGCGCGGATGGCCGAGAGCATGTTGCGAGAAGCGCATCGGCGGTAAGCCGACGCAAGCCTGAGGCACGGACAAGGGTCGGCGCGGAGGAGGAGCGAACGCATGGGAAACGTACTGGCGGTCATCGGCGGGTCGGGTCTGTACGAGTTGGAGGAGCTCGAGGACATCGAGAAGCTCGCTGTCACCACCCCCTTCGGGGATCCCAGCAGCCGGGTCGTGCGAGGTCGGATCGGGGACACCACGATGCTGTTCCTCCCGCGGCACGGTGACGGGCACTCCATCCCGCCGTCGGCGATCAACTACCGGGCGAACATCTGCGCGTTGAAGATGCTCGGTGCGACGCACCTGATCTCGGTGAGCGCCGTGGGTTCGATGCGTGAGGAGATCCATCCGGGGGACCTCGTGCTGGTGGATCAGTTCGTGGACTTGACGAAGCGTCGGATCTCGACGTTCTTCGACGAAGGGGTGGCGGCACACGTGGCGTTCTCGGACCCGGTGTGTCCGTTGATGGTGGACGCGGCGGAGCGGGCGGGAGCGCAAGTCGGTGCGCGAGTGCACCGCGGGGGAGCTTATGTCTGCATCGAAGGGCCGCAGTTCTCGACGCGTGCGGAGAGCCTGATCTACCGAAGCTGGGGGGTAGTTGTCATCGGGATGACCAACATGCCCGAAGCGAAGCTGGCGCGAGAGGCGGAGCTGCCGTTCTGCACGCTTGCGTTGGCGACGGACTACGACTGCTGGCACGAGTCGGAGGAGGCGGTCACGGTGGGGGCGGTGATTGAGACCCTGAACCGGAATGTGCGGACGGCCAAGGCGCTGCTGGTGAAGGCGGCGGGACTGTTGCCTGACCCGCGCCGGAGTCCGGCCTACCGCGCCCTCGACGGGGCGCTCATCACGTCCCCGGCAGCCATCGCGGAGCCCACGAGGGAGCGACTCGGGTGGCTGCTCGGTCCCTATCTCGACCGATCGTCGGCGGCAAAGGCGCCGGGAGCAAGCTCATGAAGGAAGATACCGTACTCATCGTGGGTTCCATGGCGTTCGACGACCTCGAGCTGCCAAGCACGACGGCGAAGAACGTGGTGGGCGGTGCCGCGACCTATGCCGCGTATGCCGCGTCGCTCTTCGCGCCCGCGCGCATCGTGGCCGTGGTGGGCGACGACTTTTCGCCGAAGGATCTGGAGGCGCTGGCGAAGCGTGGCATTGACACGTCGGGGGTGGAGAGCGTCAAGGGCAGAACGTTCCGTTGGGCCGGTCGCTACGGGGCGAACCTTGCAAGCCGCGTGACCCTCGACACGCAGCTGAACGTGTTCGCAGGCTTCCAGCCGAGGCTCCCGTCGAGCTACCGCTCCAGCGAGTATGTTTTGCTCGCGAACATTCATCCTGCGCTACAGCTGCAGGTCCTCGATCAGGTCGACCGTCCGAAGCTGGTGCTGGCGGACACGATGAACTTTTGGATCGAGGGGGAGCCGGCGTTGCTGGAGCAGGTCCTGGCGCGGGTTGACGTGCTGTGCATCAACGACGAGGAGGCGCGGCAGCTGTCGGGTGTGTATCCCCTTCCCCAGGCGGCGCGGATCATCCTTGGCAAGGGCCCCAAGAGCATCATCATCAAGCGGGGTGAGAACGGGTCGATGCTGGTGGACCACAAGGGCATGTTCTGGGTGCCGGCGGTCCCGCTCAACGACGCAGTGGACCCGACGGGCGCTGGGGATTCCTTTGCCGGAGCCATGGTCGGCTACCTCGCCGCCAAGGGGGACCTGAGCCCCGACTCCCTTCGCAGGGCGCTGTACGTGGGAACCGCAGTGGCATCGTTCAACGTACAGGCGGTGGGCACGGCCAGGCTCTCACGACTCACGACGCACGACGTGGGCCATCGCGTGTCGGAGCTCCTGGGCATGACGCACCTCGAACCGCCGAGCCGAAGCATCGTGTAGGGCTTCAGCTCTCGAAGGGCCCCCAAGGCGACAGAAGGCGGGCCTGCCTCCCTTCCACCAGAACGGTCGTCGAGGACTCCACGTCGGCGCGCCTCACCAGCGCGAACGCCAGTGCAAGCCCTTGTGCGGACCGACCCACGCTCGTGACGACCCCCGTCTCCTTGCCCGACGGGACCGATACGACGCTCTGGACGGCGGGTAGATCACCGGGCTCGAAGGCCAGACGCTTCAGAACCCTGACGGGTTTGCCGCGGGAGCGCAGCTTCACGACGACCTCTTGTCCCACGTAGCATCCCTTTTGGAAGGAGATGGCGTGATCGTCGAGCCCGATTTCCATGGGGTAGTTGGCGGGACCGAAGTCGCGGTCCAGCCCTGGTATCCCAAGGTCGACGCGAAGGGCATCGAAGGCTTCGGTCGTGACCTTCCCGAAGGCGTTGTCGCTGGCTAACAGCGTGTCTACGACGTGGGGAGCCTGGTCGAGGGAGCAGAACGACAGGGCCGCCGACGTCCCGAGAAGCCTCCCTGAACAGGAAGCGTGGACACGTGCGTCGCGGGAAGCGAGTTGGGCCACGTCCGCCGCTCGGGGACCGATCGCGAGAACGAAGGCGTGAGGCTCATCGAGGATGGCGAGCTCGGCGTCTTCCATGATGAGGAAGTGGTCGAGGTGGGCCTGGAGGTCGCTTCGCTTCGCTCGGTCGACGGCGAGCAGGACGGTTTGTTCGTGGGGCATGGCGATGAGGTCGGCGACGATTTTGCCTTGTTTGTCGAGGACGAGACCGTAGACGGCGCGGCCGGTCTGGACGGGGGCGAGGTCGCACGAGAGCATGCCCTGGAGCCAGGAGAAGCGGTCGGGGCCTGACACGACGAGGGCGGCCAAGTCGTCGCGATGGACGAGGAGGGCGCCGTGTCTTGCGAGGAGGTGGGGACTGGACATGGCCGGTGCTTGGCGCGTCCGGCCGCGGGGTGCAAGGGGGGACGGGTCCTACTGGACCATGTCCTTGAGGGCCTTTACGGCGGTGGCGCGCACCTTCTTGGAGGCGGGCTTGCCCTTGATGGTCATGGGCTGCTTGGTGAAGGGGTTGATACCCTGGCGGTCTTTGGTCGCGGGCTTCTTGACGGTCTTGAGCTTGACGAGACCGGGGACGACGAACTCGCCGGATCCCTTGGCGCCGAGCTCGCGGTTGACGATATCGGCCAGGCCGCTGAGAACGGCGTTGACGGCCTTCTTGTCGATCTGGGCTGTCTCGGCCAGTTCGGCGACGACTTGGGCCTTGGTCATGCGCTTGGGTGCATTCTTCTTCTCGGCCATCGCTCTGCCTCCGTGGTTCGACGCGCCTTGGCGCGTCCGGTGGTTGTGCTCACGCCCGCCGTGGGACGAGCGGAGCGCCATGGGTGACACACTTTCGGGCTAAAATGCAAGGGTTTTACGCACAAACGTGCATCAGGACGTGGGATCCGTGCTCACGTACCGAGGAACCTTGACCTGCACGGGATCGACGTTCCAGATCTCGCGGGCGTACTCGCGGATGGTGCGATCGGAAGAAAAGCGTCCCATTTTCGCGATATTGATGACACAGGATCGGTCCCATCGTGCGGGGTCGAGGTAGGCCTGTTCGACACGACGCTGGCACTCGACGTAGCTCGCGAAGTCGGCGAGGACGCGGAAGGGGTCAAAGGCGAGGAGGGCGTCGGTGAGGGGGCGGAAGAGGCCGCGGTTGTCGGGGGAGAAGTAGCCGGAGGAGATGAGGTCGATGACTTCCTGGAGCTCCTCGTTCGCCTCGTAGATGGCGCGCGGGACGTAACCGTCGGACATGGACTGCTCGACCTGTTCCGCCGTCCACCCGAAGAGGAAGAAGTGCTCGGGGCCGACCGCCTCACGGATTTCGACGTTGGCGCCGTCGAGAGTGCCGACGGTGAGCGCGCCGTTGAGGGAGAGCTTCATGTTCCCGGTGCCGGAGGCTTCCTTGCCGGCGGTGGAGATCTGCTCTGAGACGTCGCAGGCGGGGATCATGCGTTCGGCAAGGGACACGCGGTAGTTGGGCATGAAGTGGATGGACAGTCCGCGGACTTGGTAGTCGGCGGCGATCGTCTCGGCCACGGAGGTAATGAGCTTGATGATGAGCTTGGCGGTCTGGTAGCCGGGGGCGGCCTTTCCGCCGAAGAAGAAGGCGCGGGGGACGCGGAGGTCGTCGGGGTTCTTCTTGGCGCGCAAGTACAAGGCGATGATGTGCAGGATGTTGAGCAGCTGGCGCTTGTATTCGTGCATGCGCTTGATCTGCATGTCGAAGAGGGCGTCCGGGTCGGGGGACATGCCGGTGAGGCCTTTGGCGAGGGTGGCGAGACGCTCCTTGTTGGCGTGCTTGATGGCCCTGACCTGCTTGCGGAAGGCGGGGTCGTCGGCGAAGGGGAGGAGCTTTTCGAGCTGATCGAGGTCCCGCATCCAGGCGGTGCCGATCTTGTCCGAGATGGCGGCGGCAAGGGCCGGGTTGCACTGCAGCAGCCAACGGCGCGGCGTGACGCCATTGGTCTTGGCGGAGATCCGGTCCGGGTACATGTCGTGGAAGTCTTTGAAGACGCTTCTCTTGAGGATCTGGGTGTGCAGTTGCGCCACGCCGTTGACGGAGTGGGAGCCGACGATGGCGAGGTGGGCCATGCGAACGCGCTTCTCGTGCCCTTCCTCGACGAGGGACATGCGAGAGAGGCGCTGCAGGTCGTTGGGCCATCGGATCAGCACCTCGCGCAGGAAACGCCGGTTGACCTCGAAGACGATCTGCAGGTGGCGCGGCAAGAGGCGACCGATGAGGTCCACGGACCACTTCTCGAGCGCCTCGGCGAGCACGGTGTGGTTCGTGTACGCGATCGTGCCGCGCGTGATCTGCCACGCCTGCTCCCATTCCATGCCGTGCTCGTCGACGAGGATCCGGAGAAGCTCGGCGATGGCGATGGCGGGGTGGGTGTCGTTGAGCTGGATGGCGACCTTGTCCGGGAGATTGGCGAGGGAGGGATGACACGAAAGGTGCCGGCGAATGATGTCGACGAGCGCGCACCGGACGAAGAAGTACTGCTGCTTGAGGCGCAGTTCCTTGCCCAGCACGGTCTTGTCGTTGGGGTACAGGACCTTGGAGATCACCTCGGACCCGTTCTTGTCGGCGACGGCGCGCTCGTAGTCCCCGTCGTTGAACACGTCGAGGTCGAACTCCTCGCTGGCGACGGCCTCCCAGAGGCGAAGGGTGTTGACCGTCTCGTTTCCGAAGCCCGCGATGGGGGTGTCGTAGGGCATGCCGACGACGCTTCGGGTGTCGACCCACCGGGCGCGCCACTGCCCGGCCTCGTCGTAGTAGTGTTCGGCCCGGCCGTAGAAGTCGACGCGGACCTGCCGCTCGGGGCGCTTGATTTCCCAGGGGTTGCCGTTCTTGAGCCACTCTTCGGGGCGCTCGACCTGGAAGCCGTTGCGCAGCACCTGCTCGAAGATGCCGAACTGGTAGCGGATACCGTAGCCGTAGCCTGGCAAGCCGAGGGTTGCCATGGAGTCGAGGAAGCACGCCGCCAGCCGACCGAGACCGCCGTTGCCCAGTCCCGCGTCGTGTTCTTGCTCCAGCAGGTCAGCCAGGGAGATGCCGAGGTCGGCCAGGACCCGCTGACAGTCGTCATAGATCCCGAGGCTGATGAGGTTGCTCGCCAGGGCGCGGCCCAGCAGAAACTCCGCTGACAGGTAGTGAACGCGTTTGACGTCCTTGTCGTAATAGGTCTTCTGCGTTTCGATCCACCGCCGCACGAGACGGTCACGAACCATGTAGGCGAGACTCAGGAACTCGTCGTGCGGCGTCGCGGACTCCAGCACTTTGCCCTGGGAGTACTGCAAGTGGTCCGTGAAGGCGCGATCCAAGACGATCGGGTTCATGCCCGTGCGGTCGTCCTCCACGCGAATCATGGTTCTGACGTTACCGTCCGCTTGCCCATTCGACATGCCGTGCTCCTTGCCCCGGTTGACGTGAATCCCATCCGTACTAGGGTGGGCACGGTTCGGCGACAAGAACTTCCGCTGGATCCGGCTTCGACGCGATGCAGCGTCGCGGCTGGATGGACGCCACCCCAAGTCGATACCGCGGCCCACCATGAGCACGTATGCATTGCTTCAGGCGGCGGCGATTGGGGGCAACCTGTTTGTGCTCGGGATCGTGTTCGGGCGGTGGCGTACGGCGGCGTTGCACCGAGCGTTCTTGTTGTTTCTCGCCGCCTCCCTGGGGTGGGCGGCGTTCACGCTGTACTTCGCGCTGCCGGCGTCCGAGGGCCACGAGGTCCTGGCGAAGCGTCTGGCGGCCCTGTTCTGGATCCCTCTCAACTTCTGGATCCTGCGCTTCATGTACCTGCTGCTGGAGCGCACGCGAGACGCACTGTACTACGTGCTTGCCACGCTGACGGCGGCTGCGGTCGTGCTGTACGTGGGGACCGACCTGGCGCTGGCCGGGTACGAACGATACGACTGGGGTGTGGCGGCGGTGCGAGGACCGCTTCATCTGCCCATTTCTCTGCTGGTCGCGGCGACGGGCATGATCGCGCTCGTGCACATGGCACTCGGCTGGAAGCGCGCACCCACACGGATGCTAGCTCGCTCGCTCGCGGTCCTCACGATCGGGTGCGGGCTGACGTATGTCACCGTCTTCTCCGCGAACCTCGTGCTGCCGGTGTTCGTGGGGTTGCGTGGGTTTCCTGAGCTTGGCTCCTACGGAGTCTTCCTCATCAGCCCGTTTCTGTACCTGGCGGTGATGCGGTACGACTTCCTTCGACTGGACGCTCACCAGGTTGCCCAGCAGCTGTTCGAGACCACGAAGGACGGCATTTTGCTCGTGGACGCGGCAGGCTTGATCCGGCAGTCGAACCACGCAGCCCGCGACTTGCTGGCGAACGACAACCCCATCGGACGGCCCCTGAGCGAAGTGCTCGAATCCACGCTTGGCCCGCACGGTCCGGGCGAGCACTTGACCCTTGGGGAGGGAGCGTCCCTGCACCACATCGAGGTGACCCGAAGCAAGACCTCGCGTCCCGAAGCGGGTGAGGTCGTGGTGCTGCGGGACGTGACGGCGCAACGCCTCGCGGAGGATGTGCTGCGCAAGTCCCACGACGAGCTGAGCTTGCAGGTGCAGCAGCGCACAGAGGAGCTGGATCAGGCGCAGAAGATGGAGGCGATCGGGACGATCGCCGGGGGGTTCGCCCACGACTTCAACAACATCCTCGCTGCCGTCGTGGGGTTCGCAACAGCGGCCAAATCGGACCTGCCCGAATCCCATCTGGTGCAGAAGGACCTGGACGACATCCTGATGGCGTCGAACCGAGGGCGAGGTGTCGTGCGGCAGCTGATGTCGATCACACGGCGTCGCAAGGCACACAGGTCGGTGATCGACGGGGCTGCGTGTGTCGCGGAGGTGGTGAGGCTTGCCAAGGCCTCGGCGCCCGAAAACGTGGTCGTACGTATCGAGCAAGCCGCCACCCACGCGGTCCGGGCCGATCCGGCGCGGCTCACGCAGGTGCTGCTCAACATGGCGACCAATTCGTTCCACGCGATGGGAAGGAAGGGCGGCACGCTGACCTTCGAGGTGGACATATCCCAGCTGGCGTTCGATCTGGAGTTGGGGGATCGGGGGCAGCTTCCGGCGGGCAGGTACTTGCAGATCACGGTGCGCGACGACGGTCCTGGGATGCAGCCCGAGGTGGCGAAGCGCGCGTTCGAGCCGTTCTTCACGACGAAGGAGGAGGACGGGACGGGGCTTGGGTTGGCCACGGCGCACCGGATTGTGAAGGAGCATGGCGGCGCCATCACCCTGAACACGGCGCCAGGGCGAGGCTGCACGCTGCGTGTGTTGCTGCCTTGCGCGGAGGGGGAGGTCCGGGACGAAGTGCCGGACCAGGCGCCGGTCCCGAGGGGTACCGAGCGGATCGTGGTGGTGGACGATGCGGAGCAGGTGGTTCGGGCCGTACGCAGGATGCTCGAGCCGCTCGGCTATCGCATCCGTGGGTTCACGGACCCGCGGGAAGCACTGTCCGCCGTCCGGGAAGCGCCCGAGGAGGTGGACCTCGTGGTCACGGACCTAGCCATGCCGGAGTTGACCGGGGTGGAGCTTTCTGAGGCGCTGCTGGCGTTGCGGCCGGACCTGCCGATCCTGCTGGTGACCGGGCACGACACGTTACGGGGGATGGCGGAGTCGACGGGGATCAGGTCGGTGTTGTTCAAGCCACTCGACCCTGCCGTGCTGGCGCGGGCGGTGCGGCAGCAGATCGACACGCCGCCTACGCAACGGTCGTAGGTGGTGCAAGCTTCTGCCGCGGGCTTCCCTGTCCGCGGGCTCAGAGCCCACGGCAATTCCTGGCGAAGCCCGCCGCAAGGGCGGGCTTTGCGCGATAACCCCATGAGCCAACTTGCGGAGGCAAGGACGATTCTCCGCAACCACCTGAGGCTTCTGTCCGAAGGAACTGCATGCACAACAGATCCTTCGTCACCGTGTTGGTTCATCTCGTCTGGGCCACCCGTCGTCGCCAGCGGATTCTCAGCCCCGAGCACGATCCCTGGCTCGCACATGTGCTCTCACGGAAATGCTTCGAGGCCGGAAGTCAGCCATTCGCGATCGGAATCGCCCGTGATCATGCTCACATGGCCGTAGGGCTCGGGGCAACGACACCGCTGAGCGAGTTGGTGCGCAAGCTCAAGGGCGCTTCGAGCCGACTGTGGAACGTATCTCGATCGCCGCGACTTTCTTGGCAAGACGGGTACTGGGCCGCGTCAATCCGGCCTGTAGACCTACCCGCCTTGCGCACGTACCTCGAGCACCAAAGGCAGTACCATCGGGTTAGCATGGAACGGGAGGACTGGATGACGCTGTTCAATGAGGCGAACCGTGCGAAGCCCGCCCCGGCGGGCTTCTCCAACTTTGCTGTGGGCTCTGAGCCCGCGGACAGGATCTGTCATGAAGCTCCGTGAAACTACCTGCTCCTGCATCGCAGTCCCCATCTGGATAGCCCCACGGAAAACGGATCTCGAGCTTCCCTTTCCGCGGGCTCAGAGCCCACGGCAACACCTGGTGAAGCCCGCCGCAAGGGCGGGCTTTGCGCGATCACCCCATGAGCCAACTTGCGGAGGCACATCGAGCACCAGAGGCAGCACCATCGGGTTAGCATGGAACGGGAGGACTGGATGACGCTGTTCAATGAGGCGAACCGTGCGAAGCCCGCCGCAAGGGCGGGCTTTGCGCGATCACCCCATGAGCAAGGTGAGCAAGTGCCTCACCCGTTCGGTTCCACCGGCTCCACTTGCGTTCACGTGGACCCGGCGGGATGGGGACAATGCGCAATCGTCTGCGCGACCGATCAGGCCTGCCCCCCCAATGCTGCATGCATCCTCGACCCTGCAGGCGCTGGTCATTGCATGGCGGTGACGGCGTACGCGGCCAGCACCTTCGACGCAGGCAACGGAGCATGGCTGAGGAGCGCGATCAACGACATCGATCGTGACGGACGGCCCAACGCGCAAGACAACTGCCCGGGGGTGCCGAACCCCCTACAGGAGAACTGCAATCGCGACGCGGAGCGGGACCGGCGAGGCGACGAACTCGGCGATGCATGCGATCCCGTGCCGTGTCCGAAGGCAAGAAGCCCCGTCGTCGTGGAGACGCTTCTGAAGCGCCACACCACCGGCTGCGCTGGCTTCGAGCAAGTTCGCCGCGTTCGGTCCAGGATCGAGCCCGATGTGCTTGCGTCGCGCAACTTGATCAACGGGGTGGAGTTGGCCCAGCAGCAGCAAGTCACCCAGTTCAGGTTCTGTCATGTCGAGTTTCCGGTGAGAACGTGCTCGGTCAACGCCAACCAGCGTCGGGATCAGGACTTCGACACGCTCGACAACTTCCAAAGCAACTGGCGCGATGTGACCTTGCCCCTGCTCGGGCGACTGGCGCGTTCACCTCCTATGATTACCCGTCGGTTCCTGCGGCGCTCGATTGGAGCTACTGGGACGACCGCGCACGCTGGCTGAACGACGGCTGGCTCACAGGAGTACTGCCCTTCTTCCAGTACGGGGAGGCCGATGGCCCATTCGCCGCTCCGTCCAACGGGCCCGGGTGCCCCCTGATTGACAACTCGACTGACCAGGACGTGGTCTGTCATGAGTCGATCCGGTCGGACATGCTGCCGGCTTCCCTGACCTACCGGGCCTACGACTGGCTGGCTGCCCCGTTCGCTCCGATCGGGCCCCAATCGTCCGGTCAATTCCCCGTCCACGACGTGCGCCCGCGCTGTCCCGCGGGCTCCACCGCCGTCACGGCGCCAACACCAACGAAGCAAGGAACGGCCGCGCGTGGTGACTGCGTGACACCGGAGTGGCCGATTCCCCAGCGGGTCGCCCCCGTGATCCACTTCGACTACCTCGCGGATCCGGACGGCGACGGCCTAGTGGGACTCGACAACTGCCCCTTCGTTCACAACCCGTCGCAGGCGGACTCCGATGGCGACGGGGTCGGCAACGCGTGCGACATCTGCCCGTCGCGGTACAACCCAGATCAGGACGAGGTGGACCTGGATGGTGACGGCATCCCGGAAGCGTGCGAGCGCCCCGACCAGTGCCCTTGCGACCCAGTGAACGACCCCAGTCTGCCGCAGGACAACGACGGCGTATGCAACTACTGCGACGGCAGGCTCGGCGGGCCGGGCAGCTTCTGCGCGTCGTACTGCGGTGGTGAGCAACTCTCTGCGATCGACAACTGTCCCGTTGTGGACAACCCGGACCAGAGGAACTGCAACGCGGACGCGGAGCGGGCGCGCGACGCGTCCGTGATGGGCGATGCCTGCGATCCCGTTCCGTGCCCCTTGTTCGTGCCCGAGCACCGCGGAGAGATCTTGGACTCCCGCGAAGTGGGCTCGTCCAGCGGCTACAACATCTTTCTGGATACCGTCTCGTGGATCGAGCTGTCCGGGATTCGCATGGCGCCGGTGGGGTCGCACCGGAGCACGGGGTTCTCCTTCGCCCCGGGTGCCACTTCGTTTCCCCCCGAGCAGCGCATGGTGCAGGCGGATACCGAGTACAGGGCGTGCGTGGACGTTCCGCAAGCCGTTGACTGCAATGGCTTGTCCAGCGTCGCCAATAGGTTCATCACGGAGACGGACAATGTCGGCGCGGAGACAATTTTCTCCGTCTGGCACCGCGTCTGGATGCAGGGAGTGACCAAGCCTGGGACCGCAACCAACGGCTCGGACTGGAACCCGCTCGACCCCGGTGTCAAGTACCTCTATGACGAGTCCACGGTGGTGAACCGCGTGTGGAACTGGAAGGACGACTACTCGCGTTGGTCCCAGGGCTGGGGCGCGGGGACAGTTCCCGCCAAACCGTCGAGCCCCGGCGAAGGCGTGGCGCTCTTCTGGGTCCACGGCCGCA
>CAZAWR010000153.1:0-15556 GCA_964488865.1 uncultured Polyangiaceae bacterium | reverse complement strand
GCGACGGCAAGACCTACGAGGAGGCGGGCGAGGGGAGGTCAATATGACGTGTGCATGCATGACGCTGGGCTCGGCCGTCGGCAGAAAAACGACTTCGGCGAAGGCGTTCAGGTTGCTGACCTGAGGCAGGCGCCGCGCTTGGGCGTCAATCCGCTTAGGGCGCGCGTGGAGTGCCCGCTCGGCGTTCTGTGTTCCAGGAGGGGGCTTGCGGACGACCCATTCGTCCCTACCTTAACGGCACTGACGCAACCGCGTCTGTACACGAAAGCATCATGGGCATCACGAACGAGCTCCCTTTGACGGCCGCATCCTTGTCCCAAGTGGTCGGACAAGGAGAGCGGGTTCAGGACCTGGTTGAGCAATGCGCGGACGAGCTCTCCTCGGTCAACGCCGTTCTGAAGAGCGAGCTGGCGGAGCAGGATCCTGTGCCCGGGGTGGAGCAGGCGCTCGAGCAGAGCGAGGCGGTGGAGGGCAAGGTGCAAGAGGCGTCGGAGGAGCTGTCCGCGATGAACCTTGCCCTGAAGGACGAAGTCCGTGAACGGGAGGCCCTTGAACAACAGCTGGAGACAGCAAACAAGGAGGGGGATTCCGCCCGACACGCTTCGCTACACGACCCGCTGACCGGCTTGCCCAACCGCGCTCTGTTCAACGATCGACTGGAGCACGGACTGGCCCAGGCCACGCGCCACGGGTGGACGTTGGCGGTCATGTTCGTGGATCTCGATGATTTCAAGCAGATCAACGACCGCTACGGGCACGAGGCCGGGGACGGGGTGCTCCGGGCCATCGCCGACCGTCTCCGGCAGAGTACGCGCTCCGACGACACGATCAGTCGGCATGGCGGCGACGAGTTTCTCTACCTGCTGCTCGAGGTCAAGCGGGAGCAGGACATCGCCGCGGTCGCGGAAAAGCTCGCCGAGACGATTCAGGCCCCCTGCGACGTCAGCGTGGGTGGGGTCCAGACACGCTTTTCCGTCAAGGCGAGCATCGGCATCTCGATCTTCCCCAAGGACGGATCCAATGCTGTGCAGTTGATCGGACGCGCCGACGAGGCCATGTACGTGGCAAAGCAGAGTGGCGCCGGCCATGCGTTCGCCAAGGCGCCAAAGCAAGCGTGACGTGACGAAGTCGTCCGGGTGAGCCTCGACTCTGAACGTTTCGAGTCATCCCACGCCAGACTATCGAGCACGAGCACGAGGGCCAATCCGTAGTTTGGAGGCCCTTACGTCCCAGTTCCACCCTTGCCCCGCCCAGGTTTGGGGGCGACACGGGGACTCTCCTTTGCCCGCTTGAGCTTGATATCCAGCTCGTGTTTGTCTTGCTCAATCTGTTTTTGCTCGCTGATGTCGGTCAGCACGACACGGAGCACGGGCGCGCCGCCAGTGCCGTTCCCTGAGTTCGCCGAAGGGTCCAGCGTCGTGGTGGCCGTCAGTCGAGCCCAGAATGTCGTCCCGTCGGTCTTCACCATCCGCAGCTCGCACGTGTCCGCGTCACCCGTTGCCAAGAGCTTTCTGCGGTGCAGGTAGTAGACGTCTTGGTCGTCCTTGAAGATGAACCGGTTGATCGGCTGCGTGACAAGCGCGGCGCGGGCGGCGCCCAGCAGATTGACGCCGGTGAGGTTGGCCTCCAAGATGCGCCCGTCGTGGGAGACGATGAAGTAGCCCACGGGCGCCAGGTTATACAGGTCGAAGTAGCGCGCCCGGGTCGCGTCCAGCTCTGCATGCACCCGGAGTAGCTCGTCGTTCTGCATCTTCAGCTCGACCTGATGCACGCGAAGCTCGTGGATCAGCCTCAGTGCTTCTTCGGGCGATGGGGACGTGAGATTCTCGGGCGCCGCGCCTTGCCCCCGGGCAATCTCTTCGGCTCGCTGGCGCAGCTTTGCGATTCCTTTGGACTCGTCATCCTTGTTCTTCATTCGGCACCGTTGTCCTCTCTCGGTCGCGGCGAGCGCCATGTCGTTCTCCGCCAGTCATGGGTCTTCCACGTTCGCGTCATTGGATCCCGCCCGTCGTTTGCGACTCGTCATCGACGTGTGCGGCCTCCCGTCGTTGGAAGAAGACCGAGATGCCTTCCTCTCGCGGGAAGACCCGCACGCCGTACCGGCCTTCGCTGGGCGCGGCTACAAGGCGCATGTCAAAGGCGAGCGCAACCTTCTCCGCCAGCACGTGGCGAGCCTTCTTCTCGAAAACGGCTCCCGCGGTCCCCGGCAACACGTCGCGGAGAGGCTTCCCGAGCAAGTCGGCGCACTTTCTTTTCAGCATGAGTTCCGCCGCGGCATTGAAATAGGTGATCGAAAGGTTGTGGTCCAACGAGAACACGGCGTCAGACATGCTTTCCAACACGCTCAAGGTCTTCTCCGACAAGTGCTTGCGTGTCTCCTCCGCGAAGGTGATCACCAGGCCGGCAATCACGTTTGCCAGCGTGCGGTAGGGCATGATGCGTACCGAGAACCAGCGATTGTCACTGGCCGCGACCATCTTCTCCTTGAAGATGAGTGTTTGCAGCACCTCCCTGGCATCATCGGCGAACTCAGGATAGTCGAGGGCCGTCACGATATCGGTGAAGGGTCGTCCGGCGTCACCGGGGATCAGCTTGATGATCTTGGAGGCCTGCGGGGTGAAGCGCCGCACGCGCAGCTCGCCGTCCAAGAAGAGGGTTGCGATCTCGGTGCTGTTCAGCAGGTTCTTCATGTCATCGTTGGTCTGCGACAGCTCGTCCACCTTGGCTTGCAGCTCGTGGTTGAGAGTCTGCAGCTCCTCGTTCATCGACTGCATCTCCTCCTTGGATGTCGTCAGCTCCTCATTGGTGCTTTGCAGCTCCTCGTTGGTACTCTGCAGCTCCTCGTTGGCCGACTTGAGCTCCTCTTGCGAGGTCTGCATCTTCTCTCGAGAGAGCTGCAACGCCTCGTGAGCCTGCCGCAGCTCCTTCTCCATGTTCGCGAGTCGACTGGCGGGAATCCGACCGCCTTTCTGTCGCGGGGAGGGCGCGGGGGCTTTCGCCATGTCCGCGAAGACGATCATCATCGTCCCCTTCAACTCCTTGGGCTCAGCGAGCTTCTCTACGGTGAGGTCGATGGTTTGGGTTCCGCCGTTGGTTCCCACTTCCAAGCCTCGCACGATGGCGGGCCCCTCACCCCCCAGCGCTGCGGAGAAGGCTCCGGAGAGCTCGTAGCGCAGTCCCTCGCGGGCCATCGCAAAGATGTTCACGTTCATCTTTCCGGCCGCGGGCTCCAGGTACTTCCCCGTCCGTCCACTGATGTAGATGATGTCTCCTTGGTCATTGGTCAGCACCACCGGAGGAGCGACGCGCTGCGTGATGGTTCTGTCGGCCAGGGCTTGCAGGTTCGCCGGAGGAGCCTTGAGCGCGGAAACGTCGCCCGCGGCGTCGGGCACCCTTGGCGCGAAGGAGGAAGGGAAGTCGACGGGCGCCACGCTGACGCTTGCCCCACTTCGCCGATAGAGACGCGCCTTGCCACCGAGTGGGCTGAAGAGGTCCGAAAACGAGCCGATCGTCTCGGCGCTCCCAAGGAACAGAATGCCGGACGGATTCAGGCAGTAGTGAAAGAGAGGGATGAGCTTCTTGTGAAGGTCCGAAGACAGATAGATGAGCAGATTGCGACACGACAGGATGTCGAGCTTCGTGAAAGGCGGAGCCATGATGAGGTTCTGCGGAGCGAAAACCACCATCTCGCGGATCTCTTTTCCGACCCGGTATCCGTGGTCCTCTCGCACGAAGAATCGGCTCAGTCGTTCAGGCGACACGTCTGCGGCAACGTTGGCAGGGAAGACGCCCGACCGTGCCTTCTCGATGCCTTCTGCATCCAGGTCCGTGGCGAAGAGCTGAAGTGTGACGGCCTTGACCGGCTTGAGCTGCTCGACCACCTCCTTGAAGACCATGGCCAGGGAGTAGGCTTCCTCGCCCGTCGAGCAGCCGGGCACCCACGCGCGCAGTGCCCCGCCCTTCGGGTGCGCCGACACGAGCGAGGACACCTCGCTCTTGAGCTGCTCCCATGCCGGTGGATCACGGAAGAAGCTGGTGACGCCGATCAGGAGTTCTTTGAAGAGCAGTTCGATCTCCGCGGGGTTCTCACGCAGAAAGCGGATGTAGCCCGGGAGCTTGTCGATCTGGTGGAGGCCCATCCGGCGCTCGACCCGGCGGTAGATGGTGTTCCGCTTGTAGAGCGAGAAGTCATTGCCGGTCTGCGTCCTGAGCAGCACGAAGACCTTCTCCAACCCGCCCTCTGTCTTCTCCTCCGACGGCGTGTCGGGCCGCGCGATGAACGGCGCATGCTGGTGGTAGGCCATGATCCTTGCCGGCAGGTCCTCTACGGGCGCGACCACGTCGGCGAGTCCTGCGTCGATGGCGCTGCGAGGCATGCTGTCGAACTTGGCGGACGTCGGCGCCTGCACGAAGGTTGTCCCTGCCTTCTCCTTGATCGCCCGCAGGCCCAGCGTGCCGTCGGACCCCATCCCCGAAAGCACCACGCCGACCGCGCGCTCCCGTTGGTCCTCGGCGAGCGAACGGAAGAAAAAGTCGATCGGAAGGTTCAGCCCACGGGGCCGGGGAAGCAGGTGCAGGACCCCGTGAAGGATCGACATGTCCTTGTTGGGTGGGATCACGTACACGTGGTTCGGCTCGACCCTCAATCTGTCCCTGACTTGATCCACGGGTATGGCCGAGACGCGTTGGAGCAATTCGGCCATCAAGCCCTTGTGCGTGGGGTCCAAGTGCTGAACGACGACGAAGGCCATGCCGCTGTTGCCGGGGACACCTTTGAGAAACTGCTCCATGGCTTCCAGCCCACCGGCTGAGGCGCCAATGGCTACGATGGGAAAGGAAGCACGCTTGATCCCGCCCATTCCGATCGTCCGGGCGGGTGCGGTCCTTCGGCCTGGTTTCCGCGCCGCATCCGGCGCCACCTTCGCTGGGGTTCGCGGTGCCCGCCTGGCTTCAGGCGAAGGCGTCGGGCGCTCCTGGGGCCGTTGCCGCTTCGCTTCGGACGGCGTGGCTCCGGGGCGCGCGCTGGCGCCCGCGGGGCGCGATGCCGCGTCCACGGTCTTCTTGGTGCGCTTGCGCTCGGTCGAACGCTTGGAGTCCTGGCCCTTCATGTGACACCTCGTGAGGGAGCACCAGAGAGCCCCGCGTTGTCTCGTGAGATAAGGCAGTTCTGGTGCCACCCGATGCGGCCCGCAACCCCAGTTTCTAGCAGGGTACCCGTCGCTTGGCTATCCGCTCGGCATGGGCGCAAGGTCTCGTCGCTCAGGAGAATGGCGGTGAGGGAGATGCGCGGCCGCGCGTCGGCGGGCGCTGAGGGCTGCAGAGAAGGCCGCGGCAACGACAACGATCGAGGACGAGAAGCAACCACAGAGGTCACAGAAAGCACAGAAGGGGAAGGGAGCCTCTGCCCGTTCGGCTCCGACGTCGCCTTGCAAGTCCCGTCGTCGAGCATCAGCTCGTCGTTTACCCGCACTTGGAGCTGCGTGTTGACGCCGATGGTCGATGCCCGGACGACATGATTTCTCGCCCTGCCTTGTGGCTAGCAAGAGCGCGAAGCTTCGCGAGATCGTCGAGGACGAACCACAGGCGGTGGTACGGTACGGGTCATGGTCATCGAAGCTTTGATCTGTCCGCGTTGCGGAGCTCCGTTGCCGCCGTTCGCAGCCTCTCCCGTCTCCTGCTGCACGTTCTGCGGGTCCACCGTGAGGATGTCCGAGCGGACGACAACGATCGAGAAAGACTCGAATTCGCCAGTGACCAGCGCGGCTGAGCTCAAGCGGCGAACGCGACAGTTCGACGAGGCGGTCAAGCAGGCGTTTGCGGCAGGAATGGCTCCGCTCGACGCGGTTCGCGCCGGAGCCGCAGCGCACCTGGGTCCCTACGGACAATGCGATGCCGTGGCGCGCGTGGCGGTCGCCATTGCGTACGACTTCGATCAGGCGAATGCAACGCGGGTGCAGACCGATGCGCTCGCGCTTAGCCGTATCGTGGAGGCCTATCTGAACGCGCTGCCGGAGATTCACGCCGAGGGAGAAGCGACCATGAATCTCCCCTTTCTGACGGCCACTGCTCGCGGACCGCTGCACCTGCAGCGGACCCTGAGTCCGGCAGATCTGGCAGCCCTTGCCGCGCGCGATATCAGCCAGCCTGCGCCGATAGCGAGGCCGGAGGCTCCGACGACAGCAGAAGATACGCCACGGCCCAAGCGGAAGGGATGGTGGCTGTTCTGAGTGGCGCAACGCCGACCAGGTGGCCCAACTCGCCGCGGCACGTCTCCCGGTGGAGTTGGGTGGCCATTTTCTCTGCGATCGCTCTGTCCAGAAGGAGACGGGCTCCCACTCGCGACGGGGCATGCTATGGCGCGGCGCGATGATGGACGAAGCCAAGCTGCTCGAGAAGCTGAGACTGATCGAGGCTCTGTTCGAAGGCGCTGCGACGGTGAACCCCCAGCTTTGCCGGGGAGGTTCTCAAGGTTTGACGGTGCCCGCACGGGCCGTGTTCGTTCGCGCGCAGGTGCGCGCACAAGGTCTCCGAGCGGATCTCGGAGCGAGCACGAACACGCCGAACGCGCACGCGCACGACCGGAACCGCATGGGAGCGTGTGTCCTGAGGTTCACGGGCATAGGATAACCTCGCCAGGCCGGACCCCTGGACGCATCCTCCGTTCAGTCTCGTCGAGCACTTTACATGCTCGATGCGAGCAGTTAACATGCTCGGCATGGAACTCGACGCAGCACGTCTCGAAGACGCGTTGACCACGCTCGGTGCCGTGCTCGAAAGCCGCGGTCATCACCTCGAAGTGGTCGCCATCGGCGGGGGAAGCCTGCTCCTGCTGGGTCTCCTACGCCGGCCGACCAAGGACATTGATATCGTCGCTGTCATCGATGCGCGCGGCCTCATGAGTGCGGAACCCTTGCCGCAGGCTCTTCGGGAAGCTTGCGCGGACATCGCATCGACACTCGGATTGGCCGAGGACTGGATGAACCCCGGACCGACTTCGCTGCTGGAGTTCGGTCTTCCCGATGGCTTCGCCGGGCGCACGACCAGACGAGACTTCGGGGGACTGGGTCTTCACCTCGCAGGGCGGTTTGACCAGATCTGCTTCAAGTTCTATGCAGCGGTCGACCAAGGTCCGCGCAGCAAGCACGCCCAGGACCTGAGTAAGCTCGACCCAACGCCAGACGAACTCCGTGCCGCCGCAACATGGGCGCGCACTCACGACCCCTCGGACGGCTTCCGTGAGATGTCTCGGCAGGCGCTCGCCGCGCTAGGTGTGGAGGAGTCCGATGCGAAGTAGTGCGACCACGCGCGAAGAGCTTGCGGCTCTGGCCTGGAGCTTGTGGGCCGAACTGGGCGTGTCGGGATGGGAGCGCCATCACCGCAAGTGGTTCGTCGATCCCGAGGCCTTGGCGGTCTTCACCGCCTGGCTGGGAGACACCGACGCGCGGCTCCGCGACGAAGCCACGGACTGGTGCGTTCGGTACGGTACGTGGCTTTCAGCGACTCGCCTTGCGAACCTGGTTGCCAGTGCGTCGGATGGGACTCGGGATCGGTTCGGGGAGTTCGCGGCGACTGTCTGCGAACACTCGCCCCTGCGATGGCGAGGCGCCACGAAGCCCAGGAAGTACAAGCCGACGGGGCGTTCGCGACTCGAGTCCTTTGCTGCCCCGTCGCTGATCGGTCTGCGTCTCAGGGGAATCGTGGGCGTTGGTGCGCGCGCGGAAGTCATGCGTCTCCTGCTCGCAGCGCCGAATGTGTCGATGTCGGCTTCGGACCTGGCCGAGGATGCGGGCTTCAAAAAGCGCAACGTGGCCGACGCCCTGGAGTCGCTGTATTGGGGAGGCGTGCTCGCCGTCGAGAGAAGCCGAAACCAGCTCCAGTACAGGCTGGCTGACGCGCAGGCTTGGCGTTCCATGCTCGGCGAGGTCCCCGAAGTCTGGCCGCGATGGGCAAGCCTGTTGCCGACGATCGCGGTGCTGGCAGACGGCGAAGAAAGGGCGAAAGCCCTCCCCGCCCGGGTGCGTCATGTCGAATTGGGAAAGCTGCTTCGCAATCATGCGCGCAGCATCCTCGCTGCGCGGCTGCCGGCGCCTCCTGCCATCGGTCCAGAGGTTCAATTCGCGCAAGCGTTTGGGGGATGGCTGGAGCATGCCGTGGGCGAGCTCGCGCATGGGCGCCAGCTGAGTGGGTAGATTGCGGCTGAACCCGGGGGAGCGTTGTCAGCGCGTCGAGTGGCAGGGCGCCAATCCGGTCGATCGGCGGGTGGGAGAGGTCGTTGGCTCGCGTGCAGGACTACGACCCGGAGATCTATCCTGAATTGTTCGCAAGGGTGGACGTGACGCCCGACTGCATCCTGGCGTCGGTTGAGGTCAAGGGGATTCTCGATAGAGACCGCACAGTTCTCTTTTCAGCGATCTCCGAAGCAGCTGCGAATTCACGCTGGGCCAACGAGGCGTGGTTGGTTTTCGTGGACTGGCGATTTTCCGATCGAAGTCTCGATGAGGACGTCGTGTCCCTCGCCAGATCGGTCGAGGTCGGGTTGCTCGAGGTCAAAATTGAGCCCAACGCGCCAACCCTGCGCGTGACTATCCATTACGCAGCCCAGACGCGAGCCACACTCCGCATCGGCGAGCTCACGCGGGCCCGCGCGGGAGTCCTCCGATCGGCGCAGGTCCTTTTGGGCGAATGGGAGCCTAGAGGCACGTTTCTCGATGTCGACTATGCGGATCAGAAGCTCCGCGTTCTGATTCAGCAGGCGCTATCAAATCTTCGTACGCAGAAGGGTTTCACGGGAGGGGGAGCCATGGCCGATCTCCTCGCGCCTCTTCGGGCGAGCGCCGAGGACAAGGCATATGTGGCTGGGAGTCTCCAAGCTTCGCTCCGAACGGCGGCGTTGTCAGCGGGCGTGGAGGACGGCGCCAACCTCGCGCCGATTGTGTGCGAGGCCGGCGATAGCGAACTGACCAAGAGGGTCGCAGACGCACTCAGCGCAGACATGGCGGAGTTCGGCGAAGTCACGCTCATCCCGAGGTGAGCGAGCGTAATGCACCTCGTCCACGACGACGTAGTCGAACGCGCGCTTCCGGAGCTCAGCCAGGTTCTCCGGGCGCGACAACTGCGTTCTGTTTCGCAGGAGGCCCTGGCCATTCTCCCTCACGTCGAAAAAGACGAAGGTGCAGCAGGCGGCGACGATGTCGAAGTCGAAAGCCAAACGAGAACGCGAGTGTAAGGAGAAGCACTTAGATACCCCATTCAGGGCACGTGCGTGGCCGCTCCCACCGTCCATTGCGCGAACCTGTTCACGCCGACGAGAGGCTCCTCAAGCTTCGTGATTCGCACGAGCTCTCTGATGCACGTCTCGAGATCGTGCCTCTGGGGGGTAGTCTTCACCGCCACGCAGGACAGCGCGCCATCGGCGCGAACGTGCATACGTATCTCGAGCAACGTCTTCGGGATTGCCCGGCGAAATCGCGCAGCTCGAACGCAATGATCGATGACAGGCTCGATTCTCCGCAAGTCGACGTCCGGAATACCAATCCCCGGTTCGTAGGCTGAGGGGATGCCTCCGTAGAAACGGGGTTCGGGTGGCGGCGTCGGGAAGGCCGGGGCCCTTCGGGCGTCCGCAAGGCCAAGGGGAGAGATGGCTGCGCGGTTTGCGCTGTCGTCGCAAGGTGTCTGCGTCGCGAAGAGTGGCTCGTGCACCGGCTCGCAAGAGCAAGTCGCAAACGCCGACACCGCCAGCAAGACGGGATAGCGTGGGACCAGACGATTGGATCGCGGTCGTACTGGGCGATCGCCGAGGTTCACGGGCATAGGATAACCTCGCCAGGCCGGACCCCTGGACGCATCCTCCGTTCAGTCTGGAGAGCGGGCGGCTAACACGCTGTAATAGAGCGTGTTTTCTGAAGTGGGGAGGTCTCGCTTCACACCCCACTTCACATCCACTGAAGCGGGCGTTATCGTTTCACCATGCCCGTCACCGTCGATCCGCTCGTGTCACCGCCACCGCAGGAGGTCCCGCTGAAGGATGCTCCGTTGGTACGCGTGATCGCGCAGATTCGTTTCCCCGAGATCCTGTCGATCGAGCAGCGGAGCTTCGTGGCGCCCTTCCAGGAGGCGCTGCGAGACGCGTACCCCGTGTTGCGCCTTGATAAGACGCCAGGGCTGCTCGTTCGCGCCGTGGGCGTTGCCGCAAACCCGATGGTGGCATGGCGCTTCAACGACATCGATGGGAACTGGCGCGTGTCGCTGACCTCGGAGTTCTTGGCGCTGGAAACGACGAAGTACGAGAGTCGCTCTGACTTCCTCGCACGGTTTCGTGTCGCGCTCGACGCGCTGAGCAAACACTTCGACCCGAAGCAAGTCGACAGGCTGGGGGTTCGTTACATCGATCGGATCACCGGTAACGCCGTCGATGAGATCTCGGCGCTTGTCTTGCCGGAAGTGCGCGGCATCTCTGGCACGCTCGCCGCCTCACACGCCGGACACTCGCTGACGGAGTCATTGTTTACAGTCGAAGATGCGCGGGTGGTTGCGCGGTGGGGGCAGCTGCCTCCTCGAGGAACGGTCGATCCCGCAGCGATCGAGCCCGCTGAAGAGAAGAGCTGGATCCTCGATCTCGACATGTTCAGCTCGAGTCCGACTCCGTTCGATGTCGACCGCGTCGTCGAAGACGCTCGCCGATACGCAGAACGCATCTACGCGATCTTCCGCTGGGCGGTGACCGACGATTTCCTGCGACGATACGGGGGCGACTTGGGATGAACACCTTGGGTACGTCTTCGCTTGGCGAGTCGACCTCCGCCGCTGGCGCGATGTCGACGTTGCGCCAGGTTCGGGAGCCTCTCCTCGTGGGCGTCATGCTCGTCGGACTTGGCACGTCGAGCGCACACGCTCTGCCGGAAGAACAACTCCATCGCGCTCTGGCTCCTGCCGATCAGACCACGGCCGGAGGCGACACCGTGCCTGCAGAACCTGCCGGCTCTGCGATAGCCGAACTGCGCCGGGTGAGCGGGCTCACTTGGAATCAGCTGGCGCGCCTCTTTGGTGTGAGCCGGCGCTCGGTGCATTTCTGGGCGAGCGGTAAGCCGATGGCGCCGAGCAACGAGGAGCATCTCCACCGCGTCCTCGCGGTCCTACGGAAGACCGATCGCGGCTCGTCCAGCGCGAATCGAACCGCTCTGCTTGGCGTTCGAAAGGACGGCATCATCCTGTTCGACCTCCTTGTCGCACGAGACTACGGGGGCGTCCTCGCGCTCCTCGGTCGCGGCGAAGCGCGACGCGTCTCACCGCCAAAGCTCTCCGACGAGGCGCGAGCTGCGCGCGCTCCCCGGCCGCCGGAGGAGCTGGTCGGCGCCCGACAGGACCGGGTTCATCCGACCAGCGGCCGCCTCCTTGGCGCGAAGCCGATCGCGACTACCCGGAGGGAGTAGGTGGTGACGCTCGCGCCCGACTCCGACGAGGCGAAGCGGATCGATGCAGCGCTGCGCGAGTGGCGCCAGGGCGACCTCGCGCTCGAAGAATCGTGGTTCGTGCATGTTGGAGACGGCACCCTGCCCCTGTCCGAGGCCGCCGCAGAAGCCCAGGACGGCGGCGTGCAGGCGCTTACCTCCGAGGTCTTGGGATTGGTTGTCGTCACGCAGACCTGCGACATCGTTCGCTCTTGCGTGAGCAGGCCGTACGTCGAGGCCGCGCCTCCGGTGATGATTAGCGAAGTCGAGCTGCACAACGTGAGGCGAGGCCGGCGACCTGCTCATGCGACGTTGCCAAGCTTGGAGAAGAATCTTCTCGTCGTCGATTTGGATCGCGTGATGACCTTCGAGAAGTCGATCGTCGCAACGTGGAAGCGGACTCCAGGATACACGAAGGACGCGGACGGACGGGCCTTCGCGCAGGCTCTCGCACGCAAGCGAGTCCGGTTCGCGTTCCCAGACGACTTCACCGCCTTCGCCAAGAAGCTGCAGGCTCGGCTCGGCGACAAGCACGACAAGAACACCGACGAGGGGCGTGGCCTCCGAGCGCTCCGGGAGATCCGCGTTTGCGCAACGCCTTCGTGGGATGCGCCGTCGGTCGAGATCTTCTTCTGGTTCATCCGCGAGGTTGACGACGCTGACTTCGAGGGCAAGAGCTGGGCAGACCTTCTCGAGAACTGGTTGAAGCTCGTAGCCGCAAGCGGTCGCTTCGTGAGCGTCGAGGGCCAGGTTGTAGCGCTTGCCGACATGACAGCTGAGGGATACGTCGAGAGCGATTCGCTCGACCTTGATCACCTATCAACGTAGGAGTCCAGGCGCGGACCGCCACGCCGTGCCTACCACCGCAGCTGGACCATTTCGTTGCACCCCTGCCAGCGGTGCAACGCTCGACCAGCGAGCAGGGGCCGGCTCGAGCGATGCAACGCACCCCCTTATGCTTTCTCGCGACCGTCGCGATGGATGGACGACCTCGGTCTTCCGGCGCGAGCTGTGGGTAGGCAAGCGCGGAGTCCACCCGCTCCGGGTCGTCGAGCACGTAGGCGAGCGCCCGGTGGAGGTCGCCGCGGCGCGCGCGAGTCGCTACTCTTCCTCGTCGTTGTCGTCTTCTTCGTCGTCACCGCCGAACTCGTACCCGCAATCGGCGCAAAGCGTGGCCTTCCCGTCCTCCAGCGCTTCCGCCAGGGTCGAGCCTGTCACCGACACGGCGTTGTTGGCGTCACTGCTCTCAAGGGACTCGGCGAACACGATGCCCTGCTTCGACACCGGATCGAACACCGTCCGGAGAGTCCACGTCCCGATCTTGTCGATGTCGTCTTCCGTCACGTTCGTCTCAGCCGCTCGAAGCTGGGCGACCGCAAGCTCGAGGTCGGACCGTGGCAGCTCCCCGAGCACCGACGACGCCTGCAGGACATCGCGTTCGGCGTCGAGCAGTTCACCCTCCCCGAGTACATCGACTGGGTGGTGCAGAATGCCGCGAAGTTCGAGGAGGTCGAGCTCAAGATTTCGGGCGAGACGGACGATGAGAAGGCGGCGTCGCTGGTGGCGGAGATGATCAGGACGGGGCTGACGCGGAAGGTGTGAGCCGCGTCCGTTCACGCGGGGTCGAGTCTCTTTGGAACGCGTTCGATCGCCATCAACGGGTCAAGGTGCACGGAGATCCGACGCGCCACGACATCAAGTGAATCGGGGCGGTATCGCTTGGCTGGGGAATCCGTCATGTGACCCTCGAACTGGCGACCGACGCATATCGCTCGGCATCCGTTTCGCTTCCATCGGACAGAAGGCGGGATTGGTTGCGGGAAATCGTCACAAGGCGGCGGACAAGATGTGCGGGCGGGACCGAGCTGCGGACTGTCGCTCTCGGCTCGGCTTGATAGGAGCACCCGGTCTTGTCTGGCGAAGCTACGTGACGCTCCTGGAGCGAACACGGATCGTCTTGATTCCGCGCCAAGTGCGGGCGATCCTTGGTTCGATCACCTCGTGGCCAGGGTCATCGAGGAGCATGCACAAAGAAAGCCCGGTCGGCGTGGCCGGGGCTTGCGCGTGGGCCGAACGCTGGATGCACCTGACGTGGGGCACCAGGGGAAATCGACAGGTTGGCATCCATGCATCTTGGCAATGCCATGATGATGTGATTCTGACCGACCGCGGTCCGCGTTTCTGGCCACAGATTCTGGCCGTCGTTCCCACGCGGCCAGAATCGAACTAGCGCGATTCCAAATGGTCACGGACGCTTCGGCTGCGAGCTTATTGGCCACCGGAGTCACCGTGGCCTGAAACACCAGGCTTGAGCCGGAACCTGCGGGCCCTCGTCTCTCCGGTCGCCACCACCCGACCCGACTCGACGAGGTCTTCGAGCGCGCGTCGGAAGGTTCGCTCCGGGATTCCGGGCCCCACCCGCCGCCAGATGTCGGCCTTGGACGAGTCCGGAAACCGCTCGAGGTCCTCCAGGATGAGCGCCCGCAGCCGGTGCGGCTGAACCCGGGTGAGCGTTGTCAGCGCGTCGAGGCCAGCTTCGCGCAGGAGCGCGGGGGGCACGAAGTAGCGCGTGGCCTTCGTGCGACCCGACTGCTCGACGAGCCCCCAGGACAGGAGTCGCCCGAGCCACGGGCGCAGGGCTCCGGCGTCTGGCAGCTCCAGGTCCTCGGCGAGCTCGGCCGCCGAGACGCCCTCGGTTTGCGCGATGAGCGCGAAGGTGATGCGCTCGCGCTGCGTGAGCTGGTAGCGCCGGTCCGCCTCGACGAGGAGCTTGATGACGCCGGGCTGCACCACGCGGCGCGGCACCGTGACGTGGACGGAATCGGTCCCCTCGCTGATGGTCGGCACCTTGCGCCCGCTCGCGAGCAGCCGCTCGAAGAGCATGTCGATGCCGCTGCCCTCCCGCTCCATCAGCTTCAAGTCGTGGAAGATGCGAGCGAGGCCGTCGTTCCGGCGGCGGCTCGTCGCGTGGAGGATGTTCTTCGGCGTGACGCCGATCGGCAGCCTTCCTGGGTTCACGACCTCGAGGCGGTCGGGGTGCAGGTTCAGGTAGATGTCGCCCCGCTGCGTGTAGGGGCGATGCACGAGAGCGTTCACGAGCAGCTCGTCGTAGGCCGGCAGCTTCGTGCGGAGCATGCCGTCGGGCTCGCGTCGAGTTGGCGCCAGCGCGGGCGGGCGGTTATACTTGGGGTGTTACGCACGTACGAACAAGGTGCCCCCATGATGGTCAAGAAGCTCTCCGCCGTCGGCAACAGCCTGGGCCTCATCATCGAGCGCCCGATTCTGGAGCTGCTCAACATCACCAAGGACACCCCGCTCGAGGTCAAGACCGACGGCGAGGCGCTCATCATCCGCCCGGTGAGGAAGGCGCCCTTGATGGATCGCGCGCTCGCCGCCGCTGACCGAATGATGGACGCGCACGAAGAGACGTACCGAAAGCTCGCCAAGTGAGCGACGCGCCCGCCGAGATCGAGTTCCTTACGGTCGAGGTCGTGATCGCGCTCCGCCAGCGGCAGCTCGCTCGCTTCGGCGGGGGCGCGGGACTACGTGATCGCGGACTCTTGGAGTCGGCGGTGGCGCAGCCGCAAGCGTCGTTTGGCGGCACATACGTGCACGAGGGCCTGTTCGCGATGGCAGCAGCCTACCTGTTTCACATCGTTTCGAACCATCCGTTCGTCGACGGCAACAAGCGCGCGGGTCTGCTCGCCGCCCAGGTCTTCCTCGACCTGAATGGGATCACTCTCGAGCATGACTCCGAAGCGTTCTACGAGCTGACAATGGGCGTCGCCGAGGGGCGCATCGACAAGGCCGCGATCGCCGCGGAGCTCGAGCGGATCGCGAAGTCGAAGCCTGCGTAGCATTTCCTGGATGCAACCGCGCGCTTGGACGACGCGCCGCTGACGCAGATACGCACGAGCGCAGCCTGCACCGATTGCTGCGAGGGTTCACGAAGCTGACCCTCCAGCCCTGTCGAAAGGGGCCGTTTCGGGACGCGATGACCCGAAAGCTCCAGCAACTCGAGCGCGGCGGAACGAACGAGGTCAGCCGTTTCGACAGTCGCCGTCCTTGATCCGGAGGACGCCCTTGAGCCTACCGTCTTTGCCCAGCGT
>CAZAWR010000152.1:0-15651 GCA_964488865.1 uncultured Polyangiaceae bacterium | reverse complement strand
TCGCCTTCCGTGTTCTCAGCTCCTAGTTGATGTCCGTCATCCGCCCATCGTCGTAGCCGGGCCTCAACCCGGTAGCGACTTCGGGCGCCGGTCCCTAAGGGGTTCCGGAGCCCGTTCCGACCTTGCAGAGGTTGCGGTACCCCTTGCCCGCTTCCGGTCGTCCGTAGGGCGCTTTCCCTCGTGCGCGCAGGTAGATCGACCCGGTGGGTCCGGGGTTCGGGATGATCGCCCCGAGCGCGATCGGCCGCGTGTCCTTGAACTCTTCGAGCACGACGATGACGTCTTGGCCTTCGCGGTCGATGGCTGCGATGGACGGTCCTCGGCCCTTGTGCTCGCACTCGATGCCTTCGGCGCTGATGGCCACGACGAGTGCGTCGGGCCCGATGTCGGGCTTGTCCCCGTACCACTCGAGGTTGGGGTCGTTGCCCGGCCCTACGACGGCGGCAACGCACTGACAGCTTGCCGCGCGCTGGGCGGGGCGCAGGGTGAGGCGGCGAGCAATCCCGAAGTATTCGGTCTGCAGGATGGGCTGGGGTTCCGCGGACTGCGGTACCTCATCGAAGGCGTTGTCTTCTTCCTTGGCGTCCTTGGATCCGACGTTGACGTCGGCCTTGACGGACGCTTTGCACGACAGGAAGGCGAGGGCGGCGAGAGGGATGAGAAGGTGTGAAATCCGCACGGCGCTAGGATCGCACATCTGGCGGGCTTGTGGCCAATGAGCGACGAAACGGGGTAGGTTGGACAGGTGGACCTAGGCGGATTGAAGAACCGGTTGGACCAGACCTCGGCGCTGTTGCCCACGGGCCGGGTGGAGTCGGTGGTGGGCTTGTCGGTGCGCGTGACGCTGCCGGGAGCGAAGGTAGGCGACGCCGTGACGATACGGCGGCGGACGGGGCCGCTGCTCGGGGAAGTGGTCGGCATCGAAGGCGGGCATGCGGTGGTGATGCCTCTGGGGGATGTGCAGGGGATCGGGGCGGACGATCTGGTGCAATCTCACGGGGGACCGATGCAGGTGTTCGTATCCGCCAAGCTGTTAGGTCGGGTGGTCGACGGGCTGGGGCGTCCGATCGACGGCGGGCCGGTTGTGGAGGACGTGGTGGGGCGGTGCCTGGACAGTCCCGCGCCTCCTGCGTTGGGGCGACGGCCCATCGAGCGGGTTCTCGGCACGGGGGTGCGGGTGGTGGATGGGTTGCTGACGCTCGGCGAGGGGCAGAGGGTGGGGTTGTTTGCGGGGTCGGGCGTGGGCAAGTCGACGCTTCTGGGTGAGATGGCGCGGGGTACGACGGCGGACGTGGTGGTGGTGGCGTTGGTGGGGGAGCGCGGACGGGAGGTTGGCGAGTTTTTGACGCAGACGTTGGGGGAAGAGGGGCGTCGCAAGTCGGTGGTGGTGGTGGCGACGAGCGATGCGCCGGCGATGGAGCGGTTGCGAGCGGCGCAGGCGGCGACGTCGATCGCGGAGCACTTTCGCGACATCGGGCAACGGGTTCTGTTGTTGGTGGATTCGGTGACGCGATTTGCGAGGGCGCAGCGGGAGGTGGGGTTGGCGGCGGGGGAGCCTCCGGCGCGAAGGGGGTATCCGCCAAGCGTTTTTGCGATGCTGCCGAGGCTTCTGGAACGTTCGGGGCAGGGGGCTCGCGGGTCGATCACGGCGGTCTACACGGTCCTGGTGGAGGGGGGAGACATGGACGAGCCGATCGCGGACGAGGTTCGCGGGATCCTGGACGGCCACATCGTCCTGGACCGAGCCGTGGCCTCTCGTGGTCACTACCCGGCGGTGGACGTCTTGCAGTCCCTGTCGCGCGTGATGGATGGGGTAGCGAGCAAGGAGCACGTTCAGGCGGCGCGTCGCATGCGCCAGCTACTGGCAGCCTACGAATCCAAGCGCGATCTCATCATTCTTGGGGCCTACTCCCGGGGATCGGACGCGAAGGTGGACGAGGCGATGCAGAAGATGCCGAGGATCGAGGCGTTCCTGCAGCAGCACCCGGACGAGATGGTGAGCTTCGACCAGGTGGTGCGCGATTTGGTGACAGTGGTACGGTAGTGCCTCGAAGAAACGAGAGCCGTTCTCTGGACGAGACCGCTCCGAGCCGCTATGCAAAGGTGTCCAACCAAAGGGGATGGGATGCTAGATCAGCGTCGGCCCAAGAAGAGACTGAACCTCAGGAAGACGCTCTTCGTGCTTCCGTCGCTCATCACACTGTCGAGTGTGTTTTGCGGGTTCGACGCGATCCGTATCGCTTCCAGTGCGACCCAAGCCGAAGACTTCTACCGCGCGGCGGTCCTGATCGTCTTTGCGATGTTCTTCGACATGCTCGACGGGCGGGTGGCGCGGATGACGCGCACGCAGTCTGCGTTCGGGCTGCAGCTCGACTCCCTCGCGGACGTGGTTTCCTTCGGCGTGGCGCCTGCGGTGCTGATGTACAACTGGTCGCTCAAGCAGATGCCGACCCTGGGTTTGGCGATTTCGTTTCTGTTCGTGGCTGCGGGGGCTGTGCGGTTGGCCCGGTTCAACGTGTTGTCGATGGCGGAGGAAGGGGAGCCGAAGAAGTGCAGCAAGTACTTCCTGGGGCTTCCGATCCCGGCGGCGGCGGGCGTGGTCGTGGCGCTGGTGATCGCGAGCCAGTCGGGCAAGTTCGACGCGGCTTCTCACGTGTGGCCGATGACGGCGGTGACGCTGGGGTTGGGGATCTTGATGATCTCGAACGTTCGTTTCCGCACGTTCAAGCAGGTCCGGCTCGACGTACCGACCGTGCTGTTGCTGACGTTTGTGGTGGGCTCGTCCGTGGCGGTGGGGTTGCAAATGGGCGGCGCGTTCGTCCTGTTCTGGATGGCCATCGTCTACGTTTCGATGGGGCTGATCGAATCCGCGGTCGGGTTGCCCCGCCGCTTGCGCGAAAGCTCCAAGAGCATCCCACCCACCTGAAAGCATCATGAGCAAACCAGGGTGGGCGACAGCCGCCAGCCCAGGATATATCCTCGGCCGCATGGAATCCTCCCCGCTACCGGCGATGTCCCGCACGAAGACGCCGCCCTTCGGCTCTGGCGGGACCCTCTCACACCTCGGGGTAGGGTGAGCCCGTGGTGCCTTGGAGCGAGCGAGATGAGAAAGCGATCGTAGAGCGCCTCCAGGCGCGAGACGAGCGCGCGTTCAACGAGCTCGTCCGCCAGTTCGAGCGTCGCGTCTTCGGACTCGTCTTTCGCATGCTCGGTAGCCGCGAGGAAGCCGAGGACCTGGCCCAGGAGGTCTTCGTTCAGGTCTTCAAGGCCATCGACCAGTTTCGCGGCGAGTCCAAGCTGTCTACCTGGATCTATCGAATCGCGATCAACCTCTGCAAGAACCGCAACAAGTACCTGCAGCGTCGCCATGCCCACCAACAGGACGACATCGAGGCGCTGGGCGACCGCGCCCCCATGAGCAGCGCCAAGGGAACCACCGCCGGCTCCATCGCTCGACCCGACGACATGCTCGTCGGCCTTCAGGTCGAGCGCATCGTCCAAGACGCCATCCAACAGCTCGAGGAGGACTTCCGCGAGGTGCTCATTCTGCGCGACGTCGAGGACATGAGCTACGAGGAGATCGGTGAGATCACGGGGCTACCCAGCGGCACCGTCAAGAGCCGCATCCACAGGGCTCGAGAGCGGCTCCGGGAGGCCATCGAGACCAAGCTCGGGGAGAAGATCGGATGAGCGACGTCGAAGATCGGGACCAGGAGCCTGAGCGGGAGTCGACGCCGCGTCTCGACGAAGACGAGGTTCGATCGCTTCTTCGCCAGGCGATGCACGTGGATCGTCGCAAGCCGGTGAGCGTGTTGCCGGGGGTGCAGCGCAAGATCCGGCAGCGGTCGCGGGGGAAGTTCTACGCGGATGGATGGAGCACGGGGCGCTCGCCCTCGTCGACGTACATCGTGACGAGCCTGGTGATGCTCGTGGTCCTTGCCGTGATCTACTTGGCTCTCGTGCCCGGGGGTTGGGGGACCCCTTGAGCCGTCTCTGGCCCGTTCGCAGACCCACAAAAAGAAACGAGCGCGAACCGAAACGGCCCGCGCTCGTTGTGGAGCTGAAGAGACTTGAACTCTCCACCTTCTGACTGCCAGTCAGACGCTCTCCCAGATGAGCTACAGCCCCATGAGGGAACCCGTCTTCGACCCTAAGGCCGATCGGGGATGAGCATACTAGCCAGCGACCCAGGCCGTGTCACGAACTATTTTTTTGGCGGCGGCTCGGTCCGGCGCGCTGCCTTCTCCGTGGGCCTCCTGACCCCCTTCGGCTTGGCGGTCGCCTTGGGCTTGGCCTTGGCCGGTGGTGTGGGCTCCGCTGCAGGCGCAGACGGCGTCGCGGCCACCTGACGTCCGGACCGGCCCCGCTTGCCCGCGGCCTTCTTCTCAGCACCTCGAGCCGCATTTGCCGACTTGCTCGCCTTGCCCGCCTTAGCCGCCTTAGCCGCCTTAGCCGCCTTGCCGGCACCCTTCTTCTTCGCCGGCTCCTTGCCCTTGCCCTTCGCCGTCGTTCGGGACTCCTTAGCCGCTCGCTTGGGCGCTTCTTGCTTGGGCTGTTCCCCTAGGAACCCCCCCTCCCCGATCTCATCGTGTTCTTCGTACGGAAGCCGCTGCTCCTCCTCGTCGTCGTCGAGGTCCTCCGGATCCCCCTCCGGCGGCGACGCTAGATCTGCCTCGTCCTCCAGGTCGCGAAGGGTCGCCAGGTCCTCGAACTCCTCCATGTCATCGTCGTCTTCGTCCTCGTCGTCTTCCTCGGGCGGAATGGACGGGACACGAACACCCGAACCGGCATTCGCAGGCTTGGATGGGTCGTAGGTGAAGTCCGGCTCCGGCTCCTGCCCATCCGCTTCGCTCAGCAGGGCAGCCAGAATGCCCGCTGAGCCCGCGATGATCCGTGGCACCCGATCGTTGTCCGCCACACGGGACGCACCATCCCGAATGCGATCCCGCACATGCTTGACCGCTTCGCTCTCGGCGACGAAACGGAGAACCGCGATGCCGTTTTCCAGCGTTTTCTTCGCTACCACGGGCGCCTTCTTTCGCGTGAGTTGCTGCCGTGCGCGCGTCTGACACGGGGCTTCGAAAGACCCCATTGTTCCACGCAGGAGGGCTGCGACGTCAACCGACTTGTTCGATGTCGTCCTAGGAAGCTGTCGAAGGGGTCCCCGGGCCTTGTCGTCGGGCGCCCTTTTCATGCGCGAACGCAAGGCTCTCGACCGTCACGCCGCGCCGATGGCCGCGCATCCGTCGGGTTCCGTCCCGACGCTCCACAAAGTGGGCCGCCCCCACTCGCCCCTGATAAGACCCAACCAAGGTTGCATGGACTCACTCGTCCGCACGGTTCTCCTCGCAAGAAGCGCTCTCCGACACGGTCTGGGCGTGCTGCTCGCCTTGGCCCTCTCCGTCTTCCTCGTCGCCGACCTGACCTGGAACCTCGACAGTCGATGGAGATACCCCGCAGGGTTGCTCTTCGCAGTCGCCCTCGTGGCCTCCGTCCGGGCCCGCTACCGGCAACGAGAGACGACATCCCCAAGGACCCTGCAGGAAACAGAGCTCGGCATGCTCTGCGCGCTGGGGTTGCTCGGACTCGCCGCCCACGTCGACGGAAGCCTCGATGGCTCCACGTACCCCGTCCTGTACGTCTGCTTGGTTCTCATGTCGGTGCTCGCGGTCCCGTGGGCCACCGCCGTCACCGTCGGGTTCGCGATCGCCACCGAGGCTGCCGTCCGCTTCGTGGCCTTCGGTGAGGATGCCCTGCCCGCGCTCCTTCTCCACGGCGTGCTGTCCACCACCTTCGCGCTCATCGGCACCATCGTGATCCGTGCGGAAGTGGCCCGCATCCGCGCTCACTCGCGCACCCGCCTCGAGGCGGAAATCGAGCGCATGCACTCCGCGGCCCGATCCTACCGCTTGCTCGGAGCCACCACCCGCGTCGCTGACCTCGATGCCTGCAAGACCCCGATCCCCGCGGACTGCGACGCGAACCGCCTCGCACGATCGAGCGTGGAGGAGATCCACCAAGCCGTTCTCTTCGCCCTCGAGCTGCTGCGTCGCTCCCTCGGGCTGCACACGGCCATGCTGCTGTGGCTCTCGGACACGAGTCCCCACCTACGCATCAGCGAGCTGTCGACCGACTCGGACCGCGTGCTCGAAGGGCCGTTTCCGATCAACGAAGGCATCTTCGGGGCCGTGGCCGCGGAGGGGACGATCCTCGCCCTGTCCGGCCTCAAGGCATCCTACGCGCTGCCCTACTACTCCGGTGCCTGCCCCGTGCGCGCCCTCGCGGCCGTGCCCGTGATGGAGAACGAGCAGCTCCGCGGTGTGCTGCTCACCGACCGCAAGGACGACGCCCCCTTCTCCGAGTCGGAGCAGGAGCTGCTGCTCGCAGCCACCCGGTACGTGCTTCGTGCGATCCAAAACGAACGCGTGTTCGTTCAGCTCGAACGCGCGAAGGTCGAGCAAGGCAAGCTCTACCGCGCGGCCCGCGCCCTGGGCGCCGCCATGAGCGAGCGGGACGTGGTGGAGGCAGGCGTGCGCAGCGCTCGCGAGGTCGCGTCCTTCGACTTCGCTGCCGTCACCCTCTACGACGAAGCGAAGAGAATGCACGTCATCCGTGCGGTGAGCGGAGAGTCCGTCGAGGGGCTCGTCGGTGCGAAGTTCCGGCACAACGCCGGGCTCGTCTCCATGGTCGTGCAGAACAGACACCCCCTGCCCTATCGCGGTCAGTTCGACCCCGCCCGACAAATCGTGTTCGCCCCGCGCGTCGCCCCACCCCCCATGTCCGCCATGCTCGTGCTTCCCTTGCTCGTGCACGAACGGCCCCTGGGGACGCTCGTGCTCGGGTCCCGAAGGCCGGGTGCGTTCGGCGACGCAGTTCGCCCCACCCTCGAGGTGCTTGCAAGCCATGTGGCCGTCTCCCTGTCCGGCGCTCGCATGATGAAACGCCTCGAGGAGCTCGCGACGCGCGACGGTTTGACGGGCCTGTACAACAAACGCGCCTTGCTCGAGATGTCCCAGGACAAACTCGCCGCCGCCAAGCGATTCTCTCGCAAGCTCAGCCTGCTCGTCGTCGACATCGACCACTTCAAGAAGGTCAACGACACCTACGGCCACGACCAGGGAGACGTGGTCCTCAAGGGGCTCGGCGTCATCCTGCGAAAGGCGAAGCGAACCACCGACGCTGTCGCTCGGTTCGGCGGTGAGGAGTTCGTGATCGTTTGCGAGGAGACGGACCGGGAGGGCGCCATGCTGCTCGCCGAACGGGTCCGGGAAGAGCTTCAGCGCACCACGTTCCCGACCCCGCAGGGCGAAATAGCCGTAACTTGCTCGCTCGGGGTCTCCACCTTCCCCGACGCGGGCACCGACTGGGAGACGCTCTTCAAGGCCGCGGACGAAGCGCTGTACGTCTCCAAGCGGTCGGGTCGCAACCGCTGCACCGCTTGGTCCCCTCGACGAAGCGGCAAGGCAGCCTGATGGCACTCAATGCCTCAATGCCTCAGAGCCTCAGAGCCTCAGCTCTTCACGACGGGTTTGAGGACCGCTCGCCCTTCCTTGATGACGACCTCGTAGTCGATGCGCCTGCCCTTGTGTTTTTCGCTCAGCTTGTCCGCTGAGCCCCGCAAGCTTTGCGCGAGAGACGCCTCCGTGATGGCCGAGGTCGACTCGTTGCACTGGCGTTTCGCATTCACGTAGTCGCGGTAAATCTCGCGCACGCGCTCGTCCGAGAGGCCCGAGGCCGGCGCCGCGCCTTGGGGGGGTCGCTGGGCGGGCTGAGGCGGGGATGGGCGTTGGGGTTGCGACGTTCGCTCGGGGGGAGGCTGGGGTTGGGACGGTCGCTGGGGGGCCGGGACCCGTGGGGGAGGGACTGGCAGCGGACGTTGGGCTGCCGCCTGCGGTGAGCGGGGTGGCGCCTGGGGAGGCGGCACCTGAGGCGCCTGGGGCTGGGACGGCCGCTCGGGTGCTCGAGGCTGGGACGGCCTCTGTGGCGGGACTGGGAGGGGAGGCAGCTTGGGAGGAGGCAGCGGTTGGGATGGTTGCTGGGCAGCAGCAGCAGGAGCAGCAGGAGCAGCAGAGGGCCTCGGTGCGCTCGGCGCGTGGCGCAAGGCGGGAGCGGGTGCGGGTGCGGTGGGCAGGGGCAACCGCACGTGCGGCGCTGTCCTGTCGTTCCCGTCTTCCGCGAACAGTCCTCCGATGTCGCCGAAGTCGTCGGCGGCCTTCGCCGGGCCGGTCGGGGAAGGTGGCTTTCGCGAAGGCGCAGGAGGGCGAACTCCAGGCTTCGACGTGCGCGGGCCGGGCGGCACCGACCGGGGCACCCCGCTCACCGTCGGACCCGCATCCAACCCCATCAGAGACTCGAGATCGTCCAGCTCGGCCAGCCCGTGAGCAGGCACCACGGCGGGGGCCTGCACCGGCGCGCGCGGAACGCTGAACACGTCGGGGTCACCGAAGTCGATGTCATCGAAGGAGTCCAGGTCGGTCACCTGCTCGAGCGCTCTCCTCGCCCGCTCCTCGCGCTCGTCCCTCTCCTCAGTGGACTCTGCTCCCACTTTCGCGAACCGCTTGCGCGCCGTGATCGTCAGCGCGTCCTGCCCGAATCGCTTCTCCGCACGCAAGACGTGACGTCGGTAGGTCCCCGCGTCGATCTCCCGAACGCTTCGCTGCCAGTACTGCTGGTACGTGTTGTAGCGCTGGTTGACGGTGTTGAGCTTGAAGCGCATCGCCGTGTTGCGAATCTGCGTGCGACGCAAGATCCAGAACCGCCTCTCCACGTCCTTGCGCAGCACCGCGGGCTCGATCTTCTCGATGCCCAGGAAGTACTGCTCGTACAGGGCGCGGAGGCGCTCGACGCGTTGCTCGAGCTCTTCGAGAGCGGCCTCGATCTCGGTCGCGTCCACGACTATGGGTCCCCTCGCTGAGCCATCGCTTCGCTTTCCCTCACAATGGCGTGATCGTCAGGTTGTCGAAACACACGGGCACTTCCCAGTTGTTGAACCCGAAATACTCGTGGCCTTCGCCGCTCAGCGGCTCCGGATCTTCGAGCCGATGGATCAAGTGTCCATCCACCCACCAAGATACCGCTTTGCCGTCGCTGCGCTCGACCCGAAACGCATAGACGCGGCCGGCCGACACAGGCTTCTCTCGCTCGACGCTCGAGGCCGGGTCGGTCCGTACCTCGAGCCGGTTCTTCGCGTGCTCGTCGATCCGGGCGAGAACGTGGAACGAGTTCTTCCAGCCGCCGAAAATGGTCAGGTAGCTCGTGGCGTTTGTGTAGGAGGCGGCGGTCGCCCCACTCGCGCCATCGCCCCAGAGCTCGGCCTTGATGTCCCCGTCAGGACCCTCGCTGGTGGCCTCGAACTCGATGCGTGCGTTGATAGGAAGACGGCGTCGCAACCAAATGCCTTTGTTGCGCGCGTTGCGGACGCAGAGCTTGCCGTCCTTGAGGGACCATGCGTCCCCCAGGCGATGCCAATCCGCGCCGACTTCCGTCCGGTCGAAGCGATCCTCGAAGGGCGCCGCGATGAGCGGGCTGGGGCGGGCCTTCGGGGGCTCGCTCGCCCGTCGCGCTGAAGCCGTGGGCGCAGGCTTGGATTCAGCCTTCTTCGTGGCCTTGGGGCCCGCGTCCGGCGCGGAATCCGTGGGCTGGCTCGGAACGCAGGAAGCGAGCCCGGCTGCCAGCAGGAACGGAATCAACGAACTTCGTAGGTGAAAGCGCAGCACGACGGCATCCTAGCACACACCGTGCGTCCGACGGGGCGTCGGGGGAGCCAAGTGCAGCCCAATCTGCCTTTGGGGGTTGCCTTCGGGCGTGGCGGTGGCCATCCTCTGCGTCCATGAGCGACGAACGCAAGCCGACCGAAGACCTGAAGGACGGGCTGGGGTTGATCTTCCGTGCGGCACGCACTGCGGCGAAGCAGGTCGACGTGTCGAAGATCGACAAGAGCCTTGACAAGGCGATCTCCCAGGCGACCCGCGTGGCGACCACAGTGGGGCGTGCGGTGGCGGACGAGATCAACCGGATGTCGAGCAAGCCTCCCCCCTGGCAGGCGGGGCAGGAGCCCGCTGCCAAGCCCGAAGACCAGCCCGCGGAAGGGGACGAAGGGCGCGTGTGGGCAAGCGAAGCGCAGCAGTCCGACCCCGAGAAGACCGACGAGGGTTCCCCCAAGACCTAGTACCATGTGCCCGAAGTGAGTACCGGGATCGCACGCCGAGCGCGTGCTGCGATGGATCGAAGGCGAGGCGGCGGTTCTGACGAAGGCTCAGGCCATTCGTCATCGCGCGTTCGCATTCCCGTTCTCAGTGGATGATGGCTGACGTTCGTCCATCGGCTGCAACCGCCCAACGCGCAGGACCCGTTCATCACCGTGATCGCTCCTGCGCCTGCGAGTCGCCTCAACCCGGTATCGATTTCAGGCACCTTCCCCCGTCGGCCACTGACAAAGAGCTGCCGCCGCCAACACGCGACCTGGGAACGAAGCAGTACGGGGAAGCCTACTCCATGCCGTCCGCTTCGCCGCCTGGCTTCGAAGCTTCTTTCAGCCGCTTGGCCTCCGCGAGACGCTCCCGGATCAGTTCCTTGATCTTCGGCAGGTTGTAGAACGCAGGACGCAACCCGTCGGAGGACTGCGCCACCTCCCACGCGATGTGCTCTGCGTGCTGTTGCGGCTTCGCCGGGATCTTGAGCGTCTCCCCCAGCTTCGTCAGCGCCGCCCGCTCGCCCTCCGTCACCTCCCCGTCGATGCGCGCCAGCCAGCACGCAACCGCGAAGATGAACAGCCGGTCCGCCTTGGTCAGCTTGCTCAGATCGATGTCCCCGATGTCGATCCGGTGCTTCGTCGCCTCTTCGATGTCCGCGATCTCGTCGAGGTCGATGCCCTCATCGAGCGCCGTGCGCACGATCGCATCTGCCTCCTCCGCATCGAGCTTGCCGTCAGCCCACCCGATCGCCGCAAGCGCCATCCACACGTCGCGTCCGTAGCTCGCCCTGGTCTCGGTCATCACACCCTCCCTCGAGGTTGGAAGATGCCGACCATAGACCACCTGCCGCGCCGTCGCCAGGGGCGTGAAGGACCTAGGAGAGCTCGCGCCAAAGATCGCGCAGCGTACGCACGAAATCGACCCCGGAAAGACCCGTCGGGCCGCCAAGCCGCTGCCCTTCGAGCGCCCCAGCCTGCGTGACGTCCTTGCCCATCGACGCACGCAGCGCATCGGATCGTGCCGAACGCGCCGTCTCTCTCATTTCCTGCTCCTCGCGCTGCCTCGCGCGCTCCAGACCGCCTCGGGTGACGAACTGAAGCACTTCCGCCAGCTCCCCCGCGTCGAACCACACCCCATGGTGGCGGCACACGTCGACGATGACGCCGGAGATTCTCCCGAACACCTGTCGGTTCATGATCTGGGCGCACACGGGGCAAGGCACGTAGGACACGGTGGCTTCCCGCTGGAATGGACGCTTCGGCAACGCGAGGTGCAGGCCCGTGGTCGCGTCCCGTGCCTGGACGATCCGGTCGAGCATGCTCGGCTCGATGAGCAGCCCGCCGCACTGGTCGCATTCCTCGACCTCGAGGTCCGCATAGCGCCGGCTCATCAGCCTGCCTCGGCATCGTGGGCATTGAAGGCTCGAGCGCGCCTCTTCGGACAAGGCCTCCTGCCCGAGGGCCTTGCCACAGGTGTTGCAGTGGTGCGCCGAGGCGAGGTTCCAGGCCGTGCAAGAAGGGCAACGCGCCGTGGCGACCGTGCACCCGCAGAACGGACACGCCCGGACCCCCTCGCGCAAGTGCCCTCCGCACGAAGGGCAGTCCAGGCTCGCCACCTGAACCGACGGCGGGGGACACACGCACGCCTCCGACTCGTCCTCCCCGTCCACGATTCCACCGCAGGCCAGACAGATCACTGGGTCACTCATGTCCCCATTCTGGATTCAGTCGGGACGGGCTTCAACGACCGAAGCCGAGAGAGTTGGCCCCGGACCGGACCCGATTGCGGGACCGGCCGTTTCGAATCCGTTCGACAAGGCGCGGGTTCGTCGCGTACACGGGGGATCGCGCAACCGGGACCTCGTCTAGGCCCGGCCGCCCGTCGCGCAGTCCGCGCGCGGTAACCCTTTTCTCTTGCCAGTTCACCAGCTTTCGGGGAGGCTCCGAGGGCCAAACAATATGCCGAGACCCCATTTCGACCGACGTCAGCGAGAACCGCAAACCCGTATCAATCACCGGATCCGCGCCGATCCTGTGCGTGTCATCGGCTCCGATGGCAGCATGCTCGGTGTGCTTTCCAACCGGGAAGCGATCCGTGTTGCTCAGGAACAGGGCTTGGACCTCGTCGAGGTCAACCCGAAGGCCGAACCGCCCGTGTGCAAGATCATGGACTTCGGCAAGTTCAAGTACGAGGAAAAGAAGCGGGCGAGCGAAGCCAAGCGCAAGCAGACGACCGTGGAGCTCAAGGAAGTGAAGCTCCGTCCCAAGACGGACGACCACGACCTCAACTTCAAGCTTCGCGCCGCGCGGCGGTTCGTCGAGACGGGCAACAAGGTCAAGTTCGTCGTGCGTTTCCGCGGCCGCGAGATCGCTCACCCGGAGAAGGCGCAGTCTCAGCTCGTGTGGCTGCTCGAGCACCTCGAAGACATCGCGAACGCCGACTCCCGTCCGTCCATGGAAGGCCGCACCATGACGGTCCTCGTGTCCCCCAAGCCGCAGGTGCTCCAGGCCATCTCCGCGGCAAAGGCAGCGGAAGCCGAGCGCAAGCGCAAGGCCGCCAAGGCCGCCAGGGCCGCCGAGATCGCTCGGGGTGAAGCCCCTCCCGGCTCCGAAGACGACATCGACGAGACCGAGGGCATCGACGACGAGGAAGAGGACTTCGACGACGACGGCGACGCCCTCCACGAAGCCGATGACGACGATGACGACGATGACGACGAGGACGATGACGCGGAAGAGGGCGAAGCGGCCGAAGTGGCCGAAGCGACCGAAGTGGCCGAAGTGGCCGAAGTGGCGGAAGCGGGCGAACCCGCCAAGGAAGGTGAGGAAGGCGAGAAGGCATAGGGACTCGTCCCTGGTGCCGCCAACCTCGACGAGGTGACGTGGAATCGCCTCTTGCTCCTGGCCCTCGGCGCCCTCGCTGGGCGCCCCTGCCGACCATGTCTTTGCTGGTCGGCATCGTCCTTTGTGCCTTCGCCCTCGTGGCTTCGATCGTCCCCGCCCTCGTGTCCGAGCTCGCTCGCGACACGGTCTTCGCGCGGGCCCTCGGAGTCACCACCGGCATGGCAGGCTTCATCCTCGCTCGCGTATCCGTGCAAGCTGCCTCCGGACCCCGCCGCGTCTTCGGTCTCGTGATCGCTGCCCCCTTGATCGCCCTCGCTGTCCTGCTGCTCGCGTCCCCGGCTTCAGCCACCTGGCTGCATGACACCGGGCGAACCGTGTTCGTGCCCTGGGTCTTCGGCATCCCCGCCGTGATGGCCCTGCTCTTGAGCCGGTGGCGCGTGCGCTGACTTGGGCCACCCGCCCCAACCTGCCGCGCGTGCTATCCTCGCCTTCGGTGTCCCTGGTTCACTCCGCTCCCCTCTGCTAACCCGAAGACGTGAGAAAGCGCGCGCTCATCCTGCTTCTGCCGGCCGTCCTGTCCATGGTCGCGGGCGGCGTGCTGCCTCGGCTCACCATCGACCCTCTCGCTCGCTCCGCCGCGTCCGTCCTCGGCTGGCTCGCCTTCGACCCTCCCCAACCGCAACCCTCTCCCAACCCCCCTGAGCCCGCCGTCCCTCCCGAGGACCTGGAACCCACCGAGCCCTCCGCACCCCGAGCCTCTCCTCGCTCCTCCCGCACGACCCCGCCCAAACCCTCCGGCGGAATCCTCGTTCGTCGTGACGTCGTTCGCGCTGCCGTGCAACGAGGCATCCGCCCTTCCGCCTCCCCCGTCCCCGCGACCGCGGACCGACCCGCCGGCCTCGTCGTCTACGGCTGGGGCGCCGCTGGCGCCGGGCTCGCCGACGGAGACATCATCACCATGGTGGGCGGACGACAACCCACGTCCGTCGATGACGTCGTCATCGCCGTGGCCGGCGCCTACAAGAGCCCCCACAAAGTCGTGAGCGGACAAATCTGGCGCAAGGGCCGCATCCTCGCCGTCACCGTCGAGCTTCCCACCGGCAAGACCGGCAAGGCTGACAAGGCCGAGCCTGCCCCCGCCTCAGGCCCCGTCGCTCAACGCGCTTCGTCCAGGGCTGCGAGCGCCCCATAGGAACGCAGCAAGAACCGCTTCGAAGCCCCGTCCTGCTCCACGTCCATCCGCGCGATGCCGACCCCGGGGCAGTACACCACCGTGATGCGCGCCCGCTCCTGCACTACCTCTTCCTCCGTACGAACACACCCCTCGAACGTCCCCGCAGGCACCACCAGCTTCACATTCGCGTCTCGCACCACCGTCGTTCCCCCGTTGTCGCCCTCCCAACGTGCGCCCTCGCTCAACGGCGCTCGCAACACGTACCCCGATCCCTCCCGACGGATCGCGTCGCTCGTGACTTCGAGACGCCGAACTCCCGACCCCGTCCGAAGCTCCGCATGACGAGGGTCCGTGCGCCTCACCTGCACCATCGACATGTCCTTCGCCCCATCGCCCGTCACCGTCTCGTACGTGGACGTGAATCCGTCGCTCAGTGGGAAGTAGCGCTCGATTCCTGTCGTCGAAGGACGTTCAGGCGCTTTCCCCGGGGCAGAAGGTCCGCCGCAGGCGACGGTCGTGGCGAGAATCACCCAATGCGTGCGACCGATGTTCACGTCTGCACCTCTCAGTGCTGGTGGGCGAGATAGGCCCAGGATGTCAGGACGACGAGCAGAACGAGCGCGCCGAGCAGCAGGCGAACCGCGAGAGGATCGGCCTCGAGACGCTCGCGAAGCGCGAGGGCGGCCCGCGCCACCTCGGGGTCTTTCGTGGCTTGCGCCAGCTTTGGTGCTCGCTCGCGCACCACGTCGTATCGACCTTGCTCGAAGGCCGTCACGAGCGTGCGCAGATCGGGATCGTCGGGGAAGCCTCGGGTGAAGGGCGAGCCATCGTCCTTCGCGCTCGGCGCCACGTCCCCTTTCGGCTCGATCTCGGTGGCTTCCGTCATGGTGACCTGCGAGATAGCACCCTGCTGGCCGACCGGCGAGCGGGATCAGGGGCCCATGCCACCGGGCTCGGGGGCCAGACCCCGCGGAGGAGGCGACTTCAAGCCTTCCCCTTCCTTCGAAACCGCACACCGCGTGCCCTCGCACACCGCGCGGTACACACCATGCTTGCCGCACCCCACCGCAGCGTACGTCCCGTCCATTTCCTTCCTGACGTCGATCGTGGACTCGGCACACACGAAGTCCTGGGCTGCCTGCATCCGCACCATCGGGGTGGCATCCGCCCCCGAACAGCCGAAGCTCGACAAGATCACCGAAGCTACGATCACGGCGACACGCATGCCCCATCCTCGCACGCCGCGGCGTCACCGGGAACACCGCAAGACGAGCCCAGATCCGGAGGCACGGCGCGTGCTCTCCGAGCCACAACCCCCTTGCTGTCTCGCCTAAGGCCAGCAGGTGGCTCGAACTACGAGGAGGCGCGCGGGGCGGAAAGCCCTGTCGACTTTGTCCACAAGACGAGGATTGCGCTCAAAGAGGTTCGTGAGACACGGTAC
>CAZAWR010000151.1:0-15763 GCA_964488865.1 uncultured Polyangiaceae bacterium | reverse complement strand
CGCCCACGACCACGATTCTCAGGCAGACTCGACGCAGTGCGAAAGTAGGGCTAGGCGGCGCTGCTACGATCGTGGGCGTGCTATCCCTCGGAGAGGGTGGGTGTTCCGCGGCCGGAGTTCAAGAGATGGCCGGAAAAGGATACTTCACCAGTCTTCTTTGGGAAGGTTCACCATCTCGTCAGGCGCCCCTGGACTGGATCCGCCAAGAGATGGCGAGGCACGACGTGGATGGCGATGGGATCACCGATGATAGCGACAACTGCCCCGGTAACAGCAATCTGAACCAATCGGACAGGGATGGCGATACCCATGGCGACGCATGCGACATCTGCCCCTGCGATCCGCACGAAACCGACCCGTGGAGAGACGGCGACGGGGACGGAGTCTGCGGACTCGATTGCAGCGTTGACGGGCCGGTTCCCCTCGACAACTGCCAAGGCGTACACAATCCGGATCAGTACAACTGCAACGCCGAGGCCGAGTTGGCACGCGATGCCCTACCGATGGGCGATGCGTGCGATCCGGTTCCCTGCCCCGGGTTCGCCACGCTGCCCACGGAGTACGAGCGGGTGGCCGTCCGCTTCATCGGAGGAGGGTACGTCGGGTGCATCGAGGAAACGCTCCGATTCGAGCTGGGTCCCATTGATGTGAGGCCCCCCAACTGTGGTGCGCTGGCCGCCCTGGCCGAGGGACGGATCGACGACGGCCAACAGGTTGTCGTGATCCCCTGGGCCGAAGGACAATGGGTGGGCGTGCTGCTCTCGGACGGCTCGATCGCGCCGGTGGAGGAACGCGTGGGTGCCGGGCTCATGGCCAGCCTGTCTCAGGACTGGACTTGGCTGAGCGCGGTGGAGACCAACCCCATGCTGGGCCGCGGTGCTTCGGGGCCGTCGGCTGTCGCGCTCACGGCCGACGGCACGACGGTGGCCGAACGGATGTACCTCGCGGGACATCGCGCCTTGGGAACCGAGGACATGGTGGAGGTTCCCGCACCGGTCAAGCTGATGAGCACGACCCAAGCCACGACGCCTCCGCCACGAGAAGGCGCCGTTGGTGTCTACGCCGGTTCCGCGGGTGAAGTGTACGTGATGGGAGGCGAGGACGCCGGTACGGGCGAGCTCATGCGAGACATCTGGTGGCGCGGTGTGGAGGGCGGAGGCTGGCATGAAGTGCCGCTCCGGTCGTTCCAGCCGGGCAAGGTCCTGGCGGCCACGCGCCCCTACGCGGACGGGAAGCTCTGGATCCTGGATGAGGTGCGTTCGGGATGGATGCGCTTCGGCAGGCTCACACGCGTGGACCCGGGCACCGGCGAGGCCGAGGAGCTGGGCAAGTGGCCGAGGTTCGGGCTCTTCGACCAGCAGTGGCTGGTGCTGGACGACGAAGGGAATGTGGTTGTCGCAGCGTCGAGCAGCATGCTTCGAAAGCACACCTTGGTTCGGATCCGACTCGACGGACCGAGCCGCCATGTCGATCGGGTCTACGTCGGCCGCGGGGTTCTCGCGATGTCGCCCTGGGTGGACGCGAGCGGCTACGCTCTGCCGATCTCGCAAAAAGCGGGCAAGCTACCCAAGGTCGTGCGGCTCGAAACCCTTTCGGGACGCAACGGGACCTGGGGCGACATGGGCGGGTGCCTGTGATGCATCGGCTGATCGCAGCAGCCGCCGCAGCGGCGATCGGTTTGCCGGCGCTGGTGCTCGTCGCATCGTGTCACGGCTGTGGCACGAGCGACGACGCTGGCTCGACGACGGGCAAGGACGCGGGAAGCGAAGCGGAAGCGGGCGCCGACGTGCGGCTCGACATTGCGTCGGAAGCCGATAGCGCTGACGGTGATGGGACAGACGCCCGCGATACCGAACCGCTCCCCGACGGCACACCGCCGGGCTGGCAAGAGTGGACGGGGTGGTCGAACCAGTGCCCTCTCTACGTGCCTGGAGACGGAGCAGAGATGCCGCCACCGATTGAGTGGGAGCCGTGCTCCGCGGCCGTGCCTTCGTATCTGGACTGCCGACGAATGAAGGACACGTGGTCGGGTGCTGGATTGGGGATATCGGGCTACCCGAACTTCACGCTCGATCCGCAAGACGGCAAGCCGTTGCTTCAGTTCACACGCATACGTATCGGGGGAGACGAAAACATTTCGTACCGCCTCGTGGCGGAGGCGGATGGTGTCGTTCGAAACGCCATATTGAACCTCGACTCGGTGAACAACGACTGCGGCTACCTCGAGAAGGATGTCTACAAGAATCTCTTTGCCCACTACGTCCACACGCGAACAGGCTCGAAAGCAGATGGCAGTGCAGGCGATGAGTACGGATTCCTCGGAGGCCCGATCGACGTCAGCCCGCCAACCACCGTTTTTCGTCCTGCCGATGCAACGCGGCCTTCCTCGTGGTTCATTTCCGATCGATGGATCATCCAGTTCACGACGGGGCGTCACGAGGCGTGGAACTGGGACTTCTCCGAAAGCCAGATGGTCTACAGCTCAGCGCTCGATCCGGACGGACTGCCGCCGTTCAAGGCCACGCTGGTGGGAGGCGACGTCTTCAGCACAGTCGGTACGAACAACCACTGCGGCATGATGTCGTGGAGCTTGGAGCACGGCTCGCGGCCCCTGCTGCGATGGTATGGCGACACCTCGCACGGAGCCGGGAACTTCGACACTGACGGCAAGGACATGGTGTGGACCTACAGCTCCGGTCCGAAGGGATGCGGTGTGGACGCTTCGAACCCCGAGGTCTGGACAGCGCCGTACACAACGGATCCAGCCGAGGTGGCGACGAACGCACGACGGTTGCGCAAGGACAAGGGAGGCATGAGCGCTGATGCATTCGCGGTCGGGCATGGTTATTCCATGCGTACGGTGGGAACTGGGGGGCTCTACGTCGTGAGGCTATCAGACGGGAATGCGACGTTCATGAAAGACTATCCCAGTGGACAGAAGTTCGCTTGGGGAGACGTACTTGGCTTCGATTCCGAAGAGCTGTTCGTGACCATCTACTACGATGAAGGGTTCGCTGGAGAGACCATCGCACGCATTCGCCTCCAATCCCTCCCCTTCGATCTTCCCCCAGACTGACAAGGCTTGAGCACTGAGGACTTGATGGAGGAGCTTCCCGCACCGGTCAAGCTGATAGCTGGATGGTCGCGACCATCCAGCTGTTCGGCGGGTCTCTTAATCTGAATCAGCAGACATGATACCCTCCATTGCCAACTATGCGTAACTATGAGAGCAGCGGCAACTGCCTCGACGACGTGTCCCCGTGTGGATGAGCACGGTCGCGTGCAGCCCGACGACATGGACCTGGATGCGAGGTTCGCGAGGCGAGGCAAGCCCTGGTGCGCGGACATCGACGGCTACAGTCTGCACGCTGGGGTGACCGTGCGTGGCGACGACGACGTCGGACGGGAAAACCTTTGCCGGTACGTGCTCCGTCATCCCATCAGCTTGTCGCGCCTGAGCCTCACGAGCGACGGGCGGGTCGCCTACCAGATGAAGTACCCAAGGGGAAGCAGGACACATCTGCTGATGGAACCGGTGCAGTTTCTTGCGCGTCTCGCCAGTCTGGTACCCCCACCGCGTCATCCGTTGGTCCGGTACGTCGGCGTGCTGTCGAGCGCGTCGCGATGGCGTGAGCACGTCGTGCCCAAACCCGAGGACACCAAGCACCCGCAAGCACGCCCGAGCGAGCCGCAACCGCCGACCGTGACCAAGACCACGGACGTGTCGTCCACGCTTGCGGGCACGTCTCCAACCGCGGAGCCCGAAGCACAGCGAACCTATCGTGGGAGCGTCGCGGCCGCGGGTACGTACGTGGACTGGGCTACTCTTCTTCGCCGTGTGTTCGACGTAAGTGCCGAATGCCCGAGGTGCGGCGGAACACTTCGGTTCATCGCCACGATCACTGAGGAGTCGGCGATCACCAAGATCCTCGATAGCCTTGGGCTTGCCTCGAGCCCACCCCTTCGTCGCGCACGCGCTCCGGACCCACAACTGGACTTCGACCCAGTGCTATCCGTGGCGTAGCTGCAGGTCGCGGAGGGCACCAGGGTGTTCGCTGCGGGCAAGCGTGGCGACGCATCGGTGCGTCTTCCGATCGCGCTCACACCATGAATCCGACCTGATTCCGTCGAGACTGCCTTCGCGCCGCCCCCGCGACGTGACCCGGAGTTTGTCTTGACTTGCGAAAGCTGATCGATTTACCTACCCGCCCTGCACGAAGACGTCGCCCGGCGGTTGAACGGCCTGTGCGGCGGGGCGCTCCAGCCGGTTCTGCGGTAGCCACCTCGTCGATCGAGGTCACGGGAGCGACGCCGGGTCGACCTCCTGCACGTGAACCCCCGCGGCATCGACCTGCAGCTCGAACGCGTAGCTCAGCACCCCGGTGCGGCGTCGGACGATCTTGGCCGGCGCGCCCGCGAGCTCGAACTTGCGCCAGGTGAACAGGTTGTTGCCAGGCCACCGCCACCGCTCGACCGTGTGCCCGTCGGCCGCGATCCAATTCGAGAAGCCCGGCCAGGCGGCATCGACCACGTGACGGCGGCCGTGAAGATCCACGAGCCACCGCAGGCGTTCCCTCGAGCTGGACAGCATGATGGAAGGGTGGAGGGAAGCGGGGTGGAAGGCAAGCGTCTCACACCTTCGTGATCGCGTACCCGTGTTCGTCCACCTCTTCGGGGGTGACCAAGACACACGATCACGGAGAAAGCAGGGGTCCGCGCGGTCCGGTCGGGCGGCGCGGCACGATGCGACACGATCCGCCACCACTTCACGTCGCGATGCGCGACTGGCGAGACACGCCGGGCGCCTCGGGAAGGGGTCGTCATCTGGTTCACCTGGCGAAGTGGGTGGTAACGGGATCTGTGTTTGAACGCAGATATTTCAAGAAAATGGCACAAACATGTGTTGAGCGACAGCCCCGACTCACCTATCCTCCGTCCGCCCGGGCTGGACCAGCGGAGGCAAGCCAACATTTCTCCGCCCTCGATCACTTTTCGCGCAACCAACCCGGCCGCGTGTCCGAAGAGTCTGCAGATGCTCGATATCCGAGCCAACCACGAGGAGAAGCCTCGATGCGAACGTTCACGTTCACTGCCCTGGGCGCCCTGTCCCTGCTCGCGTCCTGCACCGAAACCACGAACAACTATGGGGTCGCCGACGGAGGGGTGACCTGCGGGCCGGGCACCGTTCTCGATGACGCCGGAGCCTGCGTGCCGGCCTCGGATGCCTCGACCGGCGGGACAGGTGGACAACAGGGGGATGCCGCGACCGGTGGAACGGGCGGCACCGGAGCAGGGGGAACGGGCACCGGGGGAGGAGGCACGGGTGGCACAGGGAGTCCCGACGCCGCATGCACCCCGGAGGTGGACGTCGTCTCGCCGTCCACGGCGGGGCGCAAGTCACGCACGACCTTCTCGCTGCAAGGCACGTGCTTCCCTGACACGGCGGCCCCAGAGCTCGATGGGTGCGAGAACCTGGTGGTCGACGAGGTGAAGGCGACGGAGGTGGTCTTCACGTGTGACGTGTCGGCCACGATGGGCACGATGCAGGGCAGGCTGCTGGGGGCGCCGGGGGGAACGCAGATTGCTACGTTCGAGGTGGAGGTAGCGTACGGCGCGGGCAAGCAAAGCTGCGCCTCGGGCCTCCTGTGCAACGGAGCGACGGGGCCGGTCAGCTGCTGCGACTCCATTGCCCTGGAGGGCACCTACCTGCGCGGACGGAGCCTCAACGGGACGGACGCATGTCCCGCTGGAATGACCTGTTCTCTGACGGAGGTTCCCGAGCATACAGCGACGGTATCGTTGTTCGAGCTAGACCGATTCGAGGTGACCATCGGGCGGTTCAAGGCGTTCCTCGACCAGTACGATGGGACGCCGCCGCCCGAGGGAGCGGGGGCGCACCCCAAGGTTGCCAACAGCGGTTGGGACGGTGCGTGGAACGAGCACTTGCCACCCAGCGCCGACGCACTGCGCACCGAGCTTCACGCATGCATGCTCAACATGGATCTGCACGAGTACGACAAGCTGGACAGCCCGATGAGCTGCATCGACCTGTACGCGGCATACGCGTTCTGCATCTGGGACGGGGGACGGCTACCGACGGATGCGGAGTGGGAGCTTGCCGCCGCCGGAGGCGACGAAAACCGCCTCTATCCCTGGGGACAGATACCACCCGATGGCACGCTGCTCAACCTTTGCGAATGGGTGTCCTGCTCAAGCACCATAGATCCGGTTGGCAGTTACCCTTCGGCTGCCGGGCGCTGGGGGCATCTCGACCTTGCCGGAAGCGTGACGGAATGGGTACGAGATCACGTTAATGTGACGCTAGATCACCAAGGATGGGTCGGCGGGTGTGTGGACTGCTTGGACCTAGACTCCTGCTGCGGCGGACCCAGCTTCATCCGAGGTGGTGGAGTGTCCTTAGAGCGGACACGCCTGCGCGCTGCGGCCCGCGGGCGCTACTACGACTTCGGAGAGGGCAACGGTGCCCGCTGTGCACGTGACGTCAAGTAGGGAAACGCTCCGAAACAATCTGGAGACACGGATGAACGACAACAAGATCGAGCCGAAGCGCACCCGTGACATTCACGAAGCAAACCCGGGGGCCTCGACACGTCCGAGGCAGACCGCGCGCGGGAGCACCGTTCTGCGTGCCAGGCTACTCTTGCTTCCCTTGTCACTGGGCCTGGCATGCTCGTCGGCGTCCGACTCGAGAGGCGGCGCTGAAGAGCTCAACGTGAATTGGCCCGAAGCCTCGGGGGCACCGGCAGTTCGAATCCTCGTTGAGGCTGTCGACGGCGTTCAGGAAACGTGGATTCCAGCCGTGGGCTCGCATGTCCCCTCGAAGGATCCTCCCGGAATGCGCATTGCTCGCCTGCAGGCTCGAGAACAGGTGGTGGTTGGCGACCAGCCAGCGACGATCGAAGCCGGCTTCATGTTCCTGGCCGCCGCGGCGGCCGAGTGTGGGGTTTCTTCGAGAAGCGATTTCCCGCACGGCCTGAGAATGCCACCGCTAATTCCACCGTGGAGCGACGCCTGGTCCATCTTCCCTCACGCCCCCGAGTCCTGCGACGAAGCGCTCCTCTACTCGGTTGCGTTGACGTGCATGGCAGACAAGCTGGAGGCCCTTGCGGAAGCGGTCAAGCCCACGCGGTGGAATCAGGTCGCAAACCTCGACGAGGCGACCTTCCCCGCATGGAATCTTGTTGGGTCGCCGTGGATCATCCCCCCCATGGCCCCCGAGTCGAGGGTGGTCGTTCGTGACCTCGCGCGATATGCCCTCTCACAGGTCTCGCTACTTGAGACGTACAAGGTCAACGGCAGCAGCCAGACATGCGCAGAACGCTACGGGCAAATAGCATCCTCACCGTCTGCCCTCACGAACGCTGAGAGTCAGGACGTGTTTGGGGGACAAATCGGAGCATCCGCCGTCTATCCCCCTCTGAAGCCCGCGTCCGGAAACATGCAGAGTCCGATCACTCTGGCCACGGCTCCAGAGCTTGCGCGGCATCGATTGCTGGTCGTAGGCAACAACCTTCGTGCCGCCAGCAGGCTGCTCGAGGGGTCCATACGCGCGAGTGTCACCGAAGACTCGGCCGAGGCCGAGCACAGGCGAGCCATGACGGACGACCTCACTCGGTCCAGCGAGGCCGCTTGGGGACTTGGAACCGACGGCTCCGTCGTGGGTCGGTTTGGCACCTATGGGCATGCCGTGAAGGTGCTGCGCGGGCGTCTGGAGATGGGCGCTTCGGGCTCGTCCATGCAAGACCCGGCGTGCGGGGGCGTTTCATCCTCCGACCTGGTCAGTCTGGCCAGCGGTGGCGCATCGAAGCTTCGCCCCGGCTTCGCGAAGGTCGTCACACCAGGGCAGCAGGCAGCAGTCTGCATGGTGGAGAGGCTCGGTTTGGTCGTTCCCGGGGCTGAATCTGCACCTATCGCGGACCTGCGCGTCAGTATCAAAGAGCAGGCCATGTACCACGCGGCTGCGGGCGCGGGTGTCGACCCCCAGGACAGTTCGGCGATGACGGCCTTTCTGGCCGGCCCCCGTGCACAGAGCGTGGGAGAGCAGGTCGACGCCATGGCGGACGGGAACCTTCGACTCGCGCTCACCATCACGGGTCAGGAGTACGGACTGCTTCTCGACGAGCCCCTGGCGGCCAGCCAGACCGCCCAGTGCGGAAGCAACGGGTTGCCGTGCTCGCAACATGTCGCGCCGAGTGTGACCCAGGCAAGGGGAGTCGTGCTCCACAACGGTATCCCGAAGGGCGACCTCACGACGAACGCTGCGGCGCGAGCCGGAGCTGTTGGTGCCGCCAGCGCCTGCGCGGAGGCGGGTGTCACCTCTGCGATCGAAGCTCTCGATGCAGGTTCCAACTCGAGGCTCGCTCACTCTGACCCTTTCGCCTTGGCGCATTCCTTCGGGAAGAGGCTGGTGGTGCTGCGAGAGATCGCCAACGAAATCGCGGACGACGACCTCATGTCCGTCGCCCGTTCTGGGGCCGCGGAGGTCGGAGCCTGGGCGGGACGAACGCAGATCGTGGTGACCACGGTGCCGAGAACGAACGGGAGGAGCGCCCGGTTCGTCGACGTCACCCTCGCGGGACTCGTACCCGAAGACGTCGGCGCGTTGACCGAGCGCGGGCTCGAGGACCAATTCGTGGTGGTCTACGGCACGAGCGCGGACGCCGACTGTGCAGCGGGCGTGCGCTCATCGTGCTCGGATGCCATGCTGTCGCGCAGACGGACGGCGCCCTTGTCGGTGACACGCCGGTCCCTCGCTTCCGACCCAGCCCTGCGCAAGCGGCTTGGAGCCGATGGCGTCGTGCTCGACCTCCGCTTCCGCGCCGAGGACATCAGCGCGCTCGGGAGTATCACCTACCCATCGCTTGGTGTGCCACGACGGACCTCTCACTTTCTGTACGTGATTCAGAAGCACGCGCCGGAAGAGGGCATGGGGGCGGGGAAAGTCATCGGTGCGTTCTCCGTCCGAGGGCCCAACGAGATCTTGGCGTCGGCCGTGAGCCCGATCCGAGACCGCATGCTGGACCGCGTCGTGGGAATTTCGAAGGACTGGGTGGTGGACGGGTGCCGTGCGGGGAGCCTTTCCCCAGCCGAAAGCAAGCAGCACTGCGCGGGGGCGCCCCGGTCCATGATGGTCCCGCTCGAGAACGAGTTGATGGACGGCGTTTCTGGGGACGAGCTCGAGCGGTCGTACCGGTACTTCCTCAGCCGGGCCAAGGACGCGGCGAATCGAGCGGACGACCTGGGCCGTCAGCTCATCGAGCAGGGAATCCGCGCAGACCTGAGGAGAGAGGCTGCTCAGGAGGAGCTCGCCGCTCTGTGCGGGTCGTACGCAGCCGCGGATCAGATCGAGTTCAACGACTACGGGAACATCAAGTCCCCGGAAGAGGGGACACCGCTTCGCACCTGTATCGACGAGCAGAAGCACCCCATCGTGTTTCTCTCTCCCGTTCCGGACGCGCTCAAGACGGATCCCGCCTGGCTGCGTTTGGTCCTTCAATGCGATGCTCAAGGGCAGTCCAACCCGATGTGCGCCACCAACGCTGCGTTCAAAGACACTGCGTCGCTGGACCTGGCCGACTGGATGGATCCGGAGGCCGTCGCGGTGCCGAGTTGCGCAGAAGCCAGCACGGGGGTGGAGAGCCTCGCGACAGGTTTTCGCGGCAAGGAGCTGGCGGACTTCCTCGCGCAGAGCTGGTTCACAGCGGACTCGCTGCGGCTCATGGCTCGATTGGCGCGCCTGGAGGTCGATTATGACGGCCAGTGGCGAGTGTTCTCGGGCGGGATTCCCATCATGAGCAGCAGCGCGTCGGACGGGCTGTTTCCTGGGTGCCTCCGCGCGCAGGCTACCGAATGCCGCGTGCAAACCACCGAACAGACCCTGGACTTTTCACGTGCGTTCCGGGAGCCTGGAGCGGTGGGCGCCGTACACGACGAGCCCAACCCGTGCTGGCTCTCCTCCTCCATGGCCATTCGTCGTCCTGACCAGAAGTGGCAGTGCATCCGACCTTTGGGCGGGGGCGATCAGCCTCTGGGGCACGGGTCTGCCGCAGACCGCGAGGCCGAGATGATCCTGTGGCGCGTACAGGGCGCGATATGGATGCTCGGGTCGATGGGAGGCGAGATTCCGGAACGCATGTTCTCTGTGCCCGTGCTGGCGGCAGACTTCGCGAACACCTCAGCGTGGAACGACCCCCTCTATCCGAGGGCGCCCCTGCACACCGTCTACGGAAAGAGCCGTTTCGTTCCGGTGGCCGGCACGCAGCATTTCCAGCTCGACCCCGAGCTCATCCTCAGAAGTGAGGAACGAAACGCGCTGGGCGAGGTTGGATCGGTTCCGGTCGGTTCAGGAGCTTTCGCTTGGCCGGACTCGCCGGAGATCCCTCTCTGGGTCCGCGTCCCGTACCAGCACAACCTGGCGCGCCCCGGTGCCTACCTTCAGGGAGTGGCTACGAGTTGGACGGAGCCATCTGCCAGCGAGGGCTTGGACCCCAGCAGCAAGCTGATCGACGAAATGGGGGTCTGGATTCGGCTGTTGGACAAGATGGCCTGTGCGAGTCCGTTCGCAGGATTGCCGAGCAATCCTGCGTTGTATGGGACGACCCAGACATCATTCTACACGATCATGCAGCAAGAATGCCGCGTCTCGGATCCTGGCGTCCTGCTGACCTTGCTGAACCGGGGCCTGAATAAGGGATACAACTGCGGCTTCACCTGCCTACCAGGCACCGGCTGTTCCCATCTCAACGTGGAGTGTCCAGCGGTCACCCGGCAGCCCGGCTGCGGAGGAGTTCCAGGATCGCAAACCTGTGCGGAGACCGCCTTCGGATACAATGCTTCTGGAACCCTGAATTCCGTCACGGGTATCGCCCCATCCTGCGGCAGCACATCGGGGGCTGGGATGCCCGCCGACGCCTGGAGACCTTCCGAGCGGATTGCGATGGCCGTCAACTCCTACCCGGGCAATGGCATGTGCGGGAGCACCGCCCGGTTCGCGAGCGCGGTGACGCTGGCGTGCGCCATGGGGCGGTCTGCTTCCCTTCCCTGGCACGACACCCCACCGGAGGTCGCTTCGGTGGCGGACATTGCACAGCTCGAGTCCTGGATCTTCGGGCAATCCGTGAAGGCCCGTCAGATGCTGAGCCGGCTCTACCTGGAGCACATCCCCAAGCGAGTCGTAGAGGACATCCGGAGCGGCACCGTCGCCTCCGGCTCCAAGGACGGGCGGCACGGGATTCTCGTCGCCGAGATGTCTCCCGCTCTGCTCAACGTCGTAAACGGGTGGGTGGCCGTGGAGCGGGAGATCGCCGCACTTGGGGCGGCCGTGCGGCTCGCGCGAATCCAGCTTCGTATCAGCGAGGTCGACGCCAACGAAGCAGCGGCAAGGCTCGCCATCGAGCAGCTTCAGCTCACCTCGGCGATGATGCACAACGCCGTAAACCACATGTCCAGCTTGGCAAACGTCGCCACGGGGGATGTCGGGGCCTTGTTGAGCTACCCTGCCACGGTCGGAGACACCTTCCTGCTCGCACAGCAGAAGGCGCTGATCGACGATCTGCAGGGGCTGCAGACCCTCAAGGGCGACTTGACCATCGCAAAGGTCTTGCTCGAACTGTCGATGGGCACCGAGGAACGGTTCTCGAACCTGCAGCTCGCGTTCAATCAGATCATGAGCGCCACGGCCCAGGTTCACGCGCTGGCCCACGAGATCCGGATGACCGAGCGACAGGCCCGGTGGGCAGCCGCCAAGGCCACCGGAGCCGACTTCGTCATGGTGGACGGCGAGGCCGTCGCGATTCCTGTGAACGCCGTATACAACCGTGACTACGACCTCACCAAGAGGCGGTATCAAGAAGCACTCGCGGACGCGAAGTACCTGGCCTACGTGGCCCGCCTCGCCATCGAGCAGAGGATTGGCCGGCGCCTGCAGACCCTCGACACAGCGCTCGGACCGGTGGAGCCCCCATCGCGCTGGGCCGATGACGTGTGCCGGCTGACGGGGGTCGACTACGAGGCGATGCGGGAGGTTGACATCCGGCACTTCGCGGAGGACTTCCCGTGGATCGTTGGCGCTTCGGCAACAGGAGGTTCCTCTGGGGGATCGACGAGCCCAGTCCAGGTCGATCCCGTGATGCTGGACGTGCTGTTGCGAGACGTCTCTCCTTTCGTGGGCGACTACGTAGCCAAGCTCGAGAACTTCATCGACTACTACAACTTGTCCTACCCGTTCCACGAGGGGGACGACACGGTGGTGTTGTCTTTGCGAGACCATGTGTTGGGCCCGCGAGGAGCGTGCACGTACCCGGCCCCAAACCTCCTTCCGTACTCCCACGCTCTGGACCAAGGCAGCGCGCCTGGTGAACCCGCGAATGGCTGGGTTCGCTCCGCATGCGACGAGACGAAAGCCAAGTGCGTGGACGTCCTGCCGGGAAGCGTGTTGGGGTCACCCGATGGCGTTGTCCCTGCGACACTTGCCCCGGTGCCTCCGGCCTCGACCGGCGAGACGGGAGCCTCGTGGCTTCGGGATCTGCTGCCTGGCGAAGCCTCACCTCCAGAGGTCCCCACGGATTCGCAGGAGGCAGTCGAAGGGGCAATCGAGGGGGTATCCCAGACGGTCCGTCTCGATCGGGCAGGAGCATATCTGCTCTCGTGGTGGGACCAAGCTCGGAGCCGTGTGGAGGTCGGTGCGTTCCCCAGCGCTGCGGAGCCTCCTGTGGCCTACCGTGTCGAAGTCCGCGGTCCATCGAACACCCTTGTCGCGTCGATCGCCGAGCTGCCCCACCTGCCGAATGTGGAGGGAACGCCCGCCGCGGAAAGCTGGAGTGAGAGGCGCATACTCGGGTTCACTGCAGACCAGCCTGGAGACTACACGGTGACGTTCCTGCCGTCGCATGTCGAGCAAGAGCTCGGGAGCGTGGTGATCGCGAACGTTCAGCTCGAAGCCGTGTCGTCCTCGGGCGCCGAACCGGGCCCGTACGCGGGCAACGGGGCTTCCGCCACCGTCATGGGCAAGTGCCGGTCCTTGCCAGCCGAGGAGTTTCGCGCTTCGTTCGAGCGCAGCTGCGCCCCTTCCGGCGAGTGCTTCTACGAGCTATCCGAGCCCTTGACCATCGATGCCGAGCTGCTGTCCACCCAGAACGACTACCTTGGCGGCATCTTCGCACGAGGCAACTACAACTTCCGTCACATCACGGTCGCCCTCAACGTGGCGGGCACGGGGGTCATCGATTGCACGGCAAACCCGCAGGCGTCCTGTTACGCCACCGGAACCCTCAGGTACTCGCTGGAGCACGATGCCTTCCGAACCGACATCATCGCTGGCTTCTGGCAGGGCGAGCTGGAGAAACAGTCGTTCAACTTCGGCTCGGGAGCCGTGCGGCGCGGTCAAGCACTGGCAGCGGAGCGCTACATCACAATGCCCGTGAGCAACGCTGATGCGGCGATGTTGGCACAATCAGGGCTGACGAAGGTCGAGCTCATGGGCCGCCCGATTGGCGGGTCGTACCGCCTCAAGCTCTGGGACAGCCCGGAGCTGGTGTGGGACCGGGTGGAAGACATCCAGGTCGTACTCAAGTACCGCTACTGGTCCGCCGTGGCTGCCGGGAGATAGACGATGCACTGCGCCGTTCGACATGGGCACCTGGTTCGGGGTGCCCTCGCGTCAGGTCTGGCAACTCCAGCACTGCTTGGATGCGCGCTGGCGATGGCGTTGGGTTGCTCCGACCCCGGAATCGATCCCCCCGACGCGAGCGTGGACGCAGCCCCGGATGTCGAGCAGCCTGACGCCGCGGAGGAAGGCGAGGCGGGCATCGCACCCGACGCCCCCTCCGACAGCGCCGAGGACACGAGCGATGGGCATCCCCCAGACGGTGACTTGGTCGATGCCCCTCAGGACGCAGATGCTGCGGATGTCGAGCCTGACGTACCACCCGATACCGCGGACGCCCCGCCCGACGGCCCCACCGGCCCCAACATCTGCGGCGACGGGTGGCGCGACCCGCTTGTCGAAGAGTGCGACGATGGGCTCGACCCTTCGAGCGTCGAAGACCGTGCTTGCACCTCGACGTGCCTTGTGGTGGACAGGCTTGCCAGCCACAGCATCGATGTCCGGGAGCGTCGGTTGGGCATCGGCCGGCACCCCGTAGCCGGAGGCCTCCACGGGCATGCAGTGGTAACAGTGCAAATGACAGGTGAGGCGGGAGACGAGGCGCACGTGGCCTTGACCGCGTTCTCGCCTGTCGGGGTGAGGTTGGGACAGAGCTCGTGGGGACCGGTTCCGCTCGATGCAGATCCGGTCGTGGCTTCCTTGCCCGATGGTGACTACGCCGTGGCGTACACCGCCTTCGACGCCGACGGTGACGGACTGGGCATCTCGCTGGTGCGCGTGTCCAGCGATGGAAGCGTGATCACGCAAGTGGGGGCGGCGAACGGAACGAAGCTGTTCAGTCAACGGTCTGCTGACGTGCTGTGGACGGGAAACCACTTGGTGGTCGGTTGGGAAGACGAGAGCACGATCCCGCGCCGGGTGTGTACGAGGCGGTTCGACGCGCAGCTTCTGCCCGCGGGGGGCGAGAGTTGCACCGCGCTTGCCCTCCCCGCGAGCCGGGTCTCCCTTGCCACGTTGCAGGGCCAAGTCGTCACCTCGTTCCGTGTCGATGAGGAAGAGTCGTCGAACTACCACGTAAAGCTGCCTGGCGGCGGAGCGTTTGTGACGGATCCGTTCGATCCCGCCGCCTCCGGCGAGTCGCTGGCGCTGATCGATCTCGATGATTCCACGATGCTGGCTGTCTACGCCGATGGCCAAGGGCAGGTGGTCGCCACAACGTTCGATGGGTCAGGCGCCGTCCTTGGGGAACCCACGGTGCTGGGGTGTCCCCGAGGGAGGCCTGCACTCGCGAAGACGATCGATGGCGTGTACTTGGCCTGGTGGGAGCCGGCCATAGCCCCGGACCCTGGAGACACCTGGGACCCGGCGTTCGATGAGCTATGGATACAGCGAATCGGCTGGGACGGCGTCGAGCTGGACACCTCCGCCGAGCCTCTATCCTTGCCGAGATACGTCTGGCACGCGCCAGGGGACCAGGTGCTTCCGGCCCTTGCTTCCGTCCCGTACTGGCCCACCGGCGCGCTCGTCGCGGCGTGGACCGACCTGACCGCGACGAACTTCGGCACGCAAGCGCCGCACGGAGACGTGGTTCTCGAGCTGATTCCCACCCCGGTCCTCCGAATCCCGATGGCATACTGATGCGCTCCATGAACCAAGACCAGGGCAAGCGAAGGGCGACAAGAATGGCGCAAGCGTTCGTGCTTCTCCTCGCGACCTTCTGTCTGCTGCTGTTGCCCCGCGGGGCGTGGGCCGAAGACCAACCTTCCCCCGCCGAGCCCGAGGCCCGCGAGCTCCCGCCCTCCAGCCCCAAGCTCGCCCCCAAGCAGCGCGCCACGGAGACGCCGTCCGAGCGCGAGCCCGAGGTTAGTCCCGACACGAGTCCCGAACCTTCCGACCCGCCATCTCGACCCAAGCTCGAACTGCAGAGACCCAAGGTCTCCCAGGCCCCCTCCGCCGTGACGGTCAAGTCCCTGCCCACCGGTGAGAACAAGACCGGGGTGAGCGCGCAATCGATCTCGGTGCCCAAGGGGCCCGGCACGATCGAAGGCATGGGCGAGAGCTTCAGCGCGCAGGCCTCGACAGGCATCGCGACCTTCAGCGTGCCCTTTGCCCTACCCGCGGCTCGCGGGGATGCGCAGC
>CAZAWR010000150.1:0-16067 GCA_964488865.1 uncultured Polyangiaceae bacterium | reverse complement strand
CGCGCTCACCGCGGCTCACCCCAAAACGCCTCGCCTTCGGCTCGGATAGTCCCCAATCAAGCACTGTTCTTCGAACAGCACTTGATTGGGGACTAGCCAAGGCATCAAGGGTCTCCTACGCTCGCCCGCCCGTCGCATGCTTCCGCCGCCCTTCGATCCGATCCAACGACGCCGCATGGTGATGCTGGTGGCGCTGGCGCTCGTTGCGGCATCGACGCTGCACTTCGAGGTGCTGCTCACCAAGCTGTTTTCGAACAAGCTGGAGCACCACTACACGTTCGCGGTCATCTCGATCGCCCTGCTGGGGTTCGGCGCAGGCGGGGTGTTCGTGCACCTGAACTCCGGTCGCTTTTCTCCGGACAGGGAAGCAGAGCCGTTGCGGCTGTGGCCCTGGGCTTTGGGCTATGCGGCTTCCGTTCCGGCAAGCGTGGCGGTTTTCCTCCTGCTCCCGCTCGACCCTGCGTTTCCTGGCGCTTTCGGTGCGGTCTCGCTGCCCGTGTACTTCTTGCTCTTCGCCGGTCCGTTCTTTTTGGCGGGCGTGTGTGTCAGCGCCATGCTCGTGGCGCGCGGCATGCGCCCCACGCGCATCTACTTCTGGGACCTCGTCGGCGCGGGATTGGGCGCGGTTCTCGGGCCGCTGCTGCTGTCGTCTCTGGGGGGCTACGGCAGCGTGGTCGCGGCCTCCATGCTCGCTCTGGTGGCGGCCGTCATGATCCGCGTGCTCGAGCCCGAGGGGCGGCGCAAGGCCCTGGCGCTTGGGCTCGCGGTCGTAGCTCTGTCGTCTTACGTGGTGCTCGCCGTTCCCCGGGCGTTGCAGTCTCACATGCACTTCGACATGGTGTCGTTCAAGCACGCGCCCTTGAAGGCCGAGTTCATGAGCTTTGGTGGCGCGGCCCAGACGTACTGGAACCCGATCGCGCGGATCGACGTGAGCCCTACAGGGGAGTCCACGATCGGAGGGTTTCGCTACGGTCTTTCGCGAAAGGACTGGTCGGAGCCGCTTGTGGGAAGGATGATCCTCGTCGACGGCAGTGCGAACACGCGGCAGTTCGCGCTGGCGGAGAAGCCGACGCGCGACGGCATCCTTGGCACGACGCTCTGGGCGATCCCGTACGTGCTGCGCCCGGAGGCGAGTCGCGTGCTGGTGCTCGGGCCTGGGGGAGGGATCGACATCCTGGTGGGCAAGGCGTACGGGGTGAAGGAGATCGAGGCGGCGGAGCTCAACCCTGACATGTACGCCCTGTTGCTTGGTCGCCCTGAGGACCCGGAGCGGTTGGCGTACACGCGGTTTCTGAAGACCGACGACACGACCGAGGTGCGCGTGTTCCAAGCGGAGGCGCGGCACTTCGTGCGATCGCGTGGGGATGCGAGGCCGTTCGACGTGGTGCTTGCGAGCGGGGTGGACACGCTCACGGCGATTCAGACGGCGGGCAATGCGCTGAGCGAGAACTACCTGTACACGAAGGATGCGGTGCGGGATTACCTGGCGGTGCTTGCGCCGGGCGGGCAAGTGGCGTTGACGCACTGGCACCTGGAGCCTCCCACGCTTGCGTTGCGGATGTTCGCCACGTACCTGGAGGTGTTGGACGAGCAGGGCGTGGAGGACCCGGGACGGCGGGTTTGTGTGGTTTCCGAAGGGTTCTGGGAGAACGCGATCCTCAAGAAGGGTGAGGACTACACGCAGCAGGAGGTGGAGCGTCTGCGTGTGTTTGCGGAGCGAGCGGGGTTCCAAGTGCTTTGGGACCCCTACATGGCGGAGGATGCGCCGGAGAAGCGTCCTGGGGACAAGATGTTCCGCGTGTTGGGGAGGGCTACCCGGCAGGATCGGGAGCGGTTGCTCGCGCAGTACGCGTACGACGTGATGCCGGTGACCGACGATCGTCCCTACTTCTACTGGGTTCGCGGGAAGGATGGGGCACCGGGGCCGGGGGGATGGCTCTACCCGATGGCCTCGGCGGAGTGGTTGCTCGCCTTGGCGCTCGCGATGGCGGTGGGGATGGTGGCCTACCCTGGCGTGGTGCTCGCGCGTCGTGGGGAGAACGTGAGGCCTGCGCTGCGTGCGATGCCGTTCTTTCTCGCTTGTGGGCTTGGCTTCATCCTGGCGGAGAACGGGCTGTTCTTGCTGCTCTCGCTTTTCGTGGGGGGACCGCTGTACTCGCTCACGGTGGTGTTGCCGTCGCTTCTGGTGGGATACGGACTGGGCAGTCTGATGGTGTTGCGGTTCGCGTCGGCGACGCGTGGGGGGGCGGTGCGGCTGATGGTGGCGTATGCGGTGGCGTTTGGTGTGCTGCTGGCGTTTGCGAGGTGGGTGGTGCCGGGGATGATGGGATGGTCGATGGAGGGGCGCTTCCTGGTGGCGGTGGGGCTGGTGGTTCCTTTTGGAGCGGTGCTGGGGCTTGGGACGCCGTGGTACATGGAGATTCTCAAGGTTCGCAGCAGCGTCGACCGGAGCCTGGCGTGGATGTGGGCAATGAGCGCGGCGGCGAATGTGGTGGGGGCCATGTTGTTCGTTCCCATCTGTGCGCAGTTGGGGGTGCGCGGCACGTTCCTGCTGGCTGCGGGGTTGTACCTTTCGGCGCTCGCTTGGGTTGCTAGTCGGCGGGGGCCCGGTTCGGTGCTGGGATCGATGCGTCGGCGCGTGCCGACGCCTCCGCGCTCCGAGGAAAAAGATCCTGATACGGGGCTGGCACCCGACGCCTGTCGTGATTAGCTTGCAGGCCTGCAAGGCACATGCTGGTCCCGGACCGGCGACTGAGAAGACCACGCGACCTCGAACGCTGGCCGGACATCCAAGGAAACATCATGTCGGAAAAAAAGAACCCGCATCGTTCGGAAGACGAAGTCAGCTTCGACGAGAAGCTTCCGGTCCTGCCCATTCGCAACGCGGTGCTGTTTCCTGGCGCGGTCGCACCGTTCGACGTCGGCCGGGAGAAGTCGGTCGCGCTCGTGGAGGAGCTGGACAACCTTGGCAGTCCCGTGATCGCGATCTTCGCGCAGCGGGATCCGGCCACGGACGACCCGGGCTTCGATGACCTTTACCCCGTCGGCTGTGCCGCGCGGGTGCTCAAGGCGTTGAAGCACAGCTCGGGCAATTACTCGTTGATTTTGCAGGGCCTCACCCGCATCCGCCTGTCATCGATGGTGCAGACGGCGCCCTATCTCATCGCGAAGATCCAGAAGCTCGACCAGCCGCCCACGGAGGACGTGGAGGTCGAGGCCTTGTCGATGAGCTTGCGGGACATCGCCAAGCAGGTCATCCAGCTCATGCCGGAGCTCCCCCGCGAGGCGTCGTCGCTCATCGACTCGATCCAGGAACCGGGCGCCCTGTCCGATCTCGTGGCTGCCAATCTCGACGCCCCGGTCGAGGAGAAGGCGCAGCTCATCGAGACGGTCGACGTCAAGGAGCGCATCCGTAAGGTCCTTCGGTTGCTCACGCGCCAGCTCGAGGTGCTCAAGATGCGGGACCGCATCAACTCCCAGATCAAGGAGGAGATGGGCAAGAACCAGCGTGAGTACGTTCTGCGACAGCAGCTCAAGGCCATCAAGGAAGAGCTCGGCGAGGACGAAGGCGATCAGGGTGATCTCGACGGACTCGAGGAGCGCATCACCAAGGCGGACCTCCCGCAGGAGGCCGACCAGGTCGCGCGCAAGCAGCTCAAGCGTCTCCGCTCCATGCAGGTCGGGTCGGCCGAGTACACCGTCGTGCGTACGTACCTCGACTGGATCCTCGACATCCCGTGGAGCGCGTCGACGCAGGACAACATGGACATCCTCAAGGTGCGCGAAGTCCTGGACGAGGACCACTACGGTCTCGACAAGGTCAAGAAGCGCATCGTGGAGTACTTGGCGGTCCGCAAGCTCAAGAAGGACAAGAAGGGGCCGATTCTCTGCCTCATCGGTCCTCCCGGCGTGGGCAAGACGTCCCTCGGCAAGAGCGTCGCGCGGGCCCTCGGGCGCAAGTTCCACCGCATCTCCCTCGGCGGCGTGCACGACGAAGCTGCCATCCGCGGACATCGTCGCACGTACGTGGGAGCGCTCCCGGGGCAGATCATCCAGGGCATGAAGAAGGCCGGCACTGTCAACCCGGTCTTCATGATGGATGAGGTCGACAAGATCGGGCACGACTTCCGCGGGGACCCGTCGGCTGCGTTGCTCGAGGTGCTCGATCCCGAGCAGAACAACGCGTTCGCGGACCACTACCTCGAGATTCCTTACGACTTGTCCCACGTGATGTTCATCGCGACGGCGAACGTGCCGGACCCCATCCCGCCGCCTTTGCGGGACCGTATGGAAATCCTCGAGCTGCCGGGCTACACGCGCCGGGAGAAGCTCGCCATTGCGCGTCGCCATCTGATTCCGAAGCAGCTCGACGAGCATGGTCTGAGCGAGGGGTTGGTCAACATCACGGACGCCGCGGTCGAGGAGATCATCGATCACTGGACGCGTGAGGCTGGCGTGCGCAACCTCGAGCGCTCGATCGCGAGCGTCATCCGAGGCGTGGCCGTGAAGGTGGCGGAAGGCGATGACACGCCCCGCACCATCGAGACGGAAGACAACTTGAGGGAGTACCTTGGGCCGATCCGCTTCACGAGCGAAGTGGCGGAGCGAACGGAAGAGACGGGTGTAGCCACGGGGTTGGCGTGGACCAGCGTGGGCGGGGAGATCCTGTTCATCGAAGCCACGAAGATGTTCGGCACGGGCAAGCTGCAGCTTACCGGGCAGCTGGGAGACGTGATGAAGGAGTCCGCGCAGGCGGCCCTTTCCTACGTGCGGACCAACGCGGCGCGCTACGGCATCTCCCGCGACTTCCTCGAGAAGAGCGACCTGCACATTCACATTCCGGCGGGAGCGATGCCCAAGGACGGACCGAGCGCGGGTGTGACGATGTTCACCGCGCTGGTGTCGATGTTGACCGGGATTCGCGTCCGTCACGACGTGGCGATGACGGGAGAAATCACGTTGCGGGGCCGGGTGCTTCCGGTGGGCGGCGTGAAGGAGAAGGTGCTGGCGGCGCACCGAGCGGGGATCCGCAGGCTTCTGCTGCCCGAGCGATGCAAGGCGGACCTCGAAGAGGTGCCGAAGGAGATCAAGGACGAGCTCGAGTTCGTCTTCGTCCAGCGTATGGACCAAGTGCTCGAGAACGCCCTCGAGAGCATGCCTCAGCCCCTTCCCGCCGACGCGCAGAACGCGCCCCTCCCGGCCAACTGACCTTCCGACCCAGTTCCGCGCACCTTCCCGTACTGCCATGATGGCTTGCGGGAAGGGCTCATGCTAAGCGCGAGACCATGCGTCGTTTGCTCTTGTGCGCGGTCTGTGCCGTACTCGTTGGGTGTTCCGAGGATTCGGGTTCGGACAGCACGTGGTGGCCGGAGCCGGACGCTTCGGACGCTTCGGTCGACTCGGACGCTTCGGACGCTTCGGTCGACTCGGATGGGTCCGTTCCCGAGGCTGGTTCGGATGGGGCCGACCCTGGGGACGCTGTCACGCAGGACGGGGACGCTGACGCCGCGAACCCCACGGACGCAGCGGTGGACGCGGCCGAGCCCGTCGTGACGGTGGCAGTGTCGCACCCTCGGGAGCTGCGCGGTGCCTGGGTCGCGACCGTTTCGCGCCTCAACTGGCCCAGCAGCAGCACGGCTTCCGCGCAAAAGGCCCAGATGGATTCGATCCTCGATGCTGTCGAGGAGGCTGGCCTCAACACCGTGTTCTTCCAGGTCCGGCCCGAGGCTGACGCGTTGTACGCGTCGGACATCGAGCCTTGGAGCCGCTACCTCACGGGAACGCAGGGAGTGGACCCGGGCTACGACCCGCTCTCCTACACCATCGACGCCTGTCACCGTCGCGGTCTCGAGCTTCATGCGTGGCTCAACCCTTACCGTGCGAGGGCGGGTGACGTCGGGGAGAGCGCGCCCAACCACGTCATTCACCAGATGCCTCAGGCGGTCGTGTCCTACGGCTCGTTGCGGTGGCTCGACCCCGGTCACCCCGACGCATTCGAGCACACGTTGAGCGTGATCGAGGACTTGATCACGCGCTACGACCTCGATGGCCTCCACTTCGACGACTACTTCTACCCGTATCCGCAGAGCGGCCTCTCGTTCGGTGACGATGCCACCTTCGCGGCGTACGGGGGGGGCATGACGCGCGCTGACTGGCGTCGCGACAACGTCAATCGCATGGTGGCGGCGGTGGGGGAGTCGGTGCGCACGCTGCGTGGGGACGTTCGCTGGGGGATATCGCCGTTCGGGATCTACCGCCCCGGGATGCCGCCTGGTGTGGTCGGGCTGGACCAGTACGAGTCGCTCTACGCAGACCCCCTGAAGTGGATGGAGGAAGGGTGGCTCGAGTACGTCGCGCCGCAGCTGTACTGGCCCACGACCTCCTCGGGGCAGCCCTACGAGTCTTTGCTCGCGTGGTGGGACGCTCGTGCCGTCGAGACGGGCAGGATGCTTCTGGTGGGCAACTCCGCGTCCAACGACTACGGTCTCGACGAGTACAGGGCGGAGATGGACGCGGTTCGTGCCGCAGGGGTGGGGGCCACGCGTGGCGCGATCTGGTGGTCCGTGGATCCGATCGTCGACAACGCGGGGGGGCTGGCGACCATGCTCGCCTCCGAGTACTTTGACCGTCCCGCGGCCACGCCGAAGCTTCTCGACGCTCTCGACACGCCGCCGCCCCATCCGTCGGTGACCATGGATCAGGGTGGTGCGACCATGACCTCGAGCCCCGATGGCATTCGGTTCTGGGCCGTGTATCGTCAGACGGCGGGTGGATGGGAACTCGAGTGGCTCGTACCTTCCGGCACCACGGCGTTCTCGTTGCCGGACGGGACGTGGGCGATCTCGGCGATCGACCGGAGCGGGCGGGAGAGTGTGGGGGTGGTAGTCGAGGGGCAAGGGTCGGCGGATGCGGGGCCGTCGGGGTCGAGCTGCGCTCACACCTATGGGGGAGTGTATGCCCACGGTGGGTGCTCCCCGAGCTACCAGTGTTGCGACGGGCAGTGGCTCGCGCGCGGGGCTTGCGGCGCCTGCACGTGCGAGGAGGCTACGGGGGAAATTGGGTGTAGTCCGTAGTTGGCGACGCAGCGTCACAAGTCGAACGGGTCCTCGCCGGGCGCCAGCGTCAAGGCGCGGTCGAACCACGCGTCGAGGGTCCTCGCGTCCTTGCAGTTCTCAATGCGTTTGCGCTGTTCGGGGGCGAGGTTGACATTTCGCGATGACAGTAGACGGAGGAGGGCCTGTGCTCGCCCCTTGGCCTCACCTTCTTCCCGCCCCTGCTCGCGCGTGAGCTCCAGTTCCATGTCCCAGAACTTGAGGGCAAGCTCCCGCTCCTCGGCGAGTCTTCTCACCTCTTCGTCGCTCGACAACTCCACCAGGATCTTCTGGGCTTCGTTCACCATGGGATCCTCCTTGGCCACCTTGCTCCGCTCCTCGTCCGTGTGAGCCCCGAGAAACCGGGCCCAGCGCCGCACGGCAGGCAGCGCCTCCGCCACGGCGTCGGGGTCGTCGATCCTCGGAAGCTCGACCAAGTGTAGCGCGAAGGCATCCTGGAAGCGAACGTGGTCATGGATCTCGAGCACGTGGAAGATCGAGTGCAAGCGGTTGGTGGTGGCAAGCTCGCGATAGCCGGCGATGGGGCTCTGGGGTTGGAGCACGGCGGTGAGCAAGGCGATGAGGATTTGCTGGCTCTTGGGCCCTCCGAACAGGAGCTTAAAAACGATGTCGAGAGTGGGGTCGAGGGTGTGCATGGGCTCTCCGTGCCGTGGGTTGGCGCAGTTGCCGTTCGGTAGAGCAACCCGCGAGCCAGGAAGCGAAGTGCGAAATCACTGCGGAATTGCGCTCCGCAGGGTGGCGGCGCGCCACCCCATTGCGACGGTATTCGGACGGAAGACGTGCTGCTTCCCCGAGCCGTTTCGCCAAGTGGCGGGCGTCACCCCCATTCTGGCGGCCGCCAGTTCGTTGGCTGGCGACGCCCCTTGCTCTCGTTCCCCGGGGGCCGCTAACGTAGCGCCTCCATCCAGGGAACTCTCAACATGGAATTGCCCAATGTCGTCAGCGCGGCCCGCGGTTGGTTCGCGCTCTTCCGGTGCCAGCTCAACCCGGTTCGTGCGTTGATTCCTCCGCCGTTGGAGCCGATCACGCTGCGGGGAGGGCGCGTGCTGGTCGCCGCGTTCCTCCTTGATTGCGAGGACACGTCCCTGGGCCGCTACAAACACTTCGCCGTCGCGTTTGCGGCGCGGCCCAAGCCGTGGCTCGCGCCCCCGTTTGGTGCGCTCTGGCTGGAGCGGCGGGCCAGCGACTTCGGATACTGGATCCAGTTCTCCGCGATGTCCTCCGAGGCCGCCGTGGAAGCCTCCCGCGAGCACTGGGGGCTTCCGAGCTTTCATGCTGGGATCGACGTGTCCGTCAAGCGCGCCAAGATGAAGGCGGTGGTGACCGAGAAGGGGGCGGAGGTGCTTCGTCTGGAGATGAAGCGGCCTGGGCCGGGGATGCCCGAGCGCTTCCCCTTGCGCTACTATGCTCGATCCGGCGACGAAGTCCTCAAGACGGAGATGTCGGTCGACGCGGTGGGGCGCGAGAAGTCCATGTTCGCGAGTGCGGAGCTGACGCTGCGACGTCACGAGCGCGCCGAGGAGCTGCGGGGCGTGAGCATCGAGCTGCACGACCCGCTGCGCGTGCGCTGGTACGACTCCTTCCGTACCCGGATGGATGAGCCGAGCGCGCGCTTCAAGGTGAAGTAGCCGCGGGGAGCGCGGGGGAGTCCCATGCACCCGTCGACGCGCCCCCGCCCCTGGAGAAGCTCTCGGCCCGAGCTCCCCGTGCCTCGGGGAGTCGTTCGCCGTTTGCTGCGCGACGAGAGGATCTCACCGGTGCTCGCGTCGGTGGTGGTGGGGGTGTGCGGCGGGCTGCTGGCGCTCGGGTTTCGCACGCTCATCGACGTGGCCTGGTGGCTGTTCGCTCGCGTTCGCGCGCTCGACAGCGTGCTCTCCGTGCTCTTGGTGCTGGGGATTCCTGCCGTGGGTGGGCTCGTGGTCGGGTTGCTGTTGCGGGACGAGCCGGTGCCCGGGGACCACGGCATGGCGGGGATTCGCGCGTCGTTCATCACGACAGGGGGCGCGATAACGACGTCGACCGCCATGCTTCGGGCCCTTGCTTGCGCTGTCACGACGACCTCGGGTGGCAGCGCTGGTTGTGAGGGACCGGTGGCGCGGGCGGCGGGGGCGGTCGGGTCATGGCTTGCGAAGCGGCTCGGACTGCACCAGAGCCGAATTCAGATTCTTGCGGCTTGCGGTGTGTCTGCGAGCCTCACGGGGCTGTTCAACACGCCCATTGCCTCCGTGGTCTTCGCCACGGAGGTCGTTCTGGGTGGCTACGCGATCCGAGGCTTGGCGCCCCTCGTGGTCTCTGCAGGCACCGCGACCGTCGTGGTTCGATGGGTGGCCGGGCAAGAAGCGCCCTTCGACGTACCCCCCTTCGTTCTGAAGGGGCCCGTGGACCTCGTTGTGCACCTGGCGCTGGGGCTCGTCTGCGGCGTGCTCGCGGCGGGCTTCATTCACGGGCTCGACCGCTTGCATGCGGTGCGCTTGCCGCTCCCCGGTCCCCTGCGTCCAGCCCTCGGCGGCCTTCTCGTGGGCGTCCTCGTGCTGTTCGTTCCCGGCGCTCTCGGGGTCGGATACCCGGTGCTGACGGAGGTGTTCCGGGGCGACATGGCCTTGCCTCTCGTCGCTGTGTTGCTCGTGGGCAAGCTCGTGGCTACGGGCATCACGCTCGGGTCTCGCGGAGCGGGTGGCGTGTTCGCTCCCTCTCTCGTGGTGGGCGCTGCGCTGGGTTGGATCGTCGGGAGAGGGGCCGACGCGATCGCGCCAGGCACTTTTGCGCCCCCTGCTTCGTTTGCGGCTGCGGGCATGGTCGCCATGGTCGCCGCGGTGACCCACGCGCCGTTCACGGCGGCGGTACTGATCGTCGAGTGCACGCGCAGCTATCACGCCATTCTTCCCGGGGTGGTTGCCGGCGTGGCCGCCAGCATGCTGGCCAGCGCGATTCGCGACGAATCTGCCTATGGCATGGCGCTGGGCCGGCAGGGGCTGCGGATTCCCTCGGGTCGTCATGCCACGGAGCTGACCCCCTCGACGATCCAGCCGTTGCTCGACCCGGTGCGGGACACGGTGCCGGCGGCTCTGCCCGCCGTGGAGCTTCTGAACCGCCTTCCCGCCGCGCGATCCTCGGTGCTGGTCGTCGCGGACGGCATCCGAGTGGTGGGGGTCCTGTCCACCCGCGCCGTATCGCGTCACCAGCCAGCCGAGCTGGAGGGAAAGGACGTGACGGCCATCATGACCGACACGGGGACGCTTCGTGCCGACGATTCCGTGGCGCGCGCGCTCGTTCAGTTCATGCGCCACGACGCGCCGGCCATGCCCGTCGTGGACGAAGGGGAAGGGCTGGTCGGACTCGTGTGGAGGTCGGACCTCATGGACTTCTGCGCGCACGACATGCTCCGGGACTACCTGCACCTTGGCAGTGTGGAGCTGCCGTCGATGAGTGAGACGGCGCCCCGGCCGCTGCGACACGACGTGGTGGCGCTGCCCGTTCCCAGGTCGTTTGTCGGCAAGACGCTGCGCGAGGTGGACTTGGGCAAACGGTTCGGGGTGGTTTGTGCGGGAATCCGCAGGGCCACGGACACGGGGGCGTTCGTGGCGGCGCAGGCGAGCCCCTCGCTCGAGCTTCGGGTGGACGATGTGCTCATCTTGACCGGAAATGCGCTCGATCTTGAGCGTTTGAACCACCTCATGGACGACGATGGGCCCGCGTGAGGCGGTCGTCCGCGAACTACCCTTGGACCTCCCGCCGCAGCCCGGCTAGATTTCGAGGCGGACCCAAAGGGGTTGAGAGCAGCTTCGGCTGCGTGTCATGGAGGCATCCGATGGACGAAGATACCCGTCGCAAGGTTTGTCGGCTGATCGCGGGGATCGTGGTGGTGGACGACGACCTCGACGAGAGTGAGGACATGTTCATTGACCGCATGCTTGCGCAGTTCAATCTGTCGAGCGACGAGCGGGACGCGCTGTTTCCGATCATGGACACGAAGGAGGCGGCGGAGGAGTTCCGCTCGCTGGCGCCCGAGGTGCGGTTCGAGGCGTTGGACTTGTTGGTGCAAGCTGCCGCGATCGACGGCCAGTACGTGGACGAGGAGAAGGAATACTTGCACGCGGTGTGCGACGTGGTCGGCATCGCAGCGACGGAGATCGACAAGCGGGTCGAGGAACTCATCGCGGGGTCGTGAGTCGGAATCCAACGCACGGTCCGTAGCTCCAACGGGAACATGACGTCCCTTGCCCGGTGGTTTCGAGCGTCCGCCCCTTCCGATGGGAGTCTATCGCGAGGGGGAAGTGGAGCGGATGCGCCGGTCGACCCTACCCCCCGCTGGAAGATGACCATCAAGCTCCTCGCCTTCGTTGCGATCGGCGCCCTCGCGGGCTTCGCATACCACAAGCTCATCGGTTGCCGGACGGGGGCCTGTCCCATCACGGCGAACCCTTACATCTCGACCGTCTATGGGGCGGTCATGGGGTTTCTTCTGTCCGGTGGGATCCGGTGAGAGCGGGGCGGCGCCTCTACTCCACGCCCGAGACGGAGGTGGTGGGGTCGAACTAGGAACATGGAACACGGAACACGGGAACGATGAATGCAGAAGTTCCGGAGTCGTGATCGCGGCAGCGAACGCCGCGCATGAGTTCCTCACGGAACGAAAGCCACCGGCTATGTCGGTGGAATCTCACTTCACGACCGACACGCAGCCGATCACGACGTCGACGACGCCTTTGACTTGGTGGCCCCTGCTCTCTGGGCGTTGGCGTCGTTCCGTGTTCGCATTCCCGTGTTCTCTGCTCCTAGTTCACGCGTCATCCCACCGCCGATGTGGGGTCCGAGGAGGGTCGAACTGTGTTCTCACTTCACGACCGACACGCAGCCGATCACGACGTCGACGACGCCTTTGACTTGCTGGACCTGATCACAGGACGCGGGGCATAGGATGATCTGGTTGGGCGAGACCGGGTCGTCGTAGTACCAACCCTTCTCGCCTTCGCACTTGTCTTCCGAAGCGACCTTCGGAAAGATCTCCTGGGAGCCGCCCTCGGGGGTGAAGGCGACATTGACCTTGTTGGGGTCGGGGCTGCCTTCGTCGGGTACGGGAAGCTTGTAGGTGCATCCCACGGACCCGCGAATCTGGTTGAGGGCGGCGAGGAACTCGGCTCCCGCGTTGCCCGTGTCGACCATGATGGCAGCGTCCGTTCCACCCTGCTGTGCGATGAGGTTGAGGTTCGTCAGCTGTTCACCGATGCCGATCACGAAGGTTTTGATGCCGAAGTTGGTGAACCCGCCCTCTGCGATGGCGGCGACGTCTTCGATCTCGCCGGGATGGCAGTGGGTGGGGTAGCCGTCGGTGGCGAGGACCACGAGCGTGACGTGATCGGGCCAGGACTTGGACCATTCCGAGGCGTAGTCGAGGGCGCCCCAGAGGGCGGGGGCCATCGGGGTCATGCCGCCGGGGTCGGTGTTCGCCATGGCCTGATTGACCGCAGTGGCGACGCCGGGTAGCAGGTTGATGGGGACGGCGGGGTTGCGGTAGTCCTGTGCGAGGCAAGAGTCGTCCTCGAACTGGTTCTCCATGCACTTGCCCATGAAACACATGTCCGAATAGGGCAGGCAATCCGTGGGTGCCTGGCACTGCACGGGCGCGGGAATCGACGGTTCGACGGGGAAGAAGGCCAGCCCCATGCCGAGGGCGGAGGTGCCGGGCAGGGCCATGAACTCGGTGATGGCGTTGGTGACTTGGGTCCAGCTGGGCGTGCCGCCGTCGACCGCGGACGAGCCCATGGACCCGGAGCGATCGAGCATGACGTGCATGTCGAGGGGGACGATCTCACCGGCATAGCTATCGGAGGCGCACCCTTCCGGCAGGCCGCCTTCGGTCCCGGGCAGCATGCCCCCGGAGCCTCCGGTGGCGCCTCCGGTTCCGCCCCCGGTTCCGCCTCCGGACCCGCCCGTGAACAGACCGCCTTCGACGCCGCCCGAGCCTCCGGTGGACGAGCCGCCGCCCGACCCGGCCGGGCCGCCGCTCCCTCCGGCATCGCTGCACGCGGAGATCGCGAGCATGGGACACGCGAGGAGGCCAAGCAGGGTGGCAACCAGGGGAAGCTTGCGCATGGTCGTTGGTCCCGGGGGGCAAGGGGCTCGCGTGCGAGCGAGACCCAACCATCATGCGCGATCGTCGTGCGGCGCGCCAAGGGTTTGGAGGCGCCTCCCTCGGGTTGCAGAAAACCACAGAGGACGCAGAAGGCACAGAAGGTGTACGGAGTTGGGTGGTGCGTGTTGCCCCTGGCTCCGCCCGTTCCTGGTTCTCTGTTCCGTGTTCCGTGTTCTCAGTTCCTAGTTGATGTGCATCATCCGTCCATAGTCGTAGCCGGGCCTCAACCCCGTAGGGACTTCGGGCACGCAGCACGGTGTGGCGCGGAGCTTGGCTTCCGACCTTCCACGAACGATAATTGCACCTCCCCCATGCACGCCATTCGCTTCAACCTGGTCCGACTGCCCTGGGCGTTGCTCGCCATCGTGGTCGCCGCCTGTTCGGGGGGCGCATGCCCTCTGCAGCCGTGCTCTGAGCCCCCCAAGGAGACCTATGCGGTCGCGGGGCGCCCGGCCTTCGCCCTGCAAACCGGACACAGCGACTGGGTCACCTCCATCGCCTTCAGTCCCGATGGCAAGGTCATCGCCTCCTCGAGTGTCGACCAGTCCGTCAAGCTCTGGGACGCCTCCAGCGGAGCCTTGCGCGCCACCCTTCACGGCCACAAGGCCACCGTCACGGCGGTGGCATGGCACCCCGGTGGGTCCGTTCTCGCCTCCGCCAGCGGGGACGAGACCCTGCGCGTCTGGGACGTGCGAACCGCCGAGAGCCTGCAGACCATCTACGGCCACAAGGGCGCCGTCGTCTCCGTCGCCTTCAGCCCCGACGGGGCCAGCCTCGCTTCCGCTGGCGAGGACGGGACCATCCGGTTGTGGGACGCACGGTCGCATGCGGCCCGGTGGAACATCGATGCCGGCAAGGATCGCATCTCGCGGGTCGCGTTCTCGCGGGACTCCTCCACCCTTGCTGCCGCCACGGGCAAGGTCGTGAGGATCTGGGATGCGACGAGCGGAGCGTGGAAGCAGGACCTTCAGGCTCACGAGGACTGGGTCGAGAGCATTGCCTTCAGCCCCGATGGCCGCATGCTGCTGTCGGGCGGGGCCGACAAGACCATCCACCTCTGGAACCTCGGGGAAGGCAAGGTCGTTCGATCGTTCCCGGGACACACCTGGTCCGTCTGGTCCGTGGCCTTCAGCCCTGACGGCTCCCGCATCGCCTCCGCAAGCGGCGACAAGACGGTCCGGATCTGGCGTGTCGCGGACGGGCAGATGCTGCAGTCTCTCGCCCGCCACACCGACCACGTGAAGGCCGTCGATTTCTCGCCCGATGGAAAGGCGCTCGCGTCCGCGGGTTTCGACCGGTCCATCCAGCTGTGGAACACGTCGACCTGGGCTCCCAGGACGACCTTGTCCGGGCAGGTTCGTTACCTCTCATCCGTGGCGTTCCAACCGAAGGGGGACCTGCTGGCCACCGCGGGCCAGAAGAACACCATCACGCTTTGGAACGCCAAGACGGGCCAGTATCACGCTGCCCTTGCCGCCGACGCGTTCGCCAGCTGGGGGCTCGCCTTCGACCCCTCCGGCAAGCTCCTCGCCACGGCGGGAGACGACGGCCACATCAAGGTGTGGGACGTCGCCACGCGCGCTCGTGTGCGGGCGCTCGAGACGGGGGACGAGCCGGCTCGGTGCGTGGCCTGGTCGCGGGATGGCGCGTTGTTGCTTGCGGGAAGCGAGGACCAGCTCGTCCGCTTGTGGGACGCGGCTTCGGGCAAGGCGCTAGCCGTGTTTCGGGGGCATCGGGGCCCCGTGGTCGCCGCGTCCTTCTCGCCGGATGGTTCGTTGGCCGTGACCGCGTCGGAGGACAAGACGCTCATCGTTTGGGATATCCGCAAACGGATACTGCGTACGATCCTGAAAGGTCACGAGGCCGAGGTGCGCGCGGTGGCCTTCAGTCCCGATGGAAGTAGACTCGCCTCCGGTGGCGACGACACGACGCTGCGCATCTGGGAGACGAGCACGTCGAAGTTGCGCGACACGCTGTTTGCGCACGGGGATTCCGTACGAGCCGTCGCGTTCAGCCCCGACGGGAGCCTCATCGCGACTTCGGGACGGGATCAGACGGTCAAGCTGTGGGACTCAGGGGATGGTGGGTTGCGGGCCACGTATCGGGGGCATGCGGGCTCGGTGGATGCGGTGGCCTTCAGCCACGACGGCAGGCTCCTCGCCGCGGCAGGGGAAGCCGTGCTGCTGCATCGGCGGTCGGATAGCGCCTCCCTCGTTCTGCGCACGTTCGTCCTCGATGGCGAGGAGATTGGACTGACTCACACGGCAGACGGGGTGTTCGAGGGGGACCCTCGTGCGTTCGGTCGCGTGCTGTTCCGGGTGGGGGATGACGTGGTCACGTCGGAGCTGCTCAGTGCCGAGCAGCTCTACGAGCCGTACTATCGGGAGGGGCTGGGCGCGATCTTCGTCGAGGGGCGTGAGATCAAGGCCCCGGCGGAGGCGGAGCGCGGCATCGGCCTGCCCCCGTCGGTGGAGTTCGTGGAGCCCCTACCGGCGAAGGTGTCCCAGGAGACGCTCGACGTGCAGGTGCGTGCGACGAGTCGAGGCGGCGGTGTCGGGGACGTTCGGCTGTTCGTCAACGGCGCGTTGTGGAAGGACGTGCCCGACGCGGGGGAAGGGCCGAGGAATCAGGACCCTCGCGTCAAGCAAGTGACGTATCCGGTCAAGCTGATCGTGGGGGCCAACGTTCTCGAGGCGGAGGCGGTGAACGTGCTGGGCCGGGCGCGGAGTCCGCGTGTGAGCGTGACGATCGAGAGGGAAGGGGGAAGCTAGTCCCTAATCAAGCGAAGGCCGAGCGCGAAGCGCAAGGCGGATTGGGGCCAA
>CAZAWR010000149.1:0-16610 GCA_964488865.1 uncultured Polyangiaceae bacterium | reverse complement strand
TGGCCCCAATCCGCCTTGCGCTTCGCGCTCGGCCTTCGCTTGATTAGGGTCTAGTACCGAGTGCCCGAAGTGAATACCGGGATCGCACGGGGGCCAACGACCTCTCAGAAACCACAGAGGACGCAGAAGGCGCAGAAGGGGTGGGGGGTTGGGTTGCCCGTAAGAGCGTCACTGATCCCATCGGAGAGTGACCAGAATCTGGCGGAATCCTCCGGGCTGGATTCCGTCCGGGAGACGGCTCGCGATGTAGACTCGGTCGAAAGCATTCTTCACCGTGAGCGCCGCAGAGAGTCCCGTCGGAGCGTGGCGGAAGCCTGCCGCCGCATCCACGATGTGATAGGCGGCAATCTTGCCATCTGTGCCTCGGGCATTCGTCGGCTGCTCGGCGTTGGCCTCGTCGGCGAACTGCTCTCCCACGTACGTCCAGGCGGCCCGGGCGAAGGGCCCCCTGGGATGGTCGAGGTCCAGGCTGCCTGACGCGGCGTGCATGGGCGAATAAGGCAAGAGATTTCCGCCAAACGCTCCCCCGAGAAACGTGGCACGCGTGAACGTGTAGGCCAGTCGCCCCACGATGGAGGGGTCTATCCGAAGCGCCTTTCCCAGGTCTGCGTGGCCGGCCACCTCGACACCGTGGTGCCGGGTCTGCCCACCGTTGACGAGCTCGCTCTGCTGGCCGCCAGCAGGGGTGTCCAGGATGATCTGGTTGTAGAACTTCGTGTAGAAAACCGTGGCCTCGGCCCCCGACCAGCGCGAAGGGTGCAGTCGAGTCCCCGTCTCCACCTGCACGCTCCTCTCGGGATCAAGCCTCGCGTCCTTCCCATCCGCGCTCACCGCTTGGCTGACCCGGGGAGGCGCAAATCCTGCGTGAACCCCCGCGAACGCGTGGGCAGCGGGGACCCCCACCACCACACCCAGCCCCGGCATCACCGCACCAAACCCGCTCGTCCCCTGGGAAAACACGTCTCGAGGCGACCCCTCCACCACCTGGCGAAGCATCTCTCGCCGGGACTCGCCATACTCCACGCGCACCCCCGGCGTCACGAGCACCTCGGGGAGCACCGCCATCCGGTCCTGCAGATACGCCGCCACCGCCAGCGTCCGGTATCGCTCGTCCACCCGCAGGTTGCCCGCATCCGACTCCGGCGCCTCCGTCCCAAACTGCCGCGCTCGCGCCGTCTCCCCATGCATGCGCACCCCCGCCACCGCGGTGTGCACCACCGGTCCCGTGGCGAAACGGTGCTCGAACCGCGGCTCGATCCCAGCCACGTCGTAAGAACGGTCCCGGATCGTCCCGGAATTGCGGAAGTACACCGCCCCCCCCTCCAGCCCCGTGTCCCCCACGACTCGCTCGTACGCGCGCGACGCGTCCTCCGCCCGATCGTAGTCCTGCCGACGCCACACCCGAGATGTCTGATAGGCATACAAGCGCGTCTCGAGACGGGTGTCCAGGTCGAAGTCCACCCGGTGGTGCAAGACTGCATCATAGCGACGAACGTCGAACCGGTCGTGATACGCGGCATTGGCCTGCCGGGGGTCCTTGGCATACATGGGCTCGGTGAGGCCGAGATAGGGGGACTCCGAGGTTTCGTCGTACACGCTCAGCTTGAGCGTGGCCTGGGCCCGCTGGGAGAGCTGCCACCCAACCTTGGCAAGAACGTCGTCCGTCCGGAAAGGGACCTCGCGAAACCCGTCGCCCTGGCGGTGCACCGCCTGCACGACGTACCTTGCTTCCCCAACCCGGTCCCCGTAACGGGCTAGAGCCTTTCGCGACCCCTGGGTTCCCGCCTCGACCTCGGCGACCCAATGTTCCTGCGACGGCAACGGGACCGTGATGAAGTTGACCACGCCGCCGATGACGCGGGGCCCGTGGAGAAGGCTGCCACTGCCCTTGAGGACCTGCAGGGCGTGCACGCGATCCACGGGTGTGGAGTAGTATAGGTCCGGCTCCCCGTAGGGGTTCAACGCGATGGGCACCCCATCCTCCAGCACCTGCACGAGGAGACTCCGCTTGGGGCTCAATCCCCGCAATCCGATGTTGAGTCGCAGTCCCAGCCCCTCCTCGGGCGCGACCCGCACCCCCGGTACCGCGCGCAGAATCTCCCCCGTATCCGCAGGACGAATCCGCTTCACCTGGTCCGGCCCCACCACTTGCACGGATCCGGGAATCCGCTGCAACTGGTCCGCAATCTGTCCCACGATGAAGACCTGCGGCTCCTCCGGCTGCACATCTGCCCCTTCCCCTTCTTCCGACCCCTGCGCCGAACCGTGAACCAACGTGATAGTCATCACCCACGCAAGCGAGGAGGCTCGAGCCATGGCAAGCACTCTATACCAACCCCGCTCCCTTGCGCACCCCCGCGGCGACCTTGTGTGAATGGACATCTCGGCGGTCCCCGGTCCGCTCCCGCTTGACCGGATTCACGCCCGGAGGCAAGGTCCGCCGCAACCAGCGCCACCCCACTGTCGACCGCTAGAAAGGCCGTTCCATGGGCAGGACCATCGTCGAGAAGATCCTCGGAGCACGCGCCAAGCAAGACGCCACCGCCGGCGACATCGTCGACATCCACGTGGATGTCCGCGCCGCCCGCGACTTCGGCGGCGCCAACGTCGTCAAGCATATCCGCTCCACCGGCTTGCCCGTGCACGACCCGGGTCGCACCTACTTCACCTTCGACTGCAACCCCACCGGCAGCGACCAGAAGTACGCCACCAACCAGCAGACCTGCCGCATGTTCGCCCGCGACCACGGCATCCGCGTCTTCGACATCGACCAAGGTATCGGCACCCACCTCGCCATCGACCGAGGACTCGTCGGCCCAGGCGACACCTTCGTCTCCACCGACTCCCACGCCAACATCCTCGGCGCCATCTGCGCCTTCGGCCAGGGCATGGGAGACCAGGACATCGCCCACGCCTTCGCCCACGGGACCGTCTGGTTCCGCGTGCCACCCTCCGTACGCATCGAACTTCGCGGCACCCCCGCCCCCGACGCCACCCCCAAGGACGTCACCCTCGCCCTGCTCCGACGCTTCGGCGCCAACGGCTTGCTCGGCGTCGCCGCCGAGATGTACGGCGAGTACGTCGACAAACTCGACCTCGCCGGGCGCATCACCATGGCCTCCATGTTCACCGAAATGGGCGCCATCATTGGGCTGTTCCCCGTCAACGACGCCGTCGCCCATCACGTCCGCTCCGTCTCGAACCAGGAGCCCAAGGTCGTCTTCGCCGACCCCGACGCGCTCTACGCCGATCGCTTCGAGGTCGACATCGATGGGATCGGGCCCATGATCGCACGCCCCGGCCACCCCGAGGACGTGGTCCCCGTGTCGGAGGTCGAGGGTCTTCCGATCGACTCCGCCCTCGTCGGCTCCTGCACGAACGGGCGCATCGACGACATGCGCGCCGCGGCCGCGGTGCTGAAAGGAAGGCACGTGGCCGACGGGGTCGTGCTCAAGATCGTGCCTTCGACCGACGCGGTGTGGACGCTTGCCCTGGAGGACGGACTGCTCCGGGATCTCAAGCGTGCGGGAGCCCTCGTGGGCAACGCGGGTTGTGCCGGGTGCGCGGCTGGGCAAGTGGGCCAGAACGGCCCCGGTGAGGTGACCGTCTCCACCGGCAACCGCAACTTCGCAGGCAAGCAAGGCAAGGGAGAGGTCTTCCTCGCGTCCCCCGAAACCGTGGCCGCCTCCGCCGTCGCCGGGTGCATCACCACCGCAAAGCACCTCGCCGCAGGAAGCGTCACCCGTCGCCCGCGGAATGCGCAGCCCGAGGCCCTGAAGCAGGACCCCATCGCCCGCTCCAGTGCGCCCACCAAGGTCACCGGCCGCGTCTGGCGCATCCCCGTCGACAACATCGACACGGACATGATCTTCCACAACCGGCACCTCGCCATCACCGCGCGCGAGGAGATGGGCCAGCACGCCTTCGGCAACCTCCCAGGCTACGAGCGATTCGCCAAGGAAGCCAAGCCCGGGGACATCGTCGTCACCGGCAAGAACTTCGGCGCCGGAAGCTCCCGCCAGCAAGCCGTCGACTGCTTCCTCGCCCTCGGCACCAGCGTCATCGTGGCCGAGTCCTTCGGCGCCATCTACGAGCGCAACGCGATCAACGTCGGCATGCCCATCCTCTGCGCCCCCGCGCTCGACGCGGTCCAGGACGGCGACGAAGTGAACGTCGACTTCCACACCGGCCTGATCGAGGTTGCATCTCGCGGGGTGTCGGTGCAGGGACAGCCCTTCTCCGACGTACAGCTTCGGATCTACGAGCGCGGAGGTCTCCTGGTTGCGGGCTGAGCGCCTACAACCGCGAGCTTCGACGGCCAACACGGGAGAGCAACCATGACGAGACAAGGTCAAGCCGGAAGGCAAGGCGCGGACGTTCGATCCGATTGCCATGTCGCCTGTGAGCTACGCGACCAGGGCGGCATCGATCTCGCGGTCGAATCCAAGGTCGCCACGATGTTCGGCAAGAAGATCCGCGAGCAGGTCCACAGAGTCCTCGCGGAGATGAAGGTGGAGCACGCGACCGTTCGCGTGCAGGACGGGGGAGCACTGCCCTTCACCCTCGACGCGCGTGTGGAGGCTGCCGTGCGCGCTGCCAACCCCTCCTTGACCCGCGGCACGCTGCCCGACGCGATCCCTGGGTGGGACGGCAAGACGCGACGGGATCGGTTCCGCAGGTCGCGCCTGTACCTCCCGGGCAACGAGCCCAAGTTCATGATCAACGCCGGGCTGTACGGCGCCGACGCGCTCATTCTCGACCTCGAGGACTCCGTGGCGCCCATGCACAAGTTCGCGGCACGCTACCTCGTTCGCAACGCCTTGCGCGCCCTCGACTTCGGGGGCGCGGAGCGCATGGTCCGCATCAACCAAGGCAGCCTCGGCCTCGAAGACCTCGACGTCCTCCTTCCCCACAACGTGCATCTGGTGCTCATCCCGAAGGTCGAGTCGGCGGACCACGTGCGGGAGGTGGACGAGCGCGTGGTGCGTCATCTCGGCAAGGACCACGGCGTGCTGCTCATGCCGATCATCGAGAGCGCCAAGGGCGGCTGGTTCGCCTACGACATCGCCATGGCCGCGCCCTCGGTCATCGCCCTGGCCATCGGGCTCGAGGACTACACAGCGGACATCGGCACGCAGAGAACGAAGGAAGGCAAGGAGAGCCTCTGGCTCCGGCAGCAGGTGGTCAATGCCGCACGGGCCGCAGGGGTCCAGCCCATCGACACGGTGTTCTCGGACGTGGCCGATGCCGAAGGCCTTCGCGCAAGCGTCGTCGAGGCCAAGGAGCTGGGGTTCGACGGCAAGGGGTGCATCCACCCGCGCCAGATTCCGATCGTCCACGAGGCCTTCGCGCCCACCGGCCAGGAGATCGACAAGGCCGTGAAGATCGTGCGAGCGTTCGACAAGGCGCAAGAGCAAGGGCTCGCGGCGGTGTCCTTGGGAAGCAAGATGATCGATCCGCCAGTGGTCAAGCGCGCCTTGCACACCGTGCAGCTCGCGGTGGCTTGCCACTTGCTCCCCGCGGACTGGAAGAGCCAGGAGGTGTCCTCATGAGTGCGCTGGTCGAGAATGCCGCGGGACGCCTGGTCCCCTCGGAGATCAACGGGAAGCCCGCCGTGCCGTTTCAGGGCGTCGACAAATACCGTCCCACGGGGCGCAAGGCAGGTCCCCCCATCCGCTCCTGCGCGGACTACCCCGCCGACGGCAACAAGGTTGTGGGGAGCCTGCGCGAAGCGCTCGAAAAGTGCGGGGTGAGGGACGGAATGACGGTCGGGACACACCACCACTTCCGCAACGGCGACTTCGTGGCAAACACCGTCATCGACACGCTCGCGGACATGGGGGTGCGTGACATGGTGTGGGCGCCTTCCGCGTCGTTCCCCTGTCATGCGCCGATGGTTCGCCACCTCGATTCCGGGGTGATGCATCACATCGAGGGAAGCATGAACGGGCCGCTGGGCGAGTACTGCTCGGCAGGCAAGATGCGAGGCCTCGGCGTGCTGCGCTCCCACGGCGGCCGCTTCCAGGCCATTCAGGATGGCGACCTGCACATCGATCTCGCTGTCATCGCCGCCCCCTCCGCCGACCCCTTCGGCAACGCCAATGGCGTCAACGGCGCCAACGCTTGCGGCCCCCTCGGCTTCGCCCTGGCGGACTCGCTCTACGCCGACCACGTCATCGTCGTCACCGACAACCTCGTCCCCTTCCCTTGCATCCCCTGGCAGATCCAAGGCCAAAACGTCGACTTCGTCGTCGTGCAGGACCGCATCGGCGACCCGAACCAGATCGTGAGCGGCACCACCCAGGTCACCCGCAGCCCCGACCGACAGCTCATCGCGGATCAGATCGCGCGCTTCGTGGCCGAAACCGGCATCATGCGCGACGGCTTCTCGTTCCAGGCGGGAGCCGGGGGCATCACGCTCGCCTTCGCCCTGTACCTCAAGGAGCTGATGCGCAAGGCGGGAGTCAAGGCGCGCTTCATCCGCGGTGGGTCTACCAAGTACCTCGTAGACATGCTGCAGGAGGGTTTCACCGACTACATCCTCGACGGGCAGACCTTTGACCTCGACGGGGTTCGCTCCATGCGGGAGGACCCGAAGCGCCACCTCGATACGAGTCCCTTCACGAGCTACAACTTCCATGGCAAGGGCAACTTCGCGTCCCTGCTCGACTGCGTGGTGCTCGGCGCCACGGAGGTGGACCGCGCGTTCAACGCCAACGTGGTCACCCACTCGGACGGGGCGCTCCTGCACGGCATCGGCGGGTGGCAGAACTGTCTCACCTCGAAGTGCACGATCTTGGCTGTTCCGAGCTTCCGAGACCGCATCCCCGTGATCCTCGACCGCGTCACCACGCTTTGCGGTCCTGGGGATCTGATCGACGTGGTCGCCACGGAGCGAGGCATCGCCATCAATCCCCGCCGGCAAGACCTGCTCGAGGCGGCGAAGAACTGCACCGTACCCATTCGGACGATCGACGAGATCGCCGACGAGGTGAACCGGCTGACAGGAGGCCCCCCGGAAACGCCCGTGCTGGGAGACAAGGTCGTGGCCGCGATCAAGTGGGTCGACGGGACCGTGATCGACAGCGTCCGTCAGTCCAGAGGGTTGTAGACTCCCGATCACTCCACGACGGGGGTAACAACCAACCGCATCCGCTCCGCCACGAGCACGGAGTTCAGGCGCAGAAACTCGGGGTTCCCGTCCGCGTCCTTGAAGAACTTGATCTCGGTGGGGCGGTCGGGGGACTCCAACGTGCAGTGGAATACACTGGGAGCTCCCGGCGCGAGGTCGCACGCCATCCCATGCCCGTTCAGGCGCAAGTTGCCGCGCAAGCTCCGCGTGATCGTGATGAACTCGTTGAGGCGACGGTAGGTACCGATGTACCGGCTGGAGTTCGCGTGGTCCTCCTTTTCGTCCAGCATCGGCGCGGGAGGCATCTTGACCAGGCTCCGCAAGGCGGCCTCGACGATCGCCCCGTCGTCCCAGATCTCCGCCGGCAGCTTCTCGTTGGTGAGGCGGACGTACCCAATCCCCATGGATGGGATCAGGATGACGCTCGAGGAGTAGCCCGCAACATCCCCACCGAACGTCAACGTGCGGAAGCGGTACGTCTGGATGTCATCGACGCGGGCGAGGCCCACAACGGACCGCAGGGACCCGAGGGTGATCGCGGTGTGCGAGCCAGTCTCGATGTCCGGCTCCGTCAGGCGCTCGAGGCCACGGGCGGACAGCACCTGCTCGTTGCCCTCCATCAGGAAAAGACCGAGCTTGGCGAGGTCCTTGACGGTCGTCATGCTGCTCGACGTCGGCCAGTTCACCGGGCTCAGCGTGCAGGGGTCTTCGAGCCCTTCGTTGAATGCAAGGCCGCTGTGAATGGTCAGGTCCTCCAGACGGAACAACGTCCTGGACATGCCGAGCGGCCTCAGCACGTGGGTCAAAATGGAGTCTTGGTACCTCTGCCGGTCCATTCGCTCGATGAGCAAGCCCAACGTGCGGAACTCGTCACCCGAGTAGTTGTCGAGGCGCCCGGGGGGATACTCCAGCCAGTCGAACTGGAAGGCCCATCGGGTCAGGTACCGCTCCAGGGCGGCTTCGTTCTCTGTGCACCACGCGTCCATCAGGTCGTGGCTGCTCTTGAGGCCTGACGTCATGTTCATCAGGTGACGGACGCGCATCTCGGGAAGCCATTTCGGATGCTTGTTCATATACTGCAGAGTCATCTCGGGGAGGAGCCGCGGCACCGCGTCGTCAAGGCTCACCACACCCTCCTCCACCAACTGCATGACGCGAATCGTCGAGGCCACTTGCGACACGGCCTTGTTGACGAACAGGGTGTCGGGGGTGACCGGCCTGGACAAGACGTTGCGACGGTCTCGCCGCCCGTATCCTTTGGACCAGGCCACTTCGCCGTCTTCGATGATGGCGAAGGCCGCACCGACGTCCGGGAGCGCCTCGAGCCTCTTGGCGATTGCGCGGTCGATCGCGGTGAAGCGGGACACCACATGGTGATCGTCGGGAGGAGGCAGCGGGGTCTGCCCGGTGCCGCCCGTGTCGCCACCTCCACTGAAGCCGCCGACCGCTGCGAACCCACCGAATGCTGCGAATCCGCCTATCCCCGCTCCCCCTGCCCCGCCGGATTCGACTTGGGATTCGGTGTCGTCGGAACACCCTATCGCTGCTAGCAGCACAAAGCCCACCGCCGCATGTTTCCACATGGTGTTGTCCCCCTTTCAAGACGTACAGTGGAATTGCGCCGCCAGGACGGCTCACAAAAACCTACATCGTCACCTCTCAACGTGCGCTGAGCCCGACAAGGGCGAGACGTCGCCGAGGCCGTGGTCCTCGACCTGCTCGCCGGAGCACCGACGAAGCACCGATCCAACCAAGTCCGTCCTGCCTAGCCGGCGACGTAGTACGTTCCCCGGACGGCTCGTTTCACTCACGCTTGTTTTGCGGAAGAGTTCGCCTCCGAGACCGTGGCCGGCGAAAGGGGGGCGTTATGAGACAGTCTCCTTCAGAGACTGTTAACCCAATCGGGACGGGCTCATACGCGGTGGTGCCGCGCCCAACGCTGGACTCGACGGTATCGAGTCGCTACGTCGGCGGAGTTGTACCGGCCCGGGGTCGCGCTCGCTTCAGGCATCACCTGCGCTGCTAATCTCCGCACCAACCCCCCCGCCCCTTCTGTGCTCTCTGCGAACTCTGTGGTTTCTCTTCGGGCTCGGGCTCGGTATTGAGATGGCCCGCGGCAGCAAGCTGAGGGCGGTGGACTACTCCTTTGGGCAAGGCGCACTCGCCAGCTCGATGCGCAACCCCTCCACCAAGTCCGTCTCCTCCACGGCGGCCTCTGCCTCTCCCCACGGCTCTCCATCGGTGCACGCCCCATCGAGGTTCAGGTCCCGAATGGCCCGCACGAGAACGCGGTCGCCTTCGAGCTCGATCGTTTCGTCGAAGGCCCCCGCCCCATCCAGCACCTTTGTGTGAACCAGGGCTTGCTCCGCCTCGTCCCCTTCGCCCTTCAGGTCGTGGAACTGCACGACGACAACCCCTTGGAGCGCGGCACCCGTGGAATCGACTACCTCGCCTTCGACCGCAACTTCTCTTGCACCACTGCATCCTGCGACGGTGACGGCGGCGGCAGCCAAGAGTACCCAGCACGAACGCGACATCGTTGTCATGATGATCCTCCTTGCCGGTCATTGCCGGCGCGACCGTGGGAAGAGCAACGGATATGCCACCTATCTTCAGCGTGGGGAGAACGCATCCAGGGCCGTTCCGGGCGCGATTGCCACCCAGTGCAGCGCGTCCCAGGTGAGCAATCCGAGCCACAGCGTGGTAGCGAAAGCACGCTGTCCTGTGGCAAGCCGGCATCACCTGGCAGGGGGACGGACATCCGCGGCTTGCGCACCTCGCGCGGATGCCGGAGACTGCGCCCCCATCCCGTGAGCCATCCAACCCAACCCATCCTCGCTTGTCCCCATCGCCCGGCCTGCCCCGGGTGCCCCCTCATCGAACTGTCCTACGCGGAGCAACTCGCACGCAAGCGCCAGACCGTCCTGGAAGCACTTCGCCCCTACGCCTACCTCGCGGACGCCACCGTGTCTGCACCGCTTCCGGCCCCCAGCACCACGTCCTACCGCGTCCGAGCCAAGCTCGTCGCGGATGCCCACGGCTTGGGCCTGTTTGCCGCCGGCTCCCACACCGTCGTCGACATCCCCTCGTGCCGCGTCCTGCGCCCAGCCGTGGACCGCGCCGTGCAAGCGCTGCGTCGTCTGCCTCTCCACCGCGCGGGCGTGACCTCCGTCGACGTGAGAGAAGTCGATGGCGGAGTGCTCGTCACGCTCGCCGCCGAGGACCGGGAAAGCCCCGCGCTCGCAGCCCTGGTCTCCGAAGTCCAGACGTCGATTCCGGATGTCGTGTCGCTTGCGATCAGTGCGCGGGAGCGCTCGGCGCCCCAGGTGCTGGGCATCGCCCCCGTCGTCATCGCCGGCCCAACGGCAGCGCGTCACACCCCCGATCCGGATGCCCCCTACCACTACGCAGGTCCCGGGGCGTTCACCCAGGCTCACCCCGGACAGCTCGTACAGTTGCATCGCCACGTCGAGTCCGCGCTCGTGCAGCACCTGGGAAGTCTCGAAGGACAACGCGTGCTCGAGCTGTATGCGGGAACGGGAGCCTTCGGGCTGCGGTTGGCGCGCGCAGGGGCCCGCGTCACCCTCGTCGAGAGCTTCGCGCCCTCGATGGAGCTTGCCGCGCGAGCGGCGTACGAGCAGGGGCTTGGGGTCGAGACGCACGTGGGGGACGCGGGAATCGAGATCGAGCGGTTCGTCGCGCAAGGGGCTCGCTTCGATGCCATCCTCGTGAACCCACCCCGTCGCGGGGTCGCCCCCCAGGTCCGGCGAGCGATGGCCCGCCTGGCTCCCAAAGTCGCCGTGTATGTTTCCTGCGACCCGAGGACCCTCGCGCGAGACGCCGCCGATCTCGCTCGCCTCGGGCTCGCACCCACGTCGTTTCATCCGTACGACATGATCCCAATGTCCGATGCGGTGGAGACGCTGGCCGTCTTTCTCCCTTCGCGACCGGTGGCTCCCCGCGTGATCCATGCCGACGACTCGTTGATCGCGGTGGACAAACCGGGACACGAGCCGGTCACGCCGCACGACGGGGCGCCCGGCTCGTTGCTCGAGCGGGTGCGACAACTCCTCGACGCACCGGAGGCGGTGGCCCTTCATCCCATGGGCGCAGGAGTGAGCGGCGTGTGCCTGTTCGGACGGACGGCTCGTGCCGCATCAGAGCTGTCGCGTTCGGTCACGGAGCGCTCGTCCACGTGGATCGTGCTCGCCAAGGGCATCACCCACCCGAAAGGCACGCTCCGCGTCGCCAAGAAGAAGCGAGACCAGGGGCCCGAAACTCGCTACACCCGCGTTCGTGTCGTGGGGGGCCACGCATGGCTGAACGTGCACACGCAAGGCAACGACGGCCGGGAGCTTCCCCGGGTTCTCGCGCGCATCGGCCACCCGGTGGTCGGCGACGGGAAGCAAGGCGATACGCGCACCAACCAGCACTTTGCGCATCGCCACGGCCTCGATCGCCCGTTCTTGCACATCGATTCCGTGCACCTGTCGCGCAACGGGATCGCGCTCGATCTTCGGGCCAGCATCGCGCCAGACTTGGATGGGGTGCGTGAGAGCCTCGAAGGGCGGGACGTGGGACAGGAGTAGCGGCACCAACGCGGTAACCCCACGTGGGGTCAGGCCGGCCCGAAGGATTCCCACCAGGCTCGCAGTCGGCTCGCGTGGTGGCCTCGCACCATCACCAGGTGGTTGCCGAGGGGACGACGCAGCAGATCCGACACACTCCCTTCGCGCAAGCAAACCCTGACCTGCGTCCTGCAGAGCCCTTCTTCCGCGCTCGTCGACACCAGGTCGCCGTCGGACATCCAGACCTTTTCCAGGCGACGGCCACCCACGCGGAGCAGCGTGACCGGCCCCGTGGCGAACTGCCCCGCAAGCGCCACCCCGAGCCCAGACTCGAAGTGGGTACGAAGCCCGCAATCGCCGACCATCGAGCGAGGGACGGTACAGTGTGCCAGAAGGATGGAGTTCGCCAGCTCGTCGATCGACGCGGGATTGGCCATCCAGGAGGGCACTCCCAGCATGGCGCGAACCCACGCCATGCCGACCGCGCTCGCGAGGTCCCCTTCGCATGCTGCGGTCACACCTTGGTCATTGAGACGGGCAAGCGCGTGACAGCCCGTGGTCTGCCTTGCCGTGACCAGATCGAAACAACGCACCGTGATCGCATCGAGACGGTGCACCTTCACGATGGTTTCCATAGCGTGCGCCACGAGACCGGCATCACGCACCGCCTCGCTGTCCACCTCGCAACAGGATGGCGGCCGGCCCTCGGCGTTGGCGATGGTCCCGGCGCTTCCTTCGCCACGAGCGGCATCGAGCAACCCGAAGATCTCCTCCATGGCGACGGGCACCATGGTGGGCCCCCACGAGGCGCGCAGGTCTTGCGGATCGGGAACGCTCGCTACGAGCCAGTCCGACGGGCGACCGAGGACGCCGACCCGGAGTTGGTGCAAGCGGCGCCACACCTCGAGGTCGTGGACTGCATCGACAAGCCGGCTGATGCCGTCTTCGTCCGCAGCCCCTTCGAGGTGCACCACGCGTCCCTTGCGTCCGTCCTGCTGCAGCCTCGCGAGCGTCTCGAGAGCAGCGGGCAGGGAATTTTGGCCTCGGTGGGAGAGAAGCAAGACGGGGCCCGCCCCGAGGCGTGCCTCGTGGTCCGCGATCGCATCGAGGAGACGCTGCTCCGTACCGCCGGTCAGCACGAACCACAACACGGGGGTCGACGGGTCCGTCGGATCCTCCCAAAGCGCGCCACCCATCCGTTCGAGGGCGGGTGTGAAGGTGGCCTGCAGGTCGGCAATCGCACGCGTATCGTGCAACGCGGAGGCGACGGGAACGATCCGGAACGATGGCTTCATGAGCGACTCCAACGCGCCCCATAGCACACGTCCTCGAAGCCGACACTGGTCACGGGCGGCATCCGTTCGGCGGACACCGGTCGCACGTGGTGGAGTGTCCCGCCGCAGACAGCGTGTCGAGCGCCTCCTCGATCCGCCCCTGCCGGGCGAGGGACTCGCACGCCCGGGCTGCATGCAAGACGTGCGGGTTGGGCGGGTCCGAGTTCCACGCTTCGTGCACCAGCCCCTGGCAACACTGCACGATGCGCGCGCGCTCCGCGTCTGGGTCCTGGGCCCGCTCCCTCTCCGGGGGCGACGCCCCCTCGCACGCTGCCATCAGAAGGAGCCAGGCGCTTGCTCGTCCCCAGGCCGCCTTCGAGCCCACCTTCCGACAGGAGGTGTGACGAGCCTCTTCCGATGCGCTAGATCCAGGGACGTGATCGACGCGCACGTACATCTGTTTCCGGACCGTCTGTTCGACGCGATCTGGCGCTGGTTCGACGAGCACGCTTGGAACATAGCGCACAAGGTCTATGCGGACGACGTGGTGGACCGGCTGGAGCAGGCGGGGGCGAACCGTGCCGTCGGGCTGCTGTACGCGCACCAGCCCGGCATGGCCGACGCTCTGAATTCTTGGATGGGGGCGTTCGCGCGTCGTCGCACCATGGTGATCCCGTGCGCGACGGTGCACCCGCGCGACGAGGACGTTCTGGGCGTGCTGCGGCGTGGGCGAGACGTACACGGTGCGAAGCTGGTGAAGCAGCATTGCCACGTGCTGGGCATCGCCCCGGACGACCCGGTGATGTTCCCCCTGTACGAGGCCTGCATCGATTTGGGTCTCCCACTCAACCTGCACGTGGGCAACGGCCCCAGGCTTCCGGGCTACAAGGCGCCGAGCGATGCGGTGTCCGGTGCTGCCCGCACCGAAGCCGTTCTGGTGCGCTACCCCGAGCTTCGGCTGATCGTTCCCCACCTGGGTTGCATGGAGGAGGACGTCTTCCTGTCCTGGCTCGACCGGTTCCCTAACCTGCTTCTCGACACGGCGATGGCCATGGTCCCATTTCTCGAAGGGATGAACGTGGGAGATCGCGCGAGGCTCGGGGATCATCCGGACCGCATCCTGTTCGGCACGGACTTCCCCAACATCCCGTACCCCATCGAGACCGAGCTTCGTGCGTTGCACGCGCTGAAACTCGACGAAGAAGCGCTACGCGCCATCACGCATGACACAGCAGAGCGGGTGTTCGGACCGTAGGCCAGCCGACCCTCGCGCGGGATCGGCGGGCGAGGTATCCTCACGGCATGCGACCGACCTGGGTTTTCATGCTCGCTTGCGGGCTCACGGCGTGCGGGACGCAAGCGCACAGCAGCCGCTGCCCTCGGAGCGCAGACCAGCAGCAAGCCGATCTGCCCTGTTACGAGGAGCCGCCCAACCGGCAGACGCAGGACGACAAGGAAGATCACACGCCACCCGGCAACCCGATGCGCACCAATTGACGAGCCTGGGGCTCTTCAAGCGACGGCCGGCCCCACCCCCACGGGGCTGAGCCCCACTTCGACGACAGGAAGGGCCCGCTGCGGGACAGCGAGTTGCGGGATGGAGGGTTCGCGCAGCGCGACGCGGCCGTCCGGGAAGAAGTCTGCGAAGGACGGGTTCGGTGTACGAATGAGTCGCTCGGCCACCTGCTCGGCTCGTTCAGTATCCAGGCGGATGCCGTGCACGGCGAGGTCGCCGGCCATGCGGTATCGCAGCAACTGGATCCTCATGAGCGTGGAGAGGTAGGCCCCCCGCCAGATGGGCAGGTAGGGCCTGTGGTCCATCGGGTTCACGCTCATCAGGCGACGAAGCCGGTTGGCGGGCAGGAAGGTATAGGACGAGACGTTAGGGTGGTGTCGCAGCACCGCGTTGCGCGCGTTCTCGAAGCGTGTGTAGGAGATGGCGCGAATGTTCTGGTCCACGTTGTAGAGGATCCCTCGCTGGCGAGCGAAGCCCGGTTCCTTGGACACGTAGGGAAGGAACGGGTCGATGACGAAGATGAGGTCTGATCCCCTGCGTATGGCCTCCATGAAGTTTGACGTGCGGGTGACTGCGCCGTCTTCGTAGAAGCGCCCGCGGATCTCGGCGGACCGGAACGCGGGGTTGATGGACAGGGAGGCTTGGATGGCCTGGCTGATCGGAACGTCCTGCCATCCGTCGTCCCCGAAGAGCACATGGGATCTCGTATCCTGGTCGGTGGCGCCGATGAAGAGCGGTCGGGAGAGCTTGCGAAAGTCGTTCGTGGCGTGGGGCGTGGAGAAGAACCCGCGCAGCGTCTGCTCGAACGCCTCCCCACGGAAGGGGGGCGCAACGAAGTCGCTGTACTCCATCAAGATCGATTCGAGAGAGAAGGTCGACATCCCGCGCAGGAAGCTCCAGACCGCACCGCCCACCCCGCGTGCCGTCCATCGAAGGCGCTCGCGATAGCCTTCGACGTTCGCATGCTTCAGCTTGAACAGGCTCAGGTCGGTGAGCGGCATCCGCCCCCCTTCGAAGCCCGCGATCGATGCCATGCACTCGTCGACCGTGTACCCGTTCGCGAGAAACCCGGTCACCACGGCCCCCGCGCTGATGCCGAAGTACATGTCGAAGGAATTGACCGCATCCGGTCGAAGACAGTCGTCGAGGCACTTGAGCGCCCCCATCTCGAAGTAGATGCCCGTGATCCCTCCCCCCGACGCACACAGAGCACGCTTTCCCTGCTTGCGCTGCAGCATCATCCGCACCATCTCGTCGGCCACGCGTTCCGAGAAGTGAAGGGACCGAGGCTCCCGCGGGCACCCCGCCGAAAGCGGGCACATGGAGACATCCCGAAGGACGGACCCCACGCCCCAGTGGCCGAAGTGCACCAGCAGGTCGTCCACCTGGTCGTTGTCCTCGCCGGCTACGGCCACCAGCACGCGGTGGAACCCGAACCGCGTCTCCACGTCCTTCTCGCTCGCCATGGCCTCGAGCAGCTTGTCCGCCTGCTGGGCGTACCCAGCCACGCAGCAGGAAGCCAAACCGAGGTCTCGGATGTCCACCATCACGAGATTGAAGTAGTCCTCTCGCAAGCGCAGCAGCGCCTCGTGGTAATCGTGCACCGGCACGAACCGCACGTGAACCTTCTTGCACGTCAGGGAGACGGCGTCGCGGTCCACGTGACACCCCGGAGTGCGCTCCCAATTCGCAAGCAAGTGGTCGAGATGCTGCCGGCACGGGCTGAAGTACAGCACGCGCTTGGCTATCCCAAGCTCATACCCAGGCTCTCGCTTGCCTGTCGCGTTGTCGTTCTCGCCGCGGTCCGTCGTTCCCACTGGCTTCCTCCGAGACGCCCTTGCGAGAACCCCTTCCACGGTCCTGGACGCGGAGGGTCCCGCAAATTGCGATCGTATGGTCTACGATGACTCGCACCTTGCGATCGTCGCCCTGCGAGAGCGCGTTTGCCCCCCCACGGCTGCAAGGTCCGCCGTGCGCGTCCGCACGGCTGGCAGGCACCAGGCGTCCTCGCCAGGAATCAAGGATAACCGCCTCGAAGGGCACCGGCAACCCACCGGGTCTCCGTCGGGTGCATTGCGCCGGCCCGGGTTCTGGCCCTTGCCCTTTCCCCTGCCCCTTCC
>CAZAWR010000148.1:6030-16841 GCA_964488865.1 uncultured Polyangiaceae bacterium | reverse complement strand
TTCCGGCATGCCGGCTACACGCTCCCATGATCCATGCTTCTGAAAACGGCTCTAGAACCTGATTTGCCTTCCGCTGTGTCCTCGGGAAGACTGCGCATGATCAAAGGCCTGGCGGTCATATCGACTGCGATGGGCGGTGAGGTTTCAAATCTACGCGCGGAAGACGAGGGCTGGATCGATGGAAGCGATCTTGCTAAAAGAAGCCATCGCCGAAAACAGACACAGCCCGAGCGCTCCAACGAACACCGTCCCGATCAGCGGGGCTGGCAGGAGGAGTTGAAGCCCGGCGTGGGGAACCATTGCCTGCATGATCAGGGCCGGAAGTATCCCGACGGCGAAGCCGAGCACGGCGCAGAGGACCGCTTGCTTGGCAAGAATCCAGTAGATATCCAGGTTGCTACCGCCGATCGCCTTGAGCGTCGCGAACTCCCCGATGTGCTCCAAGGTAGATGTGTACAAGGTTTGGGCAACAATCACGAGCCCGACCAGACAACCAAGCGCGACCGTCACGAGGATATTGAGCCCCAACCCGGTGGTGATTACCCAATAGTCCCGAGACTGCTGTCTCCACTGGGCCGACGTCCACACATCGTGATGGGGAAGTCGTTGTCGCAGGACCTTCTGGACCTGTTGAATATCGGCGCCGGGCTTCAGCTTGACGATCACGAATGTCGTCTTGCCCTGGGTCAGATCCGGAAGAATGCGCTGCACGGTCGCTTGGTCCAGAAACATCATCGGGTAGGTGGTGAAGGACAGCGCGCCCCGGGTACGACCGACGATCCGGATACGATGGCCATGGGTTTCTCGGTAGTCCCCGACACCGAAAGCGCCGAACGTCTCACTGGCCGACGCGTCGACAAGCACGTTGTCGCCCCGCCTTAGGTCGTCGACGTTACCGTCGACCACGTCCCAAGGGAGACCCCATACGCGGAAGTCATTCATCGCATAGACGATGGTGGTGACCTCGGCGCCGGAAGGCTGCACGACGGGGAGGTAGGTGACGATGAGATTGTCGGCGCGCGCGACCCCATCGACGGCGCGAATTCGGTCAACATATCGCTCGGAGAACGCATGTCCAAAGTCGATGTTCGGAGAGCCTTTCGAGGAGACCCAGAGGTCGGCGTGGCAGCGGTCGATGGTGATCGAGGCGTTGTCGAGAAGGCCCAGAAACAGACCCACTTGCGAGAGGACGAGGGTCACGGCGAAGGCAACACCCGCCAAGGTAATGGCGAATCGCGCTTTGTCGTGAAGGAGACTCCTGAGGGCAATATCAACCACGCGACAACTCCTTGTGCGACTAACCGCGAAAGACCATGGCTGGATCGATCGATGCCACTTTCCTGAAAGACAGCACGGCAGATCCGAGGCAGAGCAGGATGGTTCCCACGAAGACCGCCAGGATCAGCCATGGGGGCATGAGTAGCTTCAGGTCCAGGTCCTCGACGAGGGGTCGGAGGACGAGCGGTGGCCCAAGACCCGCGACGAACCCGAGCACTGCGCAGATGAGTGCCTGACGTCCGAGGATGAGGTAGATATCACAGTTGTTGGCGCCGATGGCCTTGAGGGTACCGAACTCGGGTAGCTGTTTGATGGTTGAGGTGTAGAGCATCTGGGCCACGACAGCGACGCCCACCAGGCAGCCCAGGCCCACCGTGAGCAGCATGTTGAATCCGAGTCCTACGGTGATGACCCAATACCTCCGGGTCTTCTCGCTCCACTCGCGGCGGGTCCAGACGTCGTTGTAGCGGAGCCGTCGGCGCAGCTCGGACCGGACGGATTCGGAGTCCGCGCCCGGCGCGAGTTTCGCCACGATGTACATCGTTCGGTTCTTGAGTACGGCAGGCGCGAGCTGTTGAGCCATTGCGTGGTCCAAGAAGACCACGGGCAGGGTCGTGAAGGACATAGCGTCTTCCGTCTTGCCGACGATCCGAACGCGTTGTCCACTCATCTCCCGGTAGTCGCCAACCTCGAACGGGCCAAATCGGCGCTCCGCGGAGCGGTCGAGCATGACGAACGGTCCGCGCTTCAAGTCGTCGACATTGCCCTCGGCAACGTTCCACGGGAGGCCCCACACGCGGAAGTCGCGCATTGCGTACCCGACAACTCGCTCTTCACGGCCGGAAGGAAGGGTGATGTCGAAGTAGAAGACGACGAGGTTCTCGGCTCGGGCGATCCCCGGTGTCGAGCGCACGCGGCCGACGGATCGCTCGGAGAAAGCGTGTCCAAAGTCGACGTTCGGGGTGTTTTTCGAAGAGATCCAAATATCGGCGTCGGTCTTGTCGATGACGAGGGAGGCATTGTCCAACATGCCGAGGAAGAGCCCGACCTGAACGACCACCAATGTGACGGAGAATCCCAGTCCGGCGACGGTCAGCCCGAATCGGAGCTTATCGTGAAGCAGGCTCTTGATAGCGAGGTTGACCACGGGTTCTCCTATCTGCTCTTGGCGGTGCCGAAGAACTCGACATCCGCGGTCAAAAACCGGAATCCGCGATGGGCGGCGTCCACCTTGAGCGTCGCGGACTCGGGTAGCTATGGCCCGCATTCGACAGGTGCCCGCGCTCCGGCCCACGGGGCAACGCCAAAGAAGCCGAAGCGCTCGGCGCAGGTCGCACTGGAATCGGCCGGAGGGCGAATGGTTGGGCCTCATGGCCCCGCGTGGAAACCCCTTCCCGCTTCGCAAACAACCAGGTTGCAGCCAACATGCAGAGCACAGCCACTATCGTGGCGCAGAATCGACGACAACGCGATGGCGAGCGTCCGGGAGGAACAGCCATCTTGGTCAATCGCCTCGAGGAGCTGGCGTCCCGGGCCGTCATGGGCGCCACGATCTGCCGCTCGGCAACTCCCAACGGAACGATACTGTGCACGGTCAATCCGTCGCGATCGCCCAGCAAGGCGAGGATGTCCCCGTGCATCTGTTGGACGGATGCATATCTCTGCTCGCGATCACGTCGGAGCGCGCGGTGAACGATGGCAGCCACGTCGGGCGGTACCCAAGGGGCGATCGTCTGGATCGGAGTCGGGTCCGTCTTACCAGTGGAGAGAGCTATGAGCATCTCGGCGGGTTCCCGCCCTGTCTCGAAGCGCGGAGGTTGGCCCGAAAGCATGCGATGAAGCACCGCGCCGAGGGACCAGACATCCGTACGAAAGTCGATGTCCCGCTGCGCCTGAGCTTGCTCGGGAGACATGTAGCTCGGCGTCCCGAGCACACCACCAGCGGCGGTGACATCGTAGAGGCTCATCAGCCCCGTACCGTTTGTGATCGACTTGGCGATTCCGAAGTCCAACAGCTTGACGATCACAGAGCCGTCTTCGGCTTCTGCCAGAAACAGGTTGGCAGGCTTGAGGTCCCGATGCACGATACCGGCATCGTGGGCGATCTGCACGCCACGACACGCCTGCGAGATGATACGAAGGGCCAGCTCGACGGGCACACAGCCGTAGCGATGCAGCACGTCGCCGACGTCTTCGCCCTCGAGACACTCCATGACGAAATAGGAGATACCGGTTTCAGGATCCGTGGTCGCATCGAATACGCGGACGGTATGGTCGCTCGCCAGCCCTGCTGCCGCGCGAACCTCTCTCCGGAATCGCACCTTCCACGAATCATCGTCACTCATTCGTGGATTGAACTTGTCGCGGATCAACTTGAGCACGACGCGCTGGCGCGTAAGCGTGTGCTGCGCTTCGCATACCGTCGCCATCTGGCCGGTCGAGAGGATGCGGAGAATGAGGTATCGATCTGCGAAGACATCACCGGGTTGCACAGCCATCATCAACCTCCGCAGAACGGTTTCAGAACACGGGATGACGCGATCTTCATGCGCTTCGCTCGAGGGTTTGGTCGCTGCGCCACCGTTTCAGATAGCTCAGTGTAATGGGATCGAGGGTGTCGAGCCGATCCGACTTCTCGATGAAGAGCTGCTGGAACACGGTGCGGGGGAGCTTCCACCGCGCGAGTTCCGGCGTGGGCACCTCCGCCGGTATTCTAATGCATGTCGGCAGCCCTCGGGTCAAATGGTCCGCGATGGTCAAACCTGAAGACAGGGGCCTGGAGAAGTGCCTTCTTACATGGGCGACGCATTGTAGAGTGTTCGTCGTCATCGCGAGCACCGGCGAGGTGAGATCCAAGTTCGCTCGGACTTCGCCGATGGGTCGAAACTTGTAGATGGCGCGGTAGAAGGGAGCGACCTTGGGGTTAACAACCATGACGATGTCCGTTGCCGCCAGCATGTTGATGGCCCAGTATGCAGCGGCGATGGTCAGCAGCACGGTCACACCCGTGCCCCAGCAGCGCCGAACCACGGCGAGGGAACCAAATTCCACGAGCTTTGCCCCCTTCGCGCGGAGCGCCGCGACCGCCTCCGGATAATTGTTTTCGATCCGAATTCCGGCTGGAGAATCGAGGGTGACGGTCATCGTACCCACGCATTGCTCTCCTTCGTATGCCACAAAAACCGTGGCTTCTGGCAACACGTGTTGGGGCGTGATTCTCATCTTGTTGCTGCGTACGTTCTCGATTCCTTGAAAAGCGTACGCGACGTGCAGCAGATGGAACGCGTCCTCGTATTCCTCCACGTCCCGAGCAATGCAAACCCGGTAACGGTCGAGAGGCGTGTCGGAAAGGGCTGCGTTCGCACGAATCTTGCGATCGACGAGAGCATCGCGAACGGCAGAGATCATGGTGCCTCCGTGTTATCACGGCGGTCGGAGCCGGGTGGGCTGCTTCCAAGGAGTATCCGAACCTCCACGCGTTGACCAAGTTTGAGCGGTGTGGTGCCAGCGAACCCGATCTTGACGAGCAACACCCCCGTGTCGACCGGCCGGGCCGGGTCGCGGGGCTTGAGTCCTTTGGGTACCAACGCACCGGGGATCTCTTCCACCACACCGTCCCAGGTCTCACCGAATCCCTCCGCGGTGATGATGGCCTTCGCTCCAACGGAGACACGCGCTGTGTCGTACTCGTCGACTTCGGCCTCCACCCGCAGGCGTCCGAGATTAGCGAGGGTGAGAAAGTGCGCCATAGGGGGACGGGTTTCGCCTTGCTCCACGGCACAGAAGACGACGGACCCGTCGATGGGGGCCCGCAATGCCATCTTGGCGAGGGATGCCTCAATCCGCTTCACGGCAGACATGGCGACGGCGGTATCGCCGAAAGCGGCGTTGCGTTCGCTGCGAGCGCGGTCGAGCTCGCGCGTGGGGACGGCTCCGTGGTTCTCGAGCACTTCCAGCCGGCGCGCTTCTTTGACGTGAAATCCCGCCCGAGCGTTGTTCGCATGCACGGCGGCCTTCGCCTCGTCGAGCGCGGCTCGCAATTCGCTGTCATCGAGCTCCACGAGCAGGTCGTCCTTCTTGACCTTATCACCCTCGTGAACGTGCAACCGCGTGACGGTGCCACCGAGTTCGCTGCCGACATCAACCCGTTGACCAGGATAGGTGACGACGCGGCCTTCGGCACGCACGCCATCCGGGGGGGAACGACTTGGTCCGACCGCGTCGGAAGCTTTTGCCGAATCGAAGACACCAGTGTTCTCACGTGAGATCACCAACAGCGCCGTAACGGCGGCAACCATAAGGAGCACGCTTCCGCCCACCCATGTGGCAATTCGTCGAGCTCGCATTGGCTACTCTCCATTCTCCCTCGTCAGGAGTCCATCGCGGATGGTCAGCACCCGATCGGTCACCGAGCGAACTTGCGGATCGTGTGTAACGATCAGAAGCGCTCTCTCATCGCGCTTCGCAAGCGTCCGAAAGAGGTCCAAGATCGCCAATCCCACGCGCGAGTCGACATTGGCGGTAGGTTCGTCTGCCAGCAGAACGGTTGGAGCTCCTACGAGCGCACGGGCGATGGCCACGCGTTGTTTCTGTCCGCCGGAAAGGTCGCGAGGCAGAAACCGTTTCCGGTCCGACAGGCCGACGTCGTCGAGGGCCTTTTCGGCAGCATGACGGGCCTCGGACCCCCGCGTGCCCTTGATGTTGAGCGCCAACTCGACATTCTCAAGGGCAGTCAGTGAAGCGAAGAGGTTGTACTGCTGGAAGACGAACCCAATGCTTCGTTTTCGGATGGCGGCCAAGCGCGATGGCTTGCGAACGTCGACCTCTTGTCCGTCGATGAACACGACGCCGCCGGTCGGCGTCAAGATGCAGCCGAGGATCGACAATAGCGTTGTCTTGCCGGAACCCGAAGGCCCCTCGAGGGCAACGACCTCACCGGGCGCGACCGAAAGGGAAACACCGCGGAGCACGTCTACCGCGATTTTCCTTTCGCGAAAGGACTTCGTGACGTTCTGCGCGACGATGGCTGCCATGACAATGTGTGCCGTGGGGGCAGAGGTCCAGTTTTCTGATCGTCTCGGCAAAAAAATGCCAGTCCCTCGGCCTCCACCGAGTCCTGCAGCGTTCGCAGCGGTGTCGCCTCCGGCTGGTGGCGGATCCGGTTCACCATTCGAGCCGCTTGCCGGTACGACATGTCGAGCGCTCCGCGCTCAACGGCGAGCTCCTTGAACCCCACCGTCCGATACCACTGCTTACCAATCAACGCTGGGAACAGCTCTCGCGACGTGTCGAACAGCACGGAACCGTTGCGTTCGACCTGATGACACGTGAATGTGGGCCGACCGACCTCGCCGTCCACCCGATAGGCCGTCGGATCGTCGATGACCTGCCCGCCATGGCAGCTCAGCTCTTTTTTTGCTTTTTTTTCGAGACTGCGTTGAGGTGCTGCGACAGCGCCTCGCGCATCGCCGGCCAGCATGTCCCGAGAATCGCTTGCTCGGACTTGTCGATGCTGCAGGCGTCATCCTCCAACAGCATCATCTCGAAGCCGCCATCCGGAACCTGGCGAGCCTCGCCGTCGGCCGGCGCGTCCTCACTGTCCACCTCCTCAACCACGATCTGCGTGCGCACCCGGTACGCACGTCCCCCAATCCGAACCTGCTGCACCGCCACGTCCTGCTTCTTCATCCATAAAGATGGAACATGCTTCGGCCCCAATGGAAAGCGGAATCGGTGTCGCTGCGTGACCGATACCCCTCACGGAGAGGATCACCTCCTCGCCGACCTACCGCACAGGTCGCTTTTTTTTTGGTCGAAGATCAGAAAAATGGACCCCTGCTCACACGGCACTCATTGTCATGGCAGCCATCGTCGCGCAGAACATCACGAGCTTCCTCAGCGAAGGCAAGTCCGCGTTTGACGAGGACACGCGAGTCAGCCCCGAGACCGGCCAGGCCGAGGAGAAGTACCGCTCCGGCTTCGACGGCCTTCCGCGGACATTACCGGCTGCCAGCCGGAGAGGAAGCGAGATGGGCGACGGAAGCTACGCCCCAGCGTTCTCGAAGGACGCTCCGGCCGAGCGTGCCAGACTTGCCGAGCAGGCTGACGTGGCCGAGCGGGAGGAGCTTTCCTTTCTGCGGTCTGTGGGTCTTCGGCCGGCCATTCGGCTGCTGGACCTCGGCTGCGGTTCGGGGGCAATGACCCGCCGGCTCGCTTCTGTAGCCAGCGGCGGCGAAGTGGTTGGCGTGGATTCAAACCCGGGCATCCTGCCCCGGGACGCCGGAGGTCACGGGATTAAGTTCGTTCTAGCCACGGCCGGGGCGCTGCCCTTCCCGCCGCGGTCCTTCGACTTCATCTATGCGCGCTTCCTGCTCCAGCACGCAACTTCGCCCCGGGAGGTCGTGGATGACGCCGTCGCCAAGCTGGCTCGCGGCGGGACGCTGGCGCTGCTGGACACCGACGACGCCTATTTCGCGATGGACCCCGGGGACAGCGAATTGGACGACTTGATGGCCCAGGCCCGCGAGGTCCAAACGCGCCTCGGTGGCGACCGGCACGTCGGGAGAAAACTGCCCGGCCTTGTCGGTGCAGCCGGCCTGGGCCTGTTGGCCTGCCGGGTCCGCGTCTTCAATTCGGCGGAGATGCCGTTCGAGACCATCTTCCGCCTGGCCACCGGCTTCAAGGCTGCGCTGCTCGGCAAAGCCGGACAGTTCGACGAGGTCGGGAAGCGCTTGGCCCCGCGCTTCGGCGAAAGGCACAGCTTCCTGACCGCCGGAGTCGTGGCCGTCGCCGGGAGGAAAACCTGATGGATGCTCCGAATCGTTTCGACTACCTGACGGCCTTTTGCCGCAACATCGGTATCGTCAGCGAGGAGGAACAGGCCGGCTTGCGCGACAAGCGCGTCGCCCTGGCTGGCCTCGGCGGAGTCGGCGGGATTTACGCCCAGGCATTGGCGCGTCTCGGCGTGGGGCGGTTTTCCATCGCCGACGGCGACGTCTTCGAAGTTGCCAACTTCAACCGACAGATGGGCGGCAACCTCTCTACGCTCGGCTGCAACAAGGCCCGCGCGTTGGAACGTCAGATCCACGAGATTAACCCCGAGGCTGTCGTCGACGTCTCGGAGGAGCACTTGACTGAAGCCAACATCGCCACATTTCTCCACGGCGTCGACCTGGTGGTGGACGGCATGGACGCTTTCTCCATCCCGCCGCACCGGATGCTGCTGCGGGAGGCCCGCGCGCGCACCCTGGCGGCATTCGTGGCCGCGCCCCTCGGTTTCAGCGCGGGCGCGGTCGTCTTCGGACCGGCGGGCATGTCCGCCGACGAGTATTTCGACTGGCACGACGGGCAGTGCCAGGCCGAACAGGTCATCAACCTGGCCCTGGGCCTGGCTCCCTCGTTCCTGCACCGCGCCAACTTCGACCTGCGCCGCCTTAGCCTGAGCGGAAAGGTCGGTCCATCGAATATCGCGGCCTGCCTGCTGTGCGCCGGGATCATGGCCACGGAAGCCACGCGACTGCTTCTGGGACGTGACGGTGCGCGCTTCGCCCCAATCTCGATTCAGTTCGACCCCTACTCGGCGCGACTCCAGCGCAGCCGGTTGCGTTGGGGCCTCCGCGGGCCGCTGATGCGCATCAGAAGGAGAATCAGCCTGGCCCTTCTCGCAAGGAATGGGATGGACGCGAACCCATGCCTCACCTGCTGATGGCAATTCGCAGCCTGCCGCACAACCGTCGGCGAGCGAATCGATTCCGTCGTATCGCAGGAGAGCGACGCTGGCTCAAGATGCTCCCCAGAACTTTTCGGCTCTTCGTCAGAGATCGGGCAGCGTAGGCGCGGATGAGTAGCAGTGGAGGTGATCGGTCCGCACCAACGTGTTTGCCCCTCACGAGGGCGCAAGAAGGGGAAAGAGACTCCCGGCGGTCTCGGCGAAGAGGCGAGGTTGTGCCAGGTCATTGCGACCCGTTGGAGGTGTGTACGGCGTCCGTCACGCCGGGGTAACCGCTCCGCCAACCGCGTTCTTCTCAGGGAACGATGCCATGCGTAGCAGATGCCATGCAGTCCTACCCGATCAGGGCGCCATCTTGTCGTCGAAGAAGCCTGAGAGGTAGAGCCAGGTATCCGAACGGATTCGCTCGTCGATCGTTGCGGTGGGATAGAAATAGCCCCCGAAGAGGACCACGCGACCGCCTCCCAAGAAAGCCATACCGAAGGACTGGCGCCCGTCGGGCTGCGCGCCCGGCTGCGCGATGTCAGTCCAGGCTCCCGTGGTCGCGTCGAACAGCCAGGGACGGGCGACGGTAGACGACGTCGGCGTGTCTGAATTCCGGCCGCCGAAAAGAAGCACGCGGGTTCCCCCTGCGTATGCCATCCTGTGTCCCAGTCGCCTGGTTGGCGCCCCGACGCCCGGCACGGGAATCGGCGACCAAGTGCGTGACGCTACGTCGAAGAGCCAGGCGTCGTCGAGAGACAGGCTTGTTCCGAGGTCCTTTCCACCGGCCAGCAGCACCCTTCCGTCGCCGGTCCACGCCATCGCGTGACCCACGCGCGGTGGAGGCGACGGCACAGAAGGCTGCGCGAATGACCAGTGGTGGCTCGCACGCTCATAAAGCCACGTGTCGCCACTGGTCGTGAACAAGAGCACCAGGCCGTTGCCCGCGTACGACATTGCATGGGAAGACGCGACCGGACCTCCGGCCCCGCTCAAGAGCGCCCAGGTGTGTGCTGCTGCATCGTATTCCCACGTCTCGGTAGCCGCGTTGCCCACACCCGTGCCGCCATGCATCACGAGCACACCGGAGCCAGCGTAGGCCATCGCATGGGCGGTTCTGGCTGAAGGCGCGGTGCCGGTTTGGTTATGCTGTGTCCAGGTGTGCGTGGACTCGACATACTCCCAGGTCCATCCGACCGCGCTGGGGGAACCCTCCACATAGCCCCCGAACAGGATCGCGTGATCTCCACCGGCCCTGTCCATCGCGAAAGCGTAGGTGTCCAAGGTCGGCCAGCTCTGGGACACGGACTGCCAAGAGTCGCAGGTCGGACCGCAGTCCAGCACCTGACCACACCCGCTGGCGAGCGTGCCGCATGTGTAGCCCGCCTGCGAGCACGACGTCGGAACGCAGGGGCAGTCGGTATCCGCGGGGAACAGGCAACCAGCTGGACAGCAGCCGTCACTCGACTTGCAGTTCGTCACCGGGGAGTGGCTGCACATGACGGAGCAACCGCTACCCGAGAGCGTGTCCGTCGTGCACGCCACTCCGTCGCTGCAACTCGCTGGGCATGCACCGGGGTTGCCAGCCGGAATCGCGGTGTCGCACGTCTCGGGTGCCTCCACTGAACCGTTGCCGCAGGTCGACGAGCAGTCTGTGTCGGAATTCGCGTTGCAGCCCGGCGGACAGCAGCCGTCGCCGGAGTTGCAGCCGGTCACCGCGGAATGACTGCACATCACCGAGCATCCCGCTCCAACGATGGCGTCAGACGTGCACGCCACTCCGTCGCTGCAACTCGCTGGGCATGCACCGGGGTTGCCAGCC
>CAZAWR010000148.1:0-5930 GCA_964488865.1 uncultured Polyangiaceae bacterium | reverse complement strand
AATGACTGCACATCACCGAGCATCCCGCTCCAACGATGGCGTCAGACGTGCACGCTACTCCGTCGCTGCAACTCGCTGGGCACGCACCGAGGTTGCCCGCCGGAATCGCGGTGTCGCACGTCTCCGGCGCCTCCACCGTGCCGTTGCCGCAAGACGCCGAGCAGTCGGTGTCGGTGGCCGGACTGCAGTCGGACGGACAGCAACCGTCGCCGGAGGCGCAGCTCGTCACAGCGGAATGACTGCACACCACCGAGCAGCCCGCACCGAGGATTGCATCCGACGTGCACGACACTGCGTCGTTGCAGCTCGTTGGGCACGCACCCGGCGTGCCAGCCGAAATCGCGGTGTCGCAGACTTCGGTGGCTTCGACCACCCCATTGCCGCAGTTGGACCCGCCCGCGTCCGGGCCTTGCGCTTCGGCGCCTCCATCTCCATCGAACGGGAGGCTGCCGATGGGCGCTGAGCCCGTCGATCCGCAGCCGCAGCCTGAGACGACCACTATGGCGGTAGCCATCGTAGCAATGGAACACAGACCCCTGAATCGGCTTGAGGTGAGCATGGCGAGAACGACTCCTTGATGTCCAAGATGACGAGGTCAGCACAAGCGCCGTCAACGCGACTATCCCATTCGGCGCTTTTCCGCAGGACCGACGGAAACGTTCTTGCGTGGATCGTCGCGGGCCGCTGCATATGCCCGGCACCGCTCACGAGCCGGATCGCACACCTGCAGACGCTGCAATCGGGTCCCGTCAGCGCGTCGCGCCGGGCGCAATCGGCTCTCAGCGCGCTTCCGGTCGCAAGGCCCGCGCAGGCCGGTGCCCGAAGCTCGTCCTGGTGGCTCCGAGGTGCGCCCAGCAAGGCGTGTAGAAGGTGGCGCAAGCCTGTGTGCACCGCAAAGGCCCCCTTCACAGTTGACGCCATAGATCCTATGCGATTTTCCCAGCACCAAACGCGTGACGTGGCGCCTCAATGGGTTCGGTGCTGTCAACTTTGCTGCGCAAGCGTCGTGCAACGGGCGCGAGTGGTCCCTGAAATCTGCCAATGTCTCGGCATTGCGCACGACCGGTTTATCGGCCTGTTTGTCGTCGTTCGAGATGAGACGCCTTGGCAAATCGCCGCGGATCGAAGACGGATCGACGCGGAGCAGATGCAGGGTTAGCATGAACTCTCCTCTCTCTGCGGAACGCTCCAGCCAGCGGCCGACGACCAGCGACGGGGCCATCATGCAAGCGATCGATTCTCAAGGCTGGCAGCTCACCCTCATACGCCCCGACTTGTTGTACGGATTGAACCACCTCGTCGGAAAGAACAAGTCGCCAGGGGTGTACTCGATGTCGCCGAACGGGTCGTGGAAGTACCATGAGTACGAGCCCGCACCGGTGATATCCGGTCCCGTCGGCGGAAGCGGGACATCCGCCATGGTTCCGTCGTCAAGGATGCGTACGATGCGTGAAGCCTCCGTCGGCCACGTTCCGGAGTTGTTAGTACCAGGCAAGATGACAAGGTACCCACATTGCCACCAGATGATCCCCCAGCCGTTTACGGGGAACGTACCGTCCTTGTAGCTATTCGAAACTTTGCCGATCACGTGCGGGCTTCCCACCGGCGCACCAACGGACGAATACCTCTGGCACGTAACCGGTGAAGTGTGGGTGGACGGAAAGGCGTACTGGTGCTGTCCACAGACGAGCGCGCCATGACCGCTGGTCGCCATCTTCACGTAAGGTGTATCATTGAGGGGCCACACGTGGTCCGAGGTGATCGTCGAGCCCTCCATGACCTTAACGTGGATCGTTCCGTCTGCGCCGCTCCCGGAGCCCTCTACGGACGCGCTGACCCACCGCTCGCCCGTCCACCCCACCTTGCCGGGCAATATCGACGGAAATTGCGCAGAACTGCTCAAAGCGTTCAGATTGGCATCGAATCGATCGAACGTGTTCACGTTGGCGCTCTTCTCGGAGATCTGCCCGATCTCTTGGCCGTTCCACGCAATCGAGACTGCCTGCGAAGGAGTCGGGACGCCTACAGGCTTGCCGTCCGCATCGACTCGAACCAGTCGATCGTTGACCCCGTCGACCAGCACCACCGCGTGCTGCCCTGTCCATATCATATCGGTGACGCTGTCGGCGTTGCTGGGTGCATCGTCGATGATTGATGTCCCTATGTGCGCTCCGCTGTTGTCCCACCGAGCCAGGTACACATGACGGATCTTTTCCGGCTCTATGCATGATGGTTCCGGGCAAGCGACGTACGCGAACAGGTGCTGCGTGCCCGTCCATGCGCTTATCGCGGCCGATCTTGCCATCGTCAATCCGTCCGGCGACTGTCTGCGCTCCCATCGAATGTCCGCCGGAGCGCAGGGGCAGTGCGCTTCACAGCCGTCGTCAATCATTCCGTTCTGGTCGTCGTCGATGCCATTGCCGCAGACTTCGCTGGTTGGCCCCGTGCCGCCCGTACCACCCGTACCACCCGTACCGCCCGTACCGCCCGTGCCGCCCGTACCGCCCGTACCGCCCGTACCACCCGTACCGCCCGTACCACCCGTGCCGCCCGTGCCGCCCGTGCCGCCCGTGCCGCCGTCCTGTTCACAGCCGTCGTCCACGCTACCGTTGCAGTCGTTGTCGATCCCGTCGTCACAAACCTCAGCGACGGGCAGCACGACCCCCTCACACGACGACCAAACTCCGTTTCCACCGCAGGTTTGTTCACCATCCTTGCACGGAGAGACGAGCCCCGAAGTTTGTCCGCAAGAACGCGTTTCTCCGGGAGTGCAGCTGCAGCCCTCGTCCACGGCACCGTCGCAGTCGTCGTCGATCCCGTTGCACGTCTCCTCGGAGGGAAGGGTCGCACCGTGACACTCTCCAGTCCACGTCGAGAATTCGCCACTGCCGGGACAGACCATCGTGCCGTCGGAGCAAGCGCCCCTTCCCCGAGTGGATAGGTCGCTTGGCCAGCAAGCTTCGGTTTGACCGGGGGTGCAGGGACACCCCTCATCCACCCCTCCGTTGTCGTTGTCGTCGATGCCGTTTCCGCATCGACCGGCCTCGACGCCGGGCCACAGGCCCCCGTCCACTTTCCCGTTGTCGCCCACGTTGGTGGTATCGGTGCAAGCGACTCCCAGACCGATCCCAGCGAGCAAGACCGGGACCATGTACTTGTGCAACGCGATTCGTTTCGGGGTCATGGATTCCTCTCCTGTTGTCGTTCGACGAGCCGTGGTTGCGCCGGCGGGAATTTCTGATCGAGCGGTGAAGAATTGCACGACCGAGGTCACATCATGGGGCGGCGTCTGCCGTGAGTTGTTCCACCCTGTTGCGAAGGGCCGTATCGGGGTGGTTTTCGAGAAAAGACCGTGACTGCTCACGGGCTTCTTCTCCCTTGCCCATGCGATGGAGAGCTTCGACCGTGAGCACCTCGCGCTCCTGGGCGAGCATTCCGTTCGGATACCGTCGTGCGTGTTCGCGACAAAGCCCCAGGGCGGTTCGGGGCTGGGTTCGAACCACTGCTTGGGCACGGCTGATGAGCTCCACTTCGGAGGGACCCTTGTGGGAAGGGCTGTCAGCGACGGTGGCGGTCTTCACGCTGGGGACGGCGGATGCCTTGGGAGCGGGCACAGAAGCACCGGCGCTTGCCATGGACACAGGCGTGCTGGGGAGGGGGCGCACAGGGGCGCTGGCGAACGGGGCCGGTTCGGGGGAAGCGGGCACGGCTGGCAGGTTCGAAAGCTCGCTGGCCCACCAGAGTCCACCCAAGGTGACTGCCACCCCAACCATGAGCAGCGCTTTGGCCGCGGGGGTAGCCATGAAGGAAGCCCCCGTTGCCCCAGCGCTCGACGCGCTCGGCGCCAGCGGCTCCACGGCTGGCCCCGCGGGAGGCTCTCCGGAGGTTTCACCACCCGAGGGATCCGGAAGGCCGAGTCCTGCACGAAGCCGCGAAAGCGCCTCCCGTCCAGGCCCCCCTTCGCGCATGGAAACCACCGCGAGCTGCAATTGCGCCGGGAACGGCTCGTCGTCCCGAGGATCGTGAATCTCATCCTGCATCGGGGACCTCCTGCGCTTGCGGGTCTCGAAACGCCGTCATCACATACTCCCGGGCCGCCCGCACCCGGGAGTAGGCCGTTTGCAACGGACAGCCCATCGCTTCCGCCACTTGCTGAATCGTCAATTGCTCCACTTCCCTCAACAAGAACGCCAGACGCTGCTCCTCCGGCAATCCCTCGAGGACGGTCTGCAACCGCCCAAGCGCCTCGAAGCGCTCCATCTCCTCCTGTTGCTTCGCCGCAGCCCCGACGCTCGGCGGTACGTCCATCAACTCCTCCCGTCGAACATACGCCCTGCGTCGCTGGGAGGAGGCGACCCGACGGGCGATCCCGTAGAGCCACGAACGGAGCTTCGAATCGTCCTCGAGCTCGTGCATCTTGCGTGCGACGACGAGGAAGACCTCCTGGGTCGCGTCTTCCACGTCGCTTCCTCTCATCCCATGGTGCTCCAACACACGCCAGACGAATCGGACGTTGTTCTCGAAGACCCGCTGGAAAGGGTTGTCGGGGCCGGCTGGCTGCATGGTCTCCAATGGCCATGCCTCTTACGGGCCGGGTTTCTGATCCGTCGGGTGGGAATAGACCAAGCTGAGAAAAAGTCGGCCGAAGATCGGGGCGGACTCGAACAACGTGGGAGTTTCGCCGAGGTCGTTCGTGTACTCGAAACGTTGGGGGACGATGGGGACGCCCCCATGCAGGCCGAGGCCCACGCCCCAGTCCCGGGTGAACCGGGTCAGGGATTCCAGGCCGATCCAGGCGTTTCCCAAGGTCGAGGCGCCGTCCCGGTTTTGTTCGAAACCGGCACCGGACGAGAGCAACCGTCCCGCCTCCGCCCCGACGCAGGTCGATGCCCCCCACCGCGGGGTCCGAAGGAAGCTGGCGCAACCAGCCATTCCGACGGTCCACCCCGTGAGGGTGACGTCGCATTCGGTGAACGAGGCGGTTCGTGGGACGAGCCAAGCGCCCTCGACTCGGAGGGAAGTCCAAGCGTAGGACGCGTCGATGCCGATGCGAGGGGACCAGGACATCGACGGCAACACGCCGAGATCTGCGGAGACTCCGATGCGGGGACCCAAACGCCAGGTTTCCGGGTGCTTGCGTTCCTCGAGCAGAGGCGCGGGCTTTTCTGGGGGAGGGGGTTCCGATGAAGGTGGAGGTTCGATGCGGGGAACGTGCAAGCGGAGAACTCGTTGCTGGTAGTCGATCATCAGAGCGACGGACAAGGGGATCGCTTCGTTGAGAGTGGAGCATGTTGGGTCGGGGCTTTCCAGCTCGCGTAGGCCGACGACCTCACCGCCGGGACGCTTCAGCGTCATCCGTGCGATTCGTCTGCTCTGGTCTTGCACGAGGACGCCTTGGAGAAGGACGTCTGGCGAGGCTGGAACAAAGGCTTTTCGTTGGAGTCGCAGCTCGACTGCTTGTGCGAGGCGTGGCTGGTCGAGACAGGTTGGGTCTGCGGTCTGGTTGGCCCACTGCAGGTGCACGCGGATCGGTCGAGTGTCGTCCGCATCGGAGCGAGTTGACGAGCAGAGCGCGGCGGAGAACCACGCGAAGGCCATTGCCGAGCACACGAAGGACTTCATCGCTTCGGATGTTGGAGGGAGCGAACCGGAGAGTCCAAGAGAAATCGACTTCCGCGATGCTCGGCTCGACGATCTCTTCGACGCACAGCTACCCGGAGCGTGGTTCCCTACCTCGTGTGCACGGCTGGGGAGCGACGGCGAGACGCTTCGATTGCGAATTTGTGCACGACGCCACCGCCGCGGGCTCGCTCCGCTCGCCCTGGCTTGGCTACGGTTCAAGGGCTTCGGCTTCGCCGACCGCCAATCAGTCCTGTCCTGATTCGAGCGGCTCGTCACGGTCGCGCGCGAGGGCAAGACATTGATCACGC
>CAZAWR010000147.1:0-16902 GCA_964488865.1 uncultured Polyangiaceae bacterium | reverse complement strand
GTCCGGTTCTGTGAGAGGCGCCCCTGGGCGACTGGGGGCGCCTACTCGATGCTTTTCGAAAGCCCCCTTAGAAAAACCTAGACCCAAAGCAGCGCGGAGCGCTTGATTTGGGTCTAGCTCTCCATCGCAGGCATTGCCGAGGTGAAGCGGTTGATCCACTGGCGAAGGGAAGCCGCATCGTCGGGGAGCTGGTCGAGCCTGGCTTCTTCCACGACGCGGGTCTTGTCGAGCCGGTTCGCGATTCCACGACGGTCGCGGAGTACTTCCTTGGGGTGGCGGTGGCTCTCAGAGTTGTGCTCGCCGAGCATCGCAAGCAGCCAGGCCTCAATTTCCTCGACGGCCGAACCGCCGACGATCCGCACGTCGGGAAACCGTTCCTGAGCGATGCGGATCCCAGCTTCGATGTCGGCTGCGCGCTGCTCATCACAGTCGCGGTCACGCACGAAGACCACAGCGTCACATCCTTCATCCTGGGCGTCCGTCACGAGGCCGACCACGTTGCGAACCTCGGCAGGCCCGATGCCTACGGCTCGTCGGCCCTTTGGGATCCGGTGCCACGTCAGTCCCCCGACGAGCTCCACGGGATGCTTCTTCAACCGCTCCACGAGGGCCTCGAGGATTCCTGGTTCCTTGGAGACTTCGCGTCTTCGCACTGCCTGGACGGCGTACGCGGGAGCGTGCGCAAACCGCCCCAGCTCATCGACGCCTTCTCCGCCGAGAAACACGCGCATCATCGGAGCCTCGGGTTGAACAACGGATCTTCCTGGTCGCCATCGCTGTACGCAAGCCAAAGCTCGCCGAGGCTGTAGGTCTTCGCGCGGTTCTCGAAGTTGCGGGTGTTCCTGATAGGGATTGCCCGTGTCCCTTCTTCCACCGAGGGACGGATCAGCACGGTGACCTCGTCGGGGGTGAGCTCGTCGATGACCAGAGGGCTGTGGGTGGCCATGAGGATCTGGGTGTTTGTTGCCGAAGAGAAGGTGCGCAGCGCGTGCACGACGTCCGCGACGCGAGCAGGGTGGAGGCCGTTCTCCGGCTCCTCCACCAGCACGACCGAGCAGGGGGCCAGGAACCGCTGGGTGCTCAGGGCCAAGAACCGAAGCAACCCGTCGCTCATCCGGTCGGGACGCACGCGGGTTCCATCGGCAAGCTCGATCTCGAGGGTGAGCGTGGATGGCGTTGCTGCTGGCAATCGGAGCGTCTTGATGGTGGGGAAGAACCCTCGCAGCGTCTCGACCAGCGCGCGGAAGGCTTCGTGATCCCTCTCTCGCAGCCCGTACAAGACGCTGGGCAAGCCGTCGCCGCGGTCGTCAAGGAATCCGAGCGAATCGAGCTGGTCGGCTGGGATGAGGCCGCTCGGGCGGCGGAGCGCATCGGCATCGAGCCGGAGGAGCCGGGCGCCCGACAACTCCGACAAGACCGGTAGTAGCTGAGCATGGGATGGATGCAGGAAAGAGCATGAGCTACCCAAGGCTCGTTGGGATGTTGTGAACGGTCCGCGGTTATCCCCCGCCTGGCAGCGCTCTTCCGCCTTCTCGGAGGTCACTTCGACGGCGTACCAACCCGTGGGTGTGTGGACACCCAACAAGCGCGATGAGTCCCCTTCCTTCACAGCCATCCAGGGATCGAAGGGGTGCCACTCGCCCTGGTTCTGCACGAACCGACCGGAGGTGAACCCGACGAGGCTGCGAATCGCATGCAGCAGCGTGCTCTTTCCGCTGTCGTTGGGCCCGATGAACGCGTGGATCGGGGTCAGGTCGATCGCGACTTTCTTCAGGCACCCGTAGTTCTCGGCCGTGAACTTGGTGATCATCAGAACCCCAATCCATTCTTTCTGGCTAGAACGTCGTCGACCCAGCGCTTCTCCTCAGACCCGGACGAATAGAGCGCGGAGAGGGACTGCGCGAGCTTCCAGTATCGTCCGTCCTTGCCAACGCCTTCTTCCACGATGAAGCGTTTCAGTGCTTCCGAGCGCGCGATGAGCTTGATCGAGTCGCCCATCGGGACCGTGGCAAGGACCTCGACGGGGTCGGGCAGCATGGGTCCCTGCACGCGGGCTCCTTGAACAAGGTCATTGAACGCAGCGGTCTTCACGGTCGCCTCCAACTCGCAGAACTCGGACAGTAGACCAACGACCTGCGGATCGCACCCGTTCCGGACGTTCAGGCGGACATTGTTCGTGCTCGTTGGCTGCGCACTCGCTGGGGTGACGCGATCGTCACGCGATTGTCCCACCAGCCCATCACCGCGGCACCACCACCCCACCCCAAACCCGACGATCCAACCCCACCAACCCACCCGACGCCCAAACCAGCTCGCTCATCTTCGCCTCCACGCCATCGACCAAGATCCCGTCATCCCGATCCGGATGGCTCGACAACCACCGCAGTAACCCCGTAGCCCCGGTCTCCCCGCCAAGCTCGTGGCCCATCGAAACCGACGAGGAGTGGGAAGGTGGTTCGTGCAGGTCATGCCGTGGCTTCGGTCGCCATCTTGGCCGCCGTCGTGGCGACGGAGCGGGTGAGCGCGCAGGATCGCCTCGACCGACCCGAGCGCGGGACGGAGAGTCGAACGGTGCGCCTGGCCCGTGAGCCCGCGCCCGCACCCGCTGAGCCGGAATACGTCGAAGGCACGCCTCCTCCTGCCGGATACGAAGTCGTCTCACGACCGCGTCTGTGGACCCTGGTGACGGGCGCGCTGATCTTCGTCCCGACCTACGGCTTGGCCCTTTATCAAGGCACGCTCGGCGAGCCGGGCGCCTACGGGGGCCATCGCCCCGGCGAGGACCCGCCATTTCACTTCGGCACGAAGCAGTACCTGCTCGTCCCCGTCTTGGGGCCGCCGCTGTTCATGCACTCCTTCTGCGCGGACGCGACGGAGGCATATGAGGAACACCCGTCCTCGGACGAACCGCAGGACGCGTGCCGTCATTCCGGATGGGTCTATGCGGGTCTGCAGGGGGTCGGGGCCGGACTGATCGCGGCCTCGTTCGCATGGCCGTCGAAGAGTCTGGTGCGCAGCTCGCCTGGCGGGGTTGCCGTGCGGGATTGGCGAATAACCTTCGCTCGCACAGGACGCGGCACGCCGCTCTGGCTGCTGGGCGGGTCGTTCTGACTCGTACCGGAATCCCGAAGGGAGTGCCGAAATCGCGGGTCCCCTCGCGTCCCCCCTCAGGCCATTCCCCAATTCTCTGTTCGAGTTCCTGTTCTCAGTTCCTAGTTGATGTCCCCTATCCGTCCATATTCGGCCCCAATCTTTTTTCACCCCCCGTGACGATTTTACGCAACCACCTCGAGGCTCTGGCCGAACAGACCCCAGAACCCACCCTTCGAGGTCTCCCATGAAGCTCAGCCAGCGCACCCTCAAGTTCATCGCCCCCGCTCTCGGCCTTGCGGCCTTCGTCGGCACCACCGCCTTCATGCTCGGCCCGGTCCGCACCTGGGTCGAACGCCCCGCCGCCTCGGTCTCCGAAGACGGGGCGTTCCGCTTCCGCTTCCCCGCCGGTGACGTCTACACCTACGACTTCACCTTCGAGAGCGACCAGGTCCTCGCCGCTCCGAGAAAGGGCGGCACCCCCATCGACGGCAGCCTCGCGCTTTCCGGAGAGCTTCGTCTCCGATCCTATGGGGCCGTGGACGGCAAGTACCGGCTCGGCGTCTCCTTGCCCCGTCTCGACAAGCACCAGCTTCGATTTCAGGGGGAGGACGTGATCGACCAGGCCGAGGCCGAGCGCACCTTCGGCCAGCGCGAAGCCTTCCTCGAGGTAACCGACCGAGGCGAAATCACCACGGTCTGGTTCGAGAAGAACGCGCCGCCCACTTTCAGGTCGGTCATGGAGACCGTCATCCCGGCGATCGCCGTCGTGGCTCCCGAATCCAACGACACCATGTGGTCCGCTGAGGAACCGACTCCCTTGGGCAAGGCCCAGACCTTCTACGTCGCTGACGGCTCCCCACTCGTGGCGCGACGCAACCGCGCTTCGTACTCGGGTCTTCGCGCCTTCGCCATGGCGCCCGCCCCCGGCACCACGGACCTCCAGTCCGACGGTTCGGTCCAGCTATCCGAGGCGGGACACCTCGAGGCCCTTACTACCGAGGAGAGCATCACCGTGAAGGACGGCGACCCGGACCCCCGCTTCACCGCCAGCCTGAACGTCTCGCTTCGCAAGAAGCACGTGACCAAGTTCGACGCCCAAACGATCGCCTTCACCAAGGGACGGTTCGAGGAAGTGAAGCCCGGCGAAGTCCTCTCCGGCGAGCAACTCACCCGCAAGATGTGGCAGGACATGGTGGGCGAGATGACCCTCTCGGACGTGGAGCAGGGCATTGCCTCTTACGCGTTGAGCGGCCTATCCCCGCAAGAGGGGTGGATGACCCGAGCCGTGCTGCTGCTTCGTCTCAACCCTGCCTACGCGGCGCGCCTGTCCGATCTGTTCCAGGACCCCGGCACCAATGCCAATGGACGCGCTTTCATTTGCGACATGCTGGCCTCCGCGGGCAACCCCGAGGCCCAGGCCGCCATGCGTGACGCCCTGTCGTCCGACGCCGCTCGCGTCGACCCCGAACGCTATCCTGGCCTGCTGCAGCGCTTCTCCTTCGTGAAGGAGCCGACCGCGGAGACCCTGGCGTTTCTCGACGGCGTGATGTCGTCTTCCTCGGGTGTGGACCGGCTTGCCGCCGCGCATTCCCTCGGTGCGGCAGCGGGACATCTTCGATCGACGGGGGGCGACTACGCGCCCTACAACGCGAAGCTGCTCGACAACCTCAAGAACGCAAGCTCCCCAGACGAGCGTCGGGCCATGGTGGGGTCCCTGGGCAACGTGGGCGCTCCGGAGAACGTCCCTGTGCTGGCCGAGATGACGAAAGACGACAGCTCCGAGGTGCGGCGCGCCGTGGCTCGAGCCATGCGCAAGGTCGACGCCCCCGAGGCCCGCGACGTGCTGTTCGACATGATCGGCGACAGCGACCTCGGGGTAGGGGAGGCGGCGCTTGCGACGCTGGGTGATCAGACATTGGGTCGCGACGACATGGAACGGCTTGCCTCCTCCGTGACCTCCGCGAGTTTCAACCCGGCCCTGGACCAGCAGGTGGTGTCGCTCTTGTCGGGGGAGGGCAGGGACGAGGTGGCTCGCAACCGGATGCTGGATGCGATCCTGGCGCGGACGTCGGACGCGAGGACGGCGGCTCGGGTGCGGATGGTTCGGGGTTCGGGGGGGTGAGGCCTACCTGCCGTCCTGCACCACGTCCTCGAACCACGACTCCACCCGGATGCCGGAGAAGCTCGAGAAGTCCCGCACGTTGCGCGTCACCAGGACGAGCCCGTGCACAGCAGCGATGGCGGCGATCTGTCCGTCGACGAACGGCGGGGTCTTGCCCGCAGAAACCAACCGCGCCCGCTCGCGGCCATGCCAGCTCGCCGCGGCGGAGTCGTAGGGCAGAACCACCAGGACGTCACCGAGTTGGTCCACGAGCGCATCGATCGCGCGACGGCGCCGCCCGGCGGGGATTCGTTCGCGTCCGTACTCGATCTCGTGCCAGACGGGAGCCGCGGTGGCCGCACGGTCTCCCGCCGCGAGCAGCCGGGCCATCACGCCCGGGTTCGGCGCCGCACGCATGGGCTCCGACAGCACGTTGGTGTCGAGAAGGAAGCGAAGACCCATGGGCTACCCGAGGTCGACGTCGCGTCCCGGCCCGCGGTCCCGGACGTCCTCCCACGGGTCGGGACCCGCGAGATCGTTGGGGTCGACGTGCTCTCGAAACGCCGAGATGACGTCCGACAGTGTCGACGCGGGACGCTGCTCGATCGAGCGATAGGCGGCGATGGACACTACCGCGGCCACGGCGTGTCCGTTTCGGGTGACCTGCACGACGGTTCCCCGCTCGGCCAGGCGAAGCACCTTGGCCCACTCTCGTCGCGCCTGGGCAGTGGTCATCTTCTTGGGCATGAAGGATGTACACGTAGTGTACACGTTGGGTGGGACCGTGCAACTCGACGGCGACGGACTTTTCGTCTTCCTCATCGTGGGCTAGATGTGCCGGGCGGAAGTCTCGATCCCTTGACCGAGGGGCAAGCGAAACCCAGATCGGCGACGGCGACGGCGACGGCGACGGATTGATTCCTTTGCCGAGCACATCTAGCCCGAGCCCGATCCGGTGGGGTCAACCCGCGTGATCCCAGTCTCCGGTCCCGGGGCCCGCGGTCAGGGAACATCTCTCGCGCAAGGAGCGATCCCATGGCACCATCACGCGGGCATGTTGAAGATGACAAGAGCACGACCGGCGGCGTTGCTTCTGGTCTTCGCTTCCATGTGCGCTTGCACCGAGCGAGGCCCGCGCCGCGCCCTGCCCGGTGATGCGACGGACACTCAGGAGCACGCCGTCGACTTCGGGGGCGGGACCGACACGACCTACTACCTGCGAGCTCGGATGCCGGCGGTGTCGTTCGAGCCGTACGCGCGCAAGCTGCGGATGACGCCGCACGTAGCCGGTCGCACGTACTCCGACGACACGCTGTGGCTATCCTTCGATCCAGATCCGGCCGCGCCATGGTGGACGCCCACACCCGGACTGGCAGGTGCGTGGGTTCTGCAAGACGGCAGGTGCTGGACCTACGCGAAGCACGAAGCGGGTGTGATGTTCTTGAAGTCGATATGCCACTGAGAAGCCCGTGAGGCCTCTACCGATCCAGCGCCCGTTCCGTGGCCCGCAGCAGAGGATCCGCCGACACCGCCTGCCCCGTGGCGTGCATCATCCAGAGATCCGGCAGGACTGACCCGTGCTTGGCCACACGCTCGAACTCCGGCCCCAGCTTCCCCTTCGACGCGTTGAGCTTCTCCTCGATCTGGAACGCGATCAGGTGCCCCAGCGGGTAGTCCGCCAAGTACAGCGGCGCCACGATCATGTGCGAGTAGATCCCGAGCAGCGGCGCGTCCGGCTGTCCCAGCACCGGCGCGTAGTACTTGTTCCAGTACTCCCGCGCGATCCGCACCGTCGCTTCCCGCAACTCCGACGGCGTCGCCTCCGGGTGCGCGTACATCCAGTGCCACACGTCGATGTCCACGAGCGCCACCCCCGCGATCTCCCAGGTCGACCAGAACGTGTCCAGCACACGCATGGACTCCGCCTCCGCCGACGGCTTGGACACCCCAAGCAGCTCCAGGTCCCGCGCCTGGAACACGAACGCCAACGCCTCGGTGAACGCCGTGTTGGGCACCCCCGATAGCAGCGTGTGATCCACGTCGTAGAGCGAAAGAACCTGCTCCACGTTGTGGCCCAGCTCGTGGACGGCGATGTTGTATCCCTTGTAGTTCATGCCGTCCTTCTCGACCCGGGTGCGAAGGCGCGCGTTGTCCCCGCGGCGTCGCGCCTCCATCGCGTGACCGGCCCCCCGGGACGCGTCGACCACGATGCGCTCGGCCACGTGCCGCGCGCGGTCCTTCGGGAACCCGAGGTTCTGCAGGATGTTGGGGATGTCCCGCTCGAACGCCGCGGTGTTCGGGTACTTCTTCCGGGTCAGGGCATCGAGCGCGGCTTCGTCCTTGCCCCCGCGCGCCTTGAACCCCGCGTACCACAGGTCCTGCGGCTCCAGCTTCCGCCCCAGGTCCTTCTCGATCCGCGCGGCCACCTTCGGCACCATCGGTGACTCCAGAACCCCCACGAGCAGCTCGCGCACCCGCTGCTCCGATAACTCACGCTCCAGGTCGAACTTCCGCGCCATCGCCGTCGGCGCCGTCGGCGAATACGGGTCCGCCCGTCGCGACGCCTGGAAACACGCCAGCAGCTTCGCATGGCGCACGTCCGCCTCGGGCTTCGCGTCTGCCGCGGCCGGAGCCGTTTTGGGCGCGTCTTCCTCCACGTGCTCCGCTGGCGATGCCTGCACCGTGTTCGCGAAGGGGTTCCAGTCCACCCGCGGGTTGTCGATCACCGCCGCGGGGATCGTCTGCGTCACGATGCGGTTCATGACCTGCACGATCACCCGCTGCTTGTCGATGCCCTGGGGCGTGCCGTAGCTCGACTTGAGCTCGTCGCGCAGGTTCCAGTGGCTGATGAGGCGCTTGCCCTTGGGGAAGAGGCGGTTGCCCTTCTCGTCGAGCACATGGTGCATCCACACGTTGTAGCTGGCGATGTACAGGTCGGCGTCGGTCTCGGCGCGGACGAACTGTTGCTTCACATCGGCCGGGACGCGTCGTGCGAAGCGGGCGGTGAGCCGGTCCTCGGCCCAGCGTCGACGGCTCCACGAGGTGCCCTCGGCGTTCTTTTCGGCGAGGGTGGCCGCGGGGAAGTTGAGCAGCGCCACGAAGGCGACCTTGCTCTGGAACAGGTCGTCGTTGAGGTGCGCGCCGGGATCGTAGGCGGCGAGCAACGGGTCGATCGGCAGCATGGGCCCGATGTCCGTGTCCGCGGGGCGCCTGACCTCGCGCGAGATCTCGAGCATGTGGCCGTCGACCTGCTCGAGCGTGGCTTCGAACCGACGGAACGTGGCGTCGAGCTTTTCCGGGTCGGTGATGAAGTGGTCCTGGGCGAACGCTGTGAGGTCGCCGTCTTCCTGGCGCCAGAGGGCAAACACCTGGGTGAGGCCTCGGGAGATGCGGGCGCGGTGGGTTTCCCCGAACTTTGCCACGAGGGTGGACTCGACGGCGGCGAGGTCGACGCGTGCGGGCTTGGCCTCGGGCGCGGCCACGGCGGGTGTGGTGGTCTCGGCCGGGGTCGGCGTGGGTTGCGGGGTCGCTGGGCAGGGTGGTGCGGAGGAGCAGCCCAGGGCGATCAACGGGAGCAGGTAGGCGGTACGCATGGGACCGGCAGTCTGGTGGGACGGGAGGCGGATGGTCAAGGAGGATGGGTCAATCAAGCCGAAGGCTCGGGTGCGCCGGGCACGCGACCTGCCGGAAGGAGGTTCCGGGTCACGAGGTAGTACATGAGCCACGGCCAAGGGAACTCCACGACCACGAGAAGTTGCAGGAGCCAGACCTTCCCAAACCCTCGCTGGCGAGCGTCGCGTCCCGTCCAGAGCACGGCGTGAACCATGAGGACGACGAGGGCGACAGCGAGAACCAGTCCACCGATGAGCAACGCGATTTCGTGAGCGGCCATGGGACATCTCCGGGTCGAAGGTGAATGAGAACGTTCGGGGTCTCTACGGGGCCAGCCTGGCGGTATTCCGAGGAATCGAACCGGGGGGACGGCTGGTCGCCTGACGTACTTTCCGCGGTTGACTTAAAGCCACGGGTCCACCACAAGCCGGTTGTGCCGGCGGGGGCTCTCTCGACTCAGCCTCCGTCCGCGTGTCTGCCGGTTGGCCGTCGCTTCACGAGAGAAGTGGCGACCCCTTCCCTGGAATCAATCCGACATCCTGACCCAGCAACAAACCACGGAAGCTGATCTGTCGGGATGGTGGCCGTGAGTCCGTGGCTTTCGGTCGCGAGGTGCCCATGAGCAAGAACACTGAAGACAAGAGTGTGGACGACGACGAGGGACGAGACGACGAGGAGACCGACGAGGACCTCGACGACAAGGCCAAGGCCAAAGCCAAGTCCGACGACGAAGACGACGACGACGAGGACGAGGACGAGGACGAGAGCCCGCGCCGGCCGAAGAAGGCCGAGAAGCGTGCGGGCTCGGAGAAGAAGCGAGTGGCTGCCGAGCCCCTTGCGGCTTCCGAGCCGGCCGGTGCGAGCATGACCAAGTCCCGCGCGATGCTCGTGGCCGTGGCCGCTTTGATCGCGGGCGCCGCCGTCGGCTGGGCGTTGCGAGACGCCCGCGCGGGCGAGGGAACGAAGACGAGCACGCCCGTGGCCGCGTCGAGCGGAGGGCCGTGCGAGACCTGGAAGACTCAGATTTGCGGCGGAACGTCCGAGGAGTCGGCCGAGTGCGCCGGCGCGAAGACGGCGGCGGGGCTCCTGCCCACGGCCGCGTGCAACGCCGCGCTCGAGGACGTGCCCGCGACGATGGAAAAGATCAAGCTCGCGCGGGCTTCGTGCGACACGCTCGTGAAGAAGCTGTGCACGGACCTCGGTGAGGAGTCGACGGGATGTCAGCTCGTGAAGGCGAAGACGCCGAGCATTCCTCCCGAGGGATGTGACGAGATGCTCACCAACTACGACAGGGTTCTCGGACAGTTGAAGCAGATGGGCCAGCCCCGTCCTGGCTTCATGCCGGGCGGACCTGGTGGCCCGGGCGGGCCTGGTGGTCCCGGCGGTCCCGGCGGTCCCAGTGGTCCCGGTGGCCCTCCGCCGGGAGTCAACCCGGGTGGTCCAGGCGGACCCGTCGTGATTCCCCACAGCGTCCCGCCCACCGGTCACTAGCCCCAAATCAAGCATTGTTCGAAGAACATTGCTTGATTTAGGGCGATCCGAGCCGAAGGCGAGGCGTTTTGGGTGAGCCGCGGTGAGCGCGGCGAGGGGGCTTTGCGAAAGCCCCCTTGGAAGAACCTAGACCCAAATCAAGCACTGTTCGAAGAACGTGCTTGGGTTTGGGGCTATCTGAGCCGAAGGCGAGGCGTCTTGGGGTGAGCGCGGCGAGAGGGCGTTACGAAAGCCCCCTTGGAAGAACCTAGACCCAAAGCAGCGCGGAGCGCTTGATTTGAGCCTAGACCCAAAGCAGCGCGGAGCGCTTGATTTGGGACTAGCGGGATCGCACTCCAGAGAACCACAGAGGACGCGGAAGGCACAGAAGGGTGTGTACGGAGTTGGGTGGTGCGTGTTGCCCCTGGCTCCGCCCGTTCCTGGTTCTCTGTTGACTGCGCCTTCGTCTTCGTCGTCCTCCGTGGACTCCAGCCAGCAGAGCTAGCAGAGCTAGTACCGTGTGCCCGAAGTGAGTACCGGGATCGCACTCCGGAGAACCACAGGGGTCGCAGAAGGCACAGAAGGGTGTGTACGGAGTTGGGTGGTGGGTGTTGCCCCTGGCTCCGCCCGTTCCTGGTTCTCTGTTCCGTGTTCTCAGTTCCTAGTTGATGTGCATCATCCGTCCACAGTCGTAGCCGGGCACGTAGCACCAGCCCTTTCCGTCTCTGCCTCCGGCGCTGCCGTTTACGCAACTTCCCTTCGCGGCATTCTCTGTCCGCTACCCTGTGCTTTGCATACGCTTGCACGGTCTCCCCAGCGAAAGGAAGGATTCCATGCGCAAGTCGGTCATGGCTCTCGGTGTGCTTGCGGTCTGTGCGACCACCCATTGCGGCTCCGACGACGCCGAAGGTTCCGGGGGATCCGGGCCGGGCGGCACCGGGGGCGCGAGCGGTGAGGCTGGAACCGGGGGCACGAGCGGTGAGGCTGGAACCGGGGGCACAGCCGGCGTATCGGGCAGCGGGGGCGACTCTGGGGCCGCGGGCGGAACCCAGGACGGCTACACGAGCCTCGCATGCGGGGCCATTCCGATCCTCGGGCCGCAGACTCCGAGCATCGACGACACCTGCACCACCTGCGTCGACGAGTCGTGCTGCACGGAAGCGAAGGCCTGCGGTGACGATGCGGAGTGTTTGGCCTTTCGGACGTGCCTCGAGGGGTGCGCCGGCGCGGTCGAGTGCGCTGACCAGTGTTACGTGGACCACGCCGAGGGGGAGGACCCAAGCGTGGTGTTCAGCACGTGCCGCAACACGAAGTGCGGCACGCTGTGCGCCGGCCTCGCGTGCGTGGGCGCCGTGACCTGGGACGAACCGAGCGAGGACTCCTACGACTTGACGTTGATCGCCTACGAGCTGCAGAGCGGGAGCTACCTCGAGGGGCTCACGGTGCGCGCGTGCGCTGCGGACGACGCGGCGTGTGCGGTCCCCCTGGGGGAAGCCGTGACGGACGCCCAGGGCGCCGTGACCCTCACGGTCCCCTCTGCGGTCGAAGGGCTGGGCGCCTACTTCGAGATCACCGGAGCGACGGTGACGCCGACCCTGGCGTACCTCAACTTCACGGACAACATCACGAGCTTCGAGCAGGGCACGTTCTACACGCCCGTGATGAGTACCGGAACGACGAGCTTGCTCACGGGCGTCATGCAAGTGACGTTGGACCCGGGACGCGGCCATGTGCTCTTCCAGGCGAGGGATTGTGGCAACTACTCGCTCCCGGGCGTTTCCGTTGCCGTGGATCTGGCGGACGCCCAGTCGACCACGGCGTACATCAACGGCAGCCTGCCCTCCACGACCGCCATGGTGACGGACCCGAGCGGCCGGGGAGCCGTGATGAACGTTCCTCTGGGCGCGGCCACGGTGACGGGGTCGGTCGAGCCGACGGGGACGGCCTACTCCGCGTTCGAGGTGCTGGTGCGGGCCGGGTTCATGACGACCGTGAACGTGGTGCCCACGCCGGAGCAGTGACGCCACGGAACCGGGTTGCCTCGTCGAGCCGTTCGCACCAGGATGCACGGCTCACTGCTCATGGTTCGAGACTCCCTCCAGTTGCTCCACGACCCCGATGCGCTCGCCGCCCACGTGACGGACGTGCTCCTGGAGCAGACGCGTCGTGCCGACGAGCAGCCTCCGGGGGATGCCGGCCTCGTGAGCTCCGCGGTCCTCTTTCTATTGCAGGACCCGCCGCGATGCGCGCCCGACGAGGGGCCGCGGCTGGTCTTGAACGAGCGATCGCGCAACGTCCCGCAGCCAGGCGACCTGTGCTGTCCGGGCGGAGGCATGGACCGGTGGGACCCGTGGCTCGCGAGGGTCGTGGACGCCCCAGGGATGCTCCTGCGCCGCTGGCCCCATCGACCTTTGCTCTCACCCCCCGCGCGGCAGGCGGTCGCACGCTTGCTCGCAACCGCTCTGCGCGAAGGCTTTGAGGAGATGCGCATGCTGCCCACGGGGGTGAGCTTCCTCGGCCTGCTCCCCTCGCAGCGCCTTCGGCTTCTGCGACGCGCCATCCTGCCTGTGGTGGCCCGGCTGGACCGTCCACAGCGCTTCCGCCCGAACTGGGAGGTCGCCGCGATCGTGTCCATCCCCCTGCGGCACCTGCTGGACCCTTCGCGATACGCTCGGTATCGCGTGCGGTTCGCCGGGGAGCACGTGGTCAGCGAGCGACTTCGCGAGGACTTCCTCTGCTACCGCGTTCGCGAGGGCCAGGTCCTCTGGGGGGCCACGTTGCGCATCACCACGCTCTTCCTCGAGCGTGTGTTCGGGTTCTCCGTGCCTCCAGTACAAGGTCTTCCGCTCTTGGAGGCCACCCTGGACGCGACCTACCTGACGGGGCAACGACGGCCAAGCCGGTGACATTCACCCTAGGCACGGCACCTGCCCGGTACTACGTACCGCCCCGCATGCCCCGTGACACTCCCCTCGAAACCCGCGCCTGTCCCCGTCCCCTCGTCGCTTCGGCTCGGCGTGTCGTCGTCAAGCTCGGAACCCGCGTGCTCACCCACGCCGACGGGCGCCTCGCGCTCGCTCGCCTCTTCTCCGTGGTCGAAGCCGTCCGGCGCATGACCGACGCCGGCCGCGAAACCATCGTGGTCAGCAGCGGGGCGGTGGGCCTCGGCAAGGAGGCACTGAAGCTCGATCACAGCCCCTCGGAGTTGGCCGAGCGACAAGCCTGCGCGGCCGTCGGCCAAACGCGCCTCATGAGCCTGTACGAAGCTGGGTTCGCGCAGCTTGGCCTGCACACCGCGCAAGTGCTGCTGACCGAGAGCGACTTCGACGATCGCGTCCGGTACCTCAACCTCCGCAACACCCTGCTGACCCTGCTTCAGTTCGGCGTCATCCCGGTGATCAACGAGAACGACGCCGTGTCCGTGGAAGAGCTTGCGTGGGCCGAGGGGACCGACGACGCGCGGCCCGTCTTCGGAGACAACGACAAGCTCTCCGCCCTGGTGGCCACCAAGCTCGATGCGGACTTGCTGGTCCTGCTCACGGACGTGGATGGTCTTTTCGACCGCGACCCTCACGGCGCCGAGACCGCGCAGCTGCTATCGACCCTGGACCCGGACGGGGAGGGGATCGTGATGGCAGGGGGGAGCACGTCGGGGGTGGGTCGGGGCGGCATGCGCAGCAAGCTCGATGCGGCGCGCATCGCAGCCCGCTCGGGGTGCCATGCCGTGATCGCTTCCGGGGTTCGCCCTGGCACGCTGGCCCGCATCCTGGACGGTGAGGAAGAGGGGACCTGGGTGCCCGCGAAGCCCGGGATGCCAGCCCGTCACCGCTGGATCGCCTGGGCCACGGCCCCGCGAGGGACGTTGTACATCGACGATGGCGCCGTTCGCGCGCTGCGGGACCGGGGAGCCTCCCTGCTTGCCGCCGGGGTGAGCCGCATCGAAGGGCACTTCCGCGCCGGGGAGGTCGTCGAGATCCGGTCCCTGCACGGTCGACGCGTGGGCCGCGGGATCGCCGTTTGCGACCAGGACGCCGCCCGAAGCTGGTGCGCGGGAGAGCGCCCCGCCTTTGCGCGCAACCACCACGCGCTCGTTCAGCGAGACAACTTGGTCCTCGACCCGGAGACCGACGGATGAACACCGACGCGACCATGCGAGGCATTGCCCGCGAAGCTCGCCGTGCGCAGCGGGGGCTCGCGGGAGCGACCGCGGCCACAAGGACGCAGGTGCTCGAGCGCGTGGCCCAGCTCCTTTCGGACCGGGAAGCTGCGATCCTCGAGCAGAACGCCGCGGACTGTGAGCAGGCGCGGCGAGAGGGGCTGGCCGGCCCGTTGCTCTCGCGGCTCGCGCTCTCTTCGGGGAAGCTGGCGACTCTTCGCGATGGGCTCCGCACGCTTGCGTCGGGCGAGGACCCGGTGGGGCGACCGATCACGCGCACCGAGCTGGACGATGGCCTCGAGCTCACGAAGGTGCTCAGTCCCATCGGCGTGCTGCTCGTGGTGTTCGAGAGCCGTCCCGACGCGGTCATTCAGATCGGCGGTCTGGCGATCCGGTCGGGCAATGCGGTGCTGCTCAAAGGGGGAAGGGAGGCCGTGCGGTCGAACGCGGCCCTGGTGGGTTGCCTCCGTGATGCTCTCGCGCACGGCGGGATGGCAGCGGACGCGGTCGTGGGGATCGAGGGCCGAACGGCGGTGCAGGCCTTGCTGGAGCTGGACGAGGACATCGACCTGGTGATCCCGCGCGGGTCGGGGGAGCTGGTGCGGTCGATTCAGGCTTCCACGAAGATTCCTGTGCTCGGGCACGCCGAGGGGATCTGCATGCTGTACGTGGACCGCGCAGCGGACCCAGCTATGGCAGCGCGCGTGGTCGTGGACGGCAAGTGCGACTATCCCGCCGCCTGCAACGCCACCGAGACACTGCTCGTCCACCGGGACTTCCTTCCCCAGCTTCCGGTGGTCGGCAAGGCCTTGATCGACGCGGGCGTGGAGGTGCGAGCGGACGAAGTGAGCCGCGCTTGGATGCCTGGGGCGGTGGAAGCAGGGCCCACGGACGGGACCGTCGAGTACGGGGACCGGATCCTGGCGGTGCGCACCGTCGGCTCCCTGGACGAGGCCATCGCGTACATCCACGAGCACGGGAGCGCGCACACGGACGCGATCGTCACGAGCGACGAGGTCGTGGCCGAGCGGTTCCTGAACGAGGTGGACTCGGCGAGCGTGTTCCACAACGCGAGCACGCGTTTCGCCGACGGGTATCGCTACGGGCTCGGGGCAGAGGTGGGGATCAGCACGTCGCGAATCCACGCACGCGGTCCCGTGGGGGTGGAGGGACTGATGACCACGCGGTGGTTGCTCCGGGGCAGGGGGCAAGGGGCAGGGGAGTACGGCGAGGGCAAGCGGGCCTTCCGGCATCGCCGTCTTGCCCTGCCGTGACGGCTGGTTCCGGGGAGTGAGAGAACGCCTGTTCACATCGACGTTCCTGCCGAGGGCGACGTGTTCGTGGCGACGCTGGATCGCCCTGCGGAGGGATGGCGCGCGGGGCGGCACGTCGTTTGCTCCCCAGCGAGGCAGGAGATTCCCATGACCAGGATGTCGATTGGTGCTGCCTCTCTTGCTTTCGTCGTTTCTCTTGGGGTGTCCGCGCTGGCCCAGGAGCCGCCCCCGGCCCCTGTGGTGGTGCTCCAACCGTTGCCCGCGCCTGCAGCGGCTCCCGTCGCGCCCACGGCCCAACCCGCGCCCCAGCCGCAACCTGCGCAGCCGCAGCCGGGACAACCCAACGTGATCATCGTGCAGCCCGCGCCGGCCCAGCCCGCCCCCGTCGTGCAGCCCCCCGCGGCCCAACCCCCCGCGGTGTACGTGTACGAGCTTCCGCCTCCGCCTTCGTACGCTTATGCGCCGCCCCCTCCGCCCCCTCCGCCCAAGCCGATGAAGCGGGCCGGGGTACACACGCACGATGGCTTCTACCTGCGGATGGGCCTCGGCGTGGGAGCCGTGGCGGTCAGCTCGACGCGCCACTCCAGCGATAGCTCGGACTCGTTGTCGACGGGAGGGGCGGCGATCGAGTTCGGCATGGGTGGCACGCTGGGGGATGGCTTCGTGCTCGGCGGCCGGTTGATCGGGGTGGGAGGAGACAGCTTGCGGTTGGAGTCGGCGGAGCAGAGCACCGACGCGGCTGGGTCGCTGTTCTACTCGACCGTGCAGCTGTTCGCGGACTGGTACGTGGATCCGGAGTCGGGGCTTCACCTCGAGGCGGCGCTCGGGCCCGCGGGGCTCACGTACGACCCGACCCCTTCCAGCAGCTCGGACGACTCCTACGAGGGGGACGAAGTGAACTTCGATGGGTTCGGCGGGTCCCTCGGCGTCGGTTGGGAGGGCTGGGTCGGGGAGCAGTGGTCCCTTGGCGGCTTGTTGCGCTTGAACTGGGCCACCTACGACGGCGTGTTCGACGCGTCGACGCCGGACGAGCCCCTGCGGGCCGGCGGTGCCACGGACGAAGGGTCCGGGCGGATCATCGCTGTGGCCCCGATGCTCATGCTGACCGGGACCTTCCACTGACGGCCACTTGTCCCTCCCTGATCAAGCTCTGGATCTTGCTCTACGAATGGCAAGGTGGCCTGCCACCCATGAGG
>CAZAWR010000146.1:0-16922 GCA_964488865.1 uncultured Polyangiaceae bacterium | reverse complement strand
GGCGGCCTGCCACCAAGAAGGTGGGCGGTGCGCGAGAGGGCTCCTTCCCCCGACTGTTCCGACTGTTCGGGGGAAGGCTGGGATGGGGGCATGCCTCCGGCTCTGGGCGAACCCCCGGTCCTTGCACCCGCGCGCCGGACACGCCACCCTTGGCCGACGTGGTAGGCAAGCGGCAACAAGTGGCGAAGGCTCTCGCCAGGCTGCGACTCGACCGGGTCGCTCTGCGTCTCCAGTCCCGCGCGCTATACGTGTTCACCTACCACCGCGTCCTCAGCACCCTCCCGCCCGACTACCCGTTCGACGACGGCGTGGCGGAGCACACCGCGGCATCCTTCGAAGCCCAGGCCCGGTGGCTGGACAGGCACACGCGCGTCCTGTCCGAGCGCGAGTTGCTGGATGTCGCACGCGGCCGGACCCGACCGCGAGGTCCCCTGTCCGTCATCACCGTGGACGACGCCTACGTGGATGCCTACGAGATCCTGCTTCCCATTCTCGAGAGCCTCGGGCTACCGGCAATCTTCTTTGCGCCCATCGACCCTCTCGAGCACCGCCGGCTCGGCTGGTGGGACCTGGCCGCGTTCGTCCTCAAGCGCAGCAACAAGCACCGCGTCGTGTTCCATGGCCTGGAGCTCGAGCCCGTGCGTGACCGGCGCGGAGCCATCGTGGCCGTCGGAACGTGGATGAAGACGCAGCCCTCGGAGATCTCCGGGGACGTCATGTCGGAGCTGGCCCGGGCCTGTGAGGTGTCTCTTCCCTCGGCGTCCGTGCAGGCCACGGAGTTGATGACGTGGGATCACCTGCGCGAGGTCTCCCGCGCCGGGATGGCGGTCGGGGCGCACACGCTGACCCATCGCGTCCTCGACACGCTCGACGAGGGGCAGCGCGAGCGCGAGGTGTCCGAGCCGAAGGCGATCCTCGAGAAGGCGCTCGGGGCTCCCGTCCTTTCGATCGGCTTCCCAGGTGCAAGCCGCCTTCCCGTGTCCGAGGCGACGATCCAAATGGCCGCGCAAGCAGGCTACGAGCTTGCCTTCCTGCCCAACGCGGGGGTCGGCCGGGCCGGACCGTGTGACCCTCACCGCATCCCGCGTATCGGCGCGCCAACCACCCCTGAGGCCATGGCGTCTCTGGTCGCCTTCCCGAGGTTGATGGGGTGAACGTGGGGATCAGACGCTTGCGGCGCGGCTCCCGTGACCCCAAGAAGGAAGCCTGATGAATCGCCAATTTCTTCTCGCCCAGCGTCCCACAGGTCTGGTGGAAAGATCGACCCTCGAGCTCGTCGAGCGCGCTGTACCCGAGCCTGGCGACGGCCAGGTCGTGGTTCGCAACCTCCTGCTCTCCCTCGACCCCACCAATCGAGTCTGGATGAACGAAGCGGACTCCTACCTCCCCGCCGTGCCGATCGGTGCCGTAATGCGTGGCATCGCGGCCGGACGCGTGGTCGCCTCCCGCGCCAAGGGGCTCGCGACCGGCGACCTCGTCACGGGCCTCCTCGGCTGGTGCGACTACGCTGCCGTGGATGCCGCCCAGGTCAACCTCGTCCCTGCGGGCGTTCCCCTCTCGGCGGCGCTGAGTGTCTTTGGTCATATCGGCCTCACGGCCTACTTCGGCTTGCTGGATGTCGGCAGGGCGAAGCCCGGGGAGACAGTTCTCGTGTCCGGCGCGGCCGGCGCCACGGGATCGCTCGTGGGACAAATCGCCAAGCTGCAGGGCTGCCGCGTCGTGGGGACCGCAGGCGGGCCGGCGAAGTGCGCTTGGCTACGTGACGAACTCGGCTTCGACGCCGCCATCGACTACCGCTCCGCCAACCTGCACGAAGCGGTTGCGGCTGCCTGTCCCGATGGGGTCGACGTCTTCTTCGACAACGTGGGCGGGGACATCCTCGAGGTGGCTCTCCAACACCTCGCCCTGCGCGGTCGTGTGGTGCTCTGCGGCGCCATCTCCCAGTACAACGCCGTCTCCCCGAAGGGCCCCGCCGGCTACCTGCACCTCATCGCGAAGCGAGGCCGCATGGAGGGCTTCATCGTGCTCGACTACATCCCTCGGGCGGCCGAGGCCATCGCCGCGCTGGTCCCCTGGGTGCAGCAGGGCAAGCTCCGTTACAAGATCGATGTCGTCGACGGTCTCGAGAACGCGCCCGAAGCGTTGAACCGTCTGTTTGACGGCCGCCATGACGGGAAGCTTCTCGTGCGGGTCGCCCAGGACGAGGCCGCCTGCTGAAACAGGCGGCTGTCCCTCCCGATCGGGGACTTCCACCGGCAGTTGACGCGTCTCGACGTACCATGCCAGAGTCTTTGAGGATATGGCCGTCCTGTGCGAGCATCGCCGTTCGCTGTCTTGGTCGGGAGACCCACCGTGACGGCCTCGCACGCTCGCGATGATCCGGGGGTTCGCGAAGGGGACGTGCTCGCCGGCAAGTTCCGCGTCGACAAGGTGATCGGGATCGGCGGCATGGGCGTGGTGGTGGCCGCACACCACCTGCAGCTCGACCAGAAGGTTGCGCTCAAGTTCCTGCTCCCGCACGCGCTGGAAAGCGAGGAAGCAGTCGCACGTTTCGAGCGTGAAGCCAGGGCTGCCGTCAAGATCAAGAGCGAGCACGTCGCTCGGATCATCGACGTGGGTGCGCTCGAGGACGGCCGTCCCTACATGGTCATGGAGTACCTCGACGGCGGTGACCTCGACGCTTGGGTGAGGCAGAAGGGACCGCTCGACGTCGAGCAAGCGGTCGAGTTCGTCCTGCAGGCTTGCGAGGCGATCGCGGAGGCCCACGCGCTCGGGATCGTTCATCGCGACCTGAAGCCCGCAAACCTGCAGTGCATCCGTCGTCCCGACGGCCTGCTGTCCGTCAAGGTCCTGGACTTCGGGATCTCGAAGGTGACCGGACACGCGGCTTCGGGCTTGAACCTCGGGATCACGAAGACGCAGTCGCTGATGGGCTCGCCGGTGTACATGTCCCCCGAGCAGTTGCAGTCGTCCAAGAACGTGGACGCGCGCACGGACATCTGGTCGCTCGGGGTGATCTTGTTCGAGCTGATCGCGGGCCGGCCGCCGTTCACTGCGGAGACGATGCCGCAGCTCGTGCTCAAGGTGATGTCCGAGCCCGCGCCCGGGCTTCGCGAGCTCCGCCCCGAGGCCCCGGAGGGGCTCGAACGCGTCATCCATCGCTGTCTCGACAAGGATCTCGACAAGCGGTACCCCAACGTCGCCGAGCTCGCCGCGGACCTCCTGCCGTTCGGACCGGAACGCGCGCGCGCTTCCGTCGACCGCATCGCTCGTGTCATTCACGCGGCCGGACTTTCCGCCACAGACTTTGCCTTGCCCCCCTACGACGCAAAGGGGGAGGCCGTCGGAACCGTGGCGCCTTGGTTGAGCGGTGACACTCGACGTGGACCGAGCAAGCGAACCGTCGCCGCCATCTTTGGGATCACGGCAGCCATCGCCGTCGCCACCGTCGTGGTGTGGATCGTACGGGATCCGCGGCCGCCCGTGCACGCGGCCATCGAAGCGCCGGCCACCGCGCTCCTGCCCCCATCGAACACTCTGGCTGGCGAGCTCATCCCGCCCACGCCTTCTGTGGAGCTCGTCCCGGAACCTCCTGTTTCCGCCTCGTCCCCTGCGTCGTCTGCCTCCGCTCCGTCGAGCGTTCCTGCGCCGACATCGAAAAAGCGCCCTCCCCCCAAACCACTGCCCACGAAGACGGTCCCTCCAGGATACGATCCCCTCAATCACCTCTGACCGGAAGCGACTCGCCATGCGTTCTCAGCGCCTCGTCCTTGCCCTCCTCGTTGCCGCGACCCTTGCGGCGCCGACGGTGCGAGCGGACGACTTGGCGACGGCCCAGCAGCTCTTTCGGCAGGGGCGCTCGTTGATGAGCGAGGGAAAGGTGGCCGAGGCTTGTGGGAAGTTCGAGGGAGCTGCGCAACTCTCCCCCACGGCTGGCGTGCGCCTCAATCTTGCGGAGTGCTGGGCCAAGCTGGGGCGGATCGCGAGTGCCTGGGCCAAGTACGAAGAAGCGCAAACCCTGGCCGAGCGGGCGGGCGATGCGGCTGCCGCACAGATCGCGCGTGACCGGCGCGCCGAGCTCGAGCCCCGGTTGAGCTTCCTGACCATCGCTGTGCCGCCAGAGGCTGTGGTCGAGGGGCTCGAGATCTCGCGCGATGGACAGAGACTTCCCCCCGCGGCCTGGAACACCCCCGTCCCCGTCGACCCGGGTGATCACATGGTGGTGGCGAGGGCCCCACGACGCAAACCGTGGTCCGAGCGCCCGTCCGTAGCTGGGGCAGGTGTGAAGCTGAACGTGGTCGTGCCCGTGCTCGAATTCGACCCGGGGGCAACCGCGACTGGCCTGCCTCCGGACGACCCGAGCGAGCCACCCCCTGTGGGCACCGACGTGGGGACCCAGGGCTCCCGAGGAGACACCCAGCGCACGATCGCCCTGGTGAGTGGAGGAATCGGCGTGATCGGCCTCGGTGTGGGCACGTACTTCGGCCTCCGCGCCATGGCGAAGAAGGACGAATACGAAGAGCACCGCGGTGCCGACGGCCGTTGCCTGGACATGGACTGCCAGACCTCGAGCGAGGACGCGCATGCGGCCGGCAACCTGTCCACCGTGGGGTTCGTCGCAGGCGGCGCGTTTCTGGCGGCCGGTGCCGTGCTGTGGCTCACCGCGCCTGACGGTGGCGCCGAGACGACATCGACAAGGATAGGTCCCGCGGCGAGTCCGCAGATGGCCGGGCTCGAGATGAGGGGGACTTGGTGATGCGCCGTCCCTTCCCGCTCGTACTCTTCGCCGCTGCGGCCCTGACCGTCACCGGCTGCAACACGGTGCTGGGCATCGAGAAGCTGACGTACGACCGTGACGCGGGTGGGGATGCCGCGCCTGACGTGCACGAAGGCGGAGCCGAGGCGGACGCCCAGCCTGCTCCGGTCGTGCTCGCACTATCGTCCGGTCCGACGTCCGTTTGCGCGGTGCGCGACGACGGCACCCTCTGGTGCTGGGGGAGCCTCTTCGGTGTGGAGCTGACGGATACGTGTCCCGGGGAGGGCTCTCCGCCCTGCGCTGCCACGCCGAGGAAGGTCGAAGGCCTGGAAGGCGTACGCGACGTCACTGTGGGCTTGAGGTCGGTGTGCGCGTTGCTCGACGACGGGACGGTGCGCTGTTGGGGAGATCACCAGCACGGCCAGCTTGGCGTGGGTATCTCGGGCTACATCTGCGGAACGGACGATCTGTACCCTTGCGAGACCGAGCCCCGAGAGGTTCCGGGCCTTGCGGGAGTCAAGCAAGTCGCGCTGTCCTCCGGGACCACGCGCCACTTTGGATGCGCGGTGCTCGACACTGGCACGGTGAAGTGCTGGGGCGCGAATGACATCCACCAACTCGGAGGGGCCCAGGCGTCCCAGACCTGCAAGGATCCTGTGCTGGGCGACATCGTGGTCCCGTGTTCCACGACGCCGGTGGACGTGCCTGGCTTGGCCGACGTGGAATCCGTGGCCCTGAGCGAGACGCACGCCTGCGCGTTGTTGAAGGACAAGACCATGCGTTGTTGGGGAGCGGCGCAGTTCGGCCAGCTCGGGTCGGACCTGCCGTACGACAAGTGCACCTTCGAGTCCTACGAGCTTGGCTCCACGAAGACGTTCGAGCTCGATTGTGTCGGCACACCCAGGCCGGTTGCCTTCCTGGCCGGGTACGCGGGCACGGCGGAGGTGGCGCTCAATGCGCTCGCCTTCTGGGGGTTCGGCTGCGCGAGGGCGCACATGATCAACTCCCTGCAATGCTGGGGGGATGACTCTGCCGGCCAGCTTGGCATCGCGTCCGCCCCCGACCAGTGTTCCTTCGTCTACGAGCCGGACGCCGGTCCGGTCGTGACCGCGTGTGCGCGCAGGCCTAGCCCGGTCCTGAATCTCGTCAACGTGCAGTCCGTTGCCGCAGGCAACCTGCATGCATGTGCGGTCGTGGCCGGCGCGCCGTGGTGTTGGGGGGCCGACTTCGAGCACGCCTTGGGAATCGACCCGCCACCGGACGTCTGCTCCCTCGACGACGGGTCCCAGATCGGTTGCGCGATGAGCCCGCAGAAGGTGTCGGGAATCGACGGCGTGGGAACCATGGCGCCCGGGCTGTTTCACACCTGTGCGTTGCGGTCCGACGGCTCGGTCTGGTGCTGGGGCTCGAACGGGTACGGTCAGCTGGGCGATGGAAGTGGGGTTGCATCACGCGCCACGCCGATGCCGATTGCATGGTGAGGGCGAGCGGGCCTACCCTTCCCTGACGTGGCTTACTTCCCTAGCTACCGGATGGGCGGCAAGTACGAGCCGACGATCGCGAGCCCCCACCCCGCGGTCGACCACGCCGTACCCATGGCGGCGTTTGTGTTCGTCTTCGGGATCGAACTGGCTTGGTTCAGCGAAGTCGCCTTCCCCTACGCGGCTGCCGTGGTGGCGGTGGCGACCCTGGCCGGAGCCGTGGTTGTGCAGCGCGTGCAGCGCAAGCTGAGGGAAGACCCGAAGGCCGACCTATTCGTGCTGGGCGAGGCCTGGGCCGCTCTCATGGCTGTCCTGACGGCACTGGTCGTTGCCGAGCTGATCGAGCGCGGCGCACCCGCAGGCAAGTGGATCGAAAACCTCGCGATGACCTTCCTGTTCGGTGGCCCGGTGCTGCTGGTCTTCGGAGGCATGCTGGAGCTCGCCCTCTCGAACCGCGCCGCGGAAGGTGGGCCCATCCCGAGGACGTCACGCGCACGCCGAGCCGTCGCCCTGGCGCCCTGGCGAAGTGTCGCTTCAGGGCTCGCCCTTCCGAACTTCTTGGTCGTGCTGTCGGCTATGGCGCACACCGAGACGCCCTGGACCAGCGTGGGCTCGCTCGTGGCCCTCGCCTGTCTCCTGCTCGTTCTGTTCGTGACCATTGCCCAGCAGCACTGGCTCCGCGAGGCCCCTCGCCCTTCCGCCCCGGACCCGCTGTTCGAGAACGCATACCGCGAAGCGCCTCCGCGCCCCGCCGAAGAGGAAATCCCCGATGACCTGCGGCGCTCCGTGGCCCGAAGAGAGCTCGTCCGCGGGATCGTCGCGATCGTGATCGCGGCCGCCGTGGTGCTCTTCCACGCGTTCGCATTGTTCGGTTAGGGGCGCCCCCGCGCCCAGGGCTGTGTGTCGCACGGATAGCCACCGGTCACCAGGACTGTTACTCTCGTCCGGTTGCATTGGCCTTTGGGAGGACCGGGGTTCGATGCCCCGCGGAGGTCCCCGGAGCCGAAGGTAAACTATGAACTATCGCTCACCGTTCGGAAGCGCGGCGATGAGGTAGCTTGGGGATGGTGTGATTCAGCAGCTACTGCTGGTCATTCTGGCGTGAGCGCGAAGTTGACCGTGGCCGTGGCGCCAGCGTCGACCGTGACTGTCTTCACGTTGTCGAGGTACCCAGCCTTGCGCGCGCGAATTTCGTAGTTCTGCGCAAAGACGGTGTTGTTGGTGAAGGCATAGGCGCCGGACGTGGTGGTGGTCGCATCGTGCACGCCCCGGTTGAGCGTGATGTCGACTCCCGTGACGAAGCTGCCGTTGGTCGAGTCGGTCACCGTGCCCGACACGCCGCCCTTGCCGGGGTCGGTGCCGACCTGCAGCCGGAACCGCGCGCCCGTCTTCGTCAGGTAGCCCATCGTGTCTTCGGAGATGATGTGGAAGAACCACAACCCGTCCGCATTGATCGGAAGCAGAACGCGCTTCGAGCTGGCGGGGTCACTCAGGTTCATCGGGATGGCGTTCGACGCATGCGTCGGGATCGTGTCGAAGTACCGGTCGAGAACCCAATAGAAGTTCGACGTGTTCGCGTCCGCTTGCGGCAATGTCCACTGCAGGAATGCCGAGTCGTTGTCGTACCACGTCGTCTGGGTCGGGTGGCTCTGCGACGTGATCGTCGGCGGCGTGCTGTTGATCTGAATCCGGAACCGACTCTGGATGGTCGAGGGATCGAACGACGGACCCACGACCGTGGTGTGGAAGTAGTTCGTGCCCGCGGTCAGGGCCGAGGGAGCGTACTGATGGGTCTCTGCCGTTTGATAGAGGGAGTTCGAAGGGGTCGGCAGGAAGTCGTACGTCTTGTTCATCACGTAGTAGTAGCCGCCGGACTGCGTGAACGGCTTGCTCCAGGCCACTTCGTACGCGGGGAACGCGTCGTTGTACCAGCGGTCCGGGCTGGGGTGCGTGGCACTGCTCAGGTCCCAAGGCGGCACGTAGGAGGCGTACTTGTAGCCGTTGATGGTGCCGTTGTCGCCGTGGGCGTTGCCCCACATCTGCTTGAATACCCCATTCGCGCCGGCGCCGGCGTTGGTGCCTCCCACGCCTCCGGCCACGGACACCGCGCCCGTGAAGGTCAACGACGTGGTGGCCCGCAGCACGACCGCGCCACCGGAACCGCCGCCTGCGCACGAGCTGCCGCCTTGCCCGTCGGCCGTGACGCTGCCCGCGATTGTGATGCTCTCCGCGTAGATGGCGAGCAAGCCGCCGCCGAGACCGCCCGGCGCCCCGTTGCAGCCACCACCTTGCGCGCCCCACACCGCCTCGTCGTCCGAGATGCCGTACTTGGCGCCACCATCGCGGCTTACGCTGCAGTAACGCGTTCCGTAATAGTAGCAGCTGAACGTCGCCGACGCGTTGGAGCCGGCTGCTCCATAGCCGCCGCCGCCGCCGCCGATCGTACCCGATGCGGTGCACCCGCTCGCGTAACAGGATGTCGACGCGCCATTCGCTCCCTTGCCGCGCGGATCCGATCCCGTCGGGGTGACCGTGATCGACGAGGTCGCGTCGAGGATGACATTCTTGGCCCGGATGATCAAAACGCCGCTCGGTACCGTCAATTGGCTCGAGTTCTTGATGACGACATCACCCGCGTACACATGTTCGCCGTCGAGCTCCGCGTTCGCGTTCGCGTCAATGGTGAGCGAAGGCTTCGCGCAGTCACCGTGATAACAGAACGTGCTGCAAGCAGCCTCCTGCGTCCAAGCGGTCCCGCCCGCGTTGCACTCTTCGGGGTTGTTGCCGTTGCAGCGACGATCCGCGGGCGTGCACGCGCCCGTGCACAGCCCCTGGCTGCAGGCTACCGCGCAGGTCTGCGTCGTCAGCCACGCCGTCCCCGTGGAGTTGCACACCTGCACCTGGTCGCCGTTGCAGCGACGCTGTGCCGGCGTACACGCCGTATCCGTCGCACACGCAAGGGTGGAACTGTCGCACGTCTGAGCGCAGATCTGCTGGGTTTGCCACTGCTGCGTGGCGTTGCAGACTTCCAACAAGCTTCCGTTGCACCGAAGCTCACCCACCGTGCAACTGCCCACGCACGCGTACCCTTGGCAGATTCCGTTGTTCGGGCAATTGGCTGCCGCGCCCCACGCCGTGCACCCGTTGCTCTGCATCGCGCACGTTTGCACCTGCTGTCCGCTGCACTGCGTGGCTCCCTCCGAACAACCATCCACGCACGTCGGGCATGCGTCGCCGATGCAGGACTTGCCGTTCGCACAGTCGGTCGCCGTGCCCCAATGGAAGCACCCGTCGGTGCCCATCTCGCACGACGCTTCTTGCACTCCCACGCATTGTGTTTCGTTGACCGTGCAGTCGTCGGTGCACGTCGGGCACGCGCCGTTCACGCACGGCTTGCCACCCGCGCAGTTCGTCGGCGCATCCCAGCCCGTGCAGCCGTTGGCTTGCTCAGAGCACGTCTGAACTTGCTGCCCCGCACATTGGGTGTTCCCGTCCGTGCACTGGTCCAAGCAGCTCGGACACGCGTTGTTCGTGCATGCCTCCGAGTTCGGACAGTCTTCCGCCGGGTCCCAGTCGTAGCATCCGTTGCTCTGGACGTCGCAGACCCGAACCTGTGTCCCCGAGCACTGCGTATTGCCGTAGGTGCAGCTGTCCGTGCACGTCGGGCACGCGCCTGCGTTGCAGGCCTTGCCTCCGGCGCAATCCTCCGGCGCGTCCCAGTCCGTGCAACCGTTCGCCTGCACGCTGCAGGTCTGCAGCTGCACGCCCACGCACTGGCTGATTCCGTCGGTGCACTTGTCCGTGCACGTCGACGCGTCGCCACCCGTTCCGGCCCCGCCGTCGTCCAAGCCTCCGGTGCCGCCCGTTGCGGTGCCGCCCGTGCCAGCTTCACCAGCCACGCCGCCGGTGCCGCTGGTTCCCGCACTGCCTCCAACACCGGTGCCCCCGCTTCCCCCGATGCCGGAGCTGCCGTCGACCCCGCTGTCGCCACCTCCCGTCCCCCCTGAGCCCGAAGAGCCCCCTCCCTGACCGTCGGACTCCGTGTCCGACGACCCGCAACCGAAGGCACCCGATGCCGCCAAGGCAACACAACCCAGGCGAACGCGACGCCACCATTTCGAAGACATGTGGACCTCTCCTGTGAAGAACCGACGTGGGCCCAGTCCAGCTGCTGGACGGAGTTTGCGAAGGGCGAAGGGCGCGGACGAAGCACGACCGTGCGCAATGAACCGCCCATGGTACGCTAGTTCCGTCAGATTTCTTCCGGTCCGGATGCGCGAGATCTGATTAAGCGTGGGGCTGGGTGTGCGTTTGTGTGGAGGATCGCCGTCCCGCCACCCCAACAGGCTACGGCTCTTTTGCGGGGGCGTCCTCCTCCGCCCCATCCTCCGCGGCGCTGAGACCGAAGCATTCGTCGTGGCGGCCGGCGCCAGCGGGCTCCACGTGGAGCATGACGTCGTAGACCTCGGGCAGGCTGTGCTTGATGGCCTTCTCCACCCTGGTCGCGACCTTGTGGGCTTCGGCGACGGTCATTGCCGGGTCCACCTCGACGTCCAGATCGACAACAAGGCGGGCGCCAATTCGACGGATGCGGGTGCGGTGCGGGTTTTGGGCCTCAGGGACCGTGGCTGTCGCCGCGAAGACCGCTCGGTACAGCGCGTCGTCCGCGCCGCCGTCCATTAATTCGGTGTTCGCCTCCCGGAAGATGTCCACAGCGGTCTTCAGGATCCACAAGGCGACCAGCGCCGCCGTGATCCGATCGAGCAGCGGCAACCCCAGCAGGAAGGTGAACGCCAGTCCGACCAGGACCGAAACGGACGTCAGGACGTCCATGCGCATGTTCCGGGCGTTGGCCAGCAGCATGGCGGACGCGGCCCGCTTGCCGTACCAGGACTGGGACCAGGCCAGCAGCAGCTTGCCGGCGATGGAACCGAGGGTGACGAGGAAGGCGAGACGCGACGGGAGCGCTTGCGGCGGGACCCCCAACACAATGCCTGACCCAGCCCGCCACAGCAGTTGCGCTCCTGCGAAGAACACGACGAAGGAAAGGACCGTGGTGGCGATCGCTTCGGCGCGTCCGTGGCCGTACGGGTGCTCGCGGTCCTCGGGCTTGGTGGCGATGCCGGCGACCACCAAGGTCATGATGGAGATGGCGACATCGGCCGACGAATCGATCCCGTCACCCAGGACGGCAAGGCTGTCGCCGAAATGGCCGACCGCGATCTTCACGGTCGCCAGGACCAGGTTCCCGGCGATCGCGATGATCGATGCGCGCTTGAGCCAGGATTCACGGGTCTCCATGCCGACGGCAGCCAGCCTAGCCCGAAACACGGGCGTCCGCAGTGTCGTTCTTGCCCTGGGAAGCCCAGCCGCGACTCAATCATCGTGGATCAGTCGCATCGGGTACCGCTGAGGATCCTCGCAAAGGGCATCGCTGCGAGAACACGTCGATGACGATTTCGGAGCGGTCGTATTCTGCTACGTTCTGTGGGGGAGCAATGCCTGAGGCTATCCGCTATGTGTGCGTCGCCCAGTTGGATGGGAGCCGGAGGTTCTTCTTCTGGGAGAGCGGCGACGATGCACCTGATCGTGTCGTGGTCGACCAAGACGGGATCGTCTTGGCGTTTCCGTCGGAGTTCGCGGCCAGGGAGGCAGCTTCGGCCGAAGGGCAGGGCGTGTCTTCCGAGGACGCGACCGTCTATGACCTAGATGCGATCGACGCGTGGTGCAAAGCGAGCGCGGAGGTGCATGATTGTTCCGAGTTGTTGAACGCGTGGAACCTCTTTGGGGACCTGCCTCGCGGAAACAACCTGTTCGGTGCAGCAGATCGACGCGCAGAGGTCATATACGACGAGCTTTTCAGGGGTTGCAATCTGCCCGCCATAACTCCGCCCGGTGTGCACTACGTTCCTGGTTGGAGTGCCTCCGAGCTTGCGGTTCTCAAGCGATTGCTTCTTCTCGGACTTGCGGAGTTCCGAGCGCGGCTGGGTTGACGCATTGGCCTGGCGAGATCTGTGGCCCTGACGGAGCTCGTCCTCGGGATCGATGCGATCGTGATCTCGGCCGCCGTGGTGCTCTTTCAAGCGCTTTTTTCGCTAGAACGGCTCCGCCTCCGAAGAAGCAACCAAGCGCACGCCCCCACCAGCCATCCCCACCCACCGTCGGTCCGCGCCCCCACCGAGCACCCGCTTCCGCCGTCCGTCAGGTCCTGATCGTTCATCGAGCCATTCCACAGCTCGTACTGAAACCCAGGATCGCTCGCATCCACGCTGGCACCATCGCTGGCGTCCTGCGCATCCGCTGCGTCGACCACATCGTCCTGCGCGTCCAAAGCATCGTCTTGCGCGTCCAAAGCATCGTCTTGCGCGTCCACAGCATCGTCTTGCGCGTCGACCACATCGTCCTGCGCGTCAACCACATCGTCCTGCGCGTCGACCACATCGTCCTGCGCGTCGACCACATCGTCTTGCGCGTCGTCCACATCGTCCTGCGCATCGACCGCATCGTCTTGCGCATCGACCGCATCGTCTTGCGCATCGACCGCATCGTCCTGCGCGTCCACGACATCGTCTTGCGCGTCGATAGCATCGCCCTGAGCGTCAGAAGCGGAGCTGTCAGTGCCCGCGTCGGGGAGGGCACAGACGTAGAGATCACAGCTCTTCAAGCAAGCATCGACGAAGGAGATGTCGATGAGCTCGCAGGATGCGCGGCAGTCTTCGCACATCTCTTGCTGGGTCGCGCCAGCGTCCGGGGGGGCCGGGTTGGCGATGGCGCTCGGCGGAATCGGGTCGAGCCGGATCGACGCGGTGAATTCCCCCTTGCTCACACAACCGCTCGGGCCCTTGCCGGTGAACTCGCCTTGAATCAGAGAAGATCCAAAGAACCGCCCCGGGAAGTCGAAGGTGATGGGACCGTAGGGGGTCTCTTCCGATGCTTTCACATGGATGCAGCGGTCCCCCACCATTCCGGAGAAGGTGAAGCCCGGCAAGCGGTTCTCCTGGCCGCTCTCGAGGAACACGAAGTGGCCCTGCTGGTGCACACGCACTCGCTGGGACCGCAGATCCATCTGGGCGGCGTTCAGCACCTCGTCGGTGCACCCGGACCGCTCCCCATCGCCCGTGATGGTCCACTCTCCTTGGACCCAGAACGCCCGCTTGCCCTCGCGGATGCTCTTGTCGACGCACCGGTCGATCTCCCGGGCGTAGTCCTCCTCGCAGCCCACGAACGCGCCCAGCATCATCCATCCCAGGATGACCGTGGTCGCGTGACCTCGCCGTCCCATGCCCGTCCTCCTCTCCCTCATAGAACGACCCCCATCCCGAACAGGAAGCTCTTCGCGTAGCTCCCGTCCTCCTGGCGGAGAAACGTGACGTCATAGTCGCCACTGAGCACGAGGTGCATGTCCTGCCTCCGGAGAAAGACGACCCCCGCGCGGCCGTAGACCCCAAAGTCGACCCCACTGGCGCGCGATTCGCCGCGGTGTTCGGTGATCATCACGGAGCCGAGTTGCACGTCCCGGCTGCGCGTTTGTGTCATGTAGCGGAATCCGCCGCCGGCCCCCACGAACGGGGCGATGTCGCCGATGTCGGGGAGGAAGAACGCGCCGACGTCGAAGGGGACGACGAAGTAAGAGCTGCTGTCGCCGTGCCTTGTGTCGAATCGCACGCCCGTGCGCGGCTCGACGGCGAACATCGATCCTTCGATCCAGACGCCGAGGTCGAAGGCCATGCCCATGCCGAGCTGGACGGGGGCGTCGTCGTGCAGGGGGGCCACGCCCGCCACGCGCAATAGAGCGCTCGCGCTGGTCGAGCCCTGCTCGGTCGAGGAAGGGGGCGGGGGAGGGGCTGCGGGCGCGGAGGGGGGAAGGACGGCGGTGTTTGGCGCCAAGGTGGAGAGGTCTGATGGGCCTCCTGCGAGCAAGCGGCGCGCGAGCTCTCGAGCGACCGTGTCGAGCCCCTCGAGTCCGTCGGCGCTCTGGTTGGCCGAGCCGAGCACGCGGCCGGACTGTCCGTCCACCATCGTGACCTGCGCCACGATCTTGTGCCCCAGGGGACGCAGCCGGCCAAACACGACCACGCGGGCGCCCGTGTGCTGCGCAGCGTAGCGGGCGCAAGGGATGTCGAAGCAGGGCGCAGGGGCCGACACGAAGCGCGCCTTCGCTCCGGTCATCAGCTCGGATTCGAGCAGATCACGAAAGGTAGCCGCTGCCGTGATGTCCACCCCCTCGGGGGCCATCGGAAGCACGGTCCAAGTGGGTTCCTGCGCCGCGGCTGCGGAGGATACAAGAAACACAGCGGCGCACAGATCGCACCGCAAACCCGTCGATAAGCTAAGCATGTCCCTCTCGGTTCCTCGAGTGCTTCGTCATTGTGAACCACCGCGCAGACGACGGCCACTCGGGACAGGCACTTCTTGACGAAAAAGCGTCAAGACGCCTTCGAGGAAGGCGAAAGGCGAGATCCCCTAGAGCACATATCCACGCTGCCAGCACCGACGCCCTCCAGAGCCATATCGCGGAGATGGTAGCGCACTTCGACGACGGGCCCGTGCTTTGGATTCTCGCGCTGGAGGCCGATGGGTACTGGGCCGGCGCACGTGTGCAAGACTTGGGGAGCCACCTGGCCGGACTGACCCTCAGGCCGGTCGGGGTTCATCAGGTGCCCGACCATATCGACTACAGGCAACAGAGCTGGGCGGACTTCGGTGCCTATCAGTTCGGCTTCGGCAAGTCCTGGCAAACCATCTTCGACACCACTGTCCAGTACAGGGCTGCCCTCGGAAAGCCGCTCATCGCCATGGACTAGGGAGCATCTGGCGAAGTCTCGGTGAAGGAGCCCCAGCGCGCTGCGCGTGGACCGTCGACGTGGTCTATCGGGCGGTGATAGCCTTGGCTCCAATGAGAATTCTGGCTTCCGCGTCGTCGGTCGTCACCGTGCTCTTCATCTCCGCCGTTGCTCATGCTGCCGACATCCACGTCGACGCCCGCAACTCCGGAGTGCAGAATGGAACCCTGTCTCGGCCGTATCGCACGGTCCAAGCCGCTGTGGCGGCGGCCGCTGCAGGGGATCACATCAAGATCGCGACCGGGACCTATGACGAAAACGTCGTAGTGCAGGGCAAGGGCCTGTGGTTCGAGGGAGGTTTCCCTGGGGCCGATGCAGCGACGTACCAGAGCGGGGGCGTTGGAGATTTCGCGGCGAGTGATCCGCTGGCGTTCCCCTCGACCTTGCTGGGGCTTCCGGCCGGGCCTGTGCTGGAGGTGCTCGGGGTCGTGCACACCACGGTCGAGGGCCTGACGATCACCGGCGGCAACCACGGAATCCGAAGCCTTGAGGACTCGGCGCCGGGGGCCTGCCTGACGGTTCGAGCGTGCGTCATCGAAGACAATGGGGACGACTCGGTGCTGGGCGGCGGGATCAGGACCGACGTCGCGCTTTGGATCGAGGACAGCGTGATTCGGCACAACGAGGCCGAACGCGGTGGCGGCATCGCGGCGGAAGGGGCCACGGTCCGCATGGTCGGAACCGTCGTCGAGGGGAACACGTCCCACGGAGACCACGGTGCCGGGGTCTACGTCGAGGGGGACGTGGAGATCGTCGGCTGCGTGGTTCGTGGGAACCGCGTGGGCGAAGCTCTTGGGTATGGCTGGGGTGGCGGGATCATGGCGTTCAACGCCGGCACCCATGCGCACATCCTGGACACGGAAGTGACCGAGAACTTCGCCTTCACTGCCGGGGCTGGGGTTTTCGTGGACGACGGCGCCGAGGCCTTGCTGCGCAACGTCCTCGTTGCGGACAACGAGTGTAGCGAGTGGGGCGGCGCCGTCTATGCCGATGGCGCTGACGATCAAACGGGTTCCGTCGTGACGCTCGTCAACGTCACGGTGGCCGGGCACCCATGCGACGTCGGAGACTGGGGCAATGCGCTGCGCCTCGAGAAAGCGTCGGTCGGCGACGTGGAGAGCAGCATCTTCTGGGACAACGGTTTGTACGATGTCACCGTGCTGCCCGACACCACCTTGACCATGCGCTACAGCAACAGCTTCGAGCCGATCGCGGGGGTGGGGAACATGAGCGTGGACCCGCTGTTCGCGGATCCCGCGGGGGGCGAGTATCGACTCAAGAACGAGACGGGCCGCTGGGACCCGGTCGCGCAGCAGTGCGTAACGGACTCGGAGACGAGTCCGTGCGTGGACATGGGTGATCCCGCGGGTGCGTATGAACGTGAGCCGGATCCGAATGGGAGTCGGGTGGACATGGGCGCATACGGCAACTCGTGGCAGTCCGGATGTGCGGGCGGGGGAGGGTTCGGTGGTGTGGGCGGTTCCGGGGGAACGGGCGGAACGGGAGGATGTGGAGCGGAAGGTGGCAGTGGGGGCGCGGGAGGAAGCGGAGCGGAAGGCGGGGCCGCGGGAAGCGGTGCGGAAGCTGGCGGGGCGGGGGCTTCGGGGAGTGCTGGAAGCGGAGCGGAAGGTGGCAGTGGGGGGGCGGGAGGAAGCGGAGCGGAAGGTGGCACCGGAGGGGTCGGGGGAAGCGGAGCGGAAGGTGGCACCGGAGGGGTTGGGGGAAGCGGGGCGGAAGGTGGCACTGCGGGCGTCGGCAGCGCCTGCACCAACGACGTGCAAGGCATCGGCGAGCCGTACATGGGCTGGGTGGCGCTCAAGACCGACGGCTCCGTGTGGATGA
>CAZAWR010000145.1:0-17246 GCA_964488865.1 uncultured Polyangiaceae bacterium | reverse complement strand
GCCGCCGGTCCCGCCCACGCCGGTCCCGCCCACGCCGCCGGTCCCGCCCACGCCGGTCCCGCCCACGCCGCCGGTCCCGCCCACGCCGCCGGTCCCGCCCACGCCGCCGGTTCCACCGACGCCGCCGGAACCTCCCACCTCACCTCCGGTTCCGCCCGCTCCGCTGGTTCCGCCCGCCGTGCCGCCGTCCGTGCCTGGGACCCCCTTGCTTTCGAAGAGGTCTTCACCGGCCGAGGAGCACCCGAGCCAGGCCGCAGCTACGAGAACCACCGCGAGCCCATTCCCCCGTTTCCTGGCACTCATACACCGCTCCTTGCCGGTCTCCGGCTTTCTTTGGTTCCAAGAGAGTACCGCCGGCCCCGAAGGACGCAAGACGTGAACGGGGACAGGTGGGGATGGGACGAAGGAGCCAATTGCTGTTGACCTGGATCCCCGCTCGTCCCCAAGCTTGCCTGCGTTGCATTTCTCCCACGCGCCACCGCCTTTCGACGGTCGTCGAGCTCTCGTGGCCGGCATGGCCGCTGCCGCTGCCGCGGTGGCGCAGCTCGCCATGGGCAAGGCGGTTCGCGATGGTTTCTTCCTCGCGAACTTCGACGCGGACGCGCTGCCTCAAATGATGATCGTGGCCGCCGTGGTGTCGTTCGCATCGGTCGTCGGGATGTCGCGGGCCATGACGCGGTTCACACCGTGGCGGGTGATGCCGGTGCTGTTCGGGGTGGCGGCCGTTCTGTTCGTTGGGCATGCGATGCTCAGCCAGGTGGCGCCGCGGGCATCTGCGGTGGCGTTGTATCTGCATATGGCGTTTTTCGGCTCGACCGCGGTGTCGGGGTTCTGGTCTCTCGTCAATGAGCGATACGATCCGCACACGGCCAAGCGCGTGGTCAGCCGGCTCGCTGGCGGGGCCACCGTGGGGGGAATCCTTGGCGCGTTGCTGGCGTGGCAGGCCGCCACGAGGTTACCTGTGTCTCTGCTCATGTACCTGATGGGCGCGCTGAACCTGCTGTGCGTGGCGGGTGTGCTCGGCATGGGCGCCGGACCGAGCCCGGCGGCGGTGAACCCGACCCTCGAACCCCGCCCGCTGGTCTCCGGGCTCGAAACCCTGCGAAGCGCCCCCTACCTGCGACATTTGGCCTGGCTGGTCGTCCTCACGTCCGTGGCCTCGGCTCTCATGGACTACTTCCTCGGCGTTCGCGCCAAGGCCATGTACGCCACTTCCTCGGACTTGCTCTCCTTCTACGCCCTGTATCAGCTCGGCATCGGCGTTCTCTCCTTCGTCCTGCTCACCGTCGCCAGCCGTCCTGCCCTCAAAGCGCTCGGTCTTGCCGCCACCGTCGCCCTGCTTCCGGCCACCGTCGTGCTGGGTGGTGCGATGGCCCTTGTCCTTCCGGGTATCGCATCCGGTCTCGCCATGCGTTGCGCCGACGCGGTCCTGCGCAACTCGCTGTTCCGCTCCGCTTACGAGCTGCTCTTCACCCCCGTCGAGGCCGAGCGCAAGCGTGCCACCAAGCTGATCATCGACGTCGGTTTCGATCGGGTGGGAACGGCTGTGGGTTCGGGACTCGCGCTGCTTGTCGTGTTCGTTGCGACCGCGCATACCGAGCGGGTGATTGCGGCGATGGTGGTTGGGCTCTCGTTTGCGTCCCTGTGGGTCGCGGCACGCCTGCACGAGGGGTATTTGCGAGCGCTCGAGGAGAGCTTGCGCGCAGGCGTGGTGAAGCTCGACGTGTCCGAGGTGGTGGACGCGGCCACGTGGCGCACGGTCACGCAGACGAACCTGCAGCTGGATCGGCGCAAGATTCTCGAGGAGATCGCGCGGCTGCGGGAGAGGAGCACGGGCAGCATTCCGCCCGGTCCTCCGGTCGCTCACGCGGTATGCGATGACCCGGTGCTGCAGGCCATCGCCGACCTGAGATCACGGGACGTGGACCGGGTGCGCCGCGTTCTTTCCTCCGACTCTCCCATCGACCTGGTCTGTGTGGCCCATGTCATTCCGCTGCTTGGGGATGACGCGCTTCATGCCGACGCGCTGCGGGTGCTGCAGAAGGTTGCGCCTCGCGCCTGTGGTCAGCTCGTGGACGCCCTCATGGACGCCGACGCGCCGATGATGGTGAGGCGCCGCTTGCCCAGCGTGCTACAACGGCTGTCTTCGCAGCGTGCCGTGGACGGTCTCGTGGCGGGGCTGTCGGATCGACGATTCGAGGTCCGGTATCGGTGCGGTGTGGCGCTGTGGATGATGACGGAGCGAGAGCCCGCGCTGCAGGTCGATCGCATCGCCGTGCTCGATGCCGTTCGTCGCGAGGTCGACGTGGAGCGCGACGTGTGGGAGGCGCAGGCGCAGGTGGACGTGAGGGCAAGCCAGGAGGACTCGGTGCTCGAAGACCTGCTGGCGGAGCGGAAGAGCCGCAGCCTGCAGCATGTGTTCCGGGTGCTGTCCCTCACGATCGAGCGAGAGCCTCTGATGCTCGCCCTGCGTGCGCTCGAGGGGGACGACCCGCGTCTGCGTGGCACGTCCCTCGAGTATCTCGAAAACATCCTGCCCGACGACATCCGCAGGAAGCTTTGGCCGTTCCTGGGGGTGCCGCGCGAGCGCGTGTCGACGCCTCGCCCCCGGAGCGAAGTCATGCAGGAGTTGCTCGCGTCGGGCGTCGAGATGAGCGTCGAGTCGCTTCGCCGCTCCCTCGACCGCGACGTCAAGTGAAGGTGGCCATGAAGGACCGGATCTCGTGCACGTGCTCACCGATCCGCCGCATGCGGACGAGGTCGTCCTGGCCCAACGGGCCGAGCTTCAACACCTCCAAAGCGGCATCCATTTCCTCGTCGTTCTTCGGTCCGCAGGTTGCGACGTGCACGTGCGGGCTCGACAGCACGAAACGGTAGCAATCCGCGGCGCTCGGCGCCGAGAACCCGGGAGGCATGTTCTTCTGCTTCAGCAGGTCGCCCCAGCGGGTGTTGGTGAACGACACGATACCGGGGCCATCGTTGCCGAGGTACGGGAAGACGTCCTTCTCGGCCCCCGGGTGGGCGGCGTTGTAACGCACGTGAAAGACGTCGTACCGGCGGTCATCGCAGAGCGAGCGAAAGAGCGGGCGATGGTGCGACGACATGCCGAGGCACCGGAACCGTCCCTTCCGGCGAAGATCCTCGACGGTATCCAGCAGGCGGGGGGTTGGGGGTGTGTCGTGCCATCCGAGCAGCAACACGTCGACGTGATCGAGTCCGAGTTGCCGCAGGCCCTGCTCGACGCTTCGTTCCACGAGCAGTGCGCGTGCGTAGCTTTCGAGGACGACGACGAGGTCGTCGCGATGGTGGCGGGCGATGTGGCGAATTGCCGAGGCCATTTCTGCGGTGCGCACCGAGCCCCAGAAGAAGTAGTTGACGCCGTGATCGAAGGCTTTTTGGCAGGCGCGGTCGGACACGCCGAAGGAGGAGCCGATCCCGAGCCTCGAGGTGCGTAGCCCGGACCGGCCGAGCGAGACCTTCTCATCGAGGGTCATGGGGTCTTGCCTCCGGGCAAGCCGAGCACCTCCATGAGCGCGAACAGCTTGATCATCACGACGTAACTGACTCGCTTGGCGAGCTTCGAGAGCATGACGTCTCCCAGGGGTCGGCGGGCGGCCCAGGCGAAGAGGATGGGAGAATGATTGCGCCGGGAGGGCTGGGGTGCAAGCTGAGGGACGGGTGCCCAGATCCCGAGCCATCGGAGTTGGCCGCAAATTCCGCAGAGAGCCGCAGATGGGTTCGTTGCTTGTGCGGATGTGGGTAGCTGCGCGGCGACGGGTTGTGCGTGCGAAGCGACCCACGCTGACCCGCCTCGTGTGAAGGAGCAGCACCCGCGTCGTGGCTCTACCGCTTTCGCGCCTTCACCCGCTCCGCTTCCTCTTCGATCACGTCGACGACGGTCTCGATGCTCAGGTCACCTGTGTACTTGCGGCCGTTGAGGAAGATCGTGGGGGTGGCGTCGACCCGATTGCGCACGCCTTCCTTCTTGGACGCCGTGAGCTCGCGACGCACGCCCTCGTCGGTGAGCAGGTTGCGGAACTCTTCTTCGTTCATGCCGTACTCGGCGGCGAACTTGGGCAGGTTCGCGGGGTCGAACTGGTCGAAGATGCGATACAGATGCAGCAGGAAGGTCCAGCCCTTGCCCATGCGCCGGGCCGCCACCATGGCCATGCTGCCTTCGGTGGAACCCGGATGGTTGCGGATGGGGAACTCGCGCACGTAGGCCTTGACCTTGCCCTTCAGCGCGCCCTCTGTGATCTCCTTGTGCAACTGGGGCACGAGGCGGGCGCAGTACGGGCATCGCGGGCACAGATAGAGAGACAACGTCACGGGGGCGTTGGCATCGCCGAGGCGCTCCGCCCGCGAATTGTCGATCGGCACGGGCCGCGCGCTCGTCATGGTCGTGGCACGCTGGCTGAGCGTCCGCTCGATCGTCGCTTTGTCCTTCCCTGCAGCCGCCATCCTGCAGACCTGGTTCGCCAGGCGCGTCGCGAGCGAGCACTTGCCCTCCTTCAAACACTCCCGAATCGTCCCGTCGCAGCAGTCGTACAGGTGCTGCTCGTTGATCAGGGCCGTGGCAAGCGTCTTCTTCTCCCCGCTCAGTGCGTCGCACGTCGCGGTCTGGGCGGCTGCCAAGCGCGGAACCAGAAGCAAGGCCGCGAGCGCAATCAAGAACGAGAACCGGCTACCCATGACGTTTCCTCCACTTGCCGAGCAAGCGCTCCACGCCGATCGCGTCGCGATCGACCGCGAGCACGTAGATGGACTGTACGAGCCAGACACTGTCGCGCAACAACGTATGCCACGAAATCGGGTCGTCCTCCGCCGCCGCTTGCGACGCGAAGCATCCGCAGGACATGTCGAGCCCCTGGTGGAGCGCCCAGGCCAGCGCCACCATGAAGGCGACCATCATACCCATGATGAGCAGGCTTGCTGCCCGCACCCGGATGCCCAGCACCAGCATCACGCCGGTGAAGGCCTCCACCCAAGGCAACACCAGAGCAAACAGGTTCACCGACCAGAGCGGCAGGAACTGGTAGGTCGCCACGTCGACGGCGAAGACCTCGGGGTGAAGAATCTTGTGGGCACATGCCGCTAGAAAGACGCCTCCGAGGTACAGACGGACCACGAGGGAGATCCATGCATGACCGCGCCATGCGAGCGCCGAGCTCATGGGGCCTCCTTTCCGCTGTCAGCCGATCCGTCCCCTGCCCCATCTCCTGGAGCGCCGGGCTCGCTGGGCTCGTCGGGCTCTTCGAGGGGCGGCAACCCTTCGGGCTTGGGCAAGCTCGGGTTCAGCGCGGGTGCGCCGCCCTCCACGAAGAAGACGTTCTTGATGCGCGCCCCGGACAAGAGCTTCGCCCACTCCTTGCCCGAATCCGGGTCGTCCCCGTCTCCGTAGACGATGACCCGCTGTGCACGACTTGCTGCCACCTGCTTTGCGACCGTCCTGACTTCTTCGTCCACCGGTGGCCCAAGCCAGTCGAAGGGCTGATTGCGTGCCCCCTCCACGCGCCACTTCTCGAACTCCTCCTTCGACCGCACGTCCAGCAGCAATGACTTGCTGTCCTTCACGCGCGCGTCGTCCGCCTTCATTCCCTCGGGATCGCCCACGGGTTCGGGACAAGGAACGAGGATGTCGTACTGCTCTTGTTGCACCAGACGGATCCCTTCGGATCGCACGGCGTTCACGGTCAGCGCCACCGCTGTCGACACCACCATCACGATGGCGGCGTCGCGGACGATCCCCACGACCGTGGCGCGCGCGGATGGCTGCACGGGCGTGGTCTGCTTCAGTTCAGACACGACGAACCTCGCTTCACCGCTTCGTCTTGTTGCATCAAGTCGCGAATGCGCATCTCGTCTCCGGCGAGCTGTCCCGATGCCGAGACGCCATGGGGCAGGGGTTCACGCCCGTCCGTCGAGACGAGATCGACACCGAACCGATCCCCGTCCATCACCCACACCCCGTGGAGCAGCACCCGGTGGTCGTTGTACTCGTAGTTGACGGCCGTGCTGTCGCGATGGCTGACCTCGTAGTCCAGCCCGACACGGAAGCCGCTCCAGGAAGGGGACCAGAGGCCGGGCTTGAAACGGGTCTGCAGGTCGGCCCGGGCGTCCCCCTGCGATCCCGGGAAGTAGCCGTGCGATCGAGGGTACCGATCGTAGGAGACCGAGGCGTTGACGCGTCCTTCGAGACCGGCGGGCAATCGCACCTGTACCTGACCGAGGACGGTTGCTCCCTGAGCGTCATAGGCCTGGTTCGCCGCGCGATACCATCGGGCCGACCCGCCCGTCATCACCCGGACCTCGTCCGAAATCGGCAGCGCGACGGCGAGCCCATGCTCCCCTTCGAATCGCGTCCGGCCCGCCTCGCGGTACTCCCGGTGCCCGGCGCCTCCGAACGCGAAGAGGTAGTCGTTGACTTCGAGCTCGTAGTCGAACCGGTGCCCCTCCGAGTACCACAGCGGTCCTTGCTCGTAGCGATCTCCTCCCGCGATCTGCACGGCGTCGAACCCGTAGGTCAGCAGCAAACGGGGCGTGGAGTCCCCGATGAGCACACCGGGTCGGAACGACGGCTGCCGATAACTGAGAGCCCCGACGGTGGTGGCCATCAGGTCCAGCGTTCGAACTTGGGCTTCCAGCACGGGGCGCAGGTACCGCGACGCGGGAATTACGACACGCATGCGTGCGTCGAGCTGGACGAGGGGCGACTGGGTATCCGTGCCGACGTCGGCGGGGTCGACGGGTGAGCCTGCGAGGCCGTTGGAGGTCCAGCCCACGGCAAGGTCGGCTCGCCAGGAGGTCACGGGCAGGCGTCCGGGATCGAAGCGAGCGGTCATGGCGTCGAGCAGGGCTTTGTCCTCCTCGTAGTAGCGGCCGGCCTGGCGGGCCTTCTCGACGTGTATTCCGGCGGCCTTCGTGTCTCCGTGTTGGGAAGCCATGTGGGCGCGGAGCAGGGCGGTTCGGGCGGCCACGTAGTCGGGGGTGTCGCAGCCTGGGGTGTCGAGGATTTCCTCGGCGAGGTCGAAGTTGGCCTGCTGGATGTGGATCCATGCCTGGAAGGCGCGGGTGTCGCAGGCGGGGGGATGCTCGTCCTCGTACTCACGGAGAACCTTCAAGGCCCAGAACTCGTTGCCGTCCTGCAGGTAGGCCAAGGCCAGAGCCTGACGGATTTGCTCGTGGTCTGGGAACGCGCTCTTGCCGGCCTTGAGTGCTTGAATGGCCCCCTTGACGTCGCCGCTTGCGCGAAGCCGCGCGCCTTGGTCGAGGGCCGCGCGAGGCGAGGAGGGAACGGGGGGATCCTCAGCGTGCACCACGCTTGCGAGCAGCAGCCAAGGTAGAACCCATCCCAGAATGGTCGCTCTCATTCAGGATCCTTGCAGCAACGGAACCCACGAGCGGACGGTCCCCAGGTGCCGTCGTGATCACAGCGATGCAATGCCTCCGAGTCGGAGCAGTTGTACGCCCCGCCGCGGAAGTGCTCGAGCCCGTCGTCCGTGTCTGCGAGCTCCCAGACGTTGCCATTGATGTCGTTCACGCCCCAGGGGCTGTGGCAGTCAGGGAAAGCGCCCGTGACCTCTGCGTGGAACGTCGCGCCGCACGGCCCGCCACCCTCGGACGAAGCCTGGTTGAAGCAATGGGGGTAGGGGCACGTGGTGAGGCCCGAGCACGTGCCGGAACCACAGCTGCAGTAGGCGTCGATACCGTTGCAGACGCTCGGGTCGTACGTGTTCCCGTAGCTGTAGACCGTCCCCGAGGGGCCCGAGCAACCCGTCACCCATTCGTCCAGACGACAAAGTCGCTTGCCACCGTTGAGGCAGCCCGAGCGGGCGGTCGCCAGGTCGGCCCACTGCCAGGGCTGCACGCCTGCGCGACTCACGGCCATGGGCAACGTGCCTTGCGAGACGGCTGTCGCGTCGATGCGCGCCGCCTCGTAGACGTCCATGCAGAAGTCGAGGCCGCCGTGCTGGATGCGGACCATGTCGTCGGGGCAACCTTGGGTCGAGGTGTCCGGCGACGTGTCCGGCGGAGCATCCGGCGTATCCGGCGCATCCGGCGAGGGCTCCGAACCCGTGTCGGTGCTGTCGAGCGAGACGTCGGTGGGCACGTCTTCGGACGAGTCGACGACATCGGGGTCGAGGCATCCGACCTCGGTTTCGGAGGTCACGTCGGGTGAGGCTTCGGTGGAAGCTTCTGCGTCGGTGCCGGCGTCACCGTCGGACGTGGGGACGAGGCAGCAGCGGAAGCCCCGGGCGGAGGGTTCCCAGTCGCCCGGTATGTAATCGCAGCGGTGGAAGGTCTGGGAGTCCTTGCAGTTGTAGGCGCCGCCGCGCAGGGTCTTGTTGGAGCCGTGGAGAGTGTGCTCCCAGAGGTTGCCGTTGATGTCGTACACGCCCCAGTCGCTGCGGCATCGGGGAAGCGAGCCGGTCGGAAGCAGGTGGAAGCCGCTCAGACCGTAGGTGTCGATGCCGTTGCAGGTTGCGGGCTCGTACGCGTTGCCGTAGCCGTAGGCGGTGCCAGCGCGTCCCTCGCAGGCGGACTGCCACTGCTGCGGGGAGCAGAGGTTCTTGCCGGCGGAGACGCAAGCCGAGCGTGCGGTCTCGTTGCCTTCCGGGCCGGACAGTTGCCAGGGCATGACCCCGGCGCGTGACACGGCCTTGTCGCTCTGGGTCCCATCGAACGTGGCCGTGGCGTCGGGGCGTGACGCTTCGAAGCGGTCGATGCAGAAGGCCTCGGCGATGTTGACCATGTCCGACGGGCACTCGATCGGCACGGTGGACTTGGGCCGGCAGCGGTGTCCGACGCAGCCCATGCCCGCGCCGCAATCGGAGTCGGCGGTGCACTGGAACCCGCAGGTGCCGTCGGGCAGGCAGAGCAAGGGAGCGGTACAATCGGCCTGGGAGTAGCAGTGTTCGGTCACCAGGCATCCGCCGTGAAGCACGGTGGCGGCTGCGAGCACGGCGCAAGCTGCCGCGAGGGTCACGCCTGCGGTGCTTCGGGACCAAGGTGCGCTGCGTCTGCTCATGTGTCGTCTCTCCACGCGCCAGGTGCGGGGGGCAATCTTTGCGCCACCCGCATCGCGCCCTGTACGCGACTTGCCGTGTACCCAAGCATCTCGGGTGCATCCTAGCAAGGCAAGCCGGCCGAGTACGCTGCGGATTTCACGTATCGCTGGCGCGTGATTGGAGGCGATGCTGGCAGGAGGGTCAAGGCAACCGCAATCACAAGCCCGAGCGCGCTTGCGGCAACCCTGCCCGGACCCTACAGTTCCAGTACTGCTCCGCCCGCCCGTTCATGAAACCCCGCATCGACCCGCTGTACCCGCTCATCCTCGACAACATCGGGGAAGGCGTGTTTTCCGTCGATCAGGACTTCCACATCACGTCATTCAACACCGAAGCGGAGCGAATCACCGGCATTCCCCGCAGCCACGCCGTCGGTCGCAAGTGCTACGAGGTGTTTCGCGCGAGCATCTGCCAGACCGGCTGCGCCCTGGCCGAGACCATCCGATCGGGAAGACCGCTGAAAAATGTGCGCATCGACGTGCTCGACGCGAACATGGACGTCGTGCCGATCTGCGTGTCGACCGCTGTGCTGCGGAGTGAGGATGGACAGTTGGTGGGTGGCGTGGAGATCTTCCGCGACATGTCGGAAGTGGAGGCGCTTCGCCGGGAGGTCTCGGGTCAGAAGGGCTTCCGGGACATCGTCGGCCAGAGCGCTGCGATGCGACGCATCTTTGCGATTCTCCCCGATGTGGCGGTGTCGGGGGCCCCTGTGCTTGTGACGGGGGCGAGCGGGACGGGCAAGGAATTGGTGGCCACGGCGATTCACGACCTGTCGCCGCGAAGCGAGGGCCCGTTCGTGCGGGTCAACTGCGGGGCGCTACCGGATGCGCTGCTCGAATCCGAGCTGTTCGGTTACGAGAAGGGCGCGTTCACGGATGCGCGACGGGACAAGCCGGGTCGGTTTGTCCTTGCCGATGGCGGGACGCTGTTTCTGGACGAGGTGGGCGAGCTGTCTCCGGCGTTCCAGGTCAAGCTGCTGCGCGTGCTGCAGGAAGGAGAGGTGCAGCCTCTCGGTTCCACGCGGACGATTCGTGTCGACGTGCGCATCGTGGCTGCCACCAACCGCGATCTTGGGCAGGCGGTGGCGGACCGTGCCTTTCGCGAGGACCTTTACTATCGCCTGCGCGTGGTGCCGATCGACATTCCTCCTCTTGCCGCGCGCCGCAACGACATTCCGGCGCTCGTCGACCACTTCGTCAAGGAGACGGCGCGCCGAACGGGGAAGCCCATCGAGGGCGTGACGGACCCGGCGTTGCAGGCGCTCTACGCTTACGACTTTCCCGGCAACGTTCGCGAGCTGAAGAACATTGTGGAGCGCGCCTTCGTCTTCTGCCGGGAGCCCCACATCGACGTGTCCCACTTGCCCGAAGAAGTGTTCGTTCGCGGGACCGTGGACTCATCTCAGCCCTCCCCTGACGCAGCCCCCGAGTCTGTTGGCGTTCCGAATCACGAGGAAGCCAGCGTGTTGCGCAGGGCGCTGGAGCAGCATCGCTGGAACCGGACGGAGACGGCGAAGGCCCTGGGTATCGGTCGCAACACCCTGTGGCGCAAGATGACGAAGCTCGGCCTGCTCGAGCCAGGCGACTGAGGGACCCTGAAGGGAGCCTCGTTCCACATCGGCCAGGACAGATTGGTCCAAGGTGGAACGAATGGTTCCGTGCCAAGCAAGAGCCACTGCCATGGCACGGCGTTGCCGACCTGAAGGCTAGGCGCGACGATATCGCGCCGCCACGGGTGCGGATGTGTACCGGCCAGAGCATGCTTCCTTCGGGTGTTCGCTCCGTCATGGGTTGGCCAATCGGATGTTCGCTCCGTTCCACCCGAGTGAAAGGGGCTCTAGCTAGCTAGCTCGTTCGTTCGGTCCGCCAGCGAGGACACCTTCTGTCCTGGCACGATCCTCGCTCTCCGTTCACGCGGCCATGCGTGTCGCGATCCCCTTGTTCGGTGCGGACATTTCTCCCCGCTTCTGCTTTGCGCGGGAGATGGTCGTGATCGACAGGCAAGGGGGCGACGAGGTGTCACGCGAGCGGGTGACGCTCGGGGACGTGTCGTGGCCGGAGCGCTTTTCGGTGCTCACGGAGCATCGGGTGGACGTGCTGTTGTGTGGGGGGTTTCCCAGGGACTTTCTGCCACTGGCCGCGGCCGCGGGGGTTCGTGTGATCGTCGGGTTGGCGGGCACGGTGGAGCAGGTTGCGAAGGCTTTCTTCGACGGGACGGTCGGGGGCTTGGTGGTGATGCCCTGCCGACAGCGGGGTGGAGAAGCGTATCGGGCGCCTGCCTTGGGCGGGGGCTCGTTCGAACCGAGTCCACGGAGGACCACGAAGCCGAAGGCGAAGTGAACCGGGAAGTGAAAACCGAAGCCCTTTCCCATTCCCTGTCCCCGGTCCCGCATTCACCAGTTCGGCCACGGCTCCGTGTGATCCTGTTTTGAACCAAGGACCCTCCAGGGTCTGGCTCGCGGAGAAACCGATGCAACGAATCAACCCCTCAGACCCACCTCGCATTCGAGCGATCGAGAGCCCTTCGGCTTCCACGGACGACCCCCCTGAGCGCGCCGAGGGCGCTTCGATCTCGTCGATGTGGCGAGGGACGATCCTCGACAGCATCGCGGACGGCGTGTTCACGGTCGACGATTCCTGGCGCATCACGAGCTTCAACAGCGCGGCGGAGCGGATCACGGGGTATGACCGGCAGGAGGTCATCGGTCGCCCGTGCTACGAGGTGTTTCGGGCGAGCATCTGTCGTTCGAGCTGTGCGTTGCGGCGCACGATGGACACGGGGTCTCCGATCGTGAACGTGCCGGTCGAGGCGGTCGGGAAGGACGGCACGCTGTTGCCGTTGTCGGTGAGCACGGCGATCCTGCGTGCCCCTGACGGCCGCAGGGTGGGCGGGGTGGAAACGTTCCGGGACATGTCGACCGTCGAGGCCTTGCAGCGGGGAACCTCGGACCAGAAGGAGCTGGTGGACCTGGTGGGCCGGCACCCCGCGATCCAGCGGATCGTGGACATCCTGCCCGACATCGCGCGCAGCGATGCCCCCGTGCTGGTGGAGGGGCCTGCCGGCAGTGGCAAGACTCTCCTGTCGCGGACGATTCATGCCTTGTCGTCGCGCCGGGACCGGCCCTGCATTCGCGTGTGTTGCTCGGCCTTGCCGGACCGATTGCTGGAGCACGAGCTATTCGGAGGGCGCGACGACAACGGTCGGGATCATGTGGGCCGCGTGCGGTTGGCGCAGGGGGGCACGTTGGTGCTGGACGACGTGGGGTCTTTGGCGCCGGCGCTGCAGCTCGAGGTGCTGCGGCTGGTGCAGGACCAGGTGTTCGAGCCGCGGGGCGGACCGAAGACCCGAGCGGAAGTGCGCATCGTGGCTTGTGCGAGCGCGAGCCTCTCGGAGCTCGTGGCGTCGGGCTCGTTCCGTCAGGACCTGTACTACCGGCTGAGCGTCGTGCCTGTGGTGTTGCCATCGCTGGCGGATCGACGGGAGGACATTCCGTGTTTGGTGGACCGGTTCCTTTCGCGCCACCGGCTTCGCACGGGCAAGAGCATCCGTGGTGTGACGGAGGAGGCGATGTCCTTGCTGGTTCGGTACGACTATCCGGGCAACGTGCGGGAGCTGGAGAACGCGATCGAGCATGCTTTCGTGCTGTGTCGTGGGGAGCTCATCGAGAGCAAGCACTTGCCGGAATCGGTGACGCAGCCGCGCGGGAACTTCCACGTGAGCGAGCCGACTGCGGTCGCCAATCCGCGGCAAGCGGCGGAAGCGGAGGTCATCCGTCTGGCGCTCGAGCGTCATCGTGGCAACCGACTTGCTGCGGCCCGCGAGCTGGACATGCACCGCACGACGCTGTGGCGCAAGCTCAAGCAGTACGGCATCAAAGGCGGCTACTGACCCGCCGCCTCGTCCGTTCGCGGTCGGGTTTGTGCGAGCGCTTTCGGCACAAACAGACTACGATGAGCCCAATGCAACCCACCGTGCTTGCACCGGGCCTGTTGCTTGCGGCTCCCCCTCTCGGGGACCCGAACTTCTCCCGGTCTGTGGTCTTGCTCGCGACGCACACCACGGAAGGTTCGCTCGGCTGGGTGCTCAACGGGATCGAGATTGCCCCCGTGGCTCGCCTGCTCCGCGATGCCGGTCTGGTTCCGGACGGCGTCGAGCTTCCGGGTACTGTCTCCTACGAGAACAAGGCGCGTGTGGGAGGTCCTGTGTCCCCCCGGTCTGCATGGGTGTTGTACCGTCGTGATGCCTCCTTCGATCATGCGGGGCAGCTCGTGCTCACGGAGGAGTGGGCGGGGACTGGGGATCGGTCGGTGGTGGAGGCGATCGCTCGCGGGCGGGGGCCTACGGAGTTCCGAATGATCCTTGGCTACGCGGGATGGGCCCCGTCCCAGCTCGACGAGGAGATTCGTGCTGGCGCGTGGCTCCCGGTCGCGTTCGACCCGGGCATCGTGTTCGACAAGGACGACGGGGGGATGTGGAAGCGGGCCTACGCGCAGCTGGTTGGGGTGTCACCCTTGGCCTTCACGGCGATGCGGCCAGGCAGCGCCTGATCGCTCCGTCATCGCAGCCCTCCGACCCGTCGTAGCGCTCACCGCGGCTCACCCCCGAACGCCAGAGCGAGCGGAAGCCACAGGAGGGGAAGGAAGCCTCTGGCTTCTGTGCCCTCTGCGCCTTCTGTGGTTTCTCCCAAGCCATGGTCGACCGGCGTTCGATCGTGTGGGACTTGTGAAGATCGCGCAGGTCGGCTAGGAGCGTGCCCGGTTCCGTCATGCTTCTGCCGATCAACCCTGACCATCCCGAACCTCGCAAGGTGCGACGCGCCGTGGACGCACTGGAGCGCGGGGACGTCATCGCGTACCCGACGGACACGGTGTACGGAATCGGTTGCGATCTGTTCAACAAGAAGGCGATCGATCGCATCTACCAGATCAAGCAGATGCCCAAGACGCAGAAGCTCACGTTCATCTGTCCGGACTTGAGCGACATTGCGCGCTACGCGATCGTGGACAACACGCAGTACCGGCTGCTGCGTCGCGTCTTGCCGGGGCCCTACACGTTCATCCTGGAGGCCACCCGCGAGGTGCCCAAGATCGTGCAATCCAAGCGCAAGACGGTGGGCATCCGGGTTCCCAACAACCCGGTGGTGCAGGCGCTGGTGCAGGAGCTCGGGCGACCGGTCATCACCAGCACGGCAGTCTTCCCTGGGGGCGAGCCCTTCATCGACCCGGAAGAAATCGACGACAGCTTCAAGGGGCTCGCCCTTGTGATCGACGGCGGTGCGGGAGGGTTGGTACCCACGACCGTCGTGGACCTGACGTCGGGCGAGATCGAGGTCATTCGCGAAGGGGCAGGTCCGCTCGAGGACCTGTTCGGGTAGGCGGGGCCGGGCTCTGCCGGGGTTGTGCGATACCGGTATTCACTTCGGGCACCCAGTACTAGGATGGCGGCGCATGGTGCCGAAGATGCGAACCAACAGGACGAGGCGATACGCCACCGCGGGGTTGGCCTTGTCGACGTGGATGGCGGTTACGGTGTCGTCGGCAACCGCCTGGGCGCAGGTTCACGAGCCGGGGGCGCACCGGCGCTACGCCGTGGAGTTGGAGCCGCAGGTGGGGCTCAAGTGGGCGGGGTTGCCCGGAGACGCGGCCGGTATCGGTCCGGGGCTTCGCGTGTCGGTGCCCATTCTCCAGGACGGTCCCCTCGCCAAGTTGAACAACTCGCTCGCGATCGGGCTCGGCATTCACTGGGCCTACTTCCAGGAACCCTGTGGAGCCTACTTCTGGGAGGGTCCTTCCCCGGAACCCGATGACCCCAACTACGCGACCTTCATCAAGGACTGCACCGCCCACCAGTTCACCGCGCCCCTGGTCGTCCAGTGGAACTTCTTCCTGACCCCCGTCATCAGCATCTTCGCCGAGCCGGGCATGGCCTTGGTCCACGAGCGTCGCTCGGGGACGGGGTGGTGCGACGAGGAGCCTTGTTCGAAGGATGACAATTCCACGAAGCTGCCTTTCGTGGTCTGGGGGGGCGCTCGCCTCGCCATGAGTGACTCCCTGGCACTTACGATCCGTCTCGGGTCGCCCAACGTTTCCGCCGGCGCGTCGCTGTTCTTCTGAAGCCTGCTACACTCCATTTCCCGATGTCAGCTCTCTTCGTGCTCGTAGCCATCCTTGGTCTGGCTCTTCTCATGGTCATCCACGAGGGAGGCCACTATCTGGTGGCTCGCTACTTCGGGATGCGAGTGACGAGGTTCTCCATCGGGTTCGGGCCCGCCATCTACAAGAAGCAGCCCAAGGGAAGCCCCACCACCTACCAGATCGCCATCATCCCGTTCCTAGCCTACGTGCAAATCGCAGGCATGAACCCCTTCGAGGAGTCCGACCCCAAAGACAAGGGCTCCTACGCCAACGCCCCGCTGCACGCGCGGATCGCCACCATCTTCGCCGGCTCCCTCGCCAACTACCTCGCCGCGTCCGTCCTGTTCTTCATCGCCTTCATGGTCGGCGGACAGGGCCGGCTCACCACGATCGTCGAGGTCGTTCCCGAAGGCGCCGCCGCCGCTGCCACCATGCAGTCCGGTGACAAGATCGTCGAGATCGCCGGCGAGCCCATCCAGGAGTGGGATCAGATTCGCACCCTCGTCTCGGCGCGTGCAGGCCAGAAGACCCCCATCCTCGTCGAGCGCGAAGGCAAGCGCGTCACCCTCGACGTCACCCCCGAAGGCTCCGGCGAGAAGGGGGAAGGCCGCATCGGCGTCAAGGCCACCATCGAGAACGTTCCCATCTCCGTCGGACAAGCCGCCTTGTTGTCCGTCAAGCAACCCCCTCGGATCGTCTATGAGCTCGTTGCGGGCATCGGCCAGATGATCGCTCGCAAGGTCAAACCCGAGCTTTCCGGTCCCGTCGGCATCGTCAACGAGATGGCGAAGGCCGTGAAGCGGGGCTTCGCCGACTACGTGGGCCTGCTCGGCGCACTCTCCGCCTACCTCGCCGGCTTCAACCTGCTTCCGATCCCCGCCCTCGACGGCGGACGCCTCATGTTCCTCGGCTACGAGGCTGCCACCCGCAAGCGCCCCAATGCTCGCATCGAGGCCCACGTCCATGCCGTCGGCCTCTTCCTGCTGCTCACGCTGGTGGCTGCCGTCACCTTGTTCAGCGACGTCGCGCGTTTCGGGGAATAGCGGTGAGCGCCATCGCCCTGGGTGGCCCCGCCCTGCATGCGGGCGGCTCCTGTGCGGTGGTGCTCGTGAGGCGTTCCGGTCCCCTCGCTTTGCGCCAGCACGGTGTGGAGATCGCGCTCGACGAATTGCGCGTGGACAGGACGGATCAAGGGGTGGCGGTGACGGGCGGTGGCGTTCGGGTCGACCTGGTCGAGCATCTGTGCGCCGCGATCGGCGGGCTCGGCATCGACCAAGATCTTCGTGTGAACGTGTTCGGGCCCGAGGTTCCCTTGCTGGACGGGGGCGCTCTGCGGTTCGCGCGCGCGTTGCGGCAGCTTGATTTTGCCGCGCGCCCACCCCGGGTGCGCATCGTCAAGCGTGCGGCCTTCCAGCTCGAGGGTGCCGAGTATCGGTTCGCGCCGTCCGAAGAGACGCGGCTCGCTGTGGACGTCGAATTCGATCATCCCCTCATCGAGGGAAAGCGGGCGGAGTGGCAGGGGGACCCGGACGACTTTCTGACGCGCATCGCGCCGGCGAGGACGTTCGGATTTCGGCGGGACGTGTCGCGGCTGCGCGCCGCGGGACGGGCGCGCTCGGTCGACCTGCGATCGGTGGTGGTGCTGGAGGACGACGGCACCAGCCTGTCGGAGCCGCCGCCGGGGGGGGACGAGTGCGTGCGGCACAAGTTGCTGGATCTCATCGGGGATCTCACCATGGCGGGAGGGGTTCCGCGGGGGGTGATTGAAGCGCGACGGCCGGGGCATCGCGCGACGCATGCGGTGATGTCGATGGCGTGGGCGCAGGGGGTGGCGGATCGAGACGGATAGGGCAGATGAACTAGGAGCGGAGAACAGGAATTCGAACACGGAATGGGGAATGCCCGGACGCAGAGGGGGGCGGATCGGGGCGAAGGGCGCTCGCGAGGGCACGGGGCAGGACGCAGTCCTGGGCGAAGGGTGCTCGCGACGGCACGGGGCAGGACGCAGTCCTGGGCGAAGGGTGCTCGCGACGGCACGGGGCAG
>CAZAWR010000144.1:0-17304 GCA_964488865.1 uncultured Polyangiaceae bacterium | reverse complement strand
TGCCTCCTGTGCGCCGAGACCTTGCCGGTCCGTCGGCCACCTCATCCAATCTGGAGCCGGGTTGAATGGGGGAGAACCCGGAGCCGAAAAGTTGAAGGGGGGGTTGCGGATGACGGTCGAGGTCTGTCCTTGACGCCCATGCGGTTCACGTATTCGATCCTCCCATGAACGAAGCACGAGGATCCGCGGTGGTCTGTTACGGCCACGAAGTGCCGGCCTTTCACGACGTCTTTCCCAAGCTCTTCCGGCTGGGTCTCGATCTGATGTCGACCGAGCAGGTGCGGGAGGCGGTGGCGTCCTTGCCGGAGAGCCAACGCAACGCGCTCGGAGATTTCCTTGGCGAGGATGGCATCGCGCGCGTGGTGGAAGGTCTCGACCCGGAGAAGCAGGACCTGGTGAGGTCGAGCTACACGAAGCGAGGGACGACGTCGGCGGAGGATTTTGTGCGGGCGTACCCGGACATCATGGTGCGACTGCACAACACGCTGAAGCCTGAGCAGGTGAAGAAGTTTGCGGAGAGCCTCGGAGCCGAGGAGATCGCGGCACAGAGCCTGTTTTTCGGGAACGAGGGGCGGGAGAAAGTGTTCTCGGGGTTGCGGGACGACGCAATCCGGGCGGTGCTGGACCGGACCGACGACTGGGTATTCTTGGAGACGGGCAAGAGAGCGCTGGCCGCGCTGCCGCAGTTCGGGTGCACGCTGATCAAGCAGGAGCGTGTGGGCAAGAAGCTGCAGGACGCGGAGACGGTCCAGCTCAAGTACCGGGAGAGCCCGAAGGCGATCTACATGAAGTGGCTGGCGGGGCCGTTCAAGGGTCGGGAGCTTGTGTACAACGTGTCGGTGCTGGGCGCGGACAAGCTGCGGGTTCGCGAGGGCGGGGTGCTCGGCATCGTGCCGGTGACGATCGGGTTGGATACGCCGGTGGCAAAGCGAGGGACGAATCACCTGGTATCGGAGGTGGGCTTCCGCCACCTGCTGTCGCTCATCGAGAAGGACTACGTGAAGGCGGCGCCCAAGGGGCACATTCGACGGGTGAACCACGGGTTCGAGACGCTGGAGGGGCGCAAGACGTACAAGGTGGAGAGCGTCCTGCCGCGCGACGAGAGGCTCGGGTACTACTGTTACCGGATGATGCACTGGACGGACTACCTGCGAGGGATCGAGGTCAAGTCCGAGGTGTTCAACTTCAAGGACGAGTTGCAGGAGGCGTACTACTACAGGGACGTGAACGGCTCGCCGGGGTTCACGGACGCGGACTTCGACCCGCGCAACAAGGCGTACAAGCTGTAGGGGCGGGTCCCTGGGTTGCGGTGTTTTTGGCTGCAGATTCCGCACGCGGCCGCAGATGGCTGTGCTCGGGCTAGGGACTCACCCGCCATCGGGAGGCGCGGTCTCCGGCGACGTCGGCGGCGCGCCCGCCACGTCCTTGCAGCAGCGGAACCCGACCTCGTAGCCCGTGTACTTCTCGTCGTGCGAGGTCACGATCGGACGGCAGCGTGACCGCACGGGTCCCCACCATCCTCCCTTGATTGCGCCGCGAAACGGCGCCTTGCCCCAGGGGACGAACACCCACTCGTTCACGTTGCCGTTCAGGTCGTAGATGCCGAAGGGCGAAACGCAGGTGGTTCGCTCACCGATGGCGTGACGCTGGTCGAGCTTGGCGAACTCTGCGGCGCAGGCCTTGTTCTTCATGCAGTCCGCGTAGGGCAAGAGGTCGCGGTTCTTCTTGCGCCACTCCTTGTCGATGTTGCACTTGGCCGGGTCGCGCTCGAAGCCGGTGGCGTAGGGCCAGATCTCCTCGCCCTCGCATGCGAAGTTGAACTCGGCGGGGGTGCAGAGGCGTCGTCCCTTCTCCTGGCACAGCCGAGTGGCCTCGTGAAAGTCGACGAGGACCAGCGGCTTCTCCCCCACCTTGTTGGGATACTCGTAGCGGTCCATGCAGAAGCGCAGGTGCCACTTGCCCGTAGAGTTGCACTTGCTCGGCTTCTCGAACCGAAGGCACACGGCCTCGATGGGCTTGCCGTCCTTGTCGAGCGCGTGGTCCAAGCACTTCTGCTCTGCGAGGGAACAGTGATCTCCTTCGACCCGGGCCATGTCGTCGGGGCAGAGGGGCTCGCCCGAAGGGGATGCCGAGGCGGAGGCGGAGGCCACCACGTCCGGGACGGCTGCCGACTCGACCGGCGCGGCAACGGAGGGGGCGGACGCGACCACGGAGGCCGTCGCGACAGGCGGAGGTTCTGGCGCGGGGGGAGCCGGGTCCTTGCACCCGACCAGGAGACCCACGAGGAGGAGGGGCCGCAGTTTCATGGGGCGGGAACCTAGCACAGAGTGACCGAGAGCTGCCCTTTCTGGGGTTCCGAGGACACGCCCCCGCGTCCCCCCGGCCACACCCCGCTCACCCCAAGATCCTCGAAAATCCGCACACCGTGCCCTGGCATCCCCCTTGCTCAACCCGGCATCACCATGAACCAGACCACGAACGACATGGGCCAGCGGCTCGTCGGCCTCCGACGCGAACTCTTCACCCACGCGCTGCGCCTGACCCGAAGCATGACCCAGGCAGAAGACCTGGTGCAGGACACCGTCGAACGCGCCCTGCGCTTCGAGGACCGCTTCGAGCAAGGGACCAACTTGCGAGCCTGGGCCCACCAGATCCTGGCGAACCTGTTCATCTCACGGTGCCGTCGCCAGCGTCGCGAAGGCAGGGCGCTCGCCGTGCTCTCGAGCGACCCGTGCGCGTGGACGACGTCCGACGGGGACCGGGTGACAGAAGTGGGGCTGTCGCGGTCGACCCAGCGGGCGATCGACGAGCTGCCGCAACCGTTCCAGGGGACCCTCGTGCTGATCGACATCGAGGAGCTCTCGTACAAGGCGGCGGCGGAACGCCTTGGGGTCCCGATCGGCACGGTGATGTCACGCCTGCACCGTGGCCGACGCTTGCTGGCCGAGGCCCTGCGCGACACGAGCGACCAGTCGCTCGACCAGGCGGCGTAGCCCTACTTGTCCCTGAGCTTCTCCTCGAGCTCCCGGACCCGTTGCTCCGCCTCTTTGCGCTTCTTGGCCTCGCGCTCCACGGGGGTGGGGAGCAGCCGGCCGCCGCTGTCGTCCTTCGCCAGACGAAGCATCCGCCCCAGCGTCGCGTCCTTGATCACCACCCAGTGAAGCCCGAGCACGGACGACTCCGCCATCATCGGGTCTTGCAGCTCGCGCTCGACCAGGTCTTCATTGACACGGTCCCACACGCGCAGGCAGTCCGCCGGGGCGATGGGGTCGAAGCGAATGAGCTCCTCGACCCCCAGCTCGTGGTAGCGGTGAAGCCGGCCCTCCCAGGCAAGCTCCGTGGCATCCGAGTCGCTGAGGATCTCGACTGCCACCTCGGGCGCCCCACGCTCCCACGTCTTCCAGCTGTCGAACAACGAATCCGGGGCCTCCAGCCGAATGAACAGGTCCGGCGCCACGCTTCGCGAAGGGTCCGCCGCATTCCAGAACACCAGCTGCGCGGAACCGATGGATGCTTGCTCCGCGAGAGCAAGCTTCGCGATCTGAAAGAGCGTCGTGCGCAGCTCGTAGTGCCGCCGGGTCTCGGGCACGCCCGCATCCGTCGGGAAGTCGATCTCCTTCGGCTTCGCCCGGTACCTGAAATTCCTTCGTCGTTTTTTGCTCGATCGACGGCTCGGCGCTTCCACCACGGACGAAGCTTATCACGAGCCTCCCAAGGGAGTGCGTTCAATGCGCGCGGCCGGACTTGCGTCCGACCGTGCTCTCGGTCCTCCGCGGACTCCGGCCAGCAGAGCTAGCCTCCGTCCACTCCGGTTCAACCTTTGTTGGGAACCCAGGGAACGTCACTGACGCCGCTACCGTGATTGGCCCTTCGTGCAAGAACGAAAAGCAGATCGCTCGCGCGATTGACGTACTCGATCACCTCCCGACGCACCTCTTCCGAACCCGCAAGGGCCACCAGGGATCGCTCGGCCCGACGCATCACGGTGCGTCCGAGGTGCAGGGTCGACGCGGCGGGTGAACCGCCGGGCAGGATGAAGGACGTGAGGGGAGCGAGTTGTTCTTCCGCCGTGTCGATGGCTGCCTCGAGGCGCGCCACGTCGCCCGCGCCAATCAAGGGCATGCTCAGCTTGCTTGCGGCGTTGCGGCCGCTCGCTACCTCGGCCCCCAACGTGAAGAGGTCGCGCTGCATGGCCTCCACGACCCCGTCGCTCCACGGGTCGAGGTTCAACGCCCGCGCCATGCCGAGCACCGAGTTGGCCTCATCCACCGTGCCGTAGGCTTCGACGCGCCCGTCCGCCTTGGAGACCCTCCTGCCCCCGTACAAGCTCGTGGTGCCGTCGTCCCCGGTTCGCGTGTAGATCTTCATGGCTCTTCCCTGTTGATGCGCGGCCCGGTCATCGCGTCGCGTCGCCCAGGTCCAGAACGTCCCCCAGGTCCGCCGCCACCGCATCGTGCAATCCGTCGACGAGCCGAGCACCGTCCAACCGCACGTCGAGCGCGATCATGTCGTCGCGATCGAACACCGACGGCTCCACAAGCGGTTTGTCAAGATGCAGCAGTCGTCCGACAGGGCTGCGTGCGACCTCGAACCATCGTTCGAGCAGAATCGTCGACGCGCGCACCGGATCGTCGCCCCACGAGCCGGCCAAGCGAACGGCAAGGTCCATCGCCCCGTCTTCTGCCACCCGGACGCGCGCGCCGAAGACCGACGTGACGCGCAGCAGCCCCCCGAGCGCGTTCTCCCATTCGCCGAGAAAGGGTCCGGGAGCGAGGGCCTGTACGGCGCCGTCGCCCAACTCGTCGAGCAGGGTCTTCATGTCGGGCAGGTCGAACGCGCGCGGCGAGCGTCGCAGCCTCCCGAGCGCGAGCAGCAGCGCCACCTTCGACCGAAACGTGTCCCCTCCCTCGACCGCGACCACGTTCGGAGGCATCGCGGCGAAGGCCCTCACGTCGCCCGCGGCGGTCTTGCCGTGGGTCCAGATCGCGTCGGGCCGATAGGCGGTGCGCGTCATGTCCCGCACGAGGCGGTCGCGGAAGGCCTCTTCGGATGCGAGCGGGTCCTTGATCCCATCCATCAGGAACAAGACGGATCGATCGTAGTCTGCGACGACGAGCTGTTGGATGGCGTCGAGGTCGATGCCCGTGAGCTGAAGAAACACGCTGCGTCGCGAGGGAGGAGCGAGCCGAGCCACGCCGTTTGCGAGGGCGGGGTGGCGCGCGAGGTCTTGCGGCTTCGCCAAGACGATCCAGCGCAAACCAGCACCGATAGCGAGGCCGTGCAGGGGCTCGAGCGCGAGCGGCTCGTGCGAGGGGGAAGGTGTGGTGACCTTGGGCGGAGGGGCAGACGACTGGCACCCGGCGAACCACAACCCGAGAAGGCCACCGAGGCCCCCGCTCAGATGCACGAAAAAGTCGCGGCGCGTCCTTGCCCCCGCGTGCGCCACGCGCTCAGGTCTCGTCGCTATCGCTGCCGTCCTTGATGCTTCCCAGCTCGCGGCTCGCGTTGACCAACTCCTTGAGCTCCTTGCCGACCTTGAAGAAGGGGCGAAGCTTGGGGGGCACGCTTACGGCTTTTCCGGTGCGCGGATTGCGGCCCTGATAGGACTTGTGCGCGCGTGCCTTGAGGCTGCCGAAACCACGAATCTCGACGCCCTCCCCGCCTCGAAGGGCCTCGGTCATGGCGTCGAACACGCAGTTGACCACCATTTCCGCCCGTGCCTTGCTCAGCTCCGCACGCGCCGCGATGGACTCGACAAGCTCACTCTTCGTCATGGGTGCCGTTCCGTGGGCAACGTGGTCGCCCTGATCGAGACCGGCAATGTACCACGAGCTTCCCGTTCGCAAGCCTGTTAAGTCATGGCGCCCCGACGGCCCGCAGTTCCATGCGATCCATGGCCGCCCAGGCGCCTCGGGCACAGGCCTCCCACACCACGGGTCCGCCGCCCATGCGCATCGTGACTCGCCCCGTGGGCAGGCAGGACCGGCCGTCAAGAGAGACTTGCCGCTCCGGCCAATCCTCGAGCGTGCCGTCGTGCAAGGGCAGCATCACGCGCTCGCTGCCCGCTCGAACCCACGTGCGCAGCGAGGGAAGCTCATTGCTCACGAAGAACCCCTGCAGGACATAGGTCCCCGGTGAGGGCGACGGGACCTCCGTCGTCACGCACACCTCGTCGCCGGTGCGCTCCAGGGACAGGGCCCGGCCTCGGGAGATGCAGCTGTCCGCGGCCAAGTGCGTGGGGGCGGCGTAGCCACCGCTCTGCGCAAGGGGAGGCCACTCCGCCTCCGCCTCGAAGACGTAAACGCCATGCGGCTCGGGCGGCGACCAGGGTTGCACGCGAGGCGCGATCGGGGGAACGGTCCAGGGGTCGACCACGTACCGGAAGGCGGGCGGACGTCCGAGCTTGTCCCAGCGCAAGAAGTCGCGCGCGTCGTAACGAGCCCGCGTCACGACGAGGGATCGCGCGGGGTCTCGGGATACGGGGTCGTGCGCGAGGAGGAAGCCGTGGTCGGTGTCGACGAAGAGCAAGCCGCGGGGGTCCTTGCCGAGCGTGGCCTGCACCCTCGAGGGTTCGAACATGGGCTGGCCCCCGTCTCGGTCTCGCAGCGATGCATGCATGTGGCTTCCGTGCAGGGCAAACCCGAGCAGGCACAAGGCCGCCGTCACCGCCAGCGTCCAGGATTCTCCCTTCGCGGGGTCGCGGAACCTTCGCGCCCACGACGCGAGCCCGAACGCCACCAGCACGTGCTCGAACGCCATGGCATCCACCAGCAAGCGCGCCCCTCCCCCCGGGTAGCTGCCGTCGAAGTAGAACGGCGAATACGCGACCACGAGCGCAAGGGGCACGGCGAGGGCAAACAGCATCGCCCGGCTGCGACGTCCTTCGACGATGCCCCAGGGCAAGAAGACCGCGAAGGGGGCGTAGTTGAGGAGGTCCGCCAGATGCAGGTACAAGCGGCGCCCCGTGGTGACCCATGCGGCGCGCACCCCGAACCCGTCGGGAGCCACGGAGGCGACGTAGGGACCGTGCTCGGCGAGACAGCCGATGCCCGACCCGAAACCATAGCGGAAGCAGCCGGGGGGACCGTCTGCGAGCAGGTAGTAGCTCCCCTGGGCGGTCGCGAGCCACGCCCCGGTCAACGCGTGCTGGTGCAGCACGAGAAGCAGGAACACAGGGCCCATGCCTGCGATGATCCAAAGCGGGGCGAGGCGACGCCGAGAGACCATCCACCAGGCGACCGCAGGTAGGCCGACAAGGACGAGGGCCAGGGCCGTCGCTGGACGCGTTGCGGCGAGCCAGCCCGACAGAACGCCGCAGAGCAGCCACCAGCCCCACCGATGCGTGACGGCGTGCAGGGCCACGACGACCGCGCTCGTGAGCAAGACCGCGGCAAGCCCGTGGGACATGGTGTCCGCGGTGTGGTAGCGCAGGCACGCGTTGAGCGCGGACAAGACGGCGACGATGCGCACGACATCTTGCCGCTGCGTGAGGGCGTGGGCGAGCAGGCAGGACAGGACGGTGAGGACGCCGGCGAGCAAGGGGCCGACCAGCATGGGAGCGCGCGCGAGGAACCCGACTGCGAGCAACGCGGGATAGCCGGGGGGGAAGATCACACCGATCCGCAAGCCATCCGGGGTGGCTTGGTGGAGGAGGAAGCGTCCGCGAACGGCCGCGGTCGGCTCGTCGACGAGCCACGTCACGAGACCCGACGCGAACCCACGCGCCTCCAGCCAGTAGCTGGTCGCATCGATGATGCGCGGTCCTCCATGCAGGTAGCTTTGGACGTAGGCCGCGGACAGGAGGACGGACAGGACGGCCCACGCGACGACCCACGAGCGGAGGGACAGACGCGGCAGGAAGCGCGCGATCAGCGGAGAGACGAGGGCCCCACCGAACGCGAGCAGTGCCGCCCAGGCGGGCGTGTCGGCAGGCCATGCGACGTCGAGGATCGAGTCGAAGGACGTCACGGGGAAGCGACCAGCCAGACGTGGTAGTTCACCCAGCGGGGCGTCGAGCGGGCGGTGAAGCTGAACTTGGCGCGCTGTCCGGGCCCGATCGGCGCGGGGAGCGGCAGGGACAGCTCGACCCACCGCGCCGAGGGTTCGAGGGCGAGGTTGCCGATGTGCTCTCCGTTCATCGCCACCTCGACCTTGCCTGGAAACGAGGGCGCGGTTCGCACGATGAGGCGCATGGCGGGCGCGCTGAGATGCGGGGTCAACTCGAAGTGCTCGACCCCGCCGTCGGGAATTCGCCGACCGCCGTCGAGAACGTCTCGAGCATCGACGAAGGGGTCCGTCAGGATGCGAAGCTCCACGTAGCCGGCATCGGGGTACGGGAACTGGTACGCATGATTGCGCTCGTCCACGACGTCGGCGATGTCGAGCTGGTCGACGATGACGTCGCCGTACTGGAGGGACGAAGGCCGGGCGCCGGAGTTGAGCAGGCGCCAGTCGGCGGCGTAGATGACCTTTTCGTTGCCGCCGCAGATGACGTTGCCTTCGACGGGGACAGTGGCGATTTGCTTTCCGAACCAGATCGGGATGACGTCCCACCACGAGGGGTAGATGGCGAAGACGTCGGGGCGGTCCTCGGGGGGGATGCGTTCGATCAGCTCGATGATCGCACCGGGGCCATGCGAGGAGGCGCGTGCGAAGGGCAGGCCTCGGAAGCCGCCGAGGCCGATGATGTCGAGGCCGGGCAGGTCGGAGGCGTAGATGATGGCGCCTGCGTCGCCGACGAGGACACGGTGAGGGGGCGGGCGCATGTGGTGGCGGAGCAGGCGTCCGGTGGTGATGTGCTGATCGCGAATGTTGCGGGAAGCTCGGGCGAAGAAGCTGATTTGGTCACGGGTGCGCGGGGTCTGGACGATGACGAAGGCAACGACGGCGGCGACGGCGAGGGTGAGTCGAGGCACGGCCGTGAGCGGGGGGAGCACGGAGCGAGGACGGAAGAGCAGGACGCCCAAGCCGAGGGCAGCGGCCACGAGGAGCCAAGCGACGGCGGGCATGGTGTAGCGCTCGTTTTGCCATCGCACCTGACCGTTCATGGCGACGAGAAGGAGGAAGGAGACAGCAGAGGACAGGAGGATGGCGGCGGAGGCGCGGGTTCGCGGGGAGAGCAAGGCGATGACGGCGAGGGCGACGGGGATCCAGCCGAGGACCGGGACGGTGGAGAAGTGGTAGTCGATGTTGCGAAGGAAGGCGTACTGGACGTGGAAGAGATAGGTGGTCCACTTCTCTTCGGGCGGCATGTAGGGGCTGTACCAGGCGAGCTTGACGAGGGCGCCAGCGGCGGCGAATTCGCCGGTGAGGAGGCGGTTGACGATGGCCTGGGTGAGGAGGGCGGCGAGGGAGGGGAGGCCTGAGCGCAGCAAGGTCAGCAGGGCGGGGCGGAGGCTGTGGGACGAGCGTGCGACGAAGAGGGCGGCGGTGCAGCCGAGGACGGCGACGGAGGTAGAGGCCTCCGGGCGGGTGGTGACGAGCAGGACGCCAGCCAAGCCAAGTTTCCAGCCGAGGCTGGGATGTCGAACGCTGGGGGCACGACGATGGTCGAGGGCGAGAGACAGGGCGATGGCCCAGACGGCGAGGAACCAGGCGACTTCCATGCCGCTGAACAGGGACCAAGAGAGGGCGCCGACGGAGAAGACGGCAATGGGCAGGAGGAAGCGGGCGGGTGGGGGCAAGCCGCGAGCGAGGCGTGGGACGACGAGCAGGAAGCCGAACACGCAGCAGCAGGCCACGATGGCGGCCCAGACCATGAGGTAGGTGTCGCGAAAACCGACCCAGTAGCCGAGGGCGAGGACGAAGGGGTAGGTGAGGCTGGTGTTGCCGCTGGAATAGCCGTTCCCCTCGGACCACTGGAAGGGGTACCCACGGGCAGTGGACCGTGCGAAGTCGAAGTGGATGAAGACGTCATCGAGGGGGGCCGACCATTCGCCCCCGGTCTGGGTGAGCATTTCCCCGTAGAAGAGGCGGGCCACGTACAGGACCAGCCACCCCGCGAACAGGGGATACGCCATGCCGAAAACCCGACGGGGCGTCGGTCGGCTCGGGGCGTAGCGGGAAAGGAAGCGGTGCAGCATCGACAGTCGGGGGTGGGTCGTTCGGTCTTGCATAGACGCAAACGGGCGCGCTGAGAACGGGTGGTGGGTGTTCAGGCTTTCCTTGTGCCTTGGTCCTGCGCAAACATCGTTGACCCTTCGTGACGCACTCGGTACACCATCCTCTACAGCGTGTCGCCCCCTTGGCGGCAGCAACAGGCCTTCATGCGTTGGTTCGTCGAGATCAGTCCCCTGGGCAAGTCGGGTGCGGAGCCTGTCTGCCTTTGCTTGGAAGCATCCCAGTGGCAGCAAGCCCTTCGGGACGTGCGACGATCGAGCGGGCAGGACGAGTCCCTGGGGACCTTTTCCATCGAGGTGCTCGAGGATGGCGTACGGGCGGTCGAGCCCATGTCGCGCCTGAGGTACCTCATTCGAAGGGCGCCTGACGACGCGCCGCTCAGTTCTGGGGGGACCGAGTCAGCGGCACCGCAGGCTGCGGCCGCGCGTATGCCTTCCGCACCGCCTCAGGCTGCGGCCGCGCGTATGCCTTCCGCACCGCCTCAGGCTGTGCCCGCGCGCATTCCTTCCGTGCCGCCTCAGGCTGCGCCCGTGCGCATCCCCTCCGTACCGCCTCAGGCTGCGCCCGTGCGCATTCCTTCCGTGCCGCCTCCGGCTGTGCCCGCGCGCATCGCCTCCGTACCGCCTCCGGCGGCCATTCCTGCGGCGCCCCCGACCGCAGAGGCCGGACCCCGACCGCGACCGCAGACCATGATGTACGGGTCCCCAGGATCGGCAGCGGTTTCCGAGGCTGTCCACCAGGCCTTGTCCCGCCCCTCTTCCGCCGGCCTCGCTCCCATCCCCGAGGAGCCCTTCCAGGTGCTGGCAAGCCGCGAAGAGCAACCCTCCAAGTCCTCTCCTCTCACGTACCGGGAGTACGCCTACGCGATCACAGAAGGGTCCTCGGAAGACGACGCGGAGAAGTTCATTCTCCAGCGCTTCGCAGAGATCCAGCAAGACCTCGCGGCCACGCGAACGGCCAAGCTCGTCAACCTCGCCGTCTTCGACCACGCGTTCAAGGACAGGCCCAAGCGCCCGCCCCTCGTCACGCTCGTGTGGAAGGATTGGAAGGGCGACCCTGAGCTGCGATACACGTCTCGACCGGGCGTCTCCATTCCGCCGCCGACGCTGGGACAAGCCTCGTCGCGACCGCCCACACAGACTGTCGAACTCACCCAGGCCCCCCAGCCCGCCGAAACCTCGCAGCCGGTGAAGCCCGCGCCGGTCGTTCAGCCGATTCAAATCGCTCAGGCAGTCGAGCCCGCACCGGTCGTTCAGCCGATTCAAGTCGCTCGGGCAGTCGAGCCCGCGCCGGTCTTGCAGCCGATTCAAGTCGCTCGGGCAGTCGAGCCCGCACCGGTCTTGCAGCCGATTCAAGTCGCTCAGACAGTCGAGCCCGCACCGGTCTTGCAGCCGATTCAAGTCGCTCGGGCAGTCGAGCCCGCGCAGCCCGTCGCGACGTCGCTGCCCGACCCGCCGCCCGTGACCACTTCGCTGCCCGCGCACGGCCAGCCCGCACAGCCCACGCAGCCCACGCAGCCCACGCCTCCCTCCACCCCGGCCGCTTTGCGTCAAAACCGGGGCAATCTGGGTCCGCCGCAGGCCACCCTGCGGTCCGCAGAAGCTTCCGCCGATCCGGGCACGCCCAGCGGAGCCGCGATCCAGGTCGTGGAGACGCCCGCCGCTGCGGCCAAGCCCCCCGCTTCCGCCCCTGCGTCGCCGGTGTCCCAGCGCGGGTCTGCTCGCTCCGTAGGGCTCTCACGTCCCTCCCAGGGGGAAGAGATCATCGCCGACATCTTCGAGTCGATGCACGACCTCTACTTCCTGCGCGACGCGTACGAGGGGGCAGACTTCGTCATCGCCCTCGCCCTCGACAAGATGCACTGCAAGCTAGGCATCGCGCAGCTGTACGACATCAACCGGCGCGAGTTCGTCGTGGCCCACGCGGTCGGTCCGAACGCAGAGGGCACTCTCGGAAACCGTGTCTCGGAGCACGATCCCCTGATCGTCGAGATCATGAACCGTCGCCTCCCGTTCCTCATCGACGGGACGGACGCGCGGGTGAGTCTGGGCCGGTGGAAGAGCCTCGGAGGCGAGCCACGCTCGATCCTGGCGTGCGCGGTGGCGCAGGGGGGACGTTTCCTGGGCATTCTCGAGCTGGCCCACATGGATGGGGAGGGGACCTTCCGCAAGACCGACGTGGACGCGATGGCGTACATCGCCCAGAGCTTCGCCGAATTCGTAGCCAGGACAGGATTGCTGTTCGGCAGCGAGACGAAGCTGATGCCGCAGTAAGCGAGCTTCCGGATGGCCGAGCGTACCCGACGAGAGCAGCTGCTGACGTTCCTGCTCACGCCGGTGGTGGTGCTCGGCGTGGTGGCGCTCGCGGTGATCACGTTCCGCACGACGTTCCAGATCGAGCGGCTACGGCAGCAGTCGGTGCTCGAGGCCACGGCGTCCGTGGCCAACGAGAAGGCGGACCGGCTCGACAAGCGGATCATCGAAGAGGACAACGTGGTGGTGGCCGAGGCGGACGTCACCGTGCTGGGCTCGCTGGCGCGTCGCTGGCTGCCCACCGCCTCGCGCGAGACCCCTACGGTGCGCGCCGTGATCATCCTGCGCGGGGACGGGGAGCACGACGTCTACGACTTTGCGACGCAGAGCCCGGGTCCTGAGGACGACGTGTTTCGCCGTCTGTTGATCCATCGGCTCCTTCCCCATCTCGAGCTGCAGCGGGGGCCTGCGGAGGAGCTTCGCCATTTGCACCGGACGGTGGATGGCCGCTCCTACCTCATCAGCTACTGGCAGCGCACGCATGAGAATCGAAAGTACCTGGTGGTGGCGTGGCACGACGTCCCGCGCATCGTGCACGATCTGTTTCCGCGCATGCTCGAGGACGCGACGGGGCACGCGCGGGTGCACGTGGTGGACGAGGAAGGCAGGACGGTCTACGGGCAGCCGACGGCGGGCGGCGCCTTCACGGTGGGCCGTCCTTTCGAGACGACGCTCTACGGCTGGCGACTGTACGCGACGTTGACGACGGCCGAGGAGCTGAGCGAGAGCGTGGAGCGACGACGGGAGCTGGAGATGGTGTCGGTGGCGGCGTCGTTTCTGGTGGTGGCGGCGGGAGTGATCATCGTGGTGGTGGCGGCCGAACGAGAGCGTCGACTGGCGATGCTCAAGAGCGAGTTCGTGGCGAACGTGAGCCACGAGCTGAAGACACCGTTGTCGCTGGTGAGGATGTTCAGCGAGCTTTTGTCGACGGGGCGGGTGCGAGACGAAGCGAAGCGGCAGCAGTATTTGTCGATCATTTTGCGAGAGAGTGAGCGATTGTCGGCGCTGATCGAGAACGTGCTGGACTTCGCCCGGGTGGAGAGAGGGAAGGCTGCCTACCAGTTCGAGGAGGCGGACATCGGGGAGGTGGTAGCCCGGGCGGTCGACATGTACCGGTACCGGATGGAGCGCGAGGAGATGGAGCTGCGAGTGGAGGTGGAGCCGGACCTGCCGCCCACGGTGCTCGACGAGCGCGCGCTGGAGTTGGCGCTCGTGAACCTGATGGACAACGCGGTGAAGTACGCGAAGGAAGGCAAGACGATCGACGTGGGGGTTCGCTTGCGTGGGGCGCGATCGATCGAGGTGCGGGTGACGGATCGGGGCCCGGGGATTCCGCGAGACGAGCAACGTCGCATCTTCGATCGGTTCGTGCGCGGCAGGGGTGCGCGAGACCAGCGGGTTCGGGGCAGCGGGATCGGGTTGGCGCTGGTGCAGCACATCGCGCGGAGCCACGGGGGGCAGGCTTGGGTGGAGAGCGAGCCAGGCAAGGGGGCGTCGTTCTTCCTCACGTTGCCGGTGCGCGCACCGGCTGGCCCCAAGGGGGGGGAGAGGCTGGCGAAGGCGGAGGCTCCCGACGAGGCGCGGAATGGCACGCCAAGCTGAGCCGTGGGTTCACGCCGTGGACTGGGGCCGCATCGCGCCCCTGCGGCTGCGCGCGAGAAGCGTGGCCGATGGCGTTTTCGCGGGAGTGCACCGAAGCAGGCGGCGCGGACCGGGCGTGGAGTTCGGAGGACATCGCCCCTACGTGCCGGGCGACGATCTGCGGTGGATCGACCGGCACGCCCTCATGCGGCACGACCGTCTGATCGTGCGGCTGTTCGAGACCGAGACGGACCGCGGGGTCTACCTTCTGGTAGACGCAACCGCGTCCATGAGCTTTCGGGGCAAGGACGCTCCGGGCGCGAAGGTGGGGTTCGCCGCATTAATCGCCGCCGCCCTGGCCCGCGTAGCGCTTTCCGCGGGAGACCCGGTCTCCCTCGACTGGATCGGCGGCAGGGGCATCCACCCCGTGCCCCCGTCAGCGAGCGGAGAGACCTTTGATCGGATCGTGGGCGCCCTGGGCGCGCTGCAGGCCACCGGAGACGCCCTGCAAGACGCCAGCGCCTTCGATCGAGCCATGCAGCCCATCGCGCGTAGGGCTCGTCGCGGCGCCTGCGTCGTCCTGCTGTCGGACCTGCTCGACCTGCCCGACGGCGCGGCCGATCGTTTCGCTGCCCTTGGCACGCAGGGTCGACGCCTTGTGGTCGTGCAAGTCCTCGATCGGGAAGAGCTGACGCTGCCCTACACGGGAACGGTCCGGCTCGCGGCGCTCGAAGGGGACGTGGTCGTCGAGACGGACGCGGATGTCATGCGGGAACGTTACCTCGAAGCGCTGGAGGCGTGGACGCAACGGTGGACGCGCCCCCTTGCGGCGAGGGCCGGACGCTGGCTCCGCGCCACCACGGACGATGACCCGGTCGACGTCGTGCTTCGGATCTTGCGCGCGATCGCAGAGGTACCGGCATGACCTTCGCGTTCGCGGCGGCGCTTGCCATCGCGCTGCTGGTGGTGGCGCCGATCGCCGCGCACTTGCTGCGCGTCCGTCGCGCCCAGGACAAGCCGTTCCCTCCTGCGCACCTGGTGCCCCCGTCGCTTCCTGCCTCGCGGCAGCGCAGGAAGCTCGAGGATCGGGCGTTGTTCGGCATTCGTCTGCTCGCGATCTTGGCGCTCGCCCTGCTCGGTGCGACCCCGCTGTTGACGTGCTCACGGCTCTCCATTTTTCGCGAAGGCGGCGCGTCCGTGGCCGTGGCCATCGTGGTGGACGATTCCATGAGCATGCGTGCGCGAGACGACGGCACGACGCCGCGCTTCACGCGCGCCAAGCAGGAGGCGTTGGACCTGTTGGCAGGCGCGCAGAAGGGCGATGCCATTGCCGTGGTGCTCGCAGGGGACCCGGTGCGTGTCGCCCTGGCGCCTTCGACGGACCTTGCCGTGGTGGAGCGGATGCTCGAAGGCCTGAAGCCTTCCGATCGCGGCACGGACCTGGAAGGGGCCATCTCGCTGGCGGCGTCCCTGGTGTCGGGGATGCCGCAACCCCAGAGGCGCGTGGTCGTGCTCACGGATCGGTGCGACGGCAACCCCGAGGGCGCGCCCTTGGGAGAAGGCGTGGACGTGCCGGTGTGGGTCGTGCCACGCACGCTGTCGGAGGACGCGCAAGACTGTGCCATCTTGCACGCGGAGGAGCGAGGCGGGCGCGTGGTAGCGAGGGTCGCATGCACCGGTGCGCGCAAGGACCTGGACCGAAGCCTGGTCGCGCGAGCGGCAGAGCAAGAACTCGCGCGCGTGGTCCTGCACACCCGCATGTCTCGCGAGGATGGGGCCACGGACATCGAGCTCGTGTTGCCGGCGTCGTCGTCCGCGGACCGGGTGGTGCTCGAAGGGGGCGCGGACTTCGTGCCCGAGAACGACCGTGCGCCAGTGGCGAGGCACTTCGCGAAGCTGACGATCGGCGTGCTCTCGGACCGGACCTTGTCGAAAGTGGAGACAGGCGGGGCTCCGCCCGTGGAGCAAGCTTTGCTCGCACTGCAGACCGGCGCGATGCTGCAACCGATCCCGGTCGTGCCGGACACGATGGAAGACCTGGGCAAGCTGACGGTGCTGGTGCTCGACGATCCGCCGGGGCTGACGCCCGAAGCGCGGGAGGCGGTGGGGCGGTGGCTGCAACAAGGGGGCATCGTGTTGGTCGGTCTGGGTCCCCGTGCAGCGCGCGCGCCGCTGGGGGCTAGCCTCGAACCATTCGTGCCAGGCGTGCCTCGCTGGCTGGAGGACGCGCCGGAAGGTGTTGACGAGCAGGACGCCGCGGGATTCGGGCCGAGCGGCCCAAGTCTCGCGCAGCTTCGCGCCAAGGGCCGGGCGCACCTCGAGCACGAGAGGCTCGGCGAAGCGACCACGATCCTCCGATGGTCCGACGGCATCCCCCTCGTGGTGGAGCGAACGGTGGGGCGCGGCCTCGTGGTGGTCGTGGGCCTTCCGTTCAACCCATCGTGGAGCGATCTTCCGCTGCGCCCTGCGTTCCTCGCGCTGCTGTCGCGGGTCACGGAGACGGCGCGCGCGCGCGGGGGCGCCAAGCGGATCGACGTGGGCCGGTCGTGGGTGCTCGACGAGGGGGCGGTCGAGGTGCGCACGGAGGCAGGGCCGTACCCTGTGACGCGAGCCCAGGGCAAGGTGCGCATCACGCCGCACGAGGCGGGGCGCTACGACATCCGGGTGGGGGAGGAGGTCGACACACGCTACGCGGCGGTTCCGTCGCGAGAGGTCGACTTGCGTCCACGCAAGGCGTCGGAAGCGAGTCTGGATCCGAGCCTCGGGGCGACCTCGGGGTCGGTGGACATCTCCCGATGGATTGCGCTGTTCTTGCTCGCGCTGTTGGCCGGGGAGCTGGGTCTCAGGACGTTGGGGCCTCGTCCCCAGGTCTCGAAGTAGCCTCGAATCAGCTGTGGGGTGAGCCGCGGTGAGGCGTACGCGCGTGTGAAGAAGCCGGACTCCTTGGTGCCGAGTTCAAGCCAGGTGGCGGCCGCCACATTCGGGTGGCGCATCGCCACTTGGTAGCGCAACCGCGGCAACCCAAGCCATTGCGCCTCTCAGAGCGCCGTGAATGCCGCGGTCACGCTGGCGCACCGCCACCCAGCGGCTCGTCCAACCGCCTGAAATCACAAAGCACCGAAGCTGGCACACGCTTCGCCATGGCATCGGGTCCATGGCTTGTCCTGCACCCGATGTGGTTCCCGAACGACCGCACCTTCGCAAGCGATACGTGCGTCACATCTGCTGATGGACCCTGTGCAGTTTCTTGCGCGTCTCGCCAGTCTGGTACCCCCACCGCGTCATCCGTTGG
>CAZAWR010000143.1:14969-17384 GCA_964488865.1 uncultured Polyangiaceae bacterium | reverse complement strand
CCACAAAGTCCCGAGAAAATTGAGAAATCCAACGTCAGTTTCGGATCTGCACCCATAGTTTTGGTCCGCCGGACCCGACAAAGAAGACGGTGCTGCAGATGGCAGCGCTTCGCCGTCCCGTTGAGGCGCGACGAGGGCGCCTGCGGGAGCGTGGTACCGAGCAGCCACGAAGGGAGGCAGCGCCGGACAGATGGGGTGCTCTGTCTCTTTGGAGAGCATGATGCCGAGGACGATCCGCCGGACGATTGGGACAGCGTCGACGCTCCCACCCCGGTTGGAGGTCGCGCGTCGGGGGTGATGGTGGGACGTGGCGCCCGGGTGCGTGCTGCGTCGGCAGGATGAGTGACCTTGGGGGCGCTGGGGCAACCGTCCCACACTGACATCTACATTGGCCCCCTCACGGGTCCAAGATTGGCACACACTTACCGCATTCGCGTCTGCGCGGCTCCGGGTTTCACCGTCGAAGGGGCTGCGTTTCAGTCATGCAAGCTATCTGAGCGGTAGCCATATTCTGAACACACGCAACGAGGGCGCGTGGCTCAGCTCGCGAAAATCATGATGCGCCCCGCCTACACGTAGGCATTTGAGAAGATCACACGGCATTGCAGTCTTCCGTTACGTTCAAACGCTGGACGGTCGTCCCTTCTAATCTCTTGTCCTTGGGGAGAATGGTGAACCCACTGCCCGTGTGGCACGGACCTGGCTTAGAAAAATGGCAGACGCTCGTCGCACGCTGTTGCTCCGACCTTATCTCACACTATCAGCGCGGCCCGACGGAGAGCGTCTCACGGTAACACTCACCGTCAGGAGCGTACACATGAGTCGCATTTTGGCTACACGATACCGTTCGTCAGCTGCCCGCAGGCAACGTGCGTTTTTCTCCAGCATGGTGGTGCTCGCGACGGCAGTCGCAGGGTCGACCGCCGTCGCGGCGGTCTATCAAGTGGGTCCGAGTCGCAGTCACTCCAGCCTGCAGTCGGTCGCATCCCTTCTTCAACCCGGCGATGTCGTCGAGGTGGATGGAAACGCAACCTACCCCGGCGGGGTGCTGCTGAACCGTGATGGACTACCGTCGGCGAAGATCACAATTCGTGGCGTACCTGTGAATGGAAAGCGGCCAGTGCTTTCGGGCGGAACGAACACCATCGAAGCGGCGGGTGATCATTACGTGTTCGAGGGGTTGGAGCTGACGGGAGGTGCTGCTCGGTGCTTCTACCACCACGCCAACGACATCACCGTACGCAATGCTGTCATTCACGACTGCCCCCAGCACGGCGTGCTCGGCGCCGACTCGGATTCCGGTTCGCTGTTGCTCGAACACACCGAGGTGTACGCCTGTGGAAGCGGAACCCAGAGACACCAAATCTACATGGCCACGGACGAGACCGCCCATCCCGGCTCGGTGTTTCGGATGGAACACTGCTACATCCACGACGGCAACGGTGGCAACAACGTCAAGACCCGGGCTGAGCGCAATGAGATTCGATACAACTGGATCGAAGGAGCCTTGTATCACGAGCTCGAGCTGATCGGACCGGACGGACAAGATCCGTCGCTGGCCGTGGAGAACTCCGACGTCGTCGGCAACGTGCTGCTGAAGCGCAATACCGCCTACGTGATTCGCATTGGCGGCGACGGCACCGGCGATACGAATGGTCGATACCGATTCGTCAACAACACCATCGTAGTCCGCCCTGGCGGGTCGGCGGTGTTTCGAGTCTTCGACGGCGTCGATTCCGTGGAGATGCACAACAACGTATTTGTGGGGATCGGCGGGGCGTCGGTCAACATGATGCGAGATGTGGAGGCTTCGTGGTTGTCGGGGCGAATGGTGGCTGGCAGCAACAACTGGGTCATGCAAGGTTCGAGCAGCGTGCCCAGCGAATGGACTGGCACGTTGTTCGGCACCGATCCGGGGTTTGTCTCGCTCGACGCCCTCGATCTGCGGCCCACCAGCACCAGCGATTTGGTGGACGCCGGATTGCAGAATGCCCCTGGTTGCCCTGGCCGTCCGTTCCCGGCCCCGCTGGCGACACCGGCCTACGTGCCTTCGGCCCACGTGCTCGCCCAAGACGACAGCGGCCTTGAGCGCGACATGGTTGCCGAGCTGGACATCGGCGCATTCGAATACGACGACGGCTCAGGCAGTGGTGGCACGGCAGGTTCCGGCGGCACGGCAGGTTCCGGCGGCACGGCAGGCTCCGGCGGCACGGCAGGCTCCGGCGGCACGGCAGGCTCCGGCGGCACGGCAGGCGCTGGCGGCACGGCAGGCGCTGGCGGCACGGCAGGTTCCGGCGGCACGGCAGGTTCCGGCGGCACGGCAGGCGCTGGCGGCACGGCAGGCGCTGGCGGCACGGCAGGCGCTGGCGGCACGGCAGGTTCCGGCGGCACGGCAGGTTCCGGCGGCACGGCAGG
>CAZAWR010000143.1:0-14869 GCA_964488865.1 uncultured Polyangiaceae bacterium | reverse complement strand
GGCGGCACGGCAGGTTCCGGCGGCACGGCAGGTTCCGGCGGCACGGCAGGTTCCGGCGGCACGGCAGGCTCCGGCGGCACGGCCGGCGCGGGCGGTACGACGGACCCCGGAGAGGACCCCAACGACTCTCGCAATACCATCGATCCAGACGACTTGGGACCTGTAATCGGGTGCGGTGTCGCGCAAGGATCCAGCGGAACCTCGAACGGGCTGCTCATGATTCTCGCCGCCCTCGCCGGATTGGTCGGCGTGCGCAGAAGAACCCGGTAGATCCTTGGCGGCCGGGAACGTAGGTCGTCTGAGCGACGCTGTTGCGCCCGGCGCTTACCACGGAAACTCATGAAACGCGTACCAGTGGTGCTGCGCCATCTCCCACACCCTTACGTCGTTCCAGTTCTTCTGCCAGTTGTCCCAGCCCCCCTCCGGCTGGGAACCCACGACTGGATCATAGGAAAGAGCTGCCCCTCGCTCCGTTCCCCACGGGTCCGGCCGCATGGACATGATCTCCAGAAATCGCGTGTGATAGTCGAGGTAGGCGTCGTTGCCCCACGAAGACTCCAGCCCCATCACGAGCAGGGAGAGCGCTTGGCCGTGTTGTGAACCGTTGTTCGTGCTGATGCGGCACTTGCCCTCCGTAAGGATGGCATCGAAAGAACGCGCACAGCTCCTTCAAGCGCGCATGGGGTCGAGATTGCGGAATCGTCCGCGCGCATCCGGTTCAACGTCGTCACGGGTGGCGAGGAGACATCGGAAGGAGCTCAGCGTCGGGCGATGCGAGGTTTCGGCGAGAGTCGTTCGGGTGCTTCGGAGGGGGATTGCCCTCGCTCGCTGACGCGGAGGAGGGACCGTGTTTCCGCGCAGCCGGGGTCTTGGGCGTGAAGGTCTTCGAGCAGGGCGCGCGCTTCTTGCGCCTGCCCGTCTTGCCCCGTGTGAAGGAGCACACGTGCCAGGAACAGCTGCGACTGACGGGTCGACGAGGCCTGGACCCAGGATCTGGCGGCGCGAACCGCCTCTGACCAGTTTCGCTCCTGAGCGGCTCTCTCGGCAACCACGGCTTCGGTCTCGCCAAGGGCGGATTCGGCGAGCAGGGGCTGAGCCGGCTCGGGGGAGACCTCTTCGGCCACGGGCGCACCAACGAGCGGGGTCACGGGGGCAACGACCTCGACCTCGGGGAGAGCCTCGGCTTGTGCGACCGGCAGCGGAGCCGCCTGGACCGCCTCGGGCGCGGTGGCGGCCACGAGCGAGGACATGGCCATCTGGACTTGGTCCGGGTAGTGGCGAGCCAGCCCAGCGGAGAGCGACAGGATAGCTCCTGCCAAGCTGGCGACGATGGCCACACGCCCGAGGGTCCTTCGCTGGCGCCGCTTGCGCTCGGGGGCGTCGAGCGCCGTGAGGATTTCGGCGAGGAGTTGCTCGGCGGACGCGGTTCGCTTCTCGGGGTTGCGCGCGAGGGCGCGAACGATCAGGCGGTCGACCTCGGCCGGGATGCCGCGCGAGGGGGCGCGGTCGCGAGGAGGCTCCGCGTCCTGCTTGGTCTTGGCATCGAGCAGGGCGACCGTGCTGTCAGCGACGAAGGGCAAGCGCCCTGTGACCAACTCGTAGAGCACGCAAGCGAGGGCGTAGACGTCCACGCGCTCGTCGACCTTGCCGGAGGAGACTTGCTCTGGGGCCATGTACTCGGGGGTGCCGAAGAGGGTGAAGGACGAGACATCCGGCCCGGGGTCTGCCGCTTCGTCCGCCTTGCGAGCCACCCCGAAGTCCAGCAGCTTCAAGGTGCCGTCCTGGCAGAGGAACAAGTTGGACGGCTTGAGGTCGCGATGGACGATGCCGACGCGGTGCGCTTCGCGGAGGGCTGAAGCGGCCTGGACGCCGAGTTGGAGTGCTTCGCGCCAAGGCATGGCGCCTTCGCGCTCGAGACAACGGTCGAGGGTCTCGCCCTCGAGGAATTCCATGGCGCAGTAAAGGCGGCCGTCGGTGGCCTGACCGAAGTCATGCAGGGTGACGAGGTTCGGGTGGGACAGCCTGGACAGGGCGCGAGCTTCCCGTCGGAACCGCGTGGCGTAGTCCGAGGAGGTCGCGTGATGGGCGGCCAGGACCTTGACGGCCACGCGACGGCCGAGGTCGATGTGTTCGGCTTCGAAGACGTGACCCATGGCCCCTTCCCCGATCTTGCGAAGGACCCGGTAGCGCGTGCCCGGAAGCACGCGGTCGTCGGACTCGGGCGTCTCGCGTGCGGTCTCGGCCACCTCCACGACGGTGGCGGGCTGGCCGTTCTTGTCCATCTCCCGCGCCTGGGCGACGAGCTTGGCGAAGAGCCTTCGGGACTGGGTGGGCTCCGCGGGATAGAGGGAGGCCATGAGCTGGGAGACGCGTGCCCGCACACCGCGCTCGCCATTGGAGAGCGAGGGGGCGCTGGAGAGCAAGCGGGCGAGGTCACGGAGGGCGTCCCTTGCGCAGGCGTAGCGATCCTCGGTCCGGAATGCCGTGAGCTTGGCGATGATGTCATCCATCTCCGCCGGGGCGCCGACGAGCGAGGCGATGGGCGGCGGCGCGCACTCGTCCTTCGCCACCTTCGCCAGATGCTCCGCGGCGTCGCCCTGCAGGAATCGCCGGCCCGCCGCGAGCTCCCACAGCATGATCCCCAGGGCGTACACGTCCACTCGCGCGTCGCCCGTGTTGCCGTTCGCGACCTCCGGGGCGACGTACCCGGGCTTGGCGAAGACGACGCCCGAGACGGTGTGGCATCGCCGGTTCTCACCGCGCGCGGTGCCGAAGTCGATGAGCTTCACGTCCCCGCCGTAGCCGACCATGATGTTCTGGGGGCTCATGTCGCGATGCACGATGCCGAGGGGCTGCCCGGTCACGTCCACCCGCTCGTGAACGTGGGCGAGAGCTTCCGCGGCCGAGGTGGCCAGCGCGACGGCCTCCGCCCAGCTCATGCGATAGGAGACTTGCAGGGCGCGGGCGCGGACTTCGCCGAGGCTTCGACCCTCGACGTACTCCACGACGACGAAGGGCTCGCCGTTCTCATCGGTAGCGGCCTCGATGACCTGCACGACGCCGGGGTGGTGAAGCTGGGCCTGAACGCGGGCCTCGTCGAGGAAGCGAGCGAGGAAAGAGGTATCCTTGGCGTGTTCGCGGCGGATGATCTTGACGACGCAAGGGCGTTCGGCGCCCTCGATGCCGGTGGTGGCGGCGAGGTAGACCTCGCCCATGCCGCCGCGGGCGATGAGGCGCAGGAGCCAGTAGCGTCCGAAGCGTCGGGCCTGGGTGAGTTGCGGCAGGGGTTGCTTCCCGGAAGTCGGAGCGGGAGGGCGGGACATGGCGACATGGTGCCTATGTAGGATGACGTGGTCAACTTATCGACTACGAAGGATTGGGAGGTTGCCGGGGCGGGCCTATGCAACCAGGTTGCCTTGTGGCAACGGCTGAGTAGACTTCCGCCGTTCTTCGCCATGGCATTCTCCTGGTCCCGCATTCTGATGGTCCTGGCCGCGTTCGCGGTGGTCATGGGACTTGCGCGACCCGCGTCCGCCTACGCGCCGTTCTGCGATCCGCTTGCGGCCACCAGCATGGCGCCCCCGCCGTTCACGGCCATTCCGGACCTGCGGTGGGAGCCGGCGATGGGGCTGTTGTTGTTGCAGTGGTGCGAGCGCATGCAGGTGTTTCACACGATCGAAGGCGTCCCTCAGCCGGCCAAGGATCGGGTTGGCGAGAGCCACTCCTTGGTCGGACCGGACCTCGCGTCCCTGCAAGACCCCACCCTCATCCCGCGTCGTCGCGCTGCGGTGCGCGTCCACGTGAGCAAGGAGCGGAGCGAGGGGCCACTGGGCGTTCGCAACCGGGTTTACCGTCCGCCGAGATGATCCTGCGGGCCGATAGAAGTGCAGCCAATCGCAGGATTTTACGATTCAAGAGGTGAACAAGATCATGAACAAAGGTACAGCCATTGTTGGCTTCATTCTGTCCTTCATCGCGGGAATGATGCTGATGTGGGGGCTCAACCAGAGCTCCGGACGCGCAGGAAGCGAAGACATCAAGGCGGAGAAGTCGGGCACGACGTGGAGTGACGAGGAGTCGCCCATCGCCGTATCGAGTCAGGACCCGGTGTGGGGCAACCGCAACGCGCCCGTGACCCTGGTGGTCTTCAGTGAGTTCGAGTGTCCTTTCTGCTCGCGGGTGGAAAGCAGCATCGAGGCGATCAAGACGCAGTACGGACCGGACAAGGTCCGTGTTGTTTGGAAGAGCAACCCCCTCGCTTTCCACAAGAACGCCCGTCCGGCGTCGGTGGCGGCGGAGACGGTTCGCGCGATAGCTGGCAACGACGCGTTCTGGAAGTTCCACAAGAGCGCGTTCGCGAACCAGAAGGCGCTGACGCGTGAGAACTTCGAGAAGTGGGCGCAGGAAGCCGGCGTCGACATGGCGAAGTTCAAGGACGCGCTGGACAAGAACACGTACGCCGCGAAGGTCGACAAGGACCTGGCGCTCGGGCAGAAGCTCGGGGTTCGCGGCACGCCGCACACGTTCATCAACGGCGTGACGGTCAACGGCGCCCAGCCGGTGGACAAGTTCAAGGAAGTGATCGACGCGCAGCTGGCGGCGGCGCAGGCGATGATCAAGGCCGGCACGAAGCCCGACAAGGTCTACGTGGAGGCGACCACGAAGAACTTCAAGCAGCCTGCCGAGCAGCCGAAGAACGAGCGCAAGGAGCCGACCGAAGACAAGACAGTGTGGAAGGTGCCGGTCGACAAGTCCCCGACGAAGGGTCCCGCGGACGCGCTTCTGACCCTGGTGATCTTCAGCGAATACCAGTGCCCGTTCTGCAAGCGGGTGGAGCCGACGATCGACCAGCTCATGAAGGACTACGACGGCAAGATCCGGATCGTGTGGAAGGATCGTCCGTTGCCGTTCCACAAGGAAGCGGAGCCGGCGGCTCTCTTTGCGGCCGAGGCGCGCAAGCAGAAGGGCGAGAAGGGCTTCTGGGACGCGCACAAGCTCCTGTTCGAGAATCAGCCGAAGTACCAGATGGAGAACTTCGAGGAGTACGCGAAGACCCTCGGCCTGAACTGGCCGGCGGTGAAGAACGCGATCGAGAACAAGACCCACGCGGCTTCGATCGCTGCGGACGTGGAGATGGCCGATAGCCTCAAGGCGAGCGGCACGCCCCACATGTTCATCAACGGACGTCGCATCGTGGGCGCGCAGCCCATTGAGTCGTTCAAGAAGCTGGCGGACGAAGAGCTGGCGAAGGCGGAAGCGCTGGTCAAGGGTGGCACGGCGAAGGCGGCCGTGTACGAGACGATCATGAAGACCGCCCAGACGGCTCCTCCTCCTCCCGCGCCGGAGAAGAAGGACGTCCCCGCGCCGTCGGCGCAGCACCCCTCCAAGGGTGGGAAGAACGCGAAGATCGTCATCCAGCTGTTCAGCGACTTCGAGTGCCCCTTCTGCGGGCGCGTGGACCCGGCCCTCGCGGAGATGCTCGAAAAGTACGGCGACAAGATCAAGGTGGTGTGGCGTCACCTCCCCCTCGCGTTCCACAAGAACGCGAAGCTGGCCGCGGAAGCCGCGGTCGAAGTGCACAAGCAGAAGGGTGACGCGGGCTTCTGGAAGTTCCACGACATTCTGTTCAAGAACCAGAAGGCCCTCGAGCGCGCCGACCTCGAGAAGTATGCCGAAGAAGTCGGGTGCGACATGGCGAAGTTCCGCGCCGCCCTCGACAACCACACCCACGCGAAGTTCGTGGAAGACGACATGGCCGTCGCCGAGAAGGCGGGCATCCGTGGCACGCCGGCCTCGGTCATCAACGGCTACTTCGTGAGCGGGGCACAGCCCGCCGCGCAGTTCGACAAGATGATCAAGCTCGCCGAGTCCGAGCTGAAGTAACTCCCCTCCCCTGCCCTCCCCGATTCCTTCGGGGAGGAAACTCCTCCGTCGAACGACCGAAACAGGATCACGTTGACCCAGCGCCAACGGCCAAACTGGTGAGCAGGGGACCGGGAACCGGGAATCCTGAACGAGACACTCTTTCGCTCCCTGCTGCCAGCTCGGCATTCACCCGCTTGGCTTCTGCTCTGTGTGATCCGTTTGGTTCACCGTTCACCACCGCGGGGCCGTGGCATCCAGCGGCACCCAGCAGCATGCACAGCAACCGGAGACCTCATTCCCTTCTGTGGCTTCTGAGTCCTCTGTGATTGCTTCGCAGAGCCCTACTCGGCGCTCGACGCCGGTCCCGCCTCCGCCTTGGTGCGGTCCGAGATCGCCTTGATGGCATCGTTGAGCTTGCGGTCGGCACGCATGCACTTCCAGCAATCGCTGAGACCGAGGAACCCACACCCCTTGGCGTGAAGCAACCCTCGAAGCTGGGATAGGGAGCGCTCGTCGCCGTGCTCGCGCGCTCGATCGAGGAGCTTGTGTTTGGCCTGACACCCGCCGTTGAAGCGCAGGTCGAGGGCCACGAGCAAGGCCGGTGACGCATGCTTGCGGACGGCATCCGACTTGAGGGACTTGCCGGCTCGGGAGACGACCGCTGGGGGCGCGGTGCGCTTGCCGTACGCGACGTCATGCAGGACGTCCGGTCCCTCGGTCCCCATGTGACTCTCGAGCATCTCGAAGACGGCATCCTGGGAGCCCGCCCGTCCCGCTGCCTTCACGAGCCCGTCGATCAACGTGGCATCGCCACGCTTGGCAGGTTCGAGCACAAATAGCTTCTCGTACACCTCGATGGCGGAAGCCGGCGCGGGCCCGGTCAGACGCATCTCGGCGACATGCTCGAGCACCCGAGGATCGTTGGGGAATCGCTCGAAGATCTTCTCGAGCGCATCGCCCCCCTCTTGCGCCGCGCGCTTCAATTCCTGACGATCTGCCGTTGCCGACGCGCTCTTCATGGCGGAAGACATCGCCGGGGGAGGCCAGTTGTCATCGTCGAACGCGGGCCGTATCGTATCGGGCGTGCTCGCCCACCAGGCGAGCAACCCCACCGCGACCATCGCGAACAGGCCTATCCCCAGGGCGAGACCTGCCCAGACCGCGAGCCCAAACGATCGCATGGGAGCGGGGACTTGGCCCCTCAACTGCTCGGCCAGACGGTAGATACGCGACGGTCGGATCGCCTGCTGCACCCGCTCGAGTTGCTCGGAGACCCGCATCATCAAGCTGACGACGGGCCTTCCGGCCGGAGCCCTCGGGACCCCCTCGAACACCGTCGGCGCACGAGTGAGGCTCGTGGTGGCGCGTGCCACCATGCCGGAAGCCTCCATCGGGTCGGACGAGGCCGGGCCGAACGTTTGCTCGAGGTACTCGAGCGCGTCGCGGACCTGCTTGGCATCCGTCGGTCGGCGAGCCGCCTCCTTTTCGAGCAGCTCCATGACGACGGTTTCGATCTCCATGGGGATCTGGAGCAACGGGGCGACTTGTCGGAACGGAGGGGGTGGCTGGGTTACCTGCATCCCGAGCAGAGCGACGGGGTTGTCGGCCTCGAAGGGGCGTCGTCCGACGAGCATCTCGTAGACGATGACACCGAGAGCGTAGAGGTCGGCGCGAGCGTCGACGTCTTGTCCGAGGGCCTGCTCGGGTGCCATGTACTCGGGGGTACCGTAGACCATGCCCACCTTGGTCAAGGTCCTGTGCTGCTTGCCCGCTTCCTTGCTGATCTGGCCGACGGGGACCTTGGCGATGCCGAAGTCGAGCACCTTGACGAAGTCGGGGTCGCCGTCGCGATGGACGAGCATGACGTTCTCGGGCTTGAGGTCCCGATGGACGATACCGAGGCTATGGGCGCGGACGAGGGCGGCGACGATTTGCTTGGCGACGTGGATGACGCGCCTGGGGTCCATGGGCCCGTCCTGGAGGACATCGCGCAGGGAGTCACCCTCGACGTATTCGAGAACGAGGAAGAAGGATCCGTTCTCGAGCTTGCCGAAGTCGGTGGCCGCGGCGACGTTGGGGTGCTCGATGTGTGCGGCGGCCATGGCTTCGCGCTCGAAGCGCTCGACCACCTCGGGAAGGCGGGTCATCTCCGGGTGCAGGATTTTGACGGCCACGCGCTTTCGCATGAGGGTGTGCTCGGCGCGGTACACGGCCCCCATGCCTCCGGTGCCGAGCTCGGTCTCGATGCGGTAGCGCCCGGACAGAAGCTCCCCTTCGAGCGAGGGCATCGACGAGCGAACGTCCTTCTCCTGCTTGGTCGCTTCGACTTCCGGCGTATCGAGCATCCGTTCCTTCGTGTGACTCGCGAGCTACATCCCCAGCTTCGCCTGCTCTTCTTCGTTGGGGTCGAGACCTAGCATGTCCACCATCCTGCGCATCACCGACTTCTCCGACTGGCTTATCTTGTCACCCATCAGCCCGAAGAGCCCGTCGCGCGAGGCTTCCGCGACGTGAATGATCGCGAAGAGCGTGAAGCAGCGGTACGCGTGTGCGACTTCCTCCGGGAGCTGTTCGAGCAGGTTCGATACCTGCGCGAGGTAGGCATCGATGTCTTTCGTGTGTGTCTCGAGCATGACGCGAAGGGCGGCATCGGAAATCTCGGCGTGGCCTGCCACGAGGATCAAAGGACGAAACTCGGACTCGGACATGAGCTTGCGCACCACCTCGGCGATGGCGGCAGACTCGCGCAGGGAGTAGTTGCCGTCAGCGTTCGCGACGATGATCGGGTTCATGTGAACCGAGAGCTGCAAGAGCTTTCGATCTGCGGTGCTGAGCTGGGCGAGGTATAGGCTGGTTCGCTCTTCCATGACAGAGCCCCCAAGGGCAGCGTGTTGAGGAGGGAGGCGTTGGCATCCGTAGGATACAGGTAGAACACGTTCGGGCGCGACGGTTTCAACGTCGCCGAGCTGCAAGTCCCAGGCGCGCGAGCAAGGGTCGAGCGAGCGGCTCTCTGTCGATGTCGGGAGACATGCCCCGAACGGCAAGCCACGAAGCGGCAGCGTCCGAGCCGATTCGCCGTCGAATGGCATCAGCCAGGACGAGGGCCGCGAGGTCCGACAGGGTACGAGAGGACTCCGCGGGGGCCGTCACGAGTCGACGCCAGACGGCAGGGTCCATGGAGCGAAACGCCTCCCACGGGGTGGGGGAGGACAGCCAGACGGCCGTTGCGTCCGCGTGGCCTGGCTCGGCGGCAAGCACCAAGCGCGCCTGTTCGCGGGCGACAGCCCATTGTCCAAGAGCTGCGGCCCGCACGGCGAGGGCCCCCGCGTCCATGCCGACCTCGCCTGCCAGGTCACGTGCCCGAGGCAGGTCCGCGCGAACGAGGGCCTTGTCCATTTCTTCGTGAAGAGATAGGCCCGCATCCCGACCGCCGAGGCGATGAGCCGCCGCCCGCATGCGGACCGGGTCGCCACGGCGCCGGGCAAGACTCGCCACGGCCCGCCAAGCACGCCGCGACGGATACGCGAAAGCAAGCCCGTCGAGCACCTGGGCTGCCTGCTCGCCCCGACCAAGCTGCTCTAGCACGTCGGCCAGGAGCATCGATATGGCCGGGTCCTCCGGGGCAAGAGACAGGGCCGTCCGGGCATCCGGCTCGGCTTCCGCCACCGCTCCCCGTCGCATCGCACATCGGGCACGCTCGACGTAGGCGGGAGCGTAGGAGGCATCGAGCGTCAAGGCGTCCTCGAACGTCGCGCGGGCGGGCTCGTGTCCGCCGGGTCCCCACGCGCATCGGACGGCGGCCAGGCGCACGAGGATCGACACGCCCTGGGGGTCCCGACGATGGGCCGCAAGGTAGAGTCGCTCAGCCGCGGCGAGGTACCCGTGACCTTCCGCAAGCATGCCTTCCATGAACAAAGCGTAGGCGTCGGACCGGACGAAGCGTCCGTGCACCTCGTGACCGTCGACCAGGCGGACGACGGTGGGGGAGGACAAGCACCCGAGGAGGGTGGTCGTCGCGAGGAAGGAGACCCAGATGGCCGCGGTACGGGAGGGCATCAGAAAGGGGTCTCGCGAGCCGGGTCGAACAGCACGGTCCCCTCCCCGGAGCACGCCGCCCACCCGCGCATGGCGGCAGGGGCGTCCGTCACGGGCAAGCAACGCGCGACGACGCGACCGACCCATCCGATCAGGGATGCACATCGGAGCACGCACCCTTCGTGACCGGTCACCTCGACGGCAGCAAAACCCGTGGGAAGGTCGAGCACGGCGAGGCCGTCACCGTGCAGGTGAACGAGGGAGATCGTATCGCCATAACCCGAAGCGAGACGGCCATGGTCGTACGCGATCCTCAGGTCGAACCCTGCGAGGCAGTCCTCTCGAACGAAGAGGCCTTCGTCCTCGAGCAGAACGCCGTGGAGCTCACGGTCCGGTCGCGGGCGGAGGACGAGTCGACGTGCGCCGTTGATGATCACGAGGGGTCGCGAGGAGCCACCGAGAGGGGTGGAAGGGTCACCGCCGCGTTCGCGAGGCAGGGGCTCGCGCGCGACGAACTGGTCGGAGCCTGCGAACGCCTGCACGAGGTCGATGCGGGTGGCGAACTCGACGTCGAGGGAGACGAGGACGGCGCCGCCGGGGGAGCGAACGCAGCGGTCGCCACGCGGGAACACGAGGGTGGACGCGCGGGCGAAGGAGGCAACGGAGCAGGCGTCGGCGGGGCGCAGAGCCGGGGGCGGCTCCGAGGGTTTCGACGGTACTGGGGGTTTGTCTTGCGCGGGCGAAGGGTGGATCTTGGTGTACTGGGGGGCCTTGATGGTCGCGCGTCCGAGCGCTACCTCGAACCACGCCCCCGGGTCGCTCGTTGCGCCGTCCTGCGCGGGAAGCGCGAGGGAGAATGCGTCATCCGACGCGTCGAGCTCATGGAAGGCGGCTTCTGCGATGCTGCGGAGCTCGGCCAGGTCGGGGCCTGGGTTGGGCTCGTCGTGCGAGGGGAGGGCTTCCTCCTCGGGTCGCGTGTCGAGCAAGGCGTCCATGCGTCGCGCCATGGCTGCATAGCCGGCGCGGTCGAAGGCGGTGCGAGCTTTCTCGTAGGCGCCGAGGCGCTCGAATGCGAGGCCGAGGTAGCCCCAGGCGCGCTGGCGGGCCGGCTCGGTGGTGACGACGCGCTCGAGTTGCTCGCGGGCGCGTTCGGGCTGCCCGGTTTTCAGGTAGCAGAGGGCGAGGTTGATGCGCGGGGTGACCTCCTCGGGGAAGGAGGACGCGAGACTCTCGTAGATGGCGATGGATCGGGGGTAGAGGCCGAGGCGGAAGTAGACCTGGGCGAGCAAGTCCTGGCCCTGGGGCTCGCGGGGTTGGAGCTGCAGAGCGTTTTCGATCTCGGACTTCGCTTCGTGGACCTGATTTTCCTGCAGCAGCTCGGCGCCCCGATACAGGTGGAAGAGGAAGTCCGAGCCCGCGAGGTCTTCCTGGGGCGACGGGAGCTTCGTATTGCGAGGAGGTTCCGTCATGGCTCGGTTCCTGGCGACGAACGCGTCACGTCGTCAGTTGAAGTCCTCGATCTTCCACGCTCCGTGTTCTTGCACAAGCTGCACGGTGCCCACCGCGCCGAAGGGCATGGTGGCCCGGTCGCCCACTTCCTCGAAGGTGGCGGTGGGCAGCGCGCTCTTCACCGCTGGGATGAGCCTCTGCATTTCCTGCTTCTGGCTGCCTTCCCAGGACGACTTGAGCTTGGCGGCATCGAGACCGGGCTTCTTCGCGTCCGGCACGAATCGCATGAGCACGTCGTATCGCCCTCGCTCGAAGGCGCGGATGAACGACGTCACGGCCTGGCGCGGTGTGGCCTGCGAGTACAGGTCGATGGCGGACGCGTCGACGCGCCAGCGGCCGGATTCGTAGCGCAGCAGGAGGGAATCGCCGTCGGGGGTGTCGATGGTAGCGGTGACGATGGGAGCGCTGCCGGGGCGACGCAAAGCCCCTGCGACCTCGCCCATCTCCGATGGGTTCTCGCGCACCATGCGACGGAACGCGTCGACGGACATCTCGCGCTTGGCCTCGTCGTTGAGCATGGCGTAGGCGTCCTCGACGCGGCCTTGGTCGAGGGCTTCGGCGTAGTCGCGCAGGGTCTCGGCGGGACCGCGCGCGGGCTTGGCGGTTGCCCCGCAACCCACGGCGGCGACGACGAGCAGCACGCCGAGCGTGGCACCGACCCGTCTCCTTCGAGCGGGGAACCGCATGACGTTGGAACCCTTCAGCTGCATGAGGTCTTCGGAAAGCATGGGAGCATCGTTTCGGTGGGACCGCACGGGCGGTAGCCCGGGTGGCGGGCCTCGTGGCGGGCCTCGTGGCAGGGGCCTCGTGGCGGGAGAGTATACGAGGCCGACCGGGCGAGTGCGACGGCTGGTTTCGAATGCGGCCGGGCGCCGCTCGGCTCGCGTGATTTCCTGTGCACCCCCTGGCTTTGTGCCCCAGCCGTATTACGGTTCGGCCATGTGTCCTGGACCGCCTCCCGCCCCTGAGGGCTTCTCCATCCCCATCCTCCCGCTCAGGAACTCGGTCCTGTTCCCCATGTCCGTGGTTCCGATCAACGTGGGACGGCCGCGCAGCGTCCGCCTGATCGAGGACGCTCTGGGCATGGATCGGGCCTCGATCGGCATCCTGACGCAGGCCACGCCGGAAACGGAGGAGCCCTCGTTCCGCGATCTGTACAAGGTGGGCACGCTCGCCCGCGTGGTACAGGTCATGCGGGTCGGCCCGTCCGTGTACACCGTGAAGCTCAGCGGCATCGGAAGGTTCCGCGTACTGTCGGGGCAGTCCCTCGAACCCTTCATGCGGGCGCGGGTCCAGCGGATCGTCGAGCCTCTGGGGCGCGACGAGGAAATGGATCGGCTCGGTTTCCGACTCCGGGAGAGCGCGAAGGAATTGGTCGCGCTCAACCCGGCGCTGCCGCAAGAGCTCAACGGCATCCTCGAGAACGTCCGCGAGCCTGGCTCCCTGGCTGACCTGCTCGCCTCCAGCTTCCCTCCCGAGATCGCCTCGGTCACGGAGCGCCAGCGGGTGCTCGAAGCCTTCGACATCAAGCAGCGCATGGCCCTCGTGCAGGAGCTCGTCAACCGGCAGCTCGAGGTGCTCAAGGTCAAGCGCGAGATCTCGGACATGCAGAACGAGATGGGACGCTCGGAGCGGGAGTCGATCCTGCGCCAGCAGATGCGCCACATCCGCGAGCAGCTGGGAGAGGGCGGCGAGGACGAGGAAACCGAGGAGCTGCGCGAAAAGCTCCTTCGCGCAGGCCTGACGCCCGACGCCGACAAGATTGCGCGCAAACAGCTGTCCCGCCTCGGCTCGATGCACCCGCAGTCCGCGGAGTGGAACCTCACCCGCACCTACCTCGATTGGCTAGCCGACCTGCCCTGGGCCAAGACCACGCCCGACCGGATCGACGTGAAGGAAATCCGACGAACGCTCGACGAGGACCACTACGGTCTGGAGAAGGTCAAGAAGCGCATCGTGGAGTACGCGGCCGTGCGGCAGCTCCGCAGCGACAAGAAGGGGCCGATCCTGCTGTTCGTCGGGCCTCCCGGCGTAGGCAAGACATCCCTCGGGCGGTCGATCGCACGCGCGATGGGGCGTCGCTACGGGCGCATCGCGCTCGGTGGCGTCAACGACGAAGCGGAGGTGCGAGGGCATAGAAGGACGTACGTCGGCTCGTTGCCTGGGCGGATCATCCAGGGGCTCAAGCGCGTGGGGACGCGCAACCCGGTGCTGGTGCTCGACGAGGTGGACAAGCTGGGCAAGGACCTGCGGGGGGACCCGGCGGCGGCCTTGCTGGAGGTGCTGGACCCCGAGCAGAACGACAAGTTCGTGGACCATTACCTCGACACGCCCTTCGACCTGTCGCAGGTGATTTTCCTGGCGACGGCGAACAACCGCGAGACGATCCCGGAGCCGTTGCTGGACCGGATGGAGATGATCGAGGTCCCCGGCTACACGCGCAACGAGAAGCTGCGCATCGGCACGGACTTCCTGGTTCCCAAGCAGTTGCAGGAGCACGGGTTGACGGTGGAGCAGCTCGACTACCAGAGGGACGGGCTCGAGTCGATCATCGATCACTACACGCGCGAGGCTGGCGTGCGCGGGCTGGAGCGCGAGATCGCAAGCGTCTGCCGGTACGCGGCGGTGCAGCTCGCGGAAGGCCGGGAAGTGAACGCCCTGGTGGACCATGACATGGTGGAGCTCGTGTTGGGCCCGCACAGGCACGTGCCGGAGCTGGCCGAGCGCAAGGGCGAACCGGGGGTTGCAACGGGGCTCGCGTGGACGCCCTACGGCGGGGACATCCTGTTCATCGAGGCCTCGAAGATGCCGGGCAAGGGCAACATCATGCTCACGGGCAACATCCGGAGCGTGATGAAGGAGTCGGCGACGGCGGCGGTGTCGTTCGTTCGGTCGAAGGCCGAGCAGCTGATGCTCGATCCGCACTGGCTCGACACGATCGACCTTCACCTGCACGTTCCGAAGGGCGCGGTGGCCAAGGACGGGCCGAGCGCCGGCGTGACGATGTTCGTGGCGGTGTCCTCGCTGTTGCTCAACGCGCCGGTGCGGCACGACGTGGCGATGACGGGAGAGATCTCGTTGCGCGGCAACGTGCTGCCGGTGGGTGGAATCAAGGAGAAGCTGCTCGCGGCTCACCGAGCGGGCATCCGGATCGTGTTGATCCCGGAGCGCAACGAGCGGGACCTGGAAGAGGTGCCGAAGGAAGTGCGAGAGGACCTCGATATCCGGTTGATCCGACGGATGGATCAGGTTCTTGCGCACGTGCTCGAGGCACCGTTGGAGGTGGCGGCACCGGACGAGGACGATGCGGAGGAGGCCGAGCTGGCGGCCAGATAGCCCTGGTGGCCGTGGGCGCGCGGATGGCTGCCCCAAGGCTCGCAAAGACAAGACTCAGCCCGTTCTTGATTCTCTGTTGACTGCGCCTTCGGCTTCGTCGTCCTCCGTGGACTCCAGCCAGCAG
>CAZAWR010000142.1:0-17816 GCA_964488865.1 uncultured Polyangiaceae bacterium | reverse complement strand
CCTTAGAAAAACCTAGACCCAAAGCAGCGCGGAGCGCTCGATTTGGGTCTAGCCGCCCATCAGCCCCGTCGCCGCACGTTGCCACGTCCGTCCTGCTCGGGGACATCGACGTGCAAGCGCTTGATCTTCCGGTACAGGGTGCTCGGGTCGATGCCCAGGTCCCGAGCGGCTCGTCTGTCCCGCGACGTCGATCGGCGGGGCGAGCTTGGTGCTCGTGGTGACCGAGCCCACGCTTTCGGGTCTGCACGACCTGGAGCGCGTGGCTGCGCTGACGGATCAGTTCCGAGTACGCGCCGTCGTGTGCATCAACAAGGCAGACATCCATGAGGCCATGGCGAAAGAGATCGAGCGCCGGGCGGCCGAGCTGGGGCTTCCCGTGGTGGGAAGAATCCGCTACGACGATGCGGTGACGAGGGCACAGGTTCGACGCATCCCCGTCGTGTTGGGGGAGGATTCGCCGGCAGCGCAGGACATCCGCGCGTTGTGGAAGACACTGATCGTTCTTCTCGCGGGAGACCACACCTAGGATGGTCATTCCTCTCCAGCAGCGGCGGGGTGCGTCCCCATCGAAGGCGGAGAAAGCGACATGGCCTCGGGGTAGCGGGTGGTACCATCGCCGCCATGAACGGCGGAGAAAATGGCGAGGACAGCAGCACCCTGCAAAGGCTGATCGCGCTGGCTGGGCTGGGGGTGGTACGCGTGTCCTCGAGCGGAAACGTGATTGCGATGGACGCGGCAGCCAAGGCGCTGCTCGATCACGCGTTGTTGCCGCTGGAATCGCAGGGGGAAACGTCGCTTCGCGTGCTGACGGTGGGACAGGGAGGGCAGCGTCCGTGGGAGGCCGTGCTGGAGCACGGCGAGCAGAGCGGAATGGTCTATGGGGTGCGTGACGCGACCGGAGCGCTGGACACGGTCGTGTTCGACGGGTTCGCGCGGGTGGATTCGACAGGAGAGTGCGAGGTGGTGCTGCTCGTCCGGCGGGCCGCCAAGGAAGCGTCTACCATCGGGGATCCGTACCGGTCCGTGTTCAACGAAGTGAGCGATGGGATCGTGGTGCACGACATCGAGACGGGGGCCATCGTGGACATGAATTGTCGAGCGGCGGAGCTTCACGGCTGGGGTGCGGGGGAGGCCCCGCCGGGGCGTCCGCACGAAACGGCGACGCAGGTTCCGCCAGAGGAAGCAGATTCGCAAGCGTTTGCGAGAATGCTGCGGGCAGCGGCGGGGGAGTCGCAGGTGTTCGAGTGGCCCGTGACGGACCGGGAAGGGCGACTTCGGATGTTGGAAGTGAGCTTGAAGCGGGCGCGGATTGGCACCCACGATCGGCTCCTCGCGGCGGTGCGTGACATCACGAAGCGCAAGGCCATGGAGCAGGCGCTGCGAGCGAGCGAAGAGCGATATCGCGCTTTCGTCGAGGCCACGCACGACATCATCTGGGCTCTGGACACGGAGGGGAATTTTACGTTCGTGAATAGCCGGGGGGAAGATCTCACGGGATACCGGCTGTCGGAGTGGCGGGGAAAGAGCTTCGCTCCCATCATCTTCCCGGAGGATTTGCCGAAGGCGCACGATGCGTTCGTGCGCGCGATGCGGGGCGAGCGTGTGCGCTACGAGGTGAGGGTGGTGGACACCCACGGACGGGTAAGGAGGCTTCAAGCCAACGTGGAGCCGCTTCGGGAGGACGGGCGCATCGTGGGCCTGGTCGGGCTGGGCACGGACATCACGGAGCGCACGCGCATGGAAGACGAGCTTCACAAGGCGCAGAAGCTCGAATCCCTCGGGCTTCTCGCCGGGGGCATTGCCCATGACTTCAACAACATCCTGACCGCCATCGTCGGGGGCATCGCGCTGGCCCGCAGGAGCAAGGGCCAGCCCGCGACCCAGCAAGAGACGTTGGAAATGGCTGAGAAGGCGTGCTTGCGAGCCCGGGAGCTCACCCAGCAGCTGCTGACGTTCTCCCGGGGAGGCGCCCCGATCCGCAAGCCCGCTTCGGTGACAGAGCTGCTCGAGGAAACGGCGCAGTTCGCCCTCCGTGGGAGCAACGTTCGCTGTAACCTCGAGGTAGAGGAAGACCTCCGTCTCGTGGAGATGGATGCGGGGCAGATGAGCCAGGTGCTCAACAACCTCCTCATCAACGCCGCTCAGGCCATGCCGCACGGCGGAACCGTGACGCTAAGGGCTGAGAACTTCGACCTCGAGGCCCCCGACGACCGGCTTCCCACCTTGCGCCCAGGCTGCTACGTCCGGGTCTGCGTTCGAGACGAAGGGGACGGGATCCCTCCGGAACATCTGCCCAACATCTTCGATCCGTACTTCACCACCAAGCCCTCAGGCACCGGCCTCGGCCTCGCCACGTGTTACTCCATCGTGAAGCGGCACGACGGCACCATCGAGGTCACGACGGCTCCCGGCCAGGGGACGACGTTCCGGATCTATCTGCCATCGACGCAGCGGGAGCTTCCGCTTTCGGAGGCGCCCGCAGAGCGCGGAACGGGACGGGGAGGCACCGTGCTCATCATGGATGACGACCCGATGGTCCGGAGCGTGGGCTCGGAGATGCTTCGGATGCTAGGGTTTTCCGTGGTTGCGGTGAACGATGGGCAACAGGCGCTCCAAGCTTTCCGTGAGGCCCTCGCCCAGGGTCGTTCCTTCGACGCGATCATCCTGGACCTGACGGTTCCGGGGGGGATGGGGGGCCGAGAAGCTGCGGCGGCCCTGCGAGAGCTCGACCCGAAAGCCAAGCTGATTGCGTCGAGCGGCTACTCCACGGATCCGATCATGGCGGACCACAAGCGCTACGGGTTCGACAGCGTCGTGGCGAAGCCCTACGTGCCTGAGGACCTGGAGCGAGCCTTGGGGATGGTGCTTCGAGACGAGGCGGCACACCAACCAGGATCATGTTGACGGAACTCCGACGGCCAAACTGGTGAGCAGGAGACCGGGAATTCTGAACGGACGCATTCTCTCGTTCCCTGCCGCCGGTTCCGCATCCGCGGGTTCATGGGGATTCGAGAAGTCGTTTTGTTGCCTGTTGGCGGTGCTCGAACATGGACTCGACTTGACGCCGGATCACGAGCGCATTTGCCACGCGCCCGAGCACACCGAACGGGGCTTGGTATTCGACCCGGTCCGTGAGCTCCGTCGCCCCGTCGACCTCTCGGAACGAGCGGACCTGCTTCCAAGAACGAAACGGCCCGGAGAGCTGGACGTCCGTCATGCGAGAGGGGGGCTCGTACTCGGTGATCTTCACGTGCCACCGCATCGTGAACAGGCCGAACTGGCGAACCCTGAGGATGACCTCGTACCCGAGGCCCGGCGGGCCCATCGACTCCACCGTGACCTTGATGTTGGGCGGTGTGATCTTCAGCAGATTCGCCGTGTCGTCGTGGAAGTGGAAGACGCGCTCGATGGGGGCGCGGATCAAGATGCTTCGTTCGATGTGTTCCATGGGCTCGCTCCTGTCTTCGACGACGCTCAAGCGCTGCGCTGGCCGGCGGGAGTCACCCTTCGGGCAGCCCGTTCCTTGACCTGCGCCACGAACGCTTCGAGCCGGATCCGTTGCGCGGGGTCCACGACTGCCCCGCAGGACAGCGTCAGCACAGGGGCGTTGTGGAACGAGGCCCGGATGCGCGGCACGACAGCGGACATGGATACTCCAGCCATGCAGTTGAGCCCCACGGCGCTCACGACACCACTGACTCCGCGCTCGAGGAAGTCTACCGTCTTGGCGACCCCGTCGAGCACGAAGGGGGAGCTCCAGGGGTCCACGTAGGGGGCGGCGAGGTCGAACATCCTCTCGGCGGCAGGGTCCTCGACCCAGGCGCGGACTTTGTCGGGAAGCCGCTGCAAAAGCCGGCGGCGCGCTCCGTAGGTGAGCATCCACTGGAGACCTCGCTCGGCCACACCGCGCAGCTCCCCCCGGTGCAACGCGCGGCGCCCCAAACGCATCGACCCCACGTCCGAGAGCTGGGCCAGGTACGTGCTGGGCCACACCTCGCACCCCATTCGCTCGAGGCGAAGCCACAGGTCCGCGTTCTCCACACGATTCGTCCTCGTGAACAGGTCCCCCGTGACCCCCACCACCGGCAAGTCCCAGGGGTTGCCGTCGCGCGGGACGTCACACAGAGCAAGAGCGGCGCTTTCGAACGCGGACACCACGCTGCCATCGTGTTGCACGGCGCGGCAGACGGCCCAGATGCCGCGACCGAACACGGCGTCCATCTCGCCCGGGTGCCGTTCGTAGGCGCGCAATCGACAACGCAGGGACAGGAGCATGTCCACGGAGAACAGGCCCTCGTACAGGCGAAAGACACCGGGCCTACCGATGAGGGGCACGAGGGCCTCGGTCAGGGGGTCCCATACCTCGAGCAAGCGGTCCTCGTCCTGCGCAAGGGCCCTGCGAATCCCCTCGCCGTACTGGTTGATGAGGCACGGGTTCTCGGAGTTCGGGAAGAAGAAGACGTCGCCTCGCTGCGCCTGTCCGGAACGCACATGGCGCAAGGCATCGCCGAGCAGGATCGTGTAAGGGTGGCATTCCCGACCTGAGGCGAACTCCTCGCCCAAGCGCAGGGAGATCTCGTCCGTAACGGGCAAACAGTGGGCGTCGAGACCGCCAGAACGAAGCGCCGCTTCGTAGACCTGAGCATGCTCCGAGAAGAAGGGGATCACGAAGCGCGACCGGGTGGACTTCCTCTTGGCAGGGCGGACTCGTTTCGGGTTCGTGTTGACCCGAGCGCGCTGGAACGCCTCGACCTCGTCCAGGAACGCCTCCAACCGGGTGACGAGCCCTGCCTCCCCGCGATGCTCGTCGAACTCGAGCATCAGGCGCGGCCGCCGGGCGAGCAAGTCTTCGAGGTGCTTGACCGCGAAGCCGTCGGGGCCGCATCCGAAGCTGGACACCCAGATGGGAAAGAGGCGCGGGTCCCGCCGTACGAGGGCCATGACGCGCAGTTGGTCTCGATTGAACCGCCACCGCAGCGCGTCCCATTGCGCGGGAAGGGTAATCTCCGCCACAGGCATGACGTCCCACGGGATGGCGAGCAGCCCGAGCCGCTCCAGATGCCGGGCGAGGGAAAGGTTGAGCATCGGCTCGTGGGTGTTGTACGGCTTGCCCAGCACGACCACCGCGCGATCGAAGTCCTTGGCGAGGACCTCCCGCCCCAGCGCCCGCCGCTGCTCGTCGAAGGACCTCTGCACACCCCGCGCCGTACGCAAGGCGCGAACCACGGCTTCCACGGACGCGCCGAGCGCATCCGCTAGCGTCAACCCCTCGTCCAACAACCCGAAGACGTCGTCGGTCAGCCTCACCTTGGCAGCAACGATCCGATCCCCGAGGCTGCTGCGCACCATGTCCCCCAGCTGATGCGAGTACAGGCAGGTCACGCTCGGGGTGTCGGAACCGGGGTCGGGGAACTCGAGCACATCGGGAACGAACACGCGCTCCACCGCGTGCTCCTGCAGCAGGGCCCGGGCCTGCGCGGCAGCCGCCTTGATCGGCAGGCACACGTCCGCCGGCACGCCCCCCGGATAGCGCGCCAGCAAGCGCGTGTCCGCACGGGGGGAAGGCACCGGCTGGAACCCGAGGTCCGCAAGAAACGACGTCCAGAACGGGAGCATCTCGAGGTTCACCGAGCCCTGCACGAGGCCGATGCGCCGCTGCCCGGGCCGCTCCGCACACCAGGGCCGCACGTGCTGCTCGAGCAGCTCGGCACGAGCCGCGAACAGCTCCGGAAATGGACGGGAGACCGCTTCTCGCACGCGGTCCCGCTCAGCGTACTTCTCGCAAGCATCCCCGAAGTGAACCGTCTGCTGCGCGACGCGAACCCGACTCACCTGGCATCGGTTCTCACACGACGGGCACTCGAACGTTCGCACGTGCGGCTCGCATAGCGCATCGAAGCCGACGAACTCGCTCGCACGCTGCGCCCCGGTTCGACGCCGGGCCGCGAGCACGCCTGCGCCGATCGCGCCCGACAAGCGGTTGTAGGGGTGGACGTGGATCTCCCGTCCCAACAGGCGCTGGAACGCCGCCACGACCGCGCGGTTCGAGGCGGTCCCGCCCTGGAAGACCACCGTGCGCCCAATGAACCTCCGCGCCACCACCCGGTCCAGGTAATTGCGCGCCACCGACATCGCCAACCCCGCACACAGGTCGTCGACCGACGCACCGGCCTGCTGCGCGCGCACGAGCTCTGAATCCATGAACACCGTGCACTGGGTCCCGAGGTCACACGGGGCCTTCGCGCGAAGCGCTCGCTGAGCGAACTCGCCCACGATCGCCACGCCCAGCCGGCTCGCTTGCTCCTCGAGAAACGACCCCGTACCCGCAGAGCAAATCTTGTTCATCTCGAAGTCCGCGAGGTGCCCGTCCCGAATCGAGATGAACTTCGAATCCTGGCCGCCGATCTCGAAGATCGTGTCCGCGTCCGGAACGAACTGCACGGAGGACACCATCTGGGCCGTGATCTCGTTGTGCACCACGTCCGCGCCGAGCATCGCCGCAGCCAGATGCCTTCCACTGCCCGTCGTCCCCACCCCCAGCACCCGCAACCGGTCCCCAAACCTTGCCCGCACCGCCTGCATCCCCTCCATCAGCACGTCGCTCGGACGCCCTCGGGTGGCAAGGTACTCGCCGTGCAACATCTCGAAGGTCGGAGACAAGACAACGATGTTCGTGGACACGGAGCCGACGTCGATCCCCAGGTACACGTCGAGCTCCCCCTCGGGCGCGGCAGGCGCTTCCTCGAGGGCGAGCGCAGGGGGCAACCCGGGCAGGGGCTCGAGGGTCGCACGCTGGGCCCGCCGTCGCACCACGTCCTCGAGGCGAGCCACGAGGGTGTCCTCAAAGTCGCGCAGGGTGATGACGTTCGACGGGCTGGCTTGCAGAGCGGCGCCGTGAGCGCAGGCGAACACGGGGTGTTCGAGGGCAAGGAGCGCGGGAGGCTCGACCTTGGCGATCTGCTGGAAGGCCCGCACGAGGCCCTGGGAGGCGGCACCGCCCCCGACCATGACGACAGGCGACTCGAGGCGCACGCCCGTGGCCACGGTCGCGAGGAAGGTCCGGGCCATCGCGAAGCAGAGCCCGAGCGCGATCTCGTCCGTGGGTGTGCCCTTCTGCTGCAAGTGAATCATGTCGGACTTGGCGAACACACTGCAGCGTCCAGCCACGGTGGCCGCACGCGATGCGCCGGCCGCAAGGGTTCCCAGCGCGGCGGCATCGAGCCCGAGCCGCCCCGCCTGCTGTTCCACGAACGCACCCGATCCCGCGGCACAAGCTCCGTTGGTGGCGAAGTCCAACACCAGGTCGTCGCCGGGGGCTCCGAGACGAATCCACTTGGAGAGCTGGCCACCCACCTCGATCACCGTGGCGGCGTCGGGCCGGAGCGCACGAACACCCGCTGCGGACGCCATCACCTCGTTGACCTGCGTGGACCCTTCCCCCGCCAGCAGGTCGCCACCGCTGCCCGTCACGCCGATCGCCACCCGCACCCCGCCACCGTGGGCCTCACACAGGCCACGAACACAAGCCAGGACGGCTTCCACCGGGCGCCCCTGACTCGGCTGAACGTAACGATGAGAGATCACGCCGTCCGCGCCAGAGAACACGACCTTGACCTGGACGGAGCCGACATCGATGCCGAGACGACAGAGGGGAGCGAGCTTGTTGGGCATGGGAGAAAACCGAGGGGCGCACAGCGTACCCTCTCGCGCGGTTTTCTATCCGCGTCGGGCGTGGGAAGCCAAGCAATCCGACGAGGAGGCGCAGGAGCCGAAAGCGATTGAAGCGAGCTTGGAAGAATCAAGCAGGCGTCAGGGATTGCCACCTTCCATGATGTACTGCGCGACGTTGTCGAAGATGTCCGTCATGAGGACGACGCCGATCACGCGGCCGCCATCGAGGATAGGCACGAGGTCGACCTTGTGCTGGAGCATGGCGCTGACGACGGTGCCGAGGGTGTCATCGACGTTCAGCATGGCTATTGGGGGCGCCATGATGGTCTTGACAGGCTCCTTGGCGTTGTTGAGCGCACCGAAGCTGAACAGGGAATTCCACGCGAAGGACTGTTCGAAGCCATCGGACATGGTGGGCAGAACCCCGGAGACGCTCTCGAGGGCATGCTTCATGTTGAGATAGCCTGGCGCGAGACCGCGGAGCAGATCGCGACGGCTGATGACGCCCACGAGGTTCTTGTTGGCGTCGAAAACCAGGACGTAGCGAGGCGAGATCATGAACCCGTCTTCGAGGCGCACGGCGGAGCTGGCGATCGCGCCGATGGCCTCGCGCACGGTCGCGGTGTCGTTGATGTGGGGATAGCGCTGGATGGGGATCATGATGTCACGGGCGAGAAGCTCGTGACCCGTACGCTTCTCGGCCTCGACGACCTGTCCGGCGCGCACCAGGTGTGTGACGCCGTGGATGTTCTGGACGAACTGCTCGACGTCATTCCTGACCGTTTCGAAGGAGCCGTCCCCCGAGAGTTGGACGACGCCGTTCTTGACCTTGACGTTGACGGGGAGGTCGGGCCAGCGGGAGCGGAAGCGGAGGTGGGCGCGGACGCGGTTTCGAAGGGCGAAGTCTTTGACCTCACGCTGGGCTTCCTCGGTCCAGGCGAACTCCTTGCTGGAGACCATGCACTGCACGAGGTTCGAGGCCGTATCCATGCTCATGTCGCCGAGGTTGATCACAATGTCGTAGTGGCTGGGGTCGGCCCAGTCTTCGCCGTACAGGCTTCGGACCCACTTCTCCCTGTCGTGATCGATCTTCTGGATGTGCAGGAGGGCTTGCTCGCGAGTGATACCCAATTGGGAAGCAGCGGCGCCCACGCGGTAGGACATGGGGGCGATCAGCCGGATGCGAAGGACTCCGGGCAACCCGCTGAGCAGAAAGCGGCCCGCGAGCCCGTGGTAGATGGCGTTGCCTTCGGACACCTGGTCCGCGAGCGTGGCCTGCATCGCGAGCAGGTAGCTCTCTTCGTGACCGGTGAAGCGGGCCCAGAGTCCCGGTACGTGCTCGAGCCCCTCCGCGAGCTTGTCCTCCGACACGCCGTACGTCTTGGCCGCATCGACGACGATCTCGCGGCTAATGACCTTGTAGCCGAGCTTCTCGCCCAAGCGCCGGGAGAGTTCCTTGCCACCACTGAGAGAACCCCTCGAGATCGTGATGATCGCCATAAAACCACCTTACTGGTCCGGGTTGGTGCGAAGCGAACATAGCTTGGTCGAAGTAGGTCGTCGAGGGGGACCGGACCTCGTCAACCAGGATGCGGGTACTTCAAGGCTGGACATCGAGGAGGCTGAGCTGCTCGAGAACGCGTCGCGGGTCATCCCCACAGGCGATGCCTTCGATGCGATCGACCATGTCGGGGTCGCCGGCGAACTTCTTCTTCATGCGCACCACGTAAGCCTGTTGCAGAACGACGAGGAGCTTCTCGAGCTCGAAGGGCTTTGGCAAGCAAGTGAAGGCGCCGACTTTGGACAGTTCGACGACGCTGTCGAGCGTGCCATGCCCCGTCAGGATGATCGCCTCGATGAAGCGGTGCTCGGCCTTGAGCTGGGCGAGCACCTGGCCGCCGTCGAGCCCCGGCATCTTGAGGTCGATCAGCGCGAGGGCGAAGGGCTCCTTGCGGGCCAACTCGAGGGCATCGAACCCGTTGACGGCCGTGCGCACGTCGAAGCCCCGAAGGCGGAGGCGCGATGCGATGGTGGAGAGGAAGCGGCTCTCGTCGTCGACGATGAGCAGCTTGATGGCTTGCCGCATGGGGACTCCTGGTGAACCGGGATCAAGCTGAGATCTCATAGGGCAGCTCGACGGTGAAGGTGCTTCCCTTGCCGGGGGCGCTCTCGACGTACATGTTTCCCCCGAAGTTCTTGAGGATGCTCGCGCTGACGCTCAGTCCGAGGCCGGTGCCCTTGCCGGGCGGCTTGGTGGTGAAGAAGGGCAGGAAGGCTCGCTTCATCTGGTCTTCGGTCATGCCGGTGCCGGTGTCCCGGACGTAGACGGTCACGCCCTCGGGACCGTGCTTCGTGCGGACGGTGAGGGTCCCGCCCGTCGGCATGGCATCGACGGCGTTCTTGATGAGGTTGAGGAAGACCTGCACGAGCTGGTTGCGGTCCGTTTGCACAGGGCGAGGCTCCGGGTCGTAGTCCGTGATGATGTCCACGTTGCCCAGCAATAGCTCTTTGCTGAGCATGCCACCGATAACGTCGTCGAGGATGCCTTCGACCTCGTGGTTGTCGATCTTGATGTCGGTCTGCCGGACGAAGGTAAGGAGCTTGCGGGTGATGTCGCGACATCGGAACACGGCTTCATGGATGATGTCGAGACGCTCGGCAAGCTCATCGCGATCGAAGTTGTCGCCGAACTCCGGGTTCATGGTGTCCTTGAGCATGCCTACCTCCTCGGCGATGATGGCGAGGGGGTTGTTGATCTCGTGGGCGATCCCTGCAGCAAGCTCCCCCACGGAGGCGAGCTTGGCCGCGTGCACGAGCTGGCCGGAGAGCTCCGCTTCGTGCTGCTCGGCAGCGAGCTGTTTGCCCACGAGCTGCCGCGCGCGCACGAAGATGACGAGGCCCATGCCGAGGAAGAACAGGACGGTAACGCCCAGGAGCCAGTTCTGCGGGCTCAGCACGACGGACGAGCGCTCCGGGGGACGCTCGTGCACGACGAGGGCCCAGGGGGTCTCGCTCAGCCAGGCGTAGGCCCATCCCCCGGCGCCGGGCACGCCTGGGACCTCCACGAAGCCGCGGTTCGGTTCTCGCGGCGGCACGCTCGAGGTCTCGCCCAGGGGCGTTCCCACGCGCTCCGTGACCACCTGAAACACGCCGTCCGCGTTCACCACGGCCGCATTGACCTCCTGGGCCCCCTCGAGCGTCTCGAGCAACGCGAGCAGTTGCTCGGGCAGCAGGGCCGAGCGAACCAGGCGCATACCGTGCTCGCGCTCGCGCTTCACCGCGAGAGTGAAGTGGGGCTCGCTCCGGAATCCCAGATAGATGTCCGTCACCAGCGTCTGCTCCCCCTCCCGCACGCGCTGGAACCAGGGCTCCTTGCTGTAGTTGACCGGACTGCGAAAGTCGACGGGCCCCGCATAGGCAACCAACTCGCCCTCGTCGTCCACGACCCCGACGTCCACGAAGGCGGGGCTCGTCTGCCGGAGTCTCGACAGCACCTGCTGCAGGTAGACCTCGCTCATCTCGTGGCTCTCGAACTGCGGGTCGTCGATCAGGTTGGCGAGGTTGACCAACCGTTCCCGAAGGAACAGGTCGAGGGTGGTGGCTTGCTGCTCGGCAATCACCGTGAGATGCGCGCGGTGGCTCTCCCGGATCATGCTCCGGTACTGCACATGGAAGAACACAGCGAGCAGCAGCAAGGGCAGGAAGTACAGGATGGTCTGTCGGACGAGCGTGTGCCACAGCAGCTCGCGATAGTGACGCAAGCTTGCGATAGCGGCCCCTGGCTTCTCGGCCGTCGGCTTGTCCTTGGCGGGCTTGTCCTTGCCGGCCTTGTCCTTGGGCGATTCCTTCTCCTTCATCGCGGCATCGCCTTCCTCCCTGACGTGCCTCGAAGCGTACCGGGTCGCCGGGGGACCGTCCATGGGGAACGCGGACAAGGGCAAGTCACAGAAAGCCCTGGGGCATTGCCGCGGCCCACGCCCCGTGCGACATGCTAAACAGGATCACGTTGACGGAGCGCCAACGGTCAAACTGGTGAACAGGGGACCGGGAATTCTGAACGGACGCATTCTTTGGTCCCCTGCTGCCGGCTCCGCGTTCGCCAGTTTGGCTTCGGTTCCGTGTGATCCTGTTTCGTTTCGTTCTTCCTGCGAACGAAAGCCTTGCGAGACCCCACCGTGACGACCACCCCCGAGCGACTGGAAGCCGAAGAACAGCTCCGCACTGTCCAGGAGCAGTTCAAGCGCTTCCTCACCCTCCTCGAACAGAACAACCAGGTCCTCAAGATCATCGGGGACATGGAGGAGAAGTCCCAAGGAGAGTACCTCTTCGACCTGAACTACATCCGCGCAAGCCTCGAGGACGTACGGCGCGCGGTAGGGCAGATCATCGACCAGATGGTCCTGCTGAGCGGGGGTCGGTGCGAACCCCTGCGCCACAAGTTCGTGGAGATCGACGCCGAGATCGCGCGCCTGCTGCCCGACCGTCGCGCGATCGAGCCGTCTCCCTTCGTGCTGTGGTTCGACGAGATCGGGCGGGAGCATGCGCTCGGTGTTGGCAGCAAGAACGCGCAACTCGGGGAGATGAGGTCGCGGCTCCGGCTGCCCGTGCCGGAGGGCTTCGCGATCACGGCCTGGGCCTACAAGCACTTCCTCGACTCCAACGGGCTGTCTGACCGCATTCGGTCTCTGGTGGACGGGATCGACATGCGCTCCTACGCGGACCTGGTCCGCGTGAGCGAGCAGGTTCGCGCGATGGTCACGGCGGTGGATGTGCCGGAGGACCTCGCCGGGGCGATCCGACAAGCCCACACCGCGCTGATCGCACGCACCCGGGGAGGGCGGGTCGCCGTGCGGTCGAGCGGGCTCGGAGAGGACAGCCTCTTCAGCTTCGCAGGACAGTACGCCACGTTTCTGAACGTCGGGGCCGCGCAAGTCGTGCCCGCGTACCAGAAGGTCGTGGCAAGCAAGTTCACCCCCCAGGCCATCTACTACCTGCTGAGCCACGCGCTGAGCGAGACGGACCTCGCCATGAGCGTCGGCTGCGTGCAGATGGTCGACGCCCGCTCCAGCGGCGTCATCTACACGCGAGACCCGGTGTGTCCCGATCAGGATACACTTTTGATCCATGCCGTGCTGGGCCTCGGAGAGTATCTCGTCGACGGCACCCTGACGCCCGACGTCTTTCGCCTGTCGCGGTCAAGCCTGCGCGTGGTCGACCGCAACGTCGTCCACAAGCCGAGGCGACTGGTGCTGCAGCCGCTCGGCGGAACGGGGGACGAGCTGGTACCTGTGGGGCAGCAAGACCAGGCATCGCTGTCGGACGACGCCCTGTCGGAGCTTGCGGCATTCGGGCTACGGCTGGAGGAGCACTATGGCTCCCCGCAAGACATCGAGTGGGCGATCGACAGGTCAGGTCGTCCCCAGCTACTTCAGACGCGCCCGCTGCAGCTCGTCAAGCGCACGAAGTTGACGCAAGCATTCGAGGTCAAGGCGGAGGATGTGATCCTGTCGGGAGCCACGACGGCATGCCCGGGCGCTGGCGCGGGCCCTGTCTTGCACGTGCGATCGAACGAAGACCTGCTGATGGTGGGAGACGGCATGGTCGTGGTCGCGCCCAACCCGTTCCCCGGCCTCATCACCGTGATGGGCAAGGCACGCGCCCTGGTCACGGAGGTCGGCGGCGTCGCCAGCCACATGGCCACGCTGTCGCGGGAGTACCGGATTCCGACCCTGGTCGGCGCCACGGGAGCGACCCAACTTGCCGCCGGGAGCGTGGTGACGGTCGATGCCTCCGGGGGAAGGATCTTGTCGGGTGAGCATCGCGAACTGATGGAGGCGCGCCAAGCGGAGACCTCCAACCTGTTCGAGGACACGCCCCTGTTCCAGGGGTTCCGCCAGATCCTGGACCTGGTCGCGCCCCTGCACCTGCTGCATCCGTCAGACCCGTCGTTCGTGCCGGAGAGGTGCCGCACGCTGCACGACATCACGAGGTACGCACACCAGAAGGCGATGGAAGAGATGTTCCGCCGGGTGTCGACCCTCGAGGCCACGGCGGAGTTCGGCCAGCCGCTGCTGAGCGAAATCCCGTTGCCCGTCCGCGTGCTGTTCGTCGACCGGCCCGCCACCGACCTGGGTCGGGGGGAAGGCATCTCGGAGCACGACCTGGGCAGCGGGCCGATGCAGGCCATCTGGTCCGGCATGCGCGAGCAAGGGTGGCCGTCGGGCCCGGTACCCACCAAGACCCCTTTTCCGAAGGTGTTCAAGACGCGCGAGTCCCACGCAGGGCCGAGCCGCTACGCCCTCAAGAGCTACGCCGTGCTCGGCGCCCACTACATGATGCTGTGCCTGCACCTCGGCTATCACTTCACCACCATCGAGGCCCTCTGCACCGAAGACGTCAGCAAGAACTACATCCGGCTGCAGTACAAGGACGGCGGAGCCTCTCTCGAACGCAGGGTGCGCCGCATCCGCCTCGTGGCCTCCTTGCTCTCTCACCTAGGCTTCGACAACGAGTCCCAGGCGGACTTCCTCGACGCCCTGTTCACGCACGCGGACTGCCACACCATTCAAGACAAGCTTCGTCTGCTCGGACGCATCACCATGCTGACCAAGCAGCTGGACATGGCCCTGTCGAGCGACGCCATCACGGACTGGTACACGAAAGACTTCCTCGAGAAGCTGGGGCTCATCCGACAGACCGATCGGACGTGATGTCGCAGAAAACGAGACGCAGAGAGTTCTTTTTCACGACAGAACAAGTAGGAGTGTAGGCGAAATCCGGTCTATGTCTGTGGCAATCGCGCTTAGCCATCCTGGCGGTTCCGAGGAATCAGTCGGAGGGCCCATGACGCAGCACATCTTGGCCGTCGATGACGAACCCCACATTCTGAAGCTGCTGGAACGGATCGTCGAAGACAAGACGCCGTATCGGATCACAACGACGTCGAACTCGCTGGAGGTTCCGGCTCTGCTCGAGGGGCAGATGTTCGACGTGGTGGTGACGGACCTTCGGATGCCGGGTCTGGACGGGTTCGATGTGGCGCGGCTCGTGCGGGAGCGAGGGCGGGGCGCGCAGGTGATCTTGATCACGGCGTTCGGAGGTCTGGACGCCGCGATGGAGGCGCTCTCGGCGGGGGTGTTCGACTACGTCCACAAGCCGTTTCGGAAAGAGGAGTTTCTCTTTTCGCTGCACCGGGCCATGTGCTGCGCCCAAACGCAGCAGGAAGCCGTGCAGCTCCGAGGGATTGTCGAACGGGAGCCCTATCGAGAGGCTCGCGATGCGTTCGATCAGGAATACGTCCGGCGCTTGCAGGCCCGCGCCCCGGGGGACTTGCCCTCACAAGCAGAGCGCAGCGGGCTGGACCCTCGTCGGATCGAGGAAATGAAGCATGGTTGACCCCAAGGGGCGCAAGCAGCGCGAGCAGCGCAACGGCGCCCAGGGCCGACGCAAAGGAGCGAAGCCATGAAGCTGAAAACCGCCGGTGAGCTCATGATCCCCTTGGATCAGTACCCTCACCTTCCCTACTGGTTCACGCTTCGCCAAGCCATGGCGGAGATGGAGCAGTCGGAGTTCGACGTTGACGGTCGGAAGTCTCTGCCCCGTGTCGTGCTGGTATTCGACGAGAGGTATCAGCTGCTGGGGATCGTGCGACGGCGTGACATCCTTCGGGGTCTGGAACCGTCGTTTCTTTCGCAGCCCGTGGAGAGCGGGTTCCCGGACCTGCGGGACCCGGACCTCGCGAGTTTGTCCTTCGATCGGCTGGTGGATGGGATTCGAGAGCGAGCGGAGCGCCTGGTGCGCGACGTGATGCTGCCCATCCGGGCGACGGCTGACCATGACGATCACGTGATGAAGCTCATCTACATGATGGTGGCGAACGACCTGCACCTGTTGCCCGTGCTCAGGGATGGCAGCGTGGCGGGAGTGGTTCGCACGGTGGACGTCTTCCACGAGGTAGCGAAGCTGGTTCTCTGAGATCGTGCGACCCCAGGAGGAATGCAGCATGAGTGATGCAAGCGTCGCGGCCCCGAAGGGTGGACTTCCCCCGAAGCCGGACAGGATCCAGCTCGCCCACCCGCAAGAGCCGTTCGACTGGAAGCGGTTGGTGTTCATCGGAGTGGGGCTCGCCCTGTTCTGCCTCGTGTACTTCGCGCCGTCGTTCCCGGACGCGGTGGATCCCAAGGGTGAGCACTTCATTCTCTCCAAGGAGGGCAAGGCGGCCATTGCCTTGTTCCTGCTGGCGGGGACGTGGTGGGTCTTCGAGGTCGTGCCGATCGGCATCACGGCCATCCTCATCGGGGTGTTCCAGGCGCTGTTCATGATCCGCAAGCCCGACGTGGCCTTCTCGGACTTCATGTCCCCTTCGGTGTGGTTCATCTTCGGCTCGCTCATCATCGGCATGACGTTCTCGAAAACGGGGCTGACCAAGCGGATGGCCTACAAGATGCTCGGGGTGGTCGGCGAGAAGACGAGCATGATCTACCTTGGCTGCTTCGCGATGACCGGGGCCATGACGCTGGTGATGGCGCACACGGCGGTGGCGGCAGCGGTGTTTCCCCTGCTCATGGCGATCTACAGCCTGTACGACGAAGGGGAAAAGCCGACGAAGTTCGGCAAGGGGTTGTTCGTCGGCATGGCGTTCACGGCGGGCGCCGGGAGCATCATCACGCTGCTCGGGGCCGCGCGGGGCGCGGTGGCCGTGGGCTTCTACAAGGACATCGTGGGCCGCGAGATCTCGTTCTTCGGGCTGACGAAGTACATGCTCCCGCTCGGGCTGACGATGATCGTGGGGATCTGGGCGCTCATGCTCGTGTTGTTCCCGCCGGAGAAGAAGACCATTCCGGGGCTCAAGGAGCGCGCCAACCAGCTCTCCGCCAAGCTGGGTCCCATCTCGCGCAACGAGATCCTTGCGATCGCCATCGTGCTCGCGGCCGTGGTCTTCTTGAGCGCGAGCTCCTTCATTCCCGCGCTGAAGGTCTACGACAAGGCTGCCGTCATCCTCATCACGACCCTGCTGTTCTTCTTCCTCAAAATTCTGACCGTCAAGGACCTCGAAGACGTGCCGTGGAACATCGTGCTGCTGTTCGGCGGCGCCATGAGCATCGGCTTCTGCCTCTGGCAAACCGGAGCGGCCAAGTGGATCGCCATTCACTGGCTCACCCTGTTCCAGGGCTCTCACTGGTTCATCTTCGTCATGGGCATCGCGTTCTTCGTGCTCGTGATGACGAACTTCATCATGAACGTGGCGGCCATCGCGATCTCGCTGCCCGTGGCCCTCGTCATCGCCCCGTACCTGGGCGTGGCCCCCGAGGTGATCCTCTACGCCTCCCTCGCCACGGCCGGCATGCCCTTCATGCTGCTCGTCGGCGCCGCTCCCAACGCCATCGCCTACGGCAGCAAGCAGTTCACCTCGGGACAGTTCTTCGGCGCCGGCATTCCCGCAAGCATCATGCTCATGGCGGTGCTCGCCCTGTTCATCCTCGTCATCTGGCCAATGATGGGCATGCCCGTGACCTTGCCTGCTCCCACGATCGCTCCCGGGTAGAAGCACATCGTGCTCAAGCACGGCCTTGGGGTCAGGGCACAGAGTTGCCGTGCTGTGCACTGGACTCGACGTTGTCGAGTCGCCACGAATTGTGGCGCCCCATGGCCAGCCGACGGGGCGCGGCCCAGCCACGACCCCAACCGGCGAGGCTACTCACCATTGGTGGCTTTGCAGTAAGTGCTCGCGATTTCGTGCGTCACGGCGTGCATCGGGTCACGAGCCGAACCGCGATGCATTTTCTTCGCAACCAATTGCTTGGGTGGCCGATGTAAAGGCATGGGATGTGAACTAGGAACAGGAACGCGAACACGGAATGCAGAATGGGTCGGCGAAAGGGCGACGACATCGCCGACCGCCTGCTCAATCTCGGAGCCGCCGTGGTGAAGCTGCTGCCAGAACTCGGCAAGAGGCCCGGCGGCAAGGCGGTCGTCAAGCAACTGGAACCGGAGTGGACGAAGGCTAGCTCTGCTAGCTTTGCTGGCCGGAGTCCACGGAGGTCCACGGAGCCGAAGGCGAAGTGCACCGGAGTGGCCGGAGGCTAGCTTTGCTAGCTTTGCTGGCCGGAGTCCACGGAGGTCCACGAGCACGGGCTCAACAGAGC
>CAZAWR010000141.1:0-18057 GCA_964488865.1 uncultured Polyangiaceae bacterium | reverse complement strand
TCCGCCAGGAGCCGCGCAAAGCGACTGTCCGTCGTGGGTCCGAACGGGGAAACGCGGTGGTCCGACAAGATCCTCGAAGAGGCGACCCGCAACCTGGTGGCCGACCACGTCGTCACGGAGCAGCAAGCCGCCCGCCTGCGCGCCGCGATGACCGCGGCATTTCCAGAAGCGAGAGTCACCGGCTTCGACAAGCTCGTGGCGACGATGAGGAACGATCCGAAGGATCGCCACGTGGCCGCCGCGGCGGTGAAGGCGAAGGCCAAGGTGATCGTCACGTTGAACGTCCGCGACTTTCGTCTGCTGCCTGATGGCATTGAAGCGCATACGCCCGACCTGTTCCTCGTGAGTCTGTTCGACCAGGAACCCCGATTGCTCGTCGACATCGTCCACGAGCAGTCGGTCGCCTTGCGCAGGCCCCCGCGTTCATTCGCAGAAGTTGTCGGCGCGCTCGCACGCGTCGTTCCGATCTTCGCTCGTCGAGTGCGCGCTCATCCTGCAGGATAGCTCCCGCTGGCACCACGATGCCCCGCTCGCCGCGTGCCTCGAGCCTCTGTTCACGTCGTCGGCAATTCGGCTATCGTTCCCCCCCATGGAAGCCCGACTCGCGTTCTTCGGAGATGCCCTCGAACTTCGCGTCACACTGCGCGAAATCGAACCCGCGATCTGGCGCATGGTCCGAGTGCCTGCCGACCTCACGCTCGGTCAGTTGCATGACGTCCTCCAGACCGCATTCGGCTGGACGAACAGCCATCTCCACGACTTCCAGGTGGGTGACGTCCGCTTCGGAATGGATGACGTCGAGGATGAGTTGTTCTCCGTGCCCGAGGACGCGGCGCCGCTCGGCGCGATCGTCCGCACCGGCTCCAAGTTCATCTACCGCTACGATTTCGGCGACGACTGGGAGCATGAACTCAAGGTGGAGCGGATCGTCGAGGGCGCGGCCGACGAGAGCGTCGTGTGCCTCGACGGTGCACGCCGATGCCCGCCGGAGGATTGCGGAAGCACTGGCGGGTATCAGCGCATGCTCGAGGTGCTGGCGGATCCGACTGATCCAGAGCATCGCGAGATGAAAGTCTGGGTCGGCCGGGGATACGATCCGGAGAAGTTCGACCTGACGGCGGTCAACAAGAAGCTTGCGACGTTGACGAAGCGGCTCGGCCGGGGTCGGCGCCGATCGAAACGAGCCTGATGTTTCCCTGCGCGCCGAACAATCTACGGTGAGCATGAGCACGTTGGAGAAAATCCCCGCAGAGTATCGAGGTTGGTGGCGAATCGTCGATACCTCCCAGTGGGTCAACGAAGGGCTCGACGATCTGGGCATCGCGTTGCTGTCCCTGACTGGGTATGCCGACCGACTGCGGGTGCATTGCCTTCTCGCTTACGTGAACTGCCATGCCACGAAGACGGGCGTGTCATTCACCTGGGAGGGCGCGTGGGAGTACGACCAGATGTCGGGCTCGGGCCGCGTGACGCTGGGCAAAGACGGTAGGCTCAAGGGCGTCCTCCGGATCAAGGACGGCGACTCGAGCAGGTTCGTCGCCGTGCGCGCAGAGGAGCCGCACCAGCCGATTCCAGACCCCCCGAGCTATCGCGACAAGTGGGGCCGGCGTTGGTGAACGGATCAGGATTCCCAGCGGTAACCGTTTGCGCATCTGTCGGAACCAGGACAATCCGAGTCAGGTGCACCTCGATGTGCTCGACCAAGTGCATGACATAGCTTCGCCCGACCACGGGATGCGTCGTCACGAGGGTCCTCCACGCGCGCGCGACGTCTTCTGCGCTGGCGTCCGGCGCAACGCGCTGGACGAGTTGCTGCAATCGCTCTCGCGCACACACTTGATCTGCGATGACTTCGAGCACCGCGGCGTCCAGAGCCTCGATCGGAATCCGGAAGCCCTCGCAGACCTCGACGCCGGATCGAAGGGCATTGCGGCAGTTGTAGTAACAGTATCGGTAGACCGCGCCGTCTACTCGTTTCCCTGATGTTTCGAGTTGATAGCTCGCCCCGCAGCGGCCGCACCGCACTTTGCCTGTGAGGAGGTGCTGCCTGGCTGCAGCTTTGCCTGGCCCGCCCGCGGGATCCCTCGACTGCCGAAGTCGTTGTGCCAGGTCGAACACATCGCGATCCACGACCGGCCTGACCACCAGGGGCAGCCATTCCTCGCGCGGTCGCGGACGGTTCGCGCGGCGTTTTCCCCAGTAGTAGGTTCCGATTGCCGCTGTCTGCTCGATCACGTGCAGGACCAGATCCTTCGTCCAGGCCACACCGGTTCGGTACTTGATCGCGCGCTGGTTCAGCTCCCGAGCTACTGCCTTGGCGCCGCCGAGTGCGATGTAGAGGCGGTAGATCTTGCGGACGATGGCGACCTCCTCCGGCACCGGCTCGAGGACGTGACGAAAGAGTCCGGGCCTCGGCTCGACCGTGGTGGTGCGATATCCAAACGGCGTACGTGCACCGGGGAAGTAGCCTTGCCGAACCGCCTCGGCCATCGCCGCCGCCGTGCGCACGCCATTGATCTCGGACTCGTACTGGTCGAAGCACTCGAGCAGCCCCTCCATCAGCTTGCCGATTGGGTCGTCCGACAGCTCGTGGGAAGTCGACACCACGCGAACACCGATGCGCTGCAGCTTCGACTTCACGACCCGGGCCTCGGTGGAATTGCGTGTGAACCTCGACGTGTGGTGAACTACGATGGTTGCGACGTCACTGCCCGGCCGCAGGACATCCTCGAGCATGCGGCGGAAGACAGGGCGGTGCGGGTTCGCGCCGGAGCTCGGCAGGACCAGTGCCGGCCCCGTGATTTCCAGGTCGGATTGCTGGACTTTGGGGCGTCTCGTTCGGGTTCGCATGGGGGCAACCTCCTGCGAACACAACGCGGGGGGCCGGACGAAGTGGGACACCACGCCGGAACCGACTGCCGAATCTGCGCGGTCAGCTGTGCTCCTTTGCTCTTCGAACGCCGGTTCGGACAGCCTTCTGGGACACCGCCCGCATCGACGGGGCGTCGTGCGCTGCTCGCCGTTGACACCGGCGACGCTCACGGAGAGAAACGGCGGGCGGAGAACAGCGGAGATGAGCGAGTACCAGTACTACGAGTTCCAGGCGATCGATCGACCCCTGACCGCCGAGCAAATGGAGGAGCTTCGCTCATTCTCGAGCCGGGCTCGCATCACGTCCACGACGTTCGTGAACGAGTACTCGTACGGCAGCTTCAAAGGCGACGCCGATGCCTGGATGCAGGACTACTTCGACGCTCACCTGTACCTGGCGAACTGGGGCACGCACGTGCTGATGGTTGCGCTCCCCGCTCGATTGCTGGCGCGCGCGGCAGCCGCACCGTTCTGCGTAGGAGACAGCGCGAACGTGAGCGAGAGGAAGGGGCGGGTCGTCCTGTCATTTCTCTCCGAGGATGAGGACGGGGACGGATGGGTGGACGGCGCCGGACAGCTGTCGTCGATTGTCGGGGTTCGCCAGGAGCTCGAGCGCGGCGACCTGCGAGCGCTCTATCTGGGCTGGCTTCTTTGCGCCCAGAACGATGAGTTGGACGACGACGATCTCGAACCACTTGTGCCGCCCGGCCTCGGCAAGCTGAGCGCGAGCGGTGAGAGCCTTGCAGAGTTTCTTCGCATCGACAGGGACTTGCTGCACGTCGCGGCCCAGGCGAGCCCGGAAGCGGGGGAGACGGCGATCGAGCTGATGGATGCTAGGAAGTGGCTTCGCTCGGTCGTCGCGGAGGACAAGGACGACGCAGGGGCGCGTCTCATCGCCAACGACGACGCCGAGGCGGTCCGATCGCTTCGGAAGCGGCTCCTGGCCGACAAGCACGGCGCCGCTCCTTCGCCCGGCGCCCGACGGACCGTCCGCGAGTTGTTGGATGCAGCGAGCGCGTGGGGGAGTGAGCGTATGAAGGTCGAGGCGAGGAGGCGCGCCCAGAAGAAAGCAAAGGAGGAAAGGGCCGCGGCCATCGCGCGCGAGGCGCACCTCAACTCGCTCGCCGGCCGAGAGAAGGAGCTGTGGCGCGAGGTCGACGACATGATCCCCACGAAGCTGCCGAAGAACTACGATCGCGCGGTGCAGATCCTCTGCGACCTGCGTGACCTCGACGCCAGGAAACCGGGAGGAGATTTCTCACTGCGGCTCCAGGTCCTGCGAGCCGCTTACTCCAGCAAGAGCAGCTTCCTCAAGAGGCTCAACAACGGCGGGCTGTGACCGCCCTCATCAAGTCGTCCCCATGACCACGAAAAGGGCCCCGCACTCGAAGCGCAAGCGAGCAGCACTCTTCGGCTCGTTCCCGGAGCGCTCGACCCGCGCGGCGCTCGGCGGTCGGTACCCCGGACTCGAACCGCAACTGTTCACGGGCGCGAAGCCAGGCATCGGGCGCACGCTGATTGCCAGCCACGACGCCTCCAGTGATCGCGTAGGTCGTATCTCGATCGCCGAGTCCCCCGACGGTCGACCACACCGCTGCGACGTAGTCATCGAGATGGCGCTCTGCGCACCACAGCGCGAACGGGACCGTGTCGCTCGCAAGCGCCTCGGCGAGCTGACCGTGAACGTGCAGGTGGTGCCGGACCTGAAGCGCCACGAGAACGGGGGCGAGTACATTGCGCTCGGCATCCCGCGGGCGGCGGGTGTCGCCTCGACGAGCGACGGCCGGTACTTCCTCCGCGTCGGCGACACGTGCCGTCCCATCGTCGGCGACGACTGATGCGCCTCGCCAACGAGCGTCCGGCCACGCCGTTTGGTCAGAATCACATCATCATGGCATTGCCAGCCACGCCGACCGGGTTTTCTTTGTGCATACTCCTCGATGACCTTGGCCACGAGGTGATCGAAGCAAGGATCGCCCGCACTTGGGGCGGAAGCAAGACGATCCGTGTTCGCTCCAGGAGCGTCACGTAGCTTCGCCCGACAAGACCGGGTGCTCCTATCAAGCCGAGCCGAGAGCGACCGTCCGCAGTTCGGTCCCGCCCGCACATCTTGTCCGCCGCCTTCGTGACGATTTCCCGCAACCAATCCCGCCTTCTGTCCGATGGAAGCGAAACGGATGCCGAGCGATATGCGTCGGTCGCCAGTTCGAGGGTCACATGCCGGATTCCCCAGCCAAGCGAGACCGCCCCGATTCACTTGATGTCGTGGCGCGTCGGATCTCCGTGCACCTGGTCAGCACCTACCCGGTCCGATGGAGCGTGTTTGCCGTGCTTCTGGACTTCCTGCAGAACTTTTTCGACGCGGCCGGGCCTCAGCGCTTCGCATCCTCCGTCGTGATCAGTCGATCCCGTGGAGAATCTCTGATCGAAATGGGAGGCCCGGGGTTCGCGCTGGACTGGCTCGTGCATATCGGGGCTTCGACCAAGACCTGCGCCCCCACGGGAGCCTCAGCCGGCTACTTCGGCGAGGGCTTCAAGATGGCGGCGCTCTGCGCGGTGCGGGACCACGGCTGGCAAGTATGCATGGGGTCGCGAAACTGGTCTGCGCGAGTTGTTCTTGCTCCTGAACAAATCGACGGAACCCCCGTGCGAGTGCTGTCCTATGATATCGACGCCAACACCCAGCCCGGTCGAACATGGCTCCGCTTGATCGGCCCAAGCGACTCACAACACGAACTGCTCGTGGGCGCCGTGACGGACTCTTTCCTCTTTGAAGGCAATCGCCTCCTCGGGCCGCAGTTGTCCATAGAGGCCGGGGCTCAGGTTTGGGAGCGTTCAGCCAACGCGCTGCCTCGGGACATCGCCTGCCGAATCCGCGCGAGCGACACTGGAGTTCTGTATCTCGCACACCAGGCGAGGGCGACGTTGCCGATTCCATTCGTTGTCTCGTTGCCGCATGTTCGCCCCGAACAGCGAGACCGACCGGCGCTCTACGAATTCCAGATGGTGGATGCGCTCGCGCAGGCGGCCCGCTTGATGGCACCCACTGCAGCGACGCGACTGCTGGACGCGCTACGATCACGTTGGCGCGAGCCTCTTCCGCAGGGCATCAAGGTGGGGGCGTGGGGCAACGTGGTTGCGGCGTTGGTTCGGCGAATCGAATCGGACCGCCGAACCGTCGATCAATGGCGGATGGACCATCCGGGCTTGCTGGTCCTGATGCCATTGAAGCGTGGATCCGTGTCGGAGCGCAATCGCCGCGCTGCTGCATGCGCGTGGGCGAGATCTCATAGGGCCGACGCTATCCTGGTGCAGTCCGCGTTCGCCCGACTCGGTTTCCCCACAGTGGAACGAGCCTGTGAGTCCGCCGACGGCTTTCCCAAGCCATCAGCGCCAGACCCTGTGCTGGCGCAGCGCGTGGCGATACTGGAGTCCTTCGTGGAGGAGCACTTTCGGCCTCTGTTCCTCGACCTGGCCGCACCCGAGGTGCTCATCATGGACATGCGGTCGGCGGGGTGGAAGGGAGTGGCTACCGTGTTTCCGGAATCTCTGGAACGATGGTCTGCCACGGGCCGGCGCATCCGGTTCCGAGTCCCGCGAATCGTCATGCCCTGCCAGGAATTGCGTCTTGACTCGCCGGATTCGGCGCTCTCAACCTACGTTCACGAGAGGTGCCACGTCTTTGGGGGAGACGGCTCGGCTGGGTTTTCAGCAGCGCTTACCGACGCCATCCGGTGTCTCGCACGCGCGGCGCAACAACTCCATGGCTTGCAGAGCAGTTGGACCGCCACTGGGGGGGCGGCCGAAGACTGGGGCTTTCCGAGGTAGCTGTGTCGCGGACTGTGACTCATGTCCGTCACCAACTGGCAGGCCGTAGCCATGGTCTTGCTGCCACCAGCCTAGCTCAGTCGGTATAGTAGGCGGCTGTGCCGCCGGGTCGCCGGGAGGTCCCCGGCAGCTGGAGCCCGAAGCACATCGTCGTGGTCTTGTCAGTGAGCATGCCTGCGATCGGGCGGTGCGGTCGCTCGAGCCCCTTCTTGTGTCGTGATGAGGTTCGCGCAAGATGGCATGATTTCAGGTCGATCTGGTTTTGGCACACGACGCGAACTCCGTCCTCGGTCGCCCAGGCTTGCCTCAGGGTGGAAACGGGTCTAAATACAGACCCATGAGCAGGTCAAAAAAAGGATCCTTTGCGCTGCGGGTCGCGGACGACATCGTTCCGATCGGTGAGTTGAAGGCTCACCTCTCCGAACGGATCCGTGAGCTGCGTAGCAGCCAGCGGCCGCTCATCGTCACGCAGAACGGCAAGGCCGCGGCCGTGTTGCTCGCGCCGGAGGAATTCGATCGGCTCACCAACGAAGCAAGCTTCGTGGCCGCCGTGCAAGAAGGATTGGCGCAAGCCGAAGCGGGGAAGGTCGTGGAGGACGATGAGGTCGGCAGAATCCTCGACGCTCGGTTCGGTCCTCTGTCCGAGGAAAAGTGACCGTGATCCGCTGGACTGAGCGGGCGCTCGCAGACCTCATCGCGATCGGTGAGTACATCGCGGCCGACAAGCCAGATGCTGCCAGGCGTTGGGTGGAGCGACTGCGCCACCAGGCCAGCGTCGCGGCCGAGTTGCCCCTCGCTGGCAGGCGCGTGCCCGAGATCGAGCGCGACGATGTTCGCGAGACGTTCCTGCGGTCGTACAGGATCGTCTACCGCGTCGAAGCTGATGGGATCACCGTGCTCACCGTATTCGAAGGCCATCGTCTCCTCCGAGAAGGTGACATCGACGACGAGTGACCCGGTGGAGGTGGCCCCACGCTTTCGAGAAACGCAACCGTCGGTTCCCTTTTGTGCAATGAAAGCACGTTGGGCGCACACTTCGGAACCGTGGGTTCCCTTTTGCGCGATCTTGCACCGTGCGAAGCTCGCCAGGCGCAAACTTCAGCCCATTCGCGCCTGGACGGTGCGAACCGAGAGAAACTGGCCACCGCCGAGCGCCGTCTTGATGCACGAGTTTCTCTCGAAGGACAGTGCGAGCCGCGTCGTTCTGTCCGCTTTTCTCGGTCAAAGAGCGCCTCGCAGGCGCTCGCTGACCCCGAGCCAAGTCCACCTCTTTGCGAAGAACGAAGGGGTGGGCAGTCAACAAGGCCTCGCGGAATAACCCGCGGGGCCTTCGTCGTTTGTGGCCTGGATTCCCCGAGGTTTACGATGCGCGAGGCGGTACCGGCGAACGTCGGCGCTCTCGACAAAGAGCGAACGGGGGCGTCCACGCTGGACACCTTTCGGGCTCAGGACGCGCCTCGCGTTCTCTCTTTGTCCCTCCGGGGAGAGAGAAACAAAGAGTGGTTAACGGCTCGGCCCCTCTTCGGCGGACGGGGTCGCCGGCGCTTAACTGACCACGCTTGTGGGGGGCTCGGTCATGGATGAATCCGAGAAGCTGCTCGAGGGCGACATCGTCCTGTATCGCACGGCCCAGGGGGCGGCGCGCATCGAGGTCATCTACCAGGCCGAGACCTTCTGGCTGAACCAGAAGAAGCTCGCCGAGCTCTTCGGCGTCGACGTCCGCACGATCAGCTACCACCTCAAGGAGATCTTCGGGTCTGGGGAGCTCAGCGACGAGGCAACTGTCCAAAGAATTAGGAGAGTTCGACGCGAGGGAAATCGAGAGGTTGCGCGCGAGATCGTGTTCTACAACCTCGACGCGATCATCTCGGTCGGCTACCGCGTCAACAGCACCCAGGCCACGCGCTTCCGGATCTGGGCTACGCAGACACTCAAGGAGTTCGTGACCAAGGGTTGCCCAAGGAACTCCTCGAGCGCCGAGGCTGAGCGCGAGAATGTGAAAAATGAGTGGTTGCCGCTTCACGTCAACAGCTTGAGCGCCAGTTCGCCGAAGTCGAAACGGCTGATCTCGTTCGTTCCGCCGCGCTCGAGTTGCTGGAGCTTTCGGGTCATCGCGTCCCGAAACGGTCCCTTACGACAGGGCTGGAGGGTCAGCTTGGTGAACCCTCGCAACAATCGGTGCAGGCTGCGCTCGTGCGTAGCCTCAGGCGGGGCCTCGCTCGCCATCAGGCGGTGGCACAGATCGAGCGTTGGTTCCGGCAAGAAGAACGCCTCGGTCCGGATGCCGTCAAGGTCGAGGAGGTAGACGTCCACCAGGGCGCGGATCGCGCAGAGCGCAGGGTCGAGCCCAGCGCCGGGGTCGATGCAGTAGCCCTCGGTCGCATCCAGTCCCGTGCGTCCGTGACCCGCAACGCGAAGAAAGAAGCCGCACAAAGTGGTGCCCTTCACTTGCAGATTTCCAATCGTCAGCGCGAGCTGGTTGATGTTGTCGCGTCCGCCGAACAAACTGCGAATGCGGCGTCGACGGGTCCGGTAGCCCTTCAACGCGCGCTCGCTCATGCCTCCGCGGAGCAACAGCGTGACGGGGTGCGGCTCGTGGCCGTAGTCGTCCTTGAGATCGCCGCCGGGAGCCGGTGCGACTCGTGGGCGCCGGGGGACGCCGGCGAGCGGCTTGTCGGTCAACTGCCCGGATGGATTCAGCGTGAACGAACGAAAGCCGTCAGCGCACGCCCGGTTGTGCAAGACGCGGTCTGCGGTGACGAGGATGTCCCCTGCTGCGAGGAGTTTCTGAAGGATGGCTCCGTCCGGGATGCCTTCATGGCGCGTGTGGAGATCGATCAGCTCGACGGGATGGCTTCCCAGCCACTTTGCGAACGCGCGCCACAGGGCCGAGTTCCAGCCGACGCACGCATCGACCACGACCTTCGTCGGGCCTGGCTTCGACGGGGATGGAGAACCTGTGCTCACGTGCCGCCATTCTTGCCACAGGGGCGATGGTTTGCTGCAACGAATTGAACGGAGGCATTCGGACAGCGGTGCTGACCGAATCTGCGGCGAGAGAACTCGCGAGCATCAACGTCGGCCAGTGCTCTGAGACTCAACGTCGAGCGCGCCGCCCTCAGCCGTCCTGCTGGGATCCTCGCTCTCGGCGCGCACTACCACGCTCAGTTCCCCTGAGCGCGTGTTGCACGTCATCGCCTCGAAGGCGGCGGACAGCGCGAGGCGCCGATTGGCCGGCCACAGGATATCCCATGCGGACGCCATGTTCATGAGCGCTTCTCGTTGGGAAGGGGAGCAGTCTGGAGCTGCGCGTCTCAGAAGCACCGCACCCCGCCGTCCGGCAACGGTAGTTACAAACGCGGCTCCGTCTTCACCCATGGGACAACCCCAAGGTGCCCTCTCCGAGCGAACGCGACGGCGCTCGCTTCGTCCCAGCGCCGGCGCGTGTGAGCAGAACGCAAAAAATGGCGCTGCCCTTGCGGATCGCCTCGCGAAGCCGTATACCTCAATTATCCCTCAAATATGAGGGAAGGAGCCGTCATGCGTTTCGAAGCCACGATCCCAGACAGCAGGGGTGCCGCCGTCCTGCAGCTCGCAGATGAACTCGGCCTCAGTCGGAGCCAGCTGATCGACGAGGCTCTGGCCCTGTTCCTCAAGGCGGTCATCGAGGTCCGCAAGGGGCGACGGCTCGTGACCATACCTGGCGCGAGTACCGAGGCCGCCTGCGAGGTGTCCTCGCCCACGCTCGCGGCGCTCGAGTGGGCCTCGCGGCCGGAGAAGCTCGAGCTTCCCAGCGCCGCCGTCGAGAAGATGCAGCAGATGATGGTCCACCCGCCTGAGCCGGCGAAGAGGCTGCGCGCAGCCGCGAAGCGCCATGGCCGGTGACCCGGAGAAGTACGCGACCTCGCCGACCGAGCCTGCTGACGCGTCGTCGGGGTTTCGGTCGGGAACCCACCCGCTGGACGACTACTTCCGGCGGCACGCAGCGGGCAACGACGCGCTCGGTATCCTTCGCGCCTACGTCTTGCGTCGAGCGCCTGATCAGGATCCAAGCCTGCCTCCGGTGCTCGGCTACTACACCCTGAGTATGGCCCTCGTCGCCTCGGCGGATATCGCCGAATCCCTTGAGGGGAAGCTACCCAAGTACCCGCTGCCGGTGGCGTTGATCGGTCGCCTCGCGGTTGACGAGCGCGCGCAGGGCAGAAGGCTGGGCGAACTGTTGCTCATCCAACATGACCAACACGCGCGCTGCAGTTGCAGGGCGCAGGCCCAGCCGTGCGCAGCCAGGCGGCGCCCCGTCCCAGGTCGCCGTCCACAACTTCAAGAGCAACCCTCTATTCCTCCCCATCCAGCGAGCGGTCGCGGCCATTCTTGCCAATGGCAAGGTGGTGACGCCCGTCGACGTCTTGATTCGAATGGAGTTGCTCGAGCCCGAGGATGTCGAGAACTGGCGCTTTGGCAGGGTGCCCTATCTCGAGCGCGTGATTCACTGCAACCTCACCAGGCTCGGGAGAATCCTTCGCATTCTGCGGATGCATGCTCACGACCTGAATCTGGTCCCATCGCATACGGCGTACGTTCGATGGGGCAAGCGGGGACATCGCGCGCCGCTTCGTTTCTCGAAGACCGGTGATCCCAAGTTGGAAGAAGCCTACAGCCGTCACTTCGTGTGGCCCGGTGAGGGGCCATTTCACATGCCTTTCGCCAAACCGGCCCCCGCAAGGAGTACCTCACCAGGCCGGGAAGATTGAACCATGATCCTTTCGCCTCAAGATTCCGAAGCGTTCTTCTCCCTTTGGTCGTGCATTGACGCGTATGTCAACTCGCGCACGAAGGTGCTGCCTGGGCTCTCTACGCCTGAGGAGCTGCGAAAGACTGAGCCCTCCAAGCTGGGCCGCCTCCGCAAGCACCTCTGGGAGCATCGGGAGTTGATCGACGAGCTTGTCGGCGAGAACCCGTTCGCGCTTTCCAGCACGCAGTTGATCGACGCGCAGCTCTTTCACCTGGCGGTGGTCGGCAGCTTCTACGTCGAGCGTTGCCTGAAGGACTACGCCGTCTTCGTGTCGACTGGCAAGGGCGAGCCTCGTGTCTACGCGGTGGGCGGACTGACGGAGCGGATCGATCATGTCCTGCTTCGCTCAACCGGCGCCGGTCACGCCATGATGGTGGATGCGGCCCTTGTACCGTTCAGGGGCCGAATTGTCTGGGATGGCATCGTTGGGCTGTACAACATCTCGTTCGGACCCGGAACACGTCGGGGGTTCAAGGACGAGTATCTGCGTGCGAAGGATCGCGGCGAGATCATCCTTTCGCTCGAGCCAACAGCGGTGAAGCCCAAGCCGCGTGTGGGCCCCGACTGGAGTCCGGTCGTTGACGCCATCGTGGCCGCGTCGGACAAGCTGGGCAAGACGAACACCAGCCTGCAAGCGGCCAGCTTTCGGCTTCTCAAGGTCAGCGCGCTATTGGCGCAAGCAGCGGTGCGTGAGCCGTCGGGGAGCGAAGATTTGTCCAGCCTGACGAGGAAGGCAGAACGCTCACTCAAGCAGGTTTGGGAAGCTCTTGAGCGGGGGCGTACGTAGGTGACAGGGGCTCACGCCTGCTCTCCGTTGTTGCGAAGTCGTCGGCGTGCAGCGTCACGACCAGCTTCCCGCGGCGCGCGCTGCAGCGCGCGGTGGCGATCTCGTCGCGCGTCCGCTCCGCGATCCTCCCGCGTTCGTACTCCGCCAAACACTCGAGCATGTGGAGCGTGACGCCGCCGATCACGTCGGTGGAGGACAGGTTCTGCGTGACGCATGACCAAGCCGGCGCCGCGCGTGGTCATGCCATCTCCCGCGCGAAGCCGCCGTCGCCATAGCCGGCCTCGCGCGCGGAAGCTGCAGTTGTGGCATGGCAGCCCCCCCTTGGTTGGCCCCGGTTTGCGCGCCCCTGCCATTGACGCCCCACCCCACCCATGGTTGAACGTTCCTTCCAGGAAATTCGGACCCGTCGCAGAACCTTCCACACCCGCCACCATGCCGAACCCAACCCCCGAACCGTCCCAGACCAAGCGCGAACCCATCCCGGTCTCCGACATCGATCGCTTGCTCACCGCGCAGATTCTGGTCGCGTGGGCGGGCGAGGGCGGCGAGCAGAAACGGCTCGTGTGGTGGCGCTCGGACATGACGTCCGAGTACGGCGGCCAGGACCTCTTCTAACGCTTGCTTCCCAACACGTGGCCCTGGGCGGTACTGCAGGCAGCCCGGGCAGCGGCCCGGCGCGTGGACGCGGACCTTCGCAGCAGGGACCACGCCCCCGATCGGATCGTCTCGCTCTTCCGCTTGGGGTTCGGGCTCGACGAACGCGTGGAGGAAAGGGTCCAAGACTTGAAGCGAGCGGGAGCGTCGCCGAAGGATGTGCTCCCGGGGCTCGCCGAGACGATGACCGAAGCATGGAGCCGCGATGCCTTCCTCGACTGGGTGCAGGGGCACGGCGAGAGCGAATGGGAGGCGACACCGGCCGGGCGGCACATCAAGGGCAGCATTCCGACGGGACTCGACCAGCTGGTGCGCCGCTTGGTGGGCGGGCTCACGCCGCTTTCCGATGCCTACCCGCTCCCGCACTTCCGGAGATCGAAGTGACGGGGGCGGGGGGGGAAGAGACCCGCATTCATACGCGGCTGCTGAAGTGCGCGCTCGAGGTGGAGGATGCCCGTACGTACTGGGAGCACAACAACGGCGAAGCGAACGTCAACCCGAAGAAAGCGTTCGACGCGTATTGGTTCGGCGCGAGGAGCATGTCCCGGGTCGAGGTGCTGCTGACGAACATGCGGGCGAGGTTCGACGCGTTCCCATCCGCGCTTCGCACGCTGCGGCGGTGGTCGTCGATGTCGCCCGATGCACGGCGGGTCATCTGCCACTGGCACTTGCAGCTCGCCGATCCGTTGTACCGCGTGTTCACCGGTGACTACTTGGTGCGTCGCCGGTTGGGAGCGCGTGCGGAGGTCACGCGGGATCTCGTGGTCACCTGGGTGGGGACGCAAGGTCCGGATCGGTGGACGATGCCGACGAAGATCCAGTTCGCGAGCAAGCTCTTGTCGGCCGCGCTTTCAGCGGGGTTGGTCGGCTCGAATCGCGACCCCCGGCCGCTCGTGTTTCCGCGTGTCGAAGACGATGCGCTCGCGTACCTGATGTACCTTCTTCGCGAGGTGCCGATCGACGGGACCCTTCTCGACAATCCCTATGTCGCATCGGTGGGGCTCGCGGGTTCCGTGTTGGAGGATCGGCTGCGCGGGTTGTCGTCGCTGACGTTCAAGCGACAGGGGGATCTCTTGGACTTCGGATGGAAGTACCCCACCCTGGACGCGTGAGCGTGGGCGGATGCTGCCTTTGGCGGTAGCGAAACGCAGCACCAAGGAGGCGAGGCATGAGCGAGTCGCTGTTTCAGGCGACACCCCTGCAGGAGGCATTCGATGCTCTGCGTCGCGACCTCATCCACGAGGACGGTCCGCGGATCAGCACGATGCGCAACTACCGGTTCGCGATCCTCGTGTACAACCCGAAGGAAGAGTTCAAGCTGCGCGCCGGCGTGCAGCGGCTGAGCCGGGAGCTCGAGGGCCACGGCTGGCTGGTGGTGACCCTGGACCTCCAGCAGCTCTTGCTCGATCGCGTTCGCGCCCAGCCAGAGGAGTGGGGGGAGCGGGTGATCGAGATGGAGCGTCGGATGGCGAAGCTCGATCGGTCGCGGGGGCTCCCTTTGCCTTGATCTGCCTGCATCCGTCGGTGCCGTCAGTAAAGTGGCCAGAGAGGATGATGCCGATCGCTCGTGTCCCCATGTTTTCTGCCAGAGAGCTCAAGAGTATATCTATCTGCTTGTTCCTGGTGCGCGGGGAGACGAGTTTGAAGGCATGGTTCTCGACCAGCAGGTCAGTGTTCGGAGCACACACGTAGACGCGATTCGCCGCGACCGACATTCCCATGGAAGCCACGGCGACCGGCATTGTCGTATGACGCGACAGAATTTCAGCCAACTGGCTGTTCGCGGCGGGAGCGAAATGGGAGACGACAACGAAGGCCATACCCGTATCGGGCGGCAGTGCATCCAAGAGCGCCTTGTATGCGACAAGACCCCCGGCTGAACCGCCGATGCCAACGATGAAGATAGGGTGTGAACTGGGCATGGTCGCCGCAAGCTCTCCGGGTCGTTCCGGCTCTTTCTCCAAGATTCTTATTCTTTTGTCTCTCTGCGTTTCCCCGCAACGCTCTTGCCGATCATCTGCTGCTGGGTGGGATCCATGGGCGCCAAGGCAATCCCATCATCACTCAAGACCAACTTGTGGACATCGCTGGAGTGGCCCATGCCACGAGACTTGACGATGTAGAGTCCACGAATGCGCCTCTGCCCCGCATTCTCCTCCAATTCTCTGACCACGATCCATGTGTCAATCAAGGACGACACGCCGACCTCGCCACTGGTGTAATTCTGTGCGGTCGAAGACACGAGGCTCGTAAAGAATCCGGTGATGCCGTTGGACTTCAGAAGGTCAATCATGCGAGTGACCATCGACCTGATCTCTCGCTCGCTCCCCTCTCCAAGTAGACTCGTCAGGGGATCTATGACGACAGTCTCTGGTTTGAACTCGGCAATGGTCTTGTAAAGATCGAGCAGATGCAGCTCCAAGCCGAAGAAAGAAGGCCTGGTAGACACAAGCTTCAGGAGCCCCTTTTTCATCAGCGGTTCCAAGTGAATCCCGATGGAACCCATGTTTTGAACGAGCTGCCCAGAAGATTCTTCGTAAGACAGGAAGAGACAACGCCCTCCGCGTTTGCAGCTTTCTACTGCGAATGCAGCCGCGAGGCTCGTCTTTCCGGTGCCTGCGGTGCCTGAAATCAGCACCGTGCTGCCTTTGGTGTAGCCAGCACCCCGGAACATCTTGTCCAAGGATGGGATGCCTGTCGACACTCTCTCGCTCGTGCCTGCCCCGTCGAGTCCTGCAGAGGTGATAGGAATCACCGAGAGCCCGGTCTTGTCGATCACGAACGGATACTCGTTCGTCCCATGGCTCGAGCCGCGGTACTTGATGACACGGATGCGTCGGACGGCAATCTGCTCCTGGACTCGATTGTCCAGGAAGACAATGCAATCGGAGATGTACTCCTCCAGGCCATGGCGAGTATAGGCATCTTGCCCTGGCTCACCAATGACGATTGCCGTGACTCGTTTGTCCTTGAGCCATCGGAACAGCCTCTTCACCTCCAAGCGAAGAAGGCCGGGATCCCTGAGGCCCGCAAAGACCGATTCGATGGAATCCAACACGACGCGTTTGGCGCCAATAGAATCGATGCCATGTTCCAAGCGGATGAGTATTCCCTCAAGATTGAAATCGCTCTCTTGGATGTCTCTGCGCTCCAAGCGGATGCAATCGAGCAAGATCTGTTTCCGAGAAACAGGCCCGCGCAGATCCAGGTTAAGCGAAGCCACGTCGTCATAGAGCTCGTCCTCTGTCTCTTCGAAGGACATGAAGACCCCCGGCTCGTTGTACTCGGCCGCACCCTTGATCAGAAAGTCGAGGCTCCAGAGGGTCTTTCCGGAGCCAGCACTTCCAAAGACCAGCGTGGTCTTGTCTCGCGGAAGCCCGCCGTTTGTGATCGCGTCGAAGCCCTTGATTCCCGTGAGGCACTTGCGTAGTTGGCCGCCATTGGAGAGCTTGGGCGTCTTCGGCTTCTTGGGAGTCTTGGGAGTCTTCGGAGTCTTCGGAGTCTTCGGAGTCTTCGGAGTCTTGAGCATGAGGTGGTCCCTCAGTTCTCGAGTTCGGCGGCTAGAAGTCCAAACCATCTCGCCTCCGGCGCTGCTCGGTCCCTTTCCAGGATCCTGCGCAACAGGCTGCGGCTCTCGTTGCATCCGGCGCGCGAGCTACAGGCAGGAGCGGAGCATCCGTGCTCCGAATGCACATCTTGGGCCACCACGCTGAGCACGAACCGTCCGGCAGGACTCGCTCACGCGCTCAGGATGCACATCAAAATGACCGAGCGTGTCCATCATTTCACGGCACTCCCTTGCGGCGGCTAAGAAGAAGCCAATCGCCTCCCGCGATTGCTCGGCCCGTTTTCCACAAGCGGCGTTCCGCGTGACCGTACGTGCCCTCCGCGTTCCGTCTTTATGCAACCATCTTGCCACCTGAACCTCGGCTCATCGCTGCGCTGCCGCGTCAAACGCGGCGCAGACCAGCACGATCTCGCGTTCGGCGCACCTCAATCTGACGGCGCTGGCGAATCGATCCCGTCGCAAACGGCCGATGGCCCTCGCTCGGAGGCGTCCGGTTCCCCGGGATCGGGATTCATTCCGAGCACCCAGTTGCTCTGGGCGGAGCAGCAACCGAAGGTGGGAAAGGGTCATGCCGTTCGTCCAATGCGGCGCCGGGCTTTGATCTGCAGGCCGCCTGTCACCGCAGTCTCGCCAGCGGCAACAGCGAGCGTGCATGCGGGGCGAATAGCCGCTTTGACGAGAAAGCGGCTATTCGAGCGCATGCGATTCCGGCAGGTTGCGTGCCGATACTGAACACGGATGGGCTTGGCAGGTCAGTCCAGGTCGAGCCTCTTGGGCACGCGCTCGATCGCGGTCAGCGGGTCGATCTCGTCAACCGCTCTCTTCGCCCATTCGAGCCACTCCAGGACGCCTCCGACTCGTTCATCCTGGGGGATGCGATCGGACGCCGCCTGGAGGAACTCGCGAAGAGATGCCGCCTCCCGCCATCGCTCGGCCATCCCTCGAAGGTCTTTCATCAGCGCCGCGTGGTGTTCGGAGCGCTTCCGCTCACGCTCCCGCAACTCCGCCTCTTCCTGTTGTCGTCGGGCGATGGCTTGGTGTTCGACACGCCTTCGCGCAAGCGCAACGAACCCCGTCTTCGATCGCAAGAATCACCTTTCCCAAGACGTCCTCGACCTTGCGGAAGCAGCTTTCCCAATTCGACATGGCGCACCCGGGCGGGGAGGGCTTTCGCCCTTTCTTCGCCGTCTGCCAGCACCGCGATCGTCGGCAACAGGTTTGCCCATCGCGGCCAGACTTCGGGGACCTCGCCGAGCATGGAACGCCAAGTCTGCGCGTCAGCGAGCCTGTACTGGAGCTGGTTTCGGCTTCTCAAGCTTCGTGATTCGCACGAGCTCTCTGATGCACGTCTCGCCGTCGAGAGGAGCCTCTCGTCGGCGTGAACAGGTTCGCGCAATGGACGGTGGGAGCGGCCACGGACGTGCCCTGAATGCGCCTCGCGAAGACTCCGGCACGCTCTCGGCCGGTCAAGCCGATCCGTTTGGTGCTGCCGAGGCCATGCGGAGCTGAGAACCACGTATGCAGGAGAAAACACGGGCCCCCTCAAGGGTCCGTTTT
>CAZAWR010000140.1:13369-18378 GCA_964488865.1 uncultured Polyangiaceae bacterium | reverse complement strand
CCCACAAAGTCCCGAGAAAATTGAGAAATCCAACGTCAGTTTCGGATCTGCACCCGAACGTATTGCGCGCGACACGGAGAGCTTCGCGGCCATCGCGCTCTGGTTGCCCAAAGGGTCCTACGAGGCGGAAGTATGGGTCGTGGATCGGATGACCGGAAAGACCGTACTTCGGCGGCTGGACGATCCCGCGCGGACCGGCACGCGGCCGTCCATCTTCGCGTTGCGGGCGGTGGAGTTGCTGCAGGCCAGCCTTCTGGAGCTCGACACGGAACGCAAGCCGCAGGGCGACGTGGCGCCTTCGCCCCCTGTGGAGAGGATGGTGCGAAAGGCCAGGCCTGTTGTGCCGGCAGCGCCGTTGCCCGCGCCGGAGCCGCTTGCCTACAGCTTGCTCGCCGGACTCTCCGTCACGGGGGGGCCGGGAGGAATTCCCACCGCCGTGGCCCCGAGCATCGCTGTCGGGTGGCATCCCTCTCCCCCGTGGTCCGGTCAGGTCCAGCTCACCGGCCCGTCGGTCTCCACACTCGAGGCGTCCGAGGGGAGCGCCACCATCGACCAGGAGATGCTCCTCTTTCGCGGGACCTTCCAGTGGCTCGGCCAGGGTTCCAGGGTGGGGAGCTACGTCGTGGCGGGCTTGGGGGTGTATCGGCTCGGCGCTCGCGGCAGCGCGAGCCCGAGTTACGAAGGAACGGATTCGAGCCTCTGGGCCATGGCAGCCACGGCAGGACCGGGCGCGACGCTCTCCCTCGGTCACGGCTTGCGGCTGTTCCTGGAGACGAACGCCGTCGTGCTGATGCCTCAACCCGAGGTCCGCTTCGCGGGACGAACGGTGGCCTTGGCGGGCCGGCCCTGGCTCGTCGGGGCCTTTGGAGTGGACGTGAGGTGGTGACCCCATGAGGGACGCGCGAACCCAAAGGCTGATCTGGCTCGTTGGTTGTCTCGTGGTTGCGACCGCGGCCGGTTGCGGCCAGACCCTGGCGGAACCCATCCGGGCGCAGCAGCAAGCGGATGCGGGGATCGATGTCTCGTTGCAAGAGGACACGAGCACCTGCGAAGGAGAAGTCTGTGATGGTGTCTGTGTCGACCTCGCGTCGGACCCTCGGCACTGCGGGGCATGCCGTACGGCCTGTGGGAGCGGGCAGGATTGTTGCGATGGGCAATGCGTCTGGATTTCGTCGAGTACCGCGCATTGCGGCGCGTGCGAGCAAGCTTGCGTCTCGGATCAGTGGTGCCGCGTCGGCGCGTGCACGTGCCCGTCTGGAGAGGAACTGTGCGGCGAGGAGTGTGCGAGCACGGCGTCGGACCCGCGGCATTGCGGCCGATGCGGCAGGGCCTGCGGCCCGGACCAAGTGTGCAGCGCCGGCACCTGTGGGACAGGGTGCAGCCCGGGCCTGGTGAGTTGCTTCGGCGCCTGCGTGGATCTGACCTCCAGCCGTCGTCACTGTGGCGCGTGCGACGTCACCTGTCCGACTCTGGCCGAGTGCATCAGCGGGGTCTGCGTTTGCCCGACAGGCTACGTCCGCTGTGGCTCGGCGTGCGTGGAGACCTTCTCTCATCCTGATCACTGCGGCGGATGCGACAGGGCTTGCGCTCCGGACGAGGTGTGTGCCGCGGGTCGCTGCGCGGACGAGTGTCCGCCGGGGTTGTCGGATTGCGCGAGAGCGTGTGTGAACACGCAGTCCAACCTGGGGCACTGCGGGGGGTGCGGCCAGGCGTGTCCGGTGGGCGCGAGTTGCGTTGCGGGCTCCTGCAAGTGCCCGCAGGGCCAGACCCAGTGCGGCGGGCAGTGCGTCGACACCCAGGAGAACCCGACGCACTGCGGCGGCTGCTTCGAGACGTGCCCCTCCCCCGAACTCTGCTACCTTGGAGGGTGCGTGGAAACCTGCCCCGCGCAGTGGACGGCATGCACGGGAGCGTGTGTGGACACGCAGACCGACCCGGACCATTGCGGTGGGTGCGGGCTCGTCTGCACGGGCGGCAAGCAGTGCGTCAATGGGGTCTGCTCCTGTCCCGACGGGTCGACGAACTGCGGAGGGGTATGCGTTCAACTCTCCAGCAACCCGGACCATTGCGGCGCCTGCGACAAGGCATGCACGCCGCCCAAGGTGTGCTCAGGCTACAACTGCATCGCGTCGTGTCCCGCCGGTACGACCCAGTGCGGCTCGGGCTGCGTCGTCCTCGCAACCGATCCTGCGAACTGCGGGTCTTGTGAGGCTTCCTGCCCGTCCAAGGCGCAGTGTGTCCAGGGGAGCTGCGTATGCCCCTCAGGCACCCAACTCTGCTCAGGTGCCTGCGTGGATGTCTTGACCAGTCCCACCCACTGCGGGGGCTGCAGCGCCCCCTGCCCATCGACTTCTTTCTGCGACCAGGGCACGTGCCGTTGCAACGCCGGGCTGACCGAATGCCTGGGGGCTTGCGTCGACCTTACCTCGGACCCGGCCCACTGCGGGACGTGCGGCAACGCCTGTCCCACCGGCCAGGTCTGCGACCAGGGCAACTGTGAGGCTTCCTGTCCCCCGCCGGGCGCTCCGTGCGACGGGGTTTGCGTCGACCTGTCCTCCAACGCATCCCACTGTGGCGGGTGCGGCCAAGCCTGCCCCGAGGGGACGGTTTGTCAGGGGGGAATCTGCGCTTGTCCCACGGGCCTCGTTCGGTGCGGCAATGTTTGTGTGGACCTGACCTCCAGTGTGAACCATTGCGGGACCTGCGGCGTGCTGTGCACGGGTGGGTCGTCTTGCGTATCAGGCGCCTGCGCCTGCCCCCAGGGCAGCGAGATGTGCAACGGAGCGTGCGTGAATCTGTCCACCAATTGGTTGCATTGTGGGGCCTGCAATGCCGTGTGCACGCCGCCGAACCACTGCGTCCAGGGTGTGTGCAAGTAGGCCGGTCCCCCGAGCAAGATTCCTGACCCGTCTCCGTGCCGTCCCTCCACTAGGCACCGGACGAGGAGAATCCACCATCGGGAGGACGACCATGCGACATGTCTTGCCATTCGCCATCACAGTTCTTGTTCTAGCCGCCCAGACGGGCTGCTCCGTCGAGGCCCCAGGGGCCGTAGAGGGGGCGACCGGAAAGTCCGAAGCGGAGCTCAACACAGCGTGCACGGTGGGAACCTTCGGCCTGGTCTGCGACCCGGACGGCACGGCCGGACCGCTGACGGAATGCCAAGGCGTTTGCTGGCTGGACACCACGGGGGCTCCCGCCTGCGTCGCACTCTCGACCGCGGGAATCACCGAGACAGACGTGAACGGGGCAGCCTGCGGCGGCACCGCGAGCTACTGTCAGAAACGATGCAACGCGGGTGTGTGCATCACTGGCAATGCGGTCACCGGCGCTCCGTGCGTCCCGATGGGACAGACCAACGCTTGCGCAGGCAAGTGCAGCGCGTTCCCGAACCAGCCGGCCCAGTGCATCGTCTCTACCCAGTGTGGAACGGCCTACGGCCGCGACGGGTGCGTGTTCAACGCCTGCGGCTTCACGGACTCCGACGCCTGCGAGACCTACGACCTGCTCCAGGGAACGACCTGCAGCGACGACAACCAGTGCACGCTCGCGCCAGACACGTGCGACGGCAGCGGCGTTTGCGAGGGCGGGACCGCGAAGGACTGCAGCGACAACAACGTCTGCACGGACGACGACTGCGCCCCGTTGACCGGGGCTTGCTCGCACACGAACAACACGGACTCGTGCGACGATGCGGACGCTTGCACGGAGGATGACGTCTGCGCCGGCGGCTCCTGTGGCGGCACGACCGTCACGTGCGACGACGACAACGCTTGCACCACCGATAGCTGTGATTCGGCCACGGGGTGTGTCTACACGGCGATCACGTGCAACGACAACGACGCGTGCACGGTGAATAGCTGTGACCCGGCCACGGGCTGCGTGACGGTGCCCTTGTCCTGCGACGACGGCAATCCGTGTACGGCCGATTCATGCGATTCCGGTTCGGGCTGCTTGAACACACCCATCCCCGGCTGCTGCGTGTCGAACACCCAGTGCGCGGACACCGACCCGTGCACCGCGGACGTGTGTGACCTGTCGACGAACACCTGCTCGAACACTGAAATCTCCGGCTGCTGCGCCAGCAACGCCGACTGCATCGACACCTCGCTCTGCACGACGGACTCCTGCAACCTCGCGACGAACACGTGCGTGTACACGCCCGTGCCGAACTGCTGCACGAGCGACGCGAACTGCAATGACGGCAACGCGTGCACCACGGACTCCTGCAACACGGCGTCGGGGGTGTGCACAAACGCCGTGATCGCGGGGTGCTGCCAGACCAACGCGGACTGCAGCGACGGAGACATCTGCACAACCGACGTCTGCACGAGCTCGAACACCTGTCAGAACACGACCATTTCCGGCTGCTGCACGGCGGACCAGGACTGCAGCGACGGGGATGTGTGCACCGCGGACACCTGCAACCCGAGCACCCATCTCTGCGAGGCGGCAGCGATCTCCAGTTGCTGCACGGCGGACGCGGACTGCTCCGACAGCTCCGCTTGCACCACCGACACGTGCAACACCACGACGCACGAGTGCACGTTCACGCCGGTCCCGAACTGCTGTGCAGCGGACGCGGACTGCGACGACGGCAACCCTTGCACCACGGAAACGTGCGTCACAGCGTCGGGGACGTGCCAGTACGGGTCGGTCGCAAGCTGCTGTCTTTCCGACGGGGATTGCGTGGACGGCAACGTCTGCACGACGGACACGTGTACGGGGTCGAACACTTGTGCGAACACAGCGATCGCGGGGTGCTGCACGGCGGATGCGGACTGCGACGACGGTGACCCGTGCACGACGGACACGTGTCTTGGGGATTCGACGTGCGCGAACACGGTCATCCAGGGGTGCTCGCAGGACGGCGGGACGGGTGGTTCCGCGGGAGAGGCTGGAGCCGCTGGGTCAGCTGGCACTGCTGGCTCAGCTGGTGAAGCGGGTGCGGCGGGCACTGCCGGCTCAGCCGGAGAAGCAGGTGCCGCGGGCACTGCGGGCTCGGGCGG
>CAZAWR010000140.1:4079-13269 GCA_964488865.1 uncultured Polyangiaceae bacterium | reverse complement strand
CGCTACCGGCGGAACGGGCGGCGCTACCGGCGGAACGGGCGGCGCTACCGGCGGAACGGGCGGCGCTACCGGCGGATCGGGCGGCGCCACCGGCGGATCGGGCGGCGACGCTGGCGTGACCGGAGGCATGGGCGGCATGGGCGGCACCGGCGGCGGCATGGGCGGCACCGGCGGGAAACCGGACGCAGGAACGCCTACCGTCGAAACAGAAGAAGACGGGGGTTGCGGGTGCCGTGTCCCATCGAGCAGCGGTGCGCCTGGCGGCTCGCTCCTGGCCCTGGCCGGTCTTCTCGGCGCGTGGGTCCTACGCCGTCGACGCAGCTGATCTCCTTCTGACCTCCGGACGTCAGATCTCCCCCACGTGCAGCATGCGCCACACCTGCTCGGACAGCCCCGGCTGGTCGTCCGGGTCCGTGAAGTCCCACCCCCAAGCCTCCGCCTCCACCGCGCTCCTCGTCCCCACGGCGTTGCAGCTTCCGTCCGTCCACTTGCGCGGGACGTACTCGAACGGGCTGTAGTCGGGCGTCGACGTGAACATGTCGAAGGGGACCGCGGCGTTGGCCACGATGTCGTTGTTGTAGGGCAGTCCGTAGATGTGCGCGAACAGCTTGTGCAGTGAGGCTACGTCGTAGTGTCCGTGGCTGACGTAGCCGCGCTTCACCCACGGGGAGGCCATCACGAGGATGGATCGGTGGGTGTCGACGTGGTCCGCGCCGTCCTGGGGGTCGTCCTCGATGATGACGATCAGGCTGCTCTTCCAGAACGGGCTGCGAGACACCGCATCGACGATCATCCCGGTGGCCTCGTCGTTGACGGCAATCATGAGGCCCGGGTTGGGGCGCCCCGCCTCACCGCCAAAGGTATGATCGTTCACGAGCCATACGTAGGTGAAGGGCTTCACGTTGCACAGCACCCTTGCGCGGGCGGAGATGTAGCACGCGTCGAGGATGTCCGGGCGCGTGCTCGAGGTGGACACGAACCCAGCGGAACCGTAGGCCGCGTCGCTGCCCATGCTGCCGATCAGCTCTCCCATGTTGTCGAAGTCGACACCGTGACTCTGCAGCCAGTGGAAGATGCCCCCTTGCTCGGGGATGGTCTGCCCGTCGATCCCCTGCAGAGGAATGGATCGGGTGTTGCGCCCCCAGGTGGACAGCCACGTACGCTCCGTGTAGTCCGAAGACCTGCCGAACACCGTCCAGTAGTGGCCCTGGATCGACTTCTCCGCGCTGTGGTTGAAGTTGTCCCCGTGGGAGAACGTCTGCGCCATCTTCCGGATGTTGCCGAACGCCTCCTCCATCTTGCCCGGAATTAACACCAGGTTCGGATCGCCCTTGACCCCGGGCATGTCCCCCAGGATCGCGTCGAAGGTCTTGTTCTCCCGCACGATGAAGATCACGTTCTTGATCTGCTCGCTCGGCCCCTCCTCCGTCGTTCGCGGCACCGGGAAGTCCGGCTCCACCCCCGCCGGACACGTGACGTCCGCATTGCCCTCCATCGCTCCCACCCGGACCGAACGCTCGTGCGCCTCCGTATAGCCCGCAAGCGCCGTCGCGTCCGGGAACGGCACGTACTGGATCCCACCCCTCATCTGCTCCCCCGTGGTGCCGTGGGACGTGGGCCCCAGCGGGTCCATCTTGGGTCCTCCCCCAACCCCCTTGCCACTCAGAATGACCAGGGACCCAGGGTTGGGCTCGTCTTGCCCCGCCACCGCCACATCCGTCGGCCACCACAACGTGGGTATCAGACCCAGGTGCGAGAACGCCGGCGGCTGCCCCGGTCCCGCCGACGGCGTCACACCGAACACCGCCACCGCGTTCTGGGTCGCCAGCGTCGCGTACAGACGCTGGTTGTCCGGATCGTACGCCAGAGCCGTGGGCGATTGCGCGTTCACGGGCTCGTTGGGATCCATCGGAACCGACGCCACCACCTTGCCCGCGACCCGGTCCACGATGGCGATCGTGTCGCTCATGGCCTCGGCGACTCCCATGTAGTTGGCGTCGAAGAACACCAGCTCCTGAGGCTGGCGCCCCGTGTCGATGGTCCTCGTCTGCTGCGAAGCCACGTCGATCTCCACGACGCGCTGGGAGTTCCAGACGGACACGTACGCCACGCCAGGCTCGAACGGGTCGAACAGCGCCGCGTACTGGTCCTTGCCGCCCACGTCGACCGCCCCGACCTTCTGCCCGTAGGTCGCCTGCTCCAAACTGTAAACGAGCGAGCTTCGCTCGTTGACCTGCGCCGCCACCAGGTACTTCCCATCCTGCGTCACGTCGATGCCGAAAGGAAAACCGTCGCCCGGCGCATCGTTGGCCAAGACGATGTCCTTGGTCGCGTCGCGCGCCAGCGCCCCCGTCGTGGGGTCCACCGTGAACGCGAAGACCGTCGACTCCTGCCGCCCGCTCGCCGCGTACACCGTCCCATCCGGCGAAAGCGCCAGCCCGTAGTTCAAGGACTCAGGGTAGGGATAGCGCTGCATCGACACCATCGGGTCCTGGCCCGCCGCCAGCCGTTCCACGTCCACCACGCGCAGGGCGTGGTCCTGGTACCCATCGTCGCTCACCACCACGAAACGCGTGCCCGGCAGCCACAGCACGGAGAACGGGAACGTGCCCTCCAGGTTCGCGTCGTTGAACACCCAGGCGTTGCCCGCGGGCCGGAGCCGTCGCCCGTCCGGCAGCACCACCGGGTCGGCGCTCGAGTTGGTCATGGCGATCGCGTCGCCCGAAGGTTCCGTGGCGGTGCATTGTCCTTGCTGGGGCGCGGGGTACTTCCCATTCCAGCCTCCGCACTCCTTGGCGTGCGGAATCGCGGACCACGATCGCATCGCCGGGCAGTCCCAGGGCTGGGTGTGCTCGGCGCAATCCTGACCGCAACGCAACGCGCAGGAATCCGTGCTGCGAACTTCGTCCATGAACTCCTGGGGGTCACCCGGGTTCACGGGCGCGGAGGTGTCGTCGGAGCCGCAACCGGCGACGGCCAGACCCAGGATCGAGAGGGCACAGCAAGGCAGAACGGTGCGAAGCATGGGCGCGATTCTACGGGGAGCCGGGCCCGAGCGCGACCAGGAAGCACCGTGCCGATCCCAAAGCGGGAATGGAAACACGGAAGGTAGAACAGGCTCCAAACCGCAGGAAGAACCCGTGGGGTACGGGCTGCCGCGCGGCATCGCCGCGCCATAGGTCTCAAACGAGATCTGCACCCGTGATCAACTTCCGCGACCCAGCTAAAAGCTCACGGCTCGAGCACGATCGCGTCCGGCGCACCCCCGTCTCGCCTGGCTCCCCCGTCGTGGCCCGCGTCCGGTTGCTTGGCCGCGTCCGGTTGCTTGGCCGCATCCGGCTTCGCAGCATCCGGCTTCGCAGCATCCGGCTTCGCAGCGTCCGGCGCTCCGGCTTCCGGGCTCGCCTCCACGCCACTGTCCCTGCCCGCGTCGGGAATCCGCTTGGGCGGCACCACGGCTTGAGCAGCCACAGGCGGCCACGGGATCATGAAGCTCTCCCCCGTCGCCCTGTCCACCAACCGCGCACGCGACGCACGCGGCGTGTCCGGCAGCAAGATCCGATGCGTCACCGTGGCCTTGCCCTCGAAGTGCAGCGGGGCATTGTACGGGCGATGCTGTCCCGCCAGCTCGTCGGCACCGATCAGCGGAAACTCGAAGCGCACGCGCTCCACGACCGTGGGACCGCTCAGAAGCTCCACCGCGTAACGACCAATGCGACGCGCCGTCGTGATCGGCTGGCGCAACTGGACACGGCGAGCCTCCAGCAGCTTCACTTTGCCACGCTGATACTCGAACGTGAGCAACCACTGGGACGCGGATCGGATGGCGGGCGGGTCCGGCGCATACCCCACGTGCGGTCGCGCACTCGCACTCCCGAAGGCAGGCGCAGAACCCGAGCCCTTGCCCCCTTCCGCGACGGCCATCGAGGAGACGGCGAGCCCCAGGCCAAGCAGGATCCAGCCCGCCCACCACCCCGAATGTCGAGAAAGGTGCTTCATTCGCTCGCTCCGTCGCTCACTCCGTCACTCTCGTCGTCGTCAAGCCTTCCACGACCCGCAGGCTGCGTCGAGGACAGCTTGAGAGAAAGGGGCCGAAGCGCACGGTCCCAGCTCTCGGGCCCGCCTCCCACGCGACCCCATAGCTGCATCATCGCGTCGGCCACCGGCGCATCGACACGCCACGGCTCGCCGTCCGGCCACGAGACCTCCACCCATGCCGCATGCAGCGCCACGCGATCGACCCGAACGACAGCCCCGGTCTCGAGCACCAACCGCCTCGCCCCCCCGTACTTGTCGTCCCCCACCAGCGGCGCCCCCGCGTGGGACATGTGCACGCGAATCTGGTGCGTTCGCCCCGTCTGCGGCTCCACCGCCACCATCGCCACCTTCGCCAACACGTCGATCGTCGCGTGGTGCGTCAGCGCCTCGACCGCATCCTTGCCGCCCACCTTGCGCTCCGTCGGGCGCTTTCCACGACCGATGGGCACGTCGATTCGCCCTTCCCGCGGCGTCGGCACTCCCATCGCCAGCGCTACGTAGTGACGACGATAGCGATGACTCGCACGCGCCTCGCGCATCGCTTCGCGCGCCTCGCGACCGAGGGCGAAGATCACCACCCCGCTCACGTCCCGGTCCAGTCGCGACGTCGCGTGCACGCGGGTCATGTCACGCTCCCCCAGAAACCTCGCCACCGCGTCGAGCAAGCTCGCCGAGCGTCCCCGCTGGTCCGGAATCGTCGAAAGCCCCGCCGGCTTGTACACCGCGACCAGGTCCTTGCGCGACGACAGCACCTCGACGCGCTCCCCCGGCGCCGGCTCCGCGTGAAATACCTCGACGAACGCCCCGCGCGCCAGCCGAACGGCAGCGTCCAAGCAACGCTTGCCATCCACGAACACCCTGCCGTCGCGCACCGGCTCCAGGGACTTGTCCATCCGGCCCATCACGTCGCCGAGCGTGCACGGCGATTCCACGGCCCAGCAAAGGGAGCGTTGCCTGTCAACCATGCGGGTCCTCGAGGCGCTCGACGATACCGCGGTCTCCATCGATGCGCACCCGATCGCCAGTGCGTAGCGCGACGGTCGCGCCGGCAACGTTGACCACAGCGGGCACGCCGTACTCGCGAGCGACGAGGGCAGCGTGGGACAGGGGGCCTCCGAGCTCAGTGACGACACCCGCGGCGAGCAAGAACAGGGGGGTGAGGCCGACGTCGGTGGTTCGCGCGACGAGGATCTCGCCGGGTTCGAGCCCTTCGAGCAGCTCACGCCCCGCGGGCAGGATGCGGACCTTGCCTTCGACGACGCCGGGGCTTGCACCAAGTCCACGCATCAGGTCGTGACCAGCGGGGGGAAGCACCACGGGACGGGGACGCCCCACGAAGGTCACGGGCGGGTCGGGGCGCTGCTCATCTCTCGCATGCTCGGCGCGTCGCATGCGCACGAGGTGACGAAGGTCCGTGCCACCGTTCTCCAGAGCCGCGACGAGCTCGCCCGTGGAACAGAAGAACGCCGAGCCGGGCTCGAGGCTGGGGTCCTTTTCCCGCAGCCGGCGATCGATCTCGAGCGCCACCCTTCGAATGGCACCAAGGGTTCGCGTGACCCAGGCACGCATGCGCTCCCGAAGCCCCATGGTCGTCTGCGCGTGCGCCACCATCACGCGCACCGCCGCCATCTTCCACACCGCAAGGGTGCGGTCCAACTCTCCCATGACACGATCGGCGCGCATGCGCGCACGAACCGGCCCCGCCTCCGGGTGCTGGTTCGGGTTCTGCAACGTGGCCGCCACCATGGCGAAGATCTGGGAATGGTCCTCGTTCCAGCGAGGTGTCGCGATCTCCGCCTCGCGGACCGCGCGATCCCCGAACTCCTCGACAAACTGCTCGAGCGCCGTGCGCGCCAGTCCATCGGGAACTTCGTCGATGCTCGCGAAGGCCCCACCCAGCATGCCGTCCATCACCGCAGGCTGCCGCCGCGCCAGCACCGCCATCCTCGCAATCGCCATCCCCGGCTTCGCGCTCTCGAGGTCCCGCACGCCCGCCGTCAACGCCTGGGTCGTGGTCTCCGGCTGGCTCACCGACAAGAAGCGAAGCAGTGCCTTCAGCGCCAGGTGGCTCCCAAGCGAGGAGGACGCGCAAGCCAGCATCAACGTACCGGTCCCATCCAGGTCCCGCAGCACGTCGCGAAGCGCCTTCACCAAACGTCGATCGCTCAGGCGCGCGAGGGCAGAGGCATGCCGCTCCTTGTGCCGAAAGCGAGCGGACCGCTCGAACCGATCCACGCGCGAGGAGAGTCGAGCTTGTTCCGCAACAAGCCGGGCTGCCGTGAGCGGCAACCGGGCCAGGAAGGCTTTGCGCGAGATGCCCCGAATCTGATCGTCGAGCTGCGGAACCACCGTACCGCCTCCTACCCCGACGAGAATGTCGGGACGGAGCCCTGGGACCTGGGCGGCAATGCGCATGAACGACGTGAGGTTCAGGTAGAAGCGGCCGTGCACGTTGGCCACCATCGTGGCGCTGGGGGGAACGCTACAGCCGAGTGAGCGAAAGGCTTGACGGAAACCTCTCTCCGAGAAGCCCCGGGCCACGGACCACGTCAGCGGGGTAGCCACACCGGGCAGCGCCTCACCCACGTTCGCCCTCGACCACACCGTGGTTTCGTCACCCCCTTCCGGGAAGCCCGTCCCCACGACCGGTCGGGACTGAACCACAAACACGCGATCGTCGCTGACGGCAAACTCGACATCGTGCGCGGCGTCCTCGACCCGCTCCAGGTCGTCGGCAAGGGATGCAAGCTCCTGCAACACCGCAGGGCTGAGCGCGGGTTGCGACGCGCGATCGGCGGGCACTTGCACATAGCAAGGACCCTCAACACCGATGACCAGGGCCCGGTCCTTGGTCGCCACGGCATGGTCCCGAACACTTCGATGAGCGGCGCGCAGCCGGATCACGTCCGGTGCGACCGCACCGTTGACCACGGGGGCGCCAAGCCCGAAGGTGGCGTTGATCAGCCGCTCGTCGGGCGCCCACACCGCTTCGTCCGTGCCCGGAGGCGGACGAGTGAACATCACGCCGGAGGCGTCGGCCCTCACGACGGTCTGGATGACCACGGCCATCGCGAGGTCCTTGATGCCGCGAGACGCGAGGTGATGCAGGGAGCGCGGGAGCAGGGCGCTCGCCCACACCTCGCGCACGGCGGCTGCCATGTCAGGGCCTCCGCGCACGCCAAGCACGGAAGTTGCCAGACCCGCCATGGCCGTAAGCTCCGCGTCCTCACAGGTCGCGCTCGAGCGCACGGCAAGCCCCCATGGCGCATCCTCGCGAACCTCGTCCCACAACCGGTCGAGCCTCTCGACGAGCGACGGGGCCAGAGGCGCGGACAGCAAGGTCTCGCGAGCACGACCGATGCGCGACAGGTCTCCGCGCTTGCCCACGCCTTCGAGCAGGGCACGCGGATACTGGTCGGGGGGGAGCAGGGAGACCACAGCGTCCGTGAAGACCCGCGAGGTCAGGACCCAGCCACGCGGCGTCCGAAAGCCATGACGGTGCAACCAGACGAGGCGCGCACCCTTGCCTCCCACCTCGGTCGGATCGAACGGGGCCTCCTCGATGGGATACAGCCAGGCAGTGAGCACGATGCCACGCATACTAGCTGCGCCGACCGCTTCACAACCGTGGAGTTTGCAGGGAGTTTCCCTCGGAGACGCCGTTACCGCGCGACGCGCTTGACCGACCCCTGCGCCTTGCAGTTGATCCAGTAGACGAAGTCCTTGTCCAGGGCGATGGCGCAAACGGACTGCTCACCCTGGGCGAGCGTCCGATTCACCGCGCCGTAGCGACCGACGATCTTGCCCCCCGTCGAGGTCGCGCTCCTCTGCGCCCACGCGACGAAATCACCGTCGGCTTCGATCGCCTCCACGCCGGGCACGTCGATGCCGATCTCGTTAGGGGTGCCGGGATTCACCTTCGCCACCCTGTGCACCTTGCCTTCACTCGGCAACGTCCAGAACAGGAAGTCCGCGTTCATGGCGAGACCGCCCGGAGCGGGTAGGTTCTCTGCAATCCGTTCGACCGTCATCGCCGTGGGCTCATCGACGCCGATGAAGCTCGACGTCGCCCCGGAAGAACTGAGCGCCGCATAATACAGGGTCTTGGAGGCCGGTTCGAGCCGAGGGAACCGCAAGGTGTAGCCGGCCGCCGCGACGTCCTTGGATACAACTCCAGTTGTCTTGAGCGCCGTGAAGATTCCTGGGTCCGCGCTCGCCTGGGCCCAACCGATGGCTGTCGCGTTCTGATGCAGGTCAATGGGCGTGCCGGAGGTGGTGATCTGTATGTCGGGGGGAGAGCTCGGAACTCGAAGCGTGCGAAGGATCGAGTTGTCGTTGGTCCCTACGAACAGGTAGGTCCCATCGATCGTGAACGTCGTGATGACGGAGGCGCTCGTGTGGTCCGTCACGACGGTCGAAGACGCCTTCGTGCGGTGCTTGATGGTGTTCTCGCTTCCGCCTTCCGCCCAGTAGACGCTGCCGATGTCTCCCCCCCCAGGATCGACGGCGAGGTCGGTCAACGCCCCCAGCGAGGACGTGTGGAGCACCTGCGGCGAGCAGAACCCGTTGTTGCAGGCGTTGTTGGCGCCGCAATCGTGGCCGCACCAGCCGCAATTCTTGGGGTCGTTCGCGAGGCTCACGCACGTGTCTCCACAGAGAGTGTAGGTGGCATCGCACGACTTGATGCACGTGCCGGTTACGCAGGTCGCACTGCCATGGTCGGGACCGACGCACGCAACATCGCAGCCTCCGCAGTGATTCAAGACCTTGAGTCCCTGCTCGCACCCGGAGTCGGCCTCGTCGTCACAATCGCCCCACGTCTCCTCGCACACGGAGATGGCGCAACCGGTGGCATCGCAGGCGTGCTCTGTCACGTGCGGCAGTGAGCACGGGTCGCAGGTCGCAGCGTCACAGCCGAAGTCAGGGTCGTTGGACTCTACGCAAGCGTTATCGCACCACTTCTGGTCGGGGTCGCAGCCTCCACCCGTCCCCCCGGTTGCGGAGCCGCCCGTGCCGCCCGTTTCCGCACCGCCCGTGCCGCCCGTCGCGGTGCCTCCTGTCCCGCCCGTCGCCGTGCCTCCCGTGCCGCCCGTCGCGGTGCCTCCCGTGCCGCCCGTCGCGGTGCCTCCCGTGCCGCCCGTCGCGGTGCCTC
>CAZAWR010000140.1:0-3979 GCA_964488865.1 uncultured Polyangiaceae bacterium | reverse complement strand
CCGTGCCGCCCGTCGCCGTGCCTCCCGTGCCGCCCGTCGCCGTGCCGCCCGTGCCGCCCGTGTCGGCTCCCCCCGTTCCTGCGGACGCATCCCCCGAAGCTCCCCCCGCTCCTTCCGACGTGAACGAGTCGCCCCCACACGCCGCGTACAGCACAGGGAGCAGAACGAGAAGACATGGCGTCCGAACGCCGCCCAAGACCGATCGCAACTCCATACCTTCTATGTTGCGAGCCGCCGTCCGCGCGGTCAACCCATGTCGCCCGGCGCCGCAATCTCCCCGCACGCTTCCCCGGAGTTGGCCATGGCCGTAGGATTGGGTCAGGTAAGCATCATGGGCAACAAGGGTCCCCTTCGCGACACGCTTCCCGCACCGCTCCCGCGCAAGGAGTCGGGCACCCGGTTGCGAAACCAACCCCTCGTCTTGACCCATCGGTTCCCCACCGAAGTCCACCGGGTGGGCGAGCTCGTCGACATCCTGCTCGAAGCCCGTGATCTCGACCCGAACGACGCGCAGGAGCTGGGCCTGGCGCTCCGGGAACTGCTGCTCAACGCGATGGAGCACGGCAACCTCGAAATCACCTTCGAGGCAAAGTCGAACGCCCTGCAGCAGGGCAGCTGGAAGCGCATGCTCGCCGAGCAATCGGCGTCCTTGCCCTATCGATCGCGCGAGACCCACGTGACGGCGCACTGGACGCCCGATTGCGTCGCTTTTACCATCGCCGACCAGGGGAAAGGGTTCGACTGGCGCGCGCTCCCCGACCCGACCGACCCGGACAACCTGCTGCTGGACAACGGTCGTGGTGTCCTTCTGGCTCGCCTTTCGGTGGACTCGCTGACGTACAACGAGGCCGGCAACGTGGTCACGATCCTCAAGCGGCTGCGCTGAGGCCTCCACCCAACCCGCGGAGCGCCCGCGAGGCTCCCTGATCCGGAGCGAAGCGACGGGCTGAGAGATCAAGCTCTGGATCTTGCTCTGCGAATGGCAAGCGGCCTGCCACCCATGAGGTGGGTGGTGCCCGAGCGGGCTCCTTTCCCCGACGGCGCGACGGCGGGGGAAGGCTGGGATGGGGCCTTAGCCGAGACAGCAAGGGGACTTTGGCTCCGGGAGCACGCGCCGTGCCTCCGGATCTGGGAGGCTCCGTTCCGGCTTTCGCTCATCATAGCCTGTGCTAGGTTGCGAGGCGCGGGCCGGTCGGCCTTGCTCTCTTGCACGCCATGGCATCTGCAATCTCTGGACTGCCCGTTCATCACCCCCTCATCCACGGAGCCTGTCCGACCCTCGACTTGCTCAAGGCGAGAGCCGACACGCGGGCACGCAACGTGCTCGACACGGCCTCGGCACTCGCTCGGTGGCGACTGACCATGTCGGAGCAGATTCGGGATCTGCGCACAGCCCGCGGGGCGCCTCCCTGGCCTGCAGCGGGCAACACGCCTCCGTGCCACGTGGGCAGCGAACCCGTGTCCGTTCGTTCCCCCGACATGCTCCCACCAGACCTGCTGCGCGCCCTGCTGGCGACTGAGCCCGAAGCGATCTCCCGCATCGTGCCGTCCCCGAGCCAGACCCTCACCCAGGCAGGCCTGCAGTGGAACCTCCTGGCCGGAAACGCGACCGGCCCCGCTCCCGCCCTGGACTTCGCGTGGGCCCGCCGTTTCGCCATCGCCGACATGCGACACGATCGCCCCCCCGTCGACGTCTCCTACCTGATCGCTTCCCTCGGCTACGACACCTGGGAGGCGCTCGTCCCGTTCTCGACGCTGTCAGAGGAAGGCACCACTTCGAAACGCGAAGTGCTGCGCCAGTGCGTGGACAACGCCCGACAAGCGTGCGGCGACCGGCTCTTCGAGCCCCTGCTGCCCGCCTACTTCGACCGCCACGGCGGCATGGACGCACTCGATCGCGCCATGCAACAGCACCACGGCGTGCTCATCGTGGGACACGAAGAAACAGGGCGAACCGCACTGCTCGAAGCTTGGCTCCAGCGGCTCGTGCTCGGACCGAGACCGCCGGAATGGGAAGGCGTCCGCGCCTTTCAGAACCCCTTCGACGAGCCCTGGGCGAAAGACCCGTCCCTGCTCGCGAAGATGGCTGACCGCGCGCTCCTTCTCGCCCTCGCCCCCAAGGGCCGTCGCGTCTTCTACGACCCCCGCGAAGAAGACCCCTTGCACCCCGACCAACCCTGGCCAGAGCGCATGTGGGCCTTCGAGCCGGAGTACCCCGACGGGTCGCTCGAAACCCGCCTGGTCGAGCACTGCGCACAGTGGGCCTCGGAGCCCTGGAAGCGCGTCTTCATGATCCTTGTGGTCACCCCCGCCGAACGTGAACGCTTGGTCGCGCGCGTTCCCCTTATCGCGCAGTTCCCCGCCGTCGACGTTCCTGCGTTCGCAGCCCAGGACCACTTGCCCATCTGGCTTTGCCACACGATGGGGCGACCGCGACGTGGGCTCGACCAGGCGCTCGCAATCATGAGCGAGCTTCGCCCCGCGGACGTGCTCGGGATGAAACCGTGGGACGTGCAGACCGTGCTGGGCTCAGGTCTCGCCCAACGGCTCTGGGAGCCTGGCAAGCTCGAACGGCTTCGACCCGATGGGTGGCTCGAACGCGCCCTGGCCCGCATCCGTCAAGGACAAGCCCCCTGGCAACGGGACATGCTCGGCGCCAAGGGACGCTTCGTCGAGCGATTCATCGGCGACGACGAACGCTTCCGTTCGCTCGTGCGATTGCAGGACACCCTCCGAGGGGATCCCGCGTTTCAACCCGAGACGACCCCGATTCCGCCCTCCTTGGCCCCCTCGCAGGGCGATGCCCCACCCGTGCGGCAGCGCCTTTCCACCCGGGTGCCTCCCCACGCGAAGGACGTCCCTCCCGCTTTGCACTTCGTGTTCCGCCGCCATCTCGAGGGCCCCATGGGCAAGCGCGTTCGACGCATCCGTGCGACGAGCGTGCTGGAGTGGTTCCAGATGGCGTGGCAGGAAGCGCCGCGCTCCGAGGACCCCGAAATGTGGGTCGCAGAGATCTTCGGCGGGCCCGTTCCCGGGCTGGCTGCCCTCTTCCAGGACGTGGCGGACGAAGGGCTGGACGTCCCGTTGCTCTGGGAAGAGCTCGAGGAGATCCTTCAGAATCACCTCTACGTCTCCGGCGGCTCAGACGACATCCGCGGCTCGGCCCATACCCTGCGTGTCAAGACCGCCGACGACGACGTCGAGACATCGTACTTCCTGTTCGATGAGACCTACGCAAAGGCGAATCCGGATCGTTGCGCGTACCTGTTGCACGACGCGTGGCCGCTTCCCACGGATGCGGGGCAAGGGCCGTTCAATCCGGGCTTCGAGCTCTCTCCGCTGCTACCTCCGGGAGAGCAGTCGGGGGCCACGTACGCCTGCGTCTTCGCATCCGTGGACGGGGCAGGGATGAGCAACCTCCGCGCGCGCGTCTTTCCTGGCGTGATGCTGCCGGACCTGTGCGAACACCTGCGGCGCGTGGTCCCGCGCACCGAGCAGCGGCGCGGACACGCCTCGCAAGTCTGGGCCGAGCCCTGGCCCCTCGAGCTGCGCTTGCTGCGCGCCATGATCGACCCACAAGGTGCGGACCTCACCGCCGCCCTCGAACGCTGCAAGCGTTACCCCCTCAGCTACGTCGCCACGCACGTGCAGCACGCGAGCATCGGGACCGGGGCCCACGTACATGCCAGGGAAGCCTTCCTGGAAGCAGCTTCCGATGCGCGTGAGCTGCGACGTGACCTCGATCGGACCCGCATCGAGGTGGCGGACCACATCGCTCAGATGAGCCTGTGGACCAACGACACCTTCGGGTACCAGCAATGGTATCTGTTCGACGATGCCTGGGCAGCGGCCCACGTCGAGCTCGCGCGCTCCCTTCTTCGAAGTGCTTTCAGCTGGGATCCCATGAGCTAGTCCCGGGATCGCACTCCGGAGAACCACAGAGGACGCAGAAGGCACAGAAGGGTGTGTACGGAGTTGG
>CAZAWR010000139.1:2832-18686 GCA_964488865.1 uncultured Polyangiaceae bacterium | reverse complement strand
TCTCAGCGTATTGGTATTCCGTGTGCGGGTTGCTCAATCCCCATGGGCATCTACTTATCTGCCCCGCCGGTTCCTGGCTGTTCCCAGGGCGAATTGCCGGAAAGCCACTGACGCGTGTGGCGGTATCCAAGGCCATGACGGCTGCTGCGCGCCAGGCCGAGCTCGATCTGCGTGTGTACGCCTACCCGTACACCTGGGAGTGGGTCAACGATGGCGAGTGTCACCGCAATGGGAAGGTGAGCACCGCCACGTGTGACAACTGATCGAGAATTGACAGCGCCAACCTGACGGCATCTCACCACGAGCTATCAGCCATCGCGTCGCCTCGCGCACCTGTTCGAGCGAACGCGAGCGACGGCGGCCTCGGTACCGAAGGGAGCGACGTCACCGAGAGGGCCGTCATCAAGAGCTTCTTGCATGAATCCAGGATCGGTACGCGAGACGACCCGACGTCGCACCGACTACGGACACGCGTCGCCTTCGACGCAGATGGGCGAGGTCCAGGTCGCGCCGCCCTCGCAGCAGGCGAAGGGGTCGCCCAGCTTGTCGTCGCAGACCGCGTTGCACGGGCACGTGTTGCACGGCGTGGCGATCTCGTACACGCGGCAGTTGCCGTTGACGCAGACCTGGTCGCGTGCGCAGCGTTGCTGACAATCGCCGCAGTTGAGCGGGTCGGTCTCGAAGTTCACGCACATCGCGCGCCCATTGTTGGTGCACGTGTCGGCGACGCAGCCCGCACCGACAAGGAGGTGGCAGCAGAGACAAGCCGGAGTGACGGAGCGATGTGAACACGAAAAAACTTTGAGCTGACCGGCGATTGCAACGCAATCGCGTGGGTGGGAATACCCGGCCTCCGGCCGGACGACAGGACGCGTGTGCCCAGACTCACCCCTCCACACGCCGACACGACCTGGGCTCGAAGCTGAGCCGGAACAGCACCCGACCCTTAATCGGTGAATTGAGGGTTCGAGTCCCTCCGGGCCCACCCCTGCGCGGGAATCGTTCAAGGCAAGAACACCAGGCTTCGTACCTCGCCATGCGCGTTCAACCCGCCCTTCCCGCCCCATCCACCCCCGCGCGGACCCGATCTCTGACAACCAAACCTCACGTCTCGCCGACGGATCGGCCCGGATGACGGGCGACTCGCGCGTGTCGCTGCTGTGCGCACATGTTGGGTTCCGTCCTCCCGGACGACGGTCCTGCCCGCGACGAATCCGGACGAAGATCCCCGACAAGCCAGAGCGCTTGGGGCACCGGATCGACAGCGAGCCACCGCCGCCGTCCACCACCGATCCTGGCGAGGCCAACCACAACCAACAACGTAAGAAAGGAGCATCCGCGCGACACCAAGCCATAGGCGTCGTCGCCCTGCGACGGTAGTTCAACGGTAGAATCCCGGCGTGCCAGGCCGGGGGTCCGGGTTCGATCCCCGGTCGTCGCTCCCACGCCTTTCGATCCATCGGAAGGCCAAGCCATCAAGGAGAATTCAACAGCAACGGTGCACGAGCCGCTTCGGTGGAATGGATACCATGCGTGCTTCCGAAGTACGAGGACCGGGTTCGAATCCCGGAAGCGGCGCTGGGTCGACCGTGCGGCGCGTCTGTGGCTCCCGCATAAGCTCTCATCGACCCGAATCAACTCTCGACCCTCGCGACTGTGGCGAAACAGAGGCAGACGCACCGGTTTCAGACACCGGCGTCCCGAAGGACATCCGGGTCCGAATCCCGGCAGTCGCACCGCTCGGGTGGTGGAAATGGATGGAAGACACTGCCGCCTCAAGACCGGCCGCCCCGCGTGGGCGTGAGGGTTCGAATCCCTCCCCGAGCCCCCCCTTGTCCAGCAACACATCAACCCAACCTACGGGCTTGAATCGCTCCCCCCGGGCCGCGGTTCAGAAAGGAGTTGCGAATCCCCTTCGCCAACGACGCCCGAGCGCATGGCGCGCGAAGAAGAAACGGTAGACCCCCATGAACACGCTCGTTCTCACCCCCTGGATGTCCCCGCTCATGATCGTCCCCTGGCAAGCAGCCGTCACCATGATGTTCCTCGACAAGGTCGACGTGCTCGAGAACTACGACGAACTGATTCGCTCCCCCTCCACCACCATCCCCATGCCCGCCGTGGTCCGGCTCCGTAAGGCCGTGAAGGACACGAAGTCGGGCGTGAAGTTCTCGCGCACGAACGTCATGACTCGCGACCGCTTCACGTGCCAGTACTGCGGCGCCAAGCTGCCCATGTCCCAGCTCAATTACGACCACGTCGTCCCGCGCCGCCTCGGCGGAAAGACCGTCTGGGAGAACATCGTCACCGCCTGCTACCCGTGCAACGCGCGCAAGGCCGGACGCACGCCCGAGATGGCAGGCATGCGACTGCTCCGTAAGCCCTTCCGCCCCCGTTCCCTTCCCGTCTCGACGGTGGTCTCCACGCACCGTCGGCTGCCGGACGCATGGGTCCCGTACGCGCCGGCAGGCAATGCGTGACCGGTGGCCCGGAGGCAGCTTTCTTCCTCCCGGCCGCGGGTCCTCTCGGGGTGTAGCTTAGCCTGGAAAAGCGCCTGGTTCGGGTCCAGGAGACCGACGGTTCGAATCCGCCCATCCCGACGAATTGACGTGGGTTCGATTCCCACGACCTCGACCCATCGCCCCCTGTGGGTACGCGGTATCCGCCCGAGAACCGTTCTCGATTGGCGTTCCTGTCGCTCGTCCTGGACAAGACCTCCGAGGGTTGGTACCGGGTCGTGACGATACACCGGGACGCCATGCCCGTCCCGGACGAGAGGCGACGGAACTCATGACCCTCTGGGATACGTACGTCGGCTTCGTGAAGGACAACCCGATCGCTTCCTCCGCGGTGCAAGTGGCCCTGCTCGGCACCCTCGGAGAGCTCGTAGGGTGCAAGCTTCGGGGGCGAGGCTTCATGCCGTTCTCCCCGCCCCAACTGGCGCTCAAGGTGCTCGTCTGGGCGTTCCTCGGGGTCACCTTCAAGTACTCCTTCGCAGGCTTCTTCGGCTTTCACGAGGCCCTCGTGGCCAAGGGCCTGTGGCCGTCGTTGGGCCACGGGACCCTGTGGCGCGCGCTGTCGGTCTCGACCTTCACGAACCTGCTCTTCGGTCCGGTGATGATGCTGTTCCACCGCTGGACGGACAACTGGATCGAGAAGGCCCCGATGAACTGGTCGACGCTGCAGTCGGCGTGGAAGACCCTGCTGTGGTTCTGGATCCCGGCGCACACACTGACGTTCTCGCTGCCCGCGCACTTCCAGGTGGGCCTTGCCGCCCTCTGGGCCGTCGCCCTCGGCGTCATCCTTGGGTTGTTTGCGCGCAAAGCCTGATCGGGCCTCCCGATTCCCGCGTTGAGACACGGCGCATGCGGGTGTACCCTTCCACTGTGACTCCGTCCTCTCCCCTCGCACTCCTGTCCGGCGCGTGCGGCACGCTCCTCGCCCTCACGGCGTCCATCGGCTGCCAGGAGTACGACTCGTCCCTGTTGCGCTACTCGGACGCGGGGGTCGACTCCACCGAGGCGTCGACAGAAGCCGCCCCCGACGCGCCTGTACCGGATGCTGGGCCCGAGGCAGACGCGCCGGACGCGCCGGACACGCCGGACACGCCGGACGCTTCGAATGACGTCCTGCAGGACGTTTCATCGGAAGAGGCCGCTCCCTCCTGCGGCACCACGCAAGTCGACTGCGATGGGAACGAAGGCAACGGCTGCGAGACCGACCTGACCAGCGACGCCACAAGCTGCGGCGCCTGCGGCCAATCCTGCCTCGGCGGGGACTGCAGCGACGGGAAGTGCTTGCCCTTCGTCCTCACGTCGGGCCAGCTCACGCCATCCAACGTGTTCCTCGACGATACCCACCTCTACTGGACGAACCAGGTACTAGGTGGGTCCGTGATGCGAATCCCTGTCCTGGGTGGGGTGGCCCAGGTCGTTGCGCAGTCCGCAACGATTCCCGGAGGCATCGCGACCGACGCCACGTCCGTGTACTGGTCGGAGTTCTCAAGCGGTGGTTCGGTGTGGCGCCTGGACCGAACCGACGTGGGAGACGCTTCGAAAGCGATCGAGCTCATCTCCGGGCAAGGCACGTCGCTGACCGTGGTGGTCGACGGCACTCGTGTGTACTGGACCACTCCCGGAACCGTTCGGACGATGCTCAAGACCGGAGGCGGCTACATCCAGCTTGCCACGAATCAGGACACTCCCGGCGGGCTCCAGACCGGACTCGGCCGCGTCTTCTGGACGAACTACACGGGGGGGACCGTCGTCGCGGTGGACATGGGCAACCCGGACGCCGGGATCCAAGTCCTCGCGTCCGATCAGGGGGCCCCAGCGGGGCTGACGGCGGACCTGACGAACCTGTACTGGGTCAACCAAATGGGCACTCCAGACGGAGGTACGCCCTCGGTGGTGAGGATCGCACGCACGGGCAGCATGAATCCCGAAGTGCTCGCCGACGAACAGTCGGGTCCCATCGGCATCGCGCAGCGCGGGACCTACGTGTACTGGACCAACAACGTGGGCGGCACCGTGATGCGGGTGCTCAAGACCGGCGGCACTCCCGAGCAGCTTGCATCCGAACAACAGGCACCGAGCGGCATCGCCGTCGACGCAGCCGCGGTGTACTGGACCAACCGGGATGACGGGACCGTGATGGCGCTCGCGCTGTGAGGCGCGTCGACCGAGGCGGCTACTTGGGGGGCGGAACGACGCCTCGAAGCTGCATGCCGGTCATATCCGAGTACGTATAGGGGCCGCTACCGATGGGTACCGTCGTGATGTCCCAGGTCGCGGGGTGAACCTTGTGGGCGGCGTTGCCCCCCTGGGACACGGTCCAGACGTATCCTTCGTAGTCGATGGCAACCCCGACCATCTCCTGAACCCCCACGGGCTGCCGACGTACGATCTCGAGGGTCTCCGGGTTGACCTGGATGAGGTCGCCGTTGGTGCTTGCGGCCCACACATAGCCTGCGCTCAGCATCGCCCCGACGGCGACGCCGCGATTGAAGTCCATCTTGCCCGTGATCACGTAGTCGTTCACGCCGGTCGCGGGGTCGAAGCGCGACACACACCCACCGGTGCCGGCCATCATGTTCTGGCCGGCAGTCCATACGCGCCCCTTGGCGTCGATCGAGATCCCGTAGCCGCAGTGCACAGGAAAGGTCTCGTGATCGTTGAGGTCGGCGAGACTGATCCGTTCGATCGTGCAGTTGCCAAGGGTGCACCCCATGGCCACGGTCCAGAGGTTGCCCTTGCCGTCGATCGCGCCTCCGTAGTGGCCAAGGGCGGTGGCCGCCTGGGCAACGATCTCTCCCGTGTCGCCGTTGATTTTATAGATGGTCTTGTTTAGGAGCGCGCCGATGTACACGTGACCGCCCACGCCGGTCTCGGGAGACTCTCCTCCATCCCACGCCGTGGCGCGCGCACCGATGGACGCGCCCATGCCGAGCGGACGATTCCACAGCATGCATTCGTCCTCACCCCAGGGCTTGATCTCGGTCGGCCCGTAGGACGTCTCGATCTTGCCGTTCTGGTTGCGGTCCACGCAATCGTCGATGTCACCGGCGAACTTCGTGACCGACGACGACCCGGACGATGGGTCCCGGTTGGTGACCACCATGTCGCCATGCAGGTTGACGGAGGTGCGGGAGGGGTCCCCCCCACCCTGCTGGGCACTCGTGAAGTAGCGAGCCACCTCTTTGCCGTTGGTCGTGCAGACCTTGGAGAGCGTCCCGTCTTTCGTGTTCGCGATCCAGATGAAGGACTGCACCTGGCCCGGACAGCCGTTGCTAGGGGTATCGTCGGGGTTCACGTCCGTGAACGCGTCGGACACCCCCACGTCGAGCCCAGCTTCCGTGACGGTTCCGCCGGCGCCACCCACGGCGCCCCCTGCCGCCCCTCCCGAAGCCCCACTGCCGCCGTAGTCCGTGCCCTCTCCCGACGCCTTGCAGGACGCGACACCAAAGACGATCAGAGCGAGGCATACGAAGGATCTTTGCATGGGACCTCTCCTGGGGCGCCCGAAGCGAGACGCGGCGCAGTCATTCTACCGGCGGGGCGCCGTGTACGCCCGAGATTCTCGAACCGCGGCGCCGAAGGACCAGCAGCAGCCCGAGCGCGACCCACGGCGTCCAGCCGACGCTCGCCTGGTCTCGAACCAAACGACACCCGCACCCGCCCCCCTCGCCCGTGGCCTGCCCTCCCCCGGCCTCCCTCCCCGCATCCGCTGGACCATCCACCGACACGTCGCTCATCGCATCGGCCGCTTCCTCGGCCGCATCCAACGGCGGTTCCCAAGCATCCACCCCCGCGTCCCCTACGTCCTGACAAGGAAAGTCCGGGCCCGTCTGCTCTCCCTCCCCCACGAAGAGTGGAGAAGGACCGGCCGATCATCCCTGCATTGTACCCGGTTCGCCGGGGCTCCGTGATCCTGCTCGATCCGGCTTGCGCGCCCCCCCAAAGAACCGTAACCAGAAATGAATGAACGACCGCCCCTCGAGACGCGACGCCCTGAAACGCATCGGCGTGACGGCCGCCATGGTCGGCGGGACCGGGGCGCTCGCCACCCTCTCCTGGGACCGGGAGGGTGTGGCCCGGGAGACCGTCGGAAGCCAGCGCGCCGTCAAGGACTTCCGCGTGCCTCCACGCTCCGACCTGCCCACCATGGCCGTGGCCAAACGCGGCGCCGACCCCAACGCCTTGACCCGCGCCGCCATCGACGCGCTCGGCGGGATGGCCCGATTCATCAGCAAGGGCGACGTCGTCACCATCAAGCCCAACATCGGCTGGGACCGCGCGCCCATCCACGCGGCCAACACGAACCCCGAGGTGGTCGCCACCGTGGTTCGTGCCGCCTATGAAGCCGGCGCCAAACACGTGATCGTCACGGACTTCTCCTGCAACGAGGCGCAACGCTCGTTCCAGCGCTCGGGCATCTGGAAGGCCGCCTACGACGCGGGCGCCGAGATCGTCCTTCCCGCCGACCACCAGTTCCGAACCGTTCCCATGGGCGGCACCGTCCTCGACGAGTGGCCCGTGCTGCGACCCATCATCGACGCCGACAAGGTGATCAACATCCCGATCGCCAAGCACCACAGCCTCGCCCGCTTCACTTGCGCGATGAAAAATTGGTACGGACTCATCGGAGGCCGCCGTAACCGCCTCCACCAGGACATTCACACGTCCATCGCCGACCTGGCCTCGTTCATGCGCCCCACCCTCACCGTCATCGATGCCATCCGCGTGCTCGTACGCAACGGGCCGCAAGGCGGAAACGTCGATGACACGCGCGAGATGAACACCATCATCGCCACGCTCGACGAGGTGGCTGGGGACACGTACGCGTGCGAGCTCATCGGCGAGAAGGCCGATCGCATCGACTACATCCGGCAGGGTCACCAGCGGGGCATCGGGACGATGGACCTACGACGCATCCAGATCCGGGAAGTGTGAGCGGCAGCGATCATGGGACCGAACGACCAGAACGGCGACGCACGCCCGATCGACGTGGACGAGAACGGTCGCGTGCACTTGCAGCAGGTCTCGCCCGAGCGGGGCGGCAACGTGGCCCAACCCACGAACTCGGGAGGCGCGGGTGGGAAGCGACGCACCCCGTCGTCGCCGCCGAAGACTCCCCGCAAGATCATCCGCATCCTTCGGTGGGCGCGCCGCATCAGCCAGGGCGTCTTCCTGACCCTGTTTCTCTTGCTCCTGTTGCAGACGACGTTCCGTGGAAGCTTCTCGGCGGACCCGGGTGCGACGGTGCGCCTGCCCTGGCCGGTCGAGGCGTTCTTCTACCTCGATCCCTACGCCGCGCTGTTGACGTTCCTTTCGACGTTCACGGTGTACCGGGGCCTTCTCTGGTCCCTGATCATCGTGGCGCTCACGCTGGTGTTCGGGCGCGTGTTCTGCGGGTGGGTCTGTCCGATGGGCACGGTGAACCACGTGCTCGGCTGGCTGTTGCCGTCACGCAAGGGCAAGGGCGGGAAACGGATCGCCGCGAATCGCACGGCACCGGTCCGACAACGCGTGAAGTACTACTTGCTCTACGCCTCCCTCGCAGCGGCCCTTGGGGGCAGCGTGGTGGGGGGCATCCTCGACCCGATCGCGTTGCTGGTCCGGTCCCTCGGCATGTCGGTCCTGCCCGCATCCCAGTACGTGATCGGCCGCATGCACGAGAGCACGGCCCACTCTGACCTCGGCGCCCTTGTCGCCGTGGGCGACGGCGTCAATTACGTATTCTCCCACGCGGTATGGCAGTCGACGCAGTTCCACTACCACGGGGGATGGATCATCGGCGCGCTGTTCGTGGCGGTGCTTTTCATGAACCGGATCATCCCCCGGTTCTGGTGCCGGGTGCTCTGCCCCCTGGGCGCCCTGCTGGGAGTGCTCTCGCGCTTCGCGCTGTTCGGCATGGTGAAGCGACACGACCAGTGCACGGACTGCAACAAGTGCCTCTTGCACTGCCAGGGAGCGGACTCACCGCAAGGGGGCGTGAAATGGCGGCAGGACGAGTGCCACATGTGCCTGAACTGCGAGAGCGCCTGCCCCGAGGACGTCATCGAGTTCCGCTTCCTGCCCGGGCGTGAAAGCACGATCACCCGGCCGGACACCGAGAGGCGCACTGCCCTGGCAGCCACCGCCGCCGGACTGGTCGCGATCCCCACCCTGCGCACGACCGGCGCCTTCGGCCCCAACTTCGACGCCAAGCGCATTCGCCCTCCAGGGTCCGTCGACGAGCGCGAGTTCCTCGATCGCTGCATTCGATGCGGTGAATGCATGAAGGTCTGTCCCAACAATGCGATCCACCCGTCCCTCGGCGAGGCAGGACTCGAAGGGCTGTGGACCCCGATCCTGATCCCCCGCATCGGATACTGCGAAGAGTCCTGCGTCTTGTGCGGCCAGGTCTGCCCGACCGGCGCCATCCGTCGCTTCACCGAGCAAGAACGACGCGGGGAAGGACAGCCTCCCATCAAGATCGGAACTGCTTTCTACGACTTCGGCCGGTGCCTTCCCTGGGCCATGCAGATCCCCTGCATCGTGTGCGAGGAGTTCTGCCCCACGTCCCCCAAAGCCATCTGGGTCGAAGAGGTCGAAGTCCCCAAGCGCGAGAGCAAGCACGGCGACGACGGCAGCCACGCCGAGATGACCACCGTGAAACTCCAGCGACCCCACGTGGACCCTTCCCTTTGCATCGGCTGTGGCGCCTGCGAGAAGGTCTGCCCCGTCGTGGACGAGCCCGCGATCCGCGTCACGAGCGTGGGCGAATCACGCAGCAAGTCGAACGTCATCCTGCTGCGTGACACCCCGAAGGTATGATCCCAACGAACCGGCGAGATCTCACCGGAACAAGAGCAGTGTCGCCTGGACGACGAGCACCGCAAAGATCGGGATCGACACCCACAGAAAACGGTTCTGCCGATCCAGCGACTCCGTCTGGATGTCGCGAATCTCCCTGAGCAGCGCGACGACGTCGTCGCGGGGTTCCAGCTTCTTGTCGTCGTGATCGTCCGCCATGGTGCGTGCTCCTTCGAGCGCATCCTATCCGGACAGGGGCGCCGGCGGCTAGCTATTGGGGAGAAAGAAAGAAGGGATCAGTCCCCGAACTTGAGCCCCTGCGCGAGGGGAAGCTCGGTGGAGTAGTTCAAGGTGTTGGTCTGGCGGCGCATGTACTGCTTCCAGGAGTCGCTTCCTGATTCGCGACCACCGCCGGTTTCCTTCTCGCCACCGAACGCGCCACCGATCTCGGCGCCCGACGTCCCGATGTTGATGTTGGCGATGCCGCAGTCCGACCCCTCCGGGGACAGGAACCGCTCCGCATGCCGCATATTGAGCGTGAACATCGAGCTCGAGAGGCCCTGGGGCACGTCGTTGTGCACCTCGATCGCCTCGTCCACGTCCTTGACCTCGATGAGGTAGAGAATCGGGGCGAAGATCTCGTCCTGCACGATGGGCATGTCGCGCCTGGCCTTCACGATGCAAGGCTTGACGTAGCAGCCGCTCTCGAAGCCGGGGCCGGAGAGCACCTCGCCACCGTAGAGCACCTCGCCGCCCTGCTCACGGATCTTCGCGAGCCCTGCCTGCATGTCGGAAACGGCTCCCTTGTTGACGAGCGGCCCCATCAGGGTCCCGTCCTTCAGCGGGTTGCCGATCGTCACTTGGTCATAGGCCTTGAGCAATCGCTGGGTGAACTCGCTCGCAATGCCCTTCTGCAAGAGCACCCGACGCGTCGACGTGCACCGCTGGCCCGCCGTTCCCACCGCACCGAACAACACGGCGGGGACCACGATCTTCATGTCAGCGTCGTCGAGCACGACCACGGCGTTGTTACCCCCAAGCTCGAGGATCGTGCGCCCGAGGCGCTCGCCCACCCGCACCGCCACCTTGCGACCGACGTCCGTGCTGCCCGTCGCGCTGACGAGCGGGACCCGGTGGTCCTTCAACATCATCTCGCCGACCTCGCGACCACCACCGATCACGAGGTTGAAGACGCCCTCGCCGTAGCCGAAGCGCTCGGCTACACGATGGAAAATCCGGTGCGTCGCGACCGCCGTCAGGGGCGTGTTGGACGAAGGCTTCCACACGGTGACGTCGCCGCACACCGCCGCGAGCATCGAGTTCCACGCGTAGACCGCGACGGGGAAGTTGAACGCGCTGATGACTCCGACGGCTCCGAGCGGGTGCCACTGCTCCATCATGCGATGTCGGACGCGCTCGCTCTGCATGGTGAGCCCGTAGAGCATGCGGCCCTGACCGACCGCGAAGTCGGCCATGTCGATCATCTCCTGGACCTCGCCGAGGCCCTCGGGGAGGATCTTGCCCATCTCGAGGGTGACGAGCTTGCCGAGCGGCTCCTTGTACTTCCGAAGCTCGTCGCCGATGGCGCGCACGACTTCCGCGCGCTTGGGACCGGGCACCATCCGCCACGACTTGAACGCCGCGGCTGCCTTGCTCATGACCATCTCGTAGTCCGCCGACGACGCCTTCAACACCTTCGCGATCGGCTTGCCGTCGATCGGTGACTCGCTCACGAGCTCCCCGCCACTCGGCTTGTCCAGGAAAGGTCCGTAGGCGACCCCCGAGTTCACTTCTTCGATCCCGAGCTCTTTGAGGAATTCGTACGTCATCGAACGCTCCTTGGAGGCAATGCCAGAGGGCAGTGCGTGAATGCGATACGCGCGAACCGTCGCGTCATGCGGTCGATCCGATGGTCTACTCTCGCCGAGTAGGCACCGATGATGCCGGAGTCAAGGCATTCTCACCCCACCGCGAACGGCCCATCCGTGCCCACCTCACGATGGGTCCGCCCGCGCTCCAAGACCCCGGAATTTCGCACGCGATCAACCCACCCCCCCTTGCGCCCTCGGATCCGAAACCGGTACCGTGCCGCCATTCGGAGGTACCACCATGCACCAAATCACCGTTCTCGGCGGAGGCCTCGTCGGCGCCGTCATCGCCCGTGATCTCGCCCAGGACGACGACAACCGCGTCACCGTCGTCGACGTCAACCCCGACATTCTCCAGCGGATCGCGTCCAGCGACGGAGGCCGCGTCTCGACGATCAAGGCTGACTTGCGTGACGTGAGTCAGGTCCGCAACGTCGTTCGGGATGCGGATGCCGTCGTCGGGGCCGTCCCCGGATGGCTCGGCTATTCGGTTCTCGAACAGGTCATCGCAGCCTCGAAGCCCTTCGTCGATATCTCCTTCATGCCCCAGGACCCGCGTCCCCTCGACGAAGCGGCACGGGCCAAAGGGATCGTCGGCCTCGTCGACTTCGGCGTGGCCCCCGGCATGAGCAACATCCTCGCCACACGCCTCGCCCTCGACATGGAGCAGCCCAAGGACCTCCGGATCTACGTCGGCGGTCTGCCGCAGGTCCGCAGGTGGCCCTACCAGTACGCCGCTGTCTTCTCCCCTGCCGACGTCATCGAGGAGTACACGCGCGAAGCCCGCTTGGTCGAGAATAGGAAGATCGTGGTCCGCACCGCGCTCACCGAGGTCGAGCCCCTCGACTTCGACGGGGTGGGTACCCTCGAAGCCTTCAACAGCGACGGTCTGCGCTCGCTGATGTGGACGCTCGACGTCCCCAACATGAAGGAAAAGACCCTGCGTTACCCGGGACACGTGGAGACCATGCGCGTGCTACGGGAGACGGGCTTCTTCTCGCACCGCGCCGTGCGCGTGGGCAACGTCGACGTGCGGCCGGTGGATCTCACCCTCGCGCTGTTCGCAAACGCCTGGAAGCTTCCCGACGGGGAAGGTGACCTCACGGTGATGCGGGTGGAGGTGGAAGGAGAACACGAAGGCGAGGACGCATACTTCGCTTACGACCTGCACGACCGCTACGATCCTGCCACCCAGACCACGTCCATGGCGCGCACCACCGGCTTCCCCTGTGCGGTCGCCGTGCGCCTGATGCTCGCAGGACAACTGTCCCTCGAGCCCGGCGTTCACTTCCCCGAAGCGGTCGCCCGCAAGCCGAACGTGCTCGCAGACCTGATGGCCGGCCTCGAGCAGCGTGGGGTCGTGTTCCGCTTCCGAAGCGAACGGCCCGAAGCCACCACCCCTCCCGGAGGGATTCGAAGACTCCCTACGGTGCAGTGACTGATTGCCCTCGAACCGCCCTCGGGCGGAGGCGGCGACCCTAGGCCCCCCCAGGCTGTGGCGCCGCCTCGACGCCCTCGTGCCCCCCCGACGTCAGTCCTTCTTCGCCATGTCCGCAGACACACCGGGCACCCCAACCCGCTCGAAGTTCGGCTGCTCATCCGCACTTCGGTAGTGTCTGCTCAGCGCTGACGGGGACCGACGCGACCTTTCGATGATCGTGTCCGGCTGATGAACCCCCCACACCCGGACGAAGCTTGCTTTCAACTGACGGGCCGCCTGACCCGCCATGACCTCGCGGATGGTCGGCATGGGTGGCGGCTGCGGCGGCGCCATGGCTTCGACCTTCGGCGCTGGTGCGGGTTGCCACCTCGCCTCGACGTACACCGGCAGATCGAGAACGTTGATGGTAGGCTCCTCATCCGCCAACTCGGCGACGGGTGAAGATGCGCTGCGGGGGGTGGGCGCGGGAGCATGCGCGATCGGCGTCACCCCGGGTTCGTATTCAGTCGCGGCCAGGTACACGAGCCCGGTCATGGGCACTGCTGCAGCAACCAGCACCTTCATGAATACGTTTCTTGACATAGCACCACCTCCCCCGCAGACGCATGTTCAAGTGTGACATTGCACATTAGATGCGCACATAAATTTTTCGCGGGGGACGCGTTTTTTTCGGTCGCCGACCAGGACGGAATCAACTCGGTCCGAGCGTGGGACGAGAAAGCCGGACCGCTGAGGGGTCAGCCTACGATCCGCCGAACGATCTCGGCGAGCTTCGCTTCGGCTTCGTCGTTGGCCACCTGGCACGTCCCCGCGGCCTCGTGCCCACCACCACCGTACTCGAGCATCAGGGCGCCGATGTTGACCTTTGAGGAGCGGTCGAGGATCGACTTGCCGACCGCGAGCACCGTGTTCTGGTTCTGCTTGCCCCAGAGCACATGGATCGAGATGTTGCACTGCGGATGGAGCGCATAGATCATGAATCGGTTGCCCGCCCAGATCGTCTCCTCCGCGCGCAAGTCGAGCACGACCAGGGGGCCGTGGACCGTCGAGCAACGCTGGAGCTGCTCCTTGAACCGAGGCTCGTGCTCGAAGTACACGTCCACCCGCTCCTTGACGTCGGGCAGGGCGAGGATCTCGTCGATGCGGTGATCGCGACAGAAGTCGATCAGCTGCATCATGAGCTGGTAGTTGGAGATCCGGAACGTGTGAAACCGCCCGAGTCCCGTCCGCGCGTCCATGAGGTAGTTGAGCAGCACCCAGTCGTTCGGGTGCAGGATCTCCTCCTCGCTGAACTGGGCCGAATCCGCCTTGTCCACCGCGACCATCATCTCGTCCGAGACCCGCGGGAACCGATCCTTGCCTCCGTAGTAGTCGTACACCACCCGGGCCGCCGAAGGCGCATCCGGATCGATGATGTGATTGTCCTTCGGCCCCACCCGCACCGTCTCGCTCAGATGGTGATCGAACGCCAGGTGCACCCCGTCGACGTAAGGTAGGTTCGTCGTGATGTCCCGATCCGTGATCTCGATCTTCCCATCCTGCATGTCCTTGGGATGAACGAAGGTGATCTCGTCCACGAGATCGAGCTCCTTGAGCAACAGCCCACACACCAGCCCGTCGAAATCACTGCGCGTCACCAAACGATGCTTGCTCATTCTCTCTCCCTGCCGGGCCCTTCCGGCGGTTGTCTCATCGCATCCGAGATCAACCGATGGGTGGAGCGGCGTCAAGCGGTCGGACACGGTGCCGCCCCACGCGCGAACGTGCTACGGACGGCCCATGCGCTTGGCTGTCAGCTTCTTCGCTCTCACGATCTTGCCTGCCGTCGCAACCGGATGCGGTGGCGCCCAGACCCCTGATCCCGAACCACGGCCGGCCGTGGTCGTCCAGGCGCAGCCAGCTCCGAGCCCCGTCGCTCAACCCTCGAACGACGCCGAGGGGGATGCCGGGACAGAAGACGGTGGAGAGGACCAAGACCGCGTCGCCGTGCTCGGTACGATGTTTGGTGACTCAATCAGCGAGGCCTTCGGCGCAGGGGGCCTTGGGCTCGTGGGGACCGGGACGTCCGATGGCGGCGCGGGCGGCGGCGAAGCCATCGGGCTCGGCTCGATCGGCACAATCGGCCGCGGAGCGGGAACCGGTGTCGGAGCCGGCACGGGTGCAGGCTACGGGTCGGGCAGCGGACGACTCGGTCGCTACCCGTCCCAGGTCCAGCCCGGCGAAACAGCCGTCGTCGGAGCCCTGGACAAGGAAGTCATCCGTCGCGTGGTCCGACGCCACATGAACCGGTTTCGCTACTGCTACGAGCGTCAACTCGCGACCAGTCCCAACCTGCAGGGCAAGGTGCTCGTGCGCTTCGTCATCTCCACCACGGGCGCCGTATCGTCAGCACGGGACGCCGGCTCCACCCTCCCCGACGAGTCCGTGAAGGCGTGCGTCCTTCGCACCTATCAATCCATGCAATTCCCGGCACCGAGTGGCGGGATCGTGGTCGTGACCTACCCGATCGTCTTCCATCCGGGCGACAGCGCCGCGGACGCCGGAGCCCCGACGCCCTAGGCTATCCGCAAATCCCGTCCGTGCATGTCTGCCCGCCGGCACACGCGTGCCCGCACGCACCGCAGTTCTGGTCGTCCGTCTGCAGGTCGAAGCAGCCCTGCGGGGATTGACAGCACGTCTCCCCCGCTGCGCACGCCGATCCTGCGTTGCACGAGCACACGTTGTTCGACCCGCTCCTCACGCACTGCTCGCCCGCAGCGCACTCCGTGGCGCCACACGTGCAAAGACCGGACGGCGCGTCGCAGGTTCCGACCGCATTGCCGGTCGCTTGACAGTCGGCGTTGTCATTGCAAACACAGCCGCCATCTCGGCACGTGAGATCTCCGGGCCCCGCCGTAGAACACTCGTTTCCGCAAGACCCGCAGTTCAGTGAATCCGTGGCGGTCTCACTCTCGCACCCGTCGTCGACCTCGCCGTTGCAATCCGCGAAGCCCTGGTTACACACCTCGATAGCGCAGGCCCCTTGCTCGCACACCGCCGTGGCGTCCGGAAGATTGCAAGGTTCACAGGACGGATCCGCACAGCCCGTGGCAGGGTCGTTGTCCGCAACACACGTCCCGCTGCAATCCTTCTCCCCTGGATCACACCCACCCGCGCCGGCGCCACCTCCCTGCCCCGCACCCCCGCCAGTTCCACCCGTCGCGCCTCCCGTGCCGCCCGTCGCGCCTCCCGTGCCGCCCGTCGCGCCTC
>CAZAWR010000139.1:0-2732 GCA_964488865.1 uncultured Polyangiaceae bacterium | reverse complement strand
TCGCGCCTCCCGTGCCGCCCGTCGCGCCTCCCGTGCCGCCCGTCGCGCCTCCCGTCCCGCCCGTCGCGCCTCCCGTGCCGCCCGTCGCGCCTCCCGTGCCGCCCGTCGCGCCTCCCGTGCCGCCTGTCGCGCCTCCCGTGCCGCCTGTCCCACCGGTTGCGCCCGTGCCGCCTGTCCCACCGGTTGCGCCCGTGCCGCCAGAACCGCCCGTGGCCCCTCCCACGTTCCCGCCCCCAGGGTTCGACTCGAACGAGTCATAGTCGTAACCGCAGGACGCCACTCCGAGGGTCGTGACCAGCCACAAGGCAACAGGAAGGTTCCGCATCATCCAGCCATTGTAGCAAACTTCCTCAGCCATGATCACCCGGCTTTGCGAGCACTACGGGGGAAGCGCGCTCGCCCCCGCGCTGCCGCTCGATGAACCCCTGCACTCTCTCCGGCACCACCATCAACGACCACTGGATTTTCTGCGTGAACAGCCACCGGATGAGCCCAGGAAGCAGCACCGCACGTACGCGATAGTGCAACCGCGTCCGGTTCGGCCCGATTGGTTCGAGGCGGAACTGCCCCCAGGCGTCCTCCACGTCTCGCGCGTAGCCCTTGTCCACACGAAACCCGAGGGTCTGATGCCCGTCGTCCCCCCACACGGGACGGACCCGCAACACATACCCTCCGCGAAAGATGCCAAGGCTGTGCGTCACTCGCCAGACGTGCTCGCCCCCATCCTCGCCCAGCGATTCCACGTTCGCCACGTGCGGCAACACGTGCCACATCGCCTCGGGACGGCACAATGCGTCCATGACCGCATACGACGGCGCGTCGATATCCGTCGTGGATTCCCCTCCGAGCGCATCGGCGGTCTCCCTCGCGTTCGACGGAGCACCGACGGCAGAGGGGTTCCACGCCTCCACCGCTTCCGGATGCAGAGCAGGCGCCTCCGAGGAGCGCGCACAGCCCAGGAGCACAGCGCACAGCGCGACGGCTACGACTCGCTTTTCGTCCCGCATCCGAACCATGGCAGGACAGCACGTTGTCACGCTTCCACGCTGGCGTCGAGCCGCCCTTGACCGAATGCACCGCATTGGGCAGTGTCCCCCGTCCACGCGTCGATGCAGAATCGAATGAAGGGCACGACGCACCCTTGGAGAGCATCCATGAAGCAAGAGTCTCTCGGCCACACCGGCACGCGCATCGAGCACGACAGCCTCGGCTCGCGCGAGATCCCCGAACACGCCTACTACGGAATCCAGACGCAGCGCGCGGTGGAGAACTTCCCGATCACGGGCGTGACCATCGGCACGCTTCCGCACCTCATTCGCGCACTGGCCCTGGTGAAGAAAGCAGCAGCCCACGCCAACATGGACCTGGGCATTCTCGCACCCGACATCGGGCAGGTCATCTGCCGCGCGTGCGACGATCTGCTCAGCAACAAGTACCACGACCAGTTCGTCGTCGACGTCATCCAAGGAGGTGCGGGCACGTCGACGAACATGAATGCGAACGAGGTCATCGCGAACGTCGCGCTCGAGTACCTGGGCTGCGCAAAGGGCGACTACGCTCGCTGTCACCCGAACGACCACGTGAACCTCGCCCAGTCCACGAACGACGCGTACCCGACGGCGATGCGGCTGGCTTTGTACACGAAGATCGACGACCTGACGGTGGCGATGGCCGAGCTGAAGACGGCGTTCGAGTCCAAGGAGGTGGAGTTCGCGGACATCCTCAAGATGGGTCGGACACAGCTGCAGGATGCGGTGCCCATGACCCTGGGCCAGGAATTCGGTACGCACGCGGAGACCATCGGAGAGGACATCTCGCGCATGCACGAGGCGAAAAAGCTCCTGCGCGAGATGAACCTCGGGGCCACGGCGATCGGGACGGGCATCAACGCGCCGGAGGGCTACGCGGACGTCGTCCGACAGCACCTCAACGACCTGGGGCACTTGTCCTTCGTCACCGCCACGAACCTGGTGGAGGCCACGCAAGACACGGGCGTGTTCGTCCAGCTCAGCGGCGTGCTCAAGCGGTTCGCCGTGAAGCTCTCGAAGACCTGCAACGATCTGCGACTCCTCTCGTCGGGCCCGCGCGCAGGCCTCAACGAGATCAACCTGCCCCCCATGCAGCCAGGGTCCTCCATCATGCCCGGCAAGGTGAACCCGGTCATCCCGGAGGTGGTCAACCAGATCTGCTTCCTCGTCATCGGGCACGACGTCACCATCTCGATGGCGGCCGAAGCCGGCCAGCTCGAGCTCAACGTCATGGAGCCGGTCATCCTGTTCACGCTGTACCGCAGCATCGACATGCTCACCCAGGCGTGCCGCACCCTCGCCCGTCGGTGCATCAGCGGGATCACGGCCAACGAGGAGGTGTGCCGGCGCCACGTCGAGATGAGCATCGGGCTGGTCACCGCGCTCGTCCCCGTCATCGGCTACGATCGATCCGCCCAGATCGCCCAAAAAGCGCTGAAGACCGGCAAGGGCGTGGCGGAAATCGCCCTCGAAGAGGGCATCATCTCCAAGGAGCAGCTCGACGACCTGCTCCGCCCCGAGAACATGCTTCGTCAGCGTAGGGTCTCGAAGCGCAGATGACCCGGTCCCTCAAAGGGAAGCTGCCACAGAGAGAAGCACCGTCCTTCCCGCCTGAACGAGCGAGAGTTGTCGGTACTCCCTGCTCAAAGGGATGGGTGCGGCTCCCTTTGAACGGGGCAGTCTTCACTTGATTCTTCGGAGCTT
>CAZAWR010000138.1:0-19222 GCA_964488865.1 uncultured Polyangiaceae bacterium | reverse complement strand
CTTTTCAGATAAATTCCCTCAAACAGCACCCCGAAGTGCTTGGTTTGGGCCTAGTCCTTGGGGCGGTGGCGGCGCAACGAGAACGTCGCCGTCGGGCGGCACGGCTTTCGAACCTGGGCGCCATGGGCATTCGCGAGGGCTGGCCGTCGGGCGCCGGCTATGGGAAGAGGGCGAACAGGAGGATGAGCAAGCACATGGCCCTGGAATTCCGTGAGGTGGACCTGCCGTTGCGCGCGGACGTGAGCGATCTGGGCGCCCTGCTCGGCGAGGTGATCCGCGAAGAGGGGGGCGAGGCGTTGTTCCAGCGGGTCGAAGACGCGCGGCATGCGGCTCGCGCCTGGCGGGGAGGGGACGCAACCGCACTGGATGGGCTCGAACAGGACGTGCGAGGGCTTCCCACCCGTGTCGCCCAGGAGCTCACGCGTGCCTTCTCGAGCTACTTCGGTCTGGCGAACATGGCGGAGCAGGTGCACCGCATCCGCAGACAACGTTGCCGTGCTTGCGAGGGGGCGGGCCACCAGCCAGGCGGCATCGAGGCCGTGGTGGCTCACCTCGCACAGAGCGGCGTGCCCTGGAGCGACGTTCGACGAGCCCTCTCCCAGCTTCGCGTGACGCCCGTCTTCACCGCCCACCCCACCCGCGCCGTGCGTCGCTCCCTGCTCACGCGGGAGCAGGACATCGCGCGCGCCCTGGTCGAGCAGATGCAGTCCGGGCCCATGATGGCCCTCGAGCAACAGGCGGTTCGCGGTCGCATCCGAACCAGCATTGCCGTCGCCTGGCAAACGGAAGAGCACAGCGAGCTGCGCCCCACCGTGGCGGACGAAGCTGAGTACGTGCTGTTCTACCTGTCGGACGTCGTCTATCGGGTCGTTCCCAGGTTCTACGAGGCGCTCGAGGCGGCGCTGTCCGAGAGCTACGGAGAACAAGCCACCCTGGATGGGATCGCGCCCATCCTTCGGTTCGCGTCGTGGGTCGGGGGTGACATGGACGGCAACCCCAACGTGGGCGCCGACACGATCCGCTCCGTGCTGGAACGTCATCGAGCGCTCGTGCTGAGCCGGTACCTGAAGGAAGTGCGGTCGCTCTACGGGTTGCTCAGCCACTCCACCACCCGGGTGCGGGTGGACCCCGAGGTCACGGCGCGCGTCGAGGCCTACAGAGCCTCGATGCCCGACGTGGCGACGGGCATCCCGGCGCGGTACGCGAACATGCCTTACAGGCAGATGCTCGCGTTCATCTCCGCGCGGATCGAGGCGACCGGGGTTGGAGCGTCCGGGTATCGCAACCCGTCGGAGCTGCTGAGCGACCTGGAACCGATCGAGGCGAGCTTGAAGACCAATCGTGGCCGGCACGCAGGGTGGTTCCATGTGATGCGGTTCGTTCGGCGTGTGCAGACCTTCGGGTTCCACCTCGCGTCCCTCGACGTTCGTCAGGACGCGCTCGAGCATCGCGTGGTGGTGGGCAAGTTGCTGGGGGTCGACGATTTCGTGCAGCGTTCCGCGGATGAGCGCACGGCTCTGCTGCTCGACGCGATCTCCAGCGGGCGCGTGGCCCCGCGGACCGACGATGCCGCGGTGTCGCGGGCGCTCGACGTGTTCCGGGCCATCGGGCAGGCTCGTGCGGTTTTCGGTTCCGAGGCGCTGGGGCCCTACATCATCAGCATGGCGCAAGGGGTGGACGATGCGCTCGCGGTGCTGTGGCTGGCGAGGCAAGCGGGACTGGTGGAAGCGGACGGTCAAGTGCCTCTCGATGTCGCGCCTCTGTTCGAGACGGTGGATGACTTGCAGGCTGCCCCGTCCGTGATGCGAGCGTTGCTCGCGCACGGCGTCTACGAAGCTCACTTGCGATCACGCGGGTCCGAGCAGATCGTGATGCTCGGTTACTCGGACAGCAGCAAGGACGGTGGCATCACGGCGTCGAGGTGGTCGCTGTTCCGGGCGCAGTCGATGCTGGTGGACGAGGCGAAGGAGGCGGGCGTGCGTCTGACCTTCTTCCACGGTAGAGGCGGTACGGCGGGGCGGGGTGGCAGCAAGCCGCGCCAGGCAATCTTGGCGGAGCCTCCCGGGGCGCTGCAGGGGCGTCTTCGCGTGACGGAGCAGGGGGAAATCATTCACACGAAGTACGGGCTTCGCGGGATTGCCATGCGCACCGTGGCGCTGATGGCAGCCGCTACGCTCGAGGTCTCCGCGCTTCCGGTTCGCTCGAGCGTGGACCCGGAGCATCTCGCCCTCATGGACGGGATCGCCCGCGAGAGCAGGTCGTCGTACCGGGCGCTGATGCACCAACATCCGGACCTGTTCGCCTACTTCCGGATGGCGACTCCCATCGACGTCATCGAGCGCATGAACATCGGGTCTCGGCCTTCGTCGCGGCGGACGCAGCGAGGGATCGAGGACCTGCGTGCGATCCCGTGGGTGTTTGCCTGGACCCAAAGCCGGCACATGCTGCCCGGGTGGTACGGGCTTGGCGCCGGTTTGCAGTGGGCCATCGATCGCGCGGGAATCGACGCGGTGCGGGCCATGCACGACGCCTGGCCGCTCGTGCACAACTTGCTGTCCGACGTCGAGATGGTGCTGGCGAAGTGCGACGTGGACATCGCGCGGCGGTACGCGGCGCTGGCCGGGGAAGCGGGCGGGCGGGTCTTTCCGGTGATCGAGCGAGAGCTCGCGTGGACGCGTCGGGTCGTGCTCGAGGTGGCGGGCCACGACGCCTTGCTGGAAGGCGACCCGGTGATTCAGCGCAACGTGGCGCTGCGCAACCCGTACGTGGACCCCATCAGCTTGCTGCAGATCGATTTGCTGCGGCGGTGGAGGGAGGGGGACCGCCAGGACCCCCACCTCGAGCGCGCGCTGTTCGCGACGGTGCGTGGGATCGCGCGGGGCCTTCAGAACACGGGGTAGTCACTCTTCAGGATCGGTCTCGACGAGCGCAGGGGAGATCACGAGCGCATTGCCCGGGCCCACCCGCCCCTCGATGACGAAGCTCGAGGTCACGCCATCGCCGTCGAGGTCTCCATGCGCGATGGCCTGGAAACGGTCCAGCGTCGGGCTTCCCGTGGCCCTGTAGTCGTACTGATAGTACTGGGGTGAGTCCATCCTGAAGCCCAGGCATGCGAAGCCGGCGTCAGTCGGCTTGTCCGCCTGCCACTCCGAAGGGGCCGAGGGATACTTCTTGCCGCGCACGTCGGTGATGTCCTTCGGGATGGGCGACGAAGCGGATGCGCACAGGGCCTGGTAATAGCGGCCGGACGGGTCGACCTTCTCCTGGTCGTAGGCCACCGCAGCGTCCCTCGCGATCTGGCCCACACCGGACTTGGCTTCCGCGAGCTTGGCAGCCCGCAGGAACCGCGTGTAGCCATGAATGGCGAGGGCGGCGAGCGTGCCCACGAGCAACACGACGAAGCTGAGAAAGCCGAGGGCGACGACCAACCATACAGGGAACGGCTTGCGCTGGTGCTTCTCTCCGGGATGCGTCCCCACGTAGGGGGGATCGTCCTTGGGTTCGGTCATGACCCCATCGTATTCCAAGATGACGTAGCGAGGCTCGTTCAGTACGCGACGACGTTGAGGGTGGCGTACCACCAGTCGCCGCCTCGAGCGACGCCGACGGCCCCGTGCGTGTACTTCGGGGACACCATCAACGCGTGGTGGGACGGCGACCCGAACCACTGGTCGAAGACCTGCGTGCAGGACTCCTCCCAGGACGAGGTCGTGTTGCGCGCGATGTTCTCGCCCGCCGCCGTCCAGTCGACGCCGAAGTCCGTCAACCGCGACCCGACCTTTCGTCCGTCGAGCCCGTGAGCGAACAGTCCAAGGTCCGCCATGTGCTGCGAGTACCACTCGGCGGCGATGGCGACCTTGGGTTCCCAGACGAGCGCGGAGAGACCGAGGCTCGTGCGGTAGTCGTTGATCGCGGTGAAGGTGCAGCACGCGAAGCGGCGCTCGTCGGTGCTGTCGCAGTCGATGCCGTTGGGGGCGGTGTCAGGGGCTGCGTCCGGGAGAGGAGACGTGTCCGCAGTCGACACGTCCGTCGTGGGAGGTGCGTCCTCGACCGTCGTATCGGGCGTGGATGCCTCCGCGACGTCGGTCGGCGTGTCCGGAGCGGCGTCCGTTTCCGTCTGCTGGCTCGGTTCGTAGAGCGCGTCTCCATCGGTGGACGAGCAAGAGGGCAGGGCGACGAGGGCGATGGCGAGCCAGACGGACTTGGGGATCATTGCGCAGCTGCGAGCCTCCGCGTGAGGGATGGGGAGAAGCGTAACACGCGGGTGCCGCTGCCTCACGTGCCGTAGCGGAGGAAAAGCACGACGAACGGAGCCTTCATGATCGGCGTATCAGAAGGAGGCGCACGAAGGAGCGTTTCCCGACAAGATGCGGGCGAAGTGCACCTGGGTGCTTCCCGGGGACTCGAACCACGCCCACACCACGTCACCGCTCACATGCACACGCATGGGATCGTCGCGACGCCCCCAACGAGCCTGGGAAGAAACGTCGACGGGACCTTCGAGAAGCGCACCCGCCCCATCGACCCGTGCGAGTTGATAGGCGTTGGTTGACCCGGGTTCCGACCAACCCACCACGTACTGTTCCTTCGTGTCTCCCTCGGGCTGCCAGCGCGCAATGGTGGCGTCGGCCTCGTTGGTGTTGGGCGTATCCGTCAGCCAGACCACCGGATCGGAGGCATAGCTGCTTTGAATGGAGGCGAATCCGACGTCCTGGTTCATGGTTACGGAGGAATAGCTGTTTTGGCCTTTCGTGGCGGGAGCCTGGTGGGCGTTGAACACGAGCTTCCATCCGTTGGGTCCCGAGGCGGCGCCTCCGAGTTCGCCGGCCACGCTGCCGTTGCATCCCGCGGCGACACTGAGGACGGGGCCCGAATTGTGGTTCAGGTAGATACCGCCAATGGAGTTGGTGCTGAAGTCCCCGGAGGTGCCCGGGAAGCAATCCGTCACACACGCCGGCATGAACTTGGTGAGGGAAGGATGGAAGGTGAGCAGGTTGCTCATGCTGTGGGAGCAACCCCAGTTCCAGCCCGTGGACTCGACCCCCGCAGTCGTCACCCACTTGAGCGTGTCCCCCTCGTGTCCCGAGTCCGAGTGTACGTGGTAATAGGCGCCGTACTTGCCGTCTCCGAACTCCAAACGACTATCGCCAATTCCGAAGTCCGTCGGCTTGTTGTCCGAGTTCGTGAGCTCCGTCTTCCACAACTCGGCGCCGGAGAGGTCGTAGCGAACCACGAAGATGGCGTCGGCGGAGTCATCCCACACCAACGCGCCGAAGTGCCCGTCGGGTTCGGCGGCGAGACCTCGCAGCTCCAAACCAGCCGTCAGGGTGTAGATCTCGACGAGCTCGTCGTGGGCATCGAGGCGAGCCACCCGGGGCGTCAAGGCCGCGCCGGTCGCGGTGGTGAAGCCTACGAGGGTTTGGCAGTTGGCGAGGGGGACCGTGAAGACCGGAGCGATGTGAAGCGGCCCCGTTCCCCAGATTCGCCAATTGCTGACGCCGGCCTTGACGCCTTCGGGCGTGTCCACGGTGCTGGTGGTCAGTCGATCGGGGAGGGGGTCCGTGGGGTCGGGGGGCGTGCCGCCCGTGCCGCCCGTACCGCTCGTGCCACCCGCGCCGCTCGTTCCACCCGTGCCGCTCGTTCCACCCGTGCCGCTCGTTCCACCCGTGCCGCTCGTGCCACCCGTGCCGCTCGTTCCACCCGCGCTCGTGCCGCCCGCGCCGCCGTTAGCCGTCCCAGCACTACCCGCGCTGCCGCTGGTTCCCGCGGCACCGTCAGGACCAGCGTCTGCCCAGTAGTTGGGGTCGTCCCCGCTGGAAGAACACGCGACAAACCCGACAACGAGGACCGGCAGAACCACCCCAGCGATCAGGTACGTTCTCATGACCTTGCATCCTAGCACCGTCGAGTCACCCGGCGCACGACGCTTGCACCGATGACGGCCCTGCGCTGTTGCCCTTGTTTCCTCAGCACGGAGCGACGTCTCAGCTGCACCCCAAACACCCAGACGGGCTCGAGGGCCATTGCGCAGCCGAGAGCCTCCGCGTGAGAAGTGGGGAGAAGCGCACCACGCGGGTGCCGCCGGCTCACGTGCTGCAGCGAAGGAAAAGCAGGGAGCCTTCCGCGGGGATGTCCTTGCCCACGAAGCGGAACAGGCGCTTCTTGTTCGCGGGGCAGAAGCCGACGAGGTCCTTGCTCGCGGTCACGTTGGCCGTGGGGTCGACGTAGCACCACCCGGCGACGTCCGGGTGGGGGTCACGCGCCGACACGCACGACGCGAGCAGTCCGCGGTCCGCTGGGACTTGCGAGATCTCGCAGACGCAAGTCGCGCCGGACACCGGGCCGGTGATCGCACCGAGCACCTCGGTGCGCACCGCATCGTCGACGTGACGACGTGCGTCCGTGCAGGACAGGCAAACGGCGTTGCCGCTGGCATCGTACTCCGCCACGGTGATCTCGTAGATGGAGCAGGGGACCCTGCCTGCGTCATCGGGGGTCAGTCTTTCTTCCGCACACTGGCCTTGGAGGGGACCGCGCATGCGGTCCACGAGCGTTTCCAGCACGGGACTGTAGCCGTAGCCGGAACTCGTCTCGCCGGTCACGGCCCAGCAGATGGACGCGACCACCCCCTGGCTTCCCATGCCCTTGAGGACGGCTAGGTGGCGCTGGGAAGGGAACCCGCCGATGGAGTGAATCTTGGTCTCGAAGCCAGATTCGCCCCAGCAGAGCGGGTTGTCATCCTCGCGGTTCTGTTCGGTGCAGGGGCAATCGACCACCTCTGCGCAGTCCAGGGGGGTGGAGCGGCGGGCGATGCAGGCGTACTGAAGGCTGTTCTGTTCGGGGATGCCTCGCTCCCACCCGTGGATCGGGTCCCGCGCTTCTGAACTGGACTGCGGCAAGCCATCGCGCCGTTCGACGGACTGCACCATGTGCGGGTCGAGGGGACCGTGGTTCGGGTCCGGTTCGAACGACTCGGGGTCCGTTTTGCCGAGGATCAAGTCCCAGATCGTGCTGGAATCCTCGAGGGAACCCGGCGGGGTCTCGCCGCTCTTTTCGAAGTCTGCTTTCGTCCAAGAGAGTTGCTCGGTCGGGCGATAGCCTTCGCTGATGTCGTTCGGGTCTCGTGCGAGTCGTTGCCAGGGCACGCCCACGATCCCCATCAGCACGATGTCCGACGCGCTGCGGAGCGGTCGCGAGCAACGAGAGGCATCCGACCCCCGTGCCGACGGCGTGCAGAAGACCGGGTTAAGAGCTCCGTCCTCCATCGTGGTTTTCGTCAAGCCGTCCAAGTACCTTCGGATGGGATGAAGATACGACCGTCCGAACCGTCGCTTCTGGTCCCAGCAACGCAAGTTCAGCGGGTCCGAGTGTTCATTGAAGGCCGTGTTGCACGCCTCGTCGGACTCGGGTTCGACATCCCAACAGGACATGCAGTCGGGAGACGACGGGTCGTCCGCACATGCCGAAGTTCCCGGGGCCAGGTGGAAGGCTCCGGCGCCGTCAGTCGCTCGCAGGGCGAAGTTGCCGCCGTGAGCGGGGTTGATGGAACAGTCGAGGCCATCGGACAGCATCATCACCACGAGCAGCGAATCCTGGCGCAGGAAGTCCCCGCGCTGGGCGAGGACCGTGGTGTCGACCCCGGTGGGCTGCACACAGTTCATCCCCGTGTCCGTGTCCGAGCAAGGGGTCGGTGCGTAGTCTGTGTTCGGGACCGGATCGACGAGGAAGCGATACCAGGCTTCCAGCGGAGCCGAGAACCCGCAGCCGTTGGCGCCCGCGCCTCTCACGATGTCCTTCACGTGATTGACGAAGGTTTCGCTGTCGCCTTCTCCTTGCGGGTTGTACCGGCCACTTGGGTCCCACTGAAGGAAGCCCTTGTCGAGGTAGGTCGGCACGACGAGCGAGGTGACCCCGCGGGATTGAAGCCGGCCTTGGCGGTTCTGGTCAGTGTTGTAGATTTCTCCCGACTCCAGCTCGCAGGTGGTCGACCCAAACCCACCCAGCGACGAAGTGATCACGCCCACGTGCATGTCGAACAAGGGAGGGAACTCCCGCTCCGAACCCTCGGGGCAGGCCTCACCGAACGCGACGCTCTCCACGGACTCTCGTGACTGCGGGTCGACACAAGGCGGGTTGGTGAGGCGACCCACGAGGTCCGGAATGAACGACGCAAGCACGTCTTGCATCGGTTCCATGGACACCGAGTCATCGGTCACGATCAGCAGGTCGATCTTGTCGACCTTGCCCCGCTCGATGGGCTGAACTTGTCCCGAGGCTCCTTGCGGATCGACTTCGAGCTCCCGAATGCCCAGGACCGAGTTGCACCCGGGGTGAGCCAGCACGCATGCCATGCAACAAGGGAGCAAGGCAGAACGAAGGGCATGTCGGCGCACGTCTAGAACCCTCCTCGCAAGGTGGCGCCTACCATCGCGTCGGTGGCTGCGGGTGACACTCGGAGTGGCCTGTCGTCCCCGGAGTCGGCGGACCACAGCAGCCATCCACCCGCCGCAAGGCAAGCCGCGCCCGCCACGAACGCGACCGTCGAGATGTTGCCTGCGCGCGCGGCTTCGTCCTGCAATCCCGCGTTGGCTACTCGTGCGGCATCATCCGGGCAGCGTCCGTCAGGGCATGCGCCCTCGACGTCGTACCACTTGGACTTTGCCTGGAGCCCGAAGTAGGCGCCGGCCCCGAGCCCCACGATGCCGACTCCTCCCAGGACCCAACCCAAGGCCGGTTGCGCGGTGCTTCCCGCGTCCTGCGAGGGAGACACGGGCACGGGCTGTCGGGGTGCGACGTCTTTCTTCGCGGGTGCGACGGGGATCAACTCCAGGACGGGAACCTCGATGGTTTGTCGGTCGGAGACGTCCCCGACGACGACACGCGACGTCCACGGTCTTCGTCCGGGCGCGGTCGCCTCGACCACGTGCTCGCCAGGATCGATGGGGGTGGGAACGCCCCAGGCGGGTTCTCGAACCTCCGCGCCGTCGAGCGTCACCCGCAGGCCTTCTACCTGGCTTGCCGCGGGCACGACCACCTCCAGCTTCGACAGCAGGGGTTCGAGCGCAGCGAGGCGCTTCTTCGCGAGTTTCTCCCGGTCGGCGCGACGATCCTCACGCGCCCGGGAGAGGGCGTCGTTGAACTCGGCCCACGCGGTCGCGGTCAACCCGACCTTCTCGTGGCATACGGCGAGGTTGATCTGGGTTCCGGAGGCGGGGTCGAGCCGGAAGCTCTCCGCGAACTTGGGACAAGCGTCTTCGTGCCGCCCTTGCTGCGTGAAGCGCCGTCCCTCCTCGAACAGTGACCGGGCGAGCGTCCGGTCGGTGGCGGACACTTCGGCGTAGGCGGGCGCGGACGCCGTGACCCAGACCAGAGCGAGAAGGACGAGGGTGAAGCGGGGAATGGAGTCGGGCATCAGCGTTGGTCGGCGAGAGGGTCGGGTTCCCCTGATTCTTGTCGTTTGGCGTTGGTTCGGGGCCGAGGCGTGACGGGGGCCGAAGCGGGAGGCGGTGCCGCTTCGCCAGAGGAAGACGCGACGGCGGACGCTGGGAGGGAGACGGTCAAACGAGGCTCCACGGCGAGGGAAGATGTGGCTTCCGTTGCTTGCGTGCTAGGTGCGGAGCCATCCATCTGAATCGGTGCTGCCGCGTCGGGTGAGCCTGATCGGAGCCAGAGGACGGTGGGGACCGCGAGCGCGGCGCCGATCGCCAAGGCCACCGCGATGCCCACGGTCAGCCCGCTGCTGCGCCGCACGGATTGGTTGAAGTTGGACCAGGCGCTCGTGGTCTCTCCGGACCCGGCGGGGGTGACGGCGGCCTGCCTGCCTGGCACCTGCAACGTGCTCAAGTAAGCCGGATCCGCCGCGTTGCCATCGAGAGAGCCTGGTGGTGGGTTCGAGAGCATCCCCGCCGATCCGAGCATCCGAACGATGGACTCGACGGATCGAAGGGCGTGAGGACTGCCGAAGGGAGCGAGGGCCTGTGCGAGCTTGGCGACGGATGGGAAGCGCCCGGCGCGGTCCTTCGCGAGACACTGGGCCACGACCTCGCTCAACTGGATCGGCACGTCCGGTCGCACATCGTGCAACCGTCGTGGCTCTGCGGTGGCGATCCTGACGAACAACTCGGGGACGGTGTCGGCCACGAACGGGGCGGCGCCCGTGATCGCTTCGAACAAGATCACGCCGAGCGACCAGATGTCCGACCGCCCATCCACCGACTTGGAGCTCATGACCTGTTCGGGCGACATGTACAGGGGTGAGCCCATCACGTCGCTCGTGGCCGTCAATTTCGCGTCCTGAAATCCGAGCGCTGCCGGATCCATCAGCTTGGAGATGCCGAAGTCCAGTACCTTGATGAGGGGGGTTCCGTCCGGCGCTTGCGTCAGGAAGAGATTGGCCGGCTTGAGGTCACGATGGACGATGCCGAGAGAGTGCGCTTCGGCGATGGCTTCGCTCGCTTGCAGCACCAGGTCGACCGCTTGCTGGACAGGCATCGGTCCGTGCTCCTGGAGCCACTGGGCAAGATCACGTCCGTGCAGATACTCCATCACGATGTACGGACGCCCGTCATCGAGGCGACCGACGTCCGTGACGCGCGCGACGTGTTGGCCGTGGAGGCGGACCGAGGCACGCGCCTCTTGCAGGAACCGTTCGAGCGTCGAAGCTCGCTTGGCGGCGCCGGACTTGAGCAGCTTGATCGCCACGCGATGCGCGAGCTCGACATGGTAGGCCTCGACGACGACGCCCATTCCGCCCGAGCCGATCACGCGATGGACACGATAGCGACCCGCCAGCAAGTCCCCTGGCTGCAACAGCTCGGGCTCTTCCGTCGATAGCGATCCAGGTTGCATCATCGGTCACGAGGTGCCGCTCGAGGGGCTGCACGCTGCGAACAGTCGAGATGGCAACTTTACACCCGAACGTGAGGGACGTCGAGGTGGGCGGCTTGGCCCAGATCCGGAGCCATCAGAGTTGGCCGCAGATTCTGCAGAGAGCCGGAGATGGTTTCGTTGCTTGTGCGGATGTGGGTAGCTGCGTGGCGACGGGTTGTGCGCCCGAAGCAAGCCATGCTGACCCGCCTCGTGGGAAGGAGCACCACCCACATCATGGGGGGCAGGCCGCCTCGCCATTCGCAAAGCAAGATCCAGAGGCTGCTCTCTCAGCCCGTCGCTTCGCTCCGAATCAGGGCTTCGCGCGAGAGATCTCAGGTCGAAGCTGCCGCTAGCACCTTGGCCACGTCGTGCAGCGACTCGAGATCGTGGACGTCGTAGGGATAGGCCGGGACGTTCGCGCGCAACGGCGCGGGGTCGGCCAAGAGCAACGTCTCGTCGAGGATGCGCAGGTGGCTGGCATCCATCGCCGCCTGCGTCACTTCGTCCTTCATCGCGGACTGAAGGCGCGGCACCACGTCGTCGTCGAGTCGGAGACCGGAGTGGGCGACGGCATCCCGGATGGCGTCTTCGGGTGGCGAGCTTGCGGGGGGGGGGTGGATCCGGTTGACCACGAACGCGTCGCTCGACATGCCGAGCTGGGTGAGCCGTTCGGAGAAGAAGAGGACCTCGCGGATCGCCATGGGCGAGGGGGATGTGACGAGCACGTAGGCGACGTCCGGGGCGCGCAGGGCGCTTTGGACTTCCCTTGCGCGCTGGGTGAAGCCCCCGAACAGGTCGTTGATCTCCGTGAGGAATTCGGCCACCTGCTCGAGGAAACCCGTGCCCGTGAACTTGCCCACGCCGCGCAGGGCGATGGAAGCGGACCGGGCGAGCAGGTCGAACGACAGACGTCCGGTGGACTGGAACGCGCGGACGAACCACCGGGTGGCGGAGCTGTCGAGGGCGTCGATCAGGCGCTCAGGGGCGTCGAGGAAGTCCAGGGCGTTCGAGGTCGGGGGCGTATCGAGGATGATGGTGTCGAAGCTGGGGTCGTTCTTGACCGAGTAGAGCTTCTCCATCGCCATGTACTCCTGGGTGCCGGCGAGGGCCGTCGACACGTAGTGGTACATCTGGTTTTGCAGGATGCGGTCCCGGACCTCGGGGCTGGAGGCGTAGCGCTCGACGATCTCGTCGAAGGTGCGCTTGGTGTTGAGCATCATCACGGTGAGCGAGCCGGGGGCTTCGATTCCTGCCCGGGTGAACCGCTCCTGGGACACTTCTTGGGCGTCGGCCCGGAACTCCTCCATGCCGAGGCTCTGGGCGAGCCTGCGAGCGGGGTCGATGGTGAGGCACAGGGCGCGACGGCCGCGTTTGGCCGCGAGCAGGCCCAAGGCGGCTGCGGTGGTGGTCTTGCCGACGCCTCCTGAGCCAACGCACAGGATGACGCGGCGTGAATCGATGAGCTCGGGGAACTTCACGGGTTGGATCTCTGTCGCCTTACCACGAACTTGGCCGGCGGGGGTGTGGCACGCGATCCTTTCGTTTGCAACCAGGAGGAATCTCGATGCCCCAGACGATCGAGCGACGCAAGCAACGGAGCACGGACCCGATCATCGCCCTTCACCATCAGCTGGCGGCGGTCAGAACGGATGCTGATCTGGACGCGGTGGTTCTCGTGGACGACGCGGGGTGCGTGGTCGCGGGGGCGGGGGCCTGGCCGATCTGCGAGGAGCTGGCGGCCTTCGCGCCGTTCCTGGTGGAGGGCCCGTCCGCGTGCAGCGAGCAGGTAGCTTCCGAAGCCGCGAGGATCGCCCCCCACACCCACGTTCGCCCCATGTCCGTCGATGGAATGGGGGTCGTGCTGTGCGCGAAAGGGGAGCGGGGCAAGGACGTGGCGAGCCAGATGTCCCGCGCTGCGTCTGGCTGCCATCGGATCCTGTCCGTCGGCCCGTGATCGCACGGGGCCCTTCCGGTCTTCGAAGTCTGAACCCAGAATAGGCGCGATGGCCGGCTACGTGGACCTGCACAGTCACTGGATTCCAGGCGTGGACGACGGGGTGCCGTCGGTCGACGAGGGGATCGCGTTGTTGCGGGCGCTATCGGCGGCCGGCTTCGAGCGTGTGATCGCCACGCCTCACATGCGTCCCGGGATGTTCGACAACGAGCGGAAGGGCTTGGAGGTGGCGTACGAGGAGATGGTGCGGCATGTGGAAGCATCCGGGGTCGGGGTACAGGTGGGGCTGGGATGCGAGCACTTCTTCGACGATGTGGTGTTCGACCGGATCATGGCGGGGGAAGGGATTCCCTATCCGGGGGGGCGCGCGGTGCTGGTGGAGTTCGCGGGCGAGCACTTGCCTGCCAAGCTCTCGGAGCGGCTCTTCGACGTTCGTCGCAAGGGGTTGCGGCCTGTGATCGCGCATCCTGAGCGGTACCGCGTCTGCTGGGACGACTCGGCGTTGATGGAGGACTGGGTCGATCGCGGTGTGGTGCTGCTGATGGACGGGGGGGCGTTGGCGGGCAAGTACGGTCGTGCGCCGAAGAAGGCGGCCGAGCGTATGCTCGAGGCGGGGCTTTACTACGCTGTCTGTTCGGACGCGCACCGGGTTTCCGATGTCGACGATGTGGTGGCGGGGATGGACCGGGTCCGGGCGCTGGTCGGCGAGCAGGAGCGCGACTTTCTGCTCCGGGAGGGTCCCCTGCGGGTGCTGTCGGGGACGGTGGACCTTTGACGGGGCCGTGAGGAAAACTAGGAACTAGGAAGAGGAACACGGAATGCGAATGCGAATGCCGTCGTGTTGCGGAGGGTGGTCACGACGCCTGCGGTTTGGAGCCCATTCTACCTTCCGTGTTCGCATTCCTGTTCCTAGTTCCTAGTTTCGATGACCTCGGTTTCGCCACGGCTCAACGTGATTCAGAACTGAATCACATTGACATGGAGCCTTCTGGCACCGCTGATGAGCGGTGCGAGCGCTCGTCGAGGTCGATGCGTAGTCGACGAGCGTGTCCCGAGCCATGATTCCCTCATCGGACGCGCTGCTGCGGAGTGCGGGGGCATACCGGTGCGCGCCGGTCTAGCCGGTGCGGAGCGGCACGGCAAACATGTCGGCAACTACGGTTCGAGGCTGAGCGCCATGCTCACCGGGCTCAGCCGGTCAGCACGCCTCGGGCTGACTCGGGCTCGACGGATCAGACCCAACCGCTTTGGTTACCCAGGGCGTACCGCGAAAAGCCCGCCCTGGCGGGCTTCCCCCGAAATTGCCGTGGGCTTCAGCCCGCGCCCGCGGAAAGAGATCCAAGGTCCGTTTCGAAGGTTCGTCAATCTGGATCCAGCGCCATCGCCTGGGGTGCTCGTCCTCGCGTGGATCGTGCGAGCGAGGGGACGGGGTACTGGTCATTCGTTCGCAGTTCGCACTAGAATGAGTTTTCGCTGCGCCCGTTGTGCCCCAACCTCGTAGGAACCCGTCTGCCCGGCATCATGTCTCCCCGCTCACCCCGAACCTCGCCGCCCTTCGAAGCGGAGCGCTCGTCCGGAGTGACGATGGTGGGCAGTGAACCGGACCAGGACCCGGCGTACTGGAGGAGGCTTCTCGAAGGGGCGTTCGACGCGGTGTCCGTGGTCGATGCGCTCGGCACGGTCCGGTACGAAAGTGCGGCCAGCGAGAGGATTCACGGGATGACTCGCGAGCAGCGTGTCGGCTCCAGCGCGTTGTCCCTGGTGCACGAGGCGGACATCCCGTCGACGCGGGAGGCTCTGGCTTTTCTGTTGTCCCGGCCAGGCGCTACCATCACCCGCGACATCCACATCCGCCATGCCGACGGTTCCTTGCGCCTGATTCGCGCCTCAGGCTGCAACATGCTCCACGACGAAGTGGTGGCCGGTGTCGTCGTGCACTGGCTCGACATCACTGAGCTAGAGCAGGCCAACGCCGAGCTTTGCGCCCAGAAGAGCCGCTACGAAGAGATCGTCCGGATGTCCCAGGAGGGCATCGTCGTGCTCGACCCGATCGGGCTGATCGAGCTGGTCAACCCGGCCATGGTTCGGATGCTCGGGTATGAGGAGGACCAGCTTTTCGGTCGGTCGATCCTGGAGCTGACGCGCGACGTTCCGCCGGATTCCTTGCGCCGCGGGTCGGGGACGTTCGAGCTGGGGATCCCTGGGCGGCGGGAGATTCGGTTCCGCCGCGCGGACGATAGCGATTGCTGGGCGATCGTGACGTCTTCCCGGTTCGATCGGGGGGCGGGGCAAGCGGCAGGCACGCTGTGCCTGTGCAGTGATGTCACGGACCTGAAGCGCGTGCAGATCGAGCGAACCCGTAGCGAACGACGATTTCGCGGTTTGGTCGAGGCCTTGCCGGACGCCATCGTCACGCTCGACCTCGAGGGGCGCATCCTGTTCGTCAACTCGCGGTGCGAAGAGCACTTCGGGTCGTCGAGCCCGCTGCTCCAGTTCCGGCCCTTCTCGGGCTTGCTCGCGCCGGATTCCCGGCCGCTGCTAAACGCGTACCTCGATCGTGCCGTCGCGGGCAGCACGGAGGTGGACATCGAGGGGCATGCCGTCGAGATCGTGCGAACAGGCGGAACCACGTTCCCGGCGGAAGTGACGTTCAGCCGGGTGCAGGCCGAGGACGGGGTCAACGTCATGGTCATCGTGCGGGACGTCTCCCTCCGCAAGCAGCGTGAGCAAGAGATTCGTCGATTGGCGACGTTCCCGCAGCAGAGTCCGAGCCCGGTGATGGAGTCGGACGTGCGCGGTGTAATTTGCTACGCGAATCCGGCGGCGGCGGTGCTTGGCGATGCGCTCGGGCTGGCCGCGGTGCAAATGCTCCCCGAGGACCATGTGGACCTCGTGACCGCGTGCCTTGCCGGTGCGGGGCGAAACCACCGGGTCGAGGTGCAGCGCGCGGACCGCGTCCTGGTGTGGACGTATCACCCCGTCAAGTCGGCCAACCTGGTCCACCTGTACGGGTCGGACATCACCGAGCGCAAGCAGGCTGAGGCTCGGCTGCAGTACGACATGCTGCACGACGCGCAGACGGGATTGCCGAATCGCGCCCTGTTCAAGGAGTTGCTCGAACGATCCGTTCTCCGGGGGCGTCGCGACCCCCGGCACTTCTACGCGGTGGTGCTGCTCGACCTGGACCGGTTCAAGCTCATCAACGAAAGCTTGGGGCACGTGCCGGGCAACGACCTGCTCGACGCCGTGGCCAAGCGTCTCGTCGACGGGGTGGATTCGGATTCGACGGTGGCGCGGATCGGGGGAGACGAGTTCGCGATTCTGGTGGAAGGCGTGGAGAGAGGCGAGGCCGTGGCGGCAGCGCAGCGCGTGCAAGGTCTGCTCGCCGATCCCTTCATGGTCGGTGACGAAGAAGTGTACGTCACGGCCAGCATTGGCATCGCGCTATCCGGGACGCCGCACCCCGAGGCCGAGGACTTGATCGGGGCCGCGGAGCGGGCGATGTACCGCGCCAAGTCGCGCGGGCGCGCGCAGTATGCGCTGGCGGACAAGGAGACCGAGCGGGAAGGAAGGCGGCTGCTCGCGATGCAGACCGCGTTGCGAAAGGCCCTCGACAACGGGGAGTTTGCCCTGTTCTACCAGCCCATCGTGTCGCTCGAAAACGGGCGCATCGAAGGGTTCGAGGCGCTCCTTCGATGGCGCCACCCCGAGCACGGGCTCATCCCTCCCTCCGAGTTCATTCCCCTGGCGGAGGACACGGGGCTCATCCTCCCCATCGGACGCTGGGCCATCGAGCAGGCCTGCAAGCAGAACAAGGCCTGGCAACAAGACGGCCTCAAGCCCATCCTTGGGTCCGTCAACTTGTCAGCCAGGCAGTTCCAGCAGGAAGACCTCGTCGAGCAGATCGCCGCCATCCTGGTCGAGTCCGACCTCGACCCGCGCTTCCTCAAGCTAGAGATCACCGAGTCCACCGCGGCCACCCACGTCGAGTCCGCCATCGCCACCCTCCAGCGCCTCAAGAACATGGGCATCAACGTCCTGATCGACGACTTCGGGACCGGGTATTCGTCCCTGTCCTACCTGCAGCAGTTGCCGATCGACATGCTCAAGATCGACCGCTCCTTCGTGAAGAACGCGGTTTGCGACAAGGACTCCGCGGCGATCGTGCGCGCCATCATCGCCATGGCCCACGGTCTCGGCATCCAGGTCGTTGCCGAGGGCGTCGAGACCGTGCAGCAGCTCAACTTCCTGTATCGCGAGCGATCCGACTACATCCAGGGCTACTACTTCAGCCAGGCTGTGCCGGCGGAAGCCTTCGCCGAGCTCCTTCGCGAGGACCGTCACCTCGAGTACGCGCCGCATCGATAGAGCCCAACCTCGCTTCCGATTTCGGTGGATGTTTTCAGGGGGTAGACCCGGGCGGGAGTCTTTCTCCAGGCGTGAAACCCTATGGCACGCGCTCCTCTCCTGCCGTTCGGGCCTCCGCGCCGCTGCCTGACGGGCGCGGGGTCGAGACACGAAAACGAGGCCTACCCCCACGCGAGAACGGCCCCGGCTCCTTGCTGGCCCCCTGTCCGCGGGCTAGCCTGTGACGCACGTGCTCGAGAACGAACTGTCGTACGAGGAGAGGTGGAGAATGCGCAAGACAGGACTATGGATGCTTGGCTTGGTCGTGGGTGTCGGTGTCGCGTGCTCTGCCAACTCGGACAAAGGTGAGTTCGGTCTTGCCACCGGAGGTTCCGGTGGGGGGGAAGCCGATTCTGGCCCCGGCGCGGGCGGAACGGGCGGCACGGGCGGAGACCCCGTAGGGGACAGCGGCGGTGGGTTCCTCATCGACGCGCCCGTGAACACGGACTCCGGCCCCGCGGTGTACTGTCCCCACGCCGACGATCAGGACCACGACGGTGACGGGTACTCGTTCGAGCAGGGCGACTGCAACGACTGCGACCCGAACGCCAACCCCGGCGCGTACGACGTGATCGGTGGCATCGACGGCGGTCCGGGTGCCGACGAGGACTGCAACGGCACGATCGACGACGAGCCCATGGATTGCGATCAGGGCATCGACATCGCCACCACGGATGCGATGGCGGCGGCGCGGGCCATCGGGTTGTGCCGTGTGGCGGATCCGAACGCGACGGGCAAGGATCGGACGTGGGGCGTTCTCTCGGCGAAGTTCGTGAAGGTGGACGGGACCCCGGGGATGGCGCCGCTTTCGCACGGCATTCTGCCTCAGTTCGGCGCGGCGAACGTGCAGCACGGGGCCACGATGCTGGCGCTGTCGTCGGGGACGGCCCGGGCTCCCGGGCAGCCTGGCTATCAGTCGTCCAACGGGGCGACGATGAACACCAACAGCCAGCCGCCTGACGGCTACCCCAAGGAGTCTCCGGCCTGTCCCGGTGTGACGACGGGTGGCGTGTTCGACCCCGCGGCCCTCGAAGTCGTCCTGCGCGTGCCGACCAACGCGCGGTCCTTCACCTTCAACCTCAACTTCTACACGTTCGAGTTTCCTCAGTACATTTGCAGCGAGTTCAACGACTTCTACGTCACGATGATGTGGCCTCCGCCCCCCGGGCTTCCGGACGCGAACATCTCGTTCGACCAGGACGGCAACCCCATCAGCGTGAACAACAGCTTGCTTCAGGTGTGCGTGCCGCAGCAGGCGGGAGGGAAGAACTTCCCTTGCCCGCTCGGGCCGGGGTTGCTTCAGAACACAGGGTTCACCGGTCCGCTCATCGGCTCCCACGCGGCCACCGGATGGTTGCAGACCCGGGCGCCTGTCGAGCCGGGCTCCGAGGTCACCCTTCGGTTTGCCATCTGGGATTCCGGTGACCCCGTGCTCGACTCGCTCGTCCTGATCGACAACTTCCTGTGGTCGCTGGAGGCGGCTGTCGGTTCGTCTACCGAGCCGGTGCCCGTTCCCAAGTAGTTCTGCTCGTTCGCCCCGTTCGGGGTAATCACATCCTTGGTCGTGTTCGTCGGGCTGTCCCCATGACGGCGATCTTGGGGACCTCCGCCTTCGACCACGACGCTGCGGCGCTTGTCATTGCTACGCGTCAATACGGTTCGGTACGCTCGGCGCGCGCACGGGAGCCGATGACCGCGAACGGGTGTTCCACGGAAGCGCGCCCAGATTGCCGGGCCTCGATAGGTTTGACGTGTGCTGCCACGGGTCAACCCCAGCGTTGGAACTCTATCGACAGCCTGTAGACGTGGGACACCTCCTGCTTGGCGCGGCACTGATCATCGTGCTGGTCGTCAAGAACGTTGTTCCCAGCAGCGCCATTCCCACAAAAAAGGGCGACGACTTGCCTGGGGCGGAGGTGTTCCGCGTGACTTCCGTAACTAGAGCCGTTTTCAGAAGCATGGATCATGGGAGCGTGTAGCCGGCATGCCGGA
>CAZAWR010000137.1:1523-19287 GCA_964488865.1 uncultured Polyangiaceae bacterium | reverse complement strand
CGGCCTTCGCTTGATTAGGGCCTAGTTGATGTCCGTCATCCGTCCATTGTCGTAGTCGGGCCTTGTCCCGGTAGGGACTTCGGGCACGTACGACAAGCACATCTCGGGGGAGTTCCCCTTCAGAACTCCGTCCCCCCATCCCGCCGCGGCGCAACGGGCTTGGGCGGCTGTACCCGCACCTCGATCGGAGGCTTTCGGGTCGGCGCCGTGACGGGCGCCGCGGAAGCCGACACGCTCGCCGCAGGAACCTCGGCCACATCCACGGCAGCGCCCCCCGCGTCCTCCGGGGCTGCCACCTCGGGTCCCGCCTCGGGCACGACCGGGTCCGCCACCACCGTCGCCGAGGTCGCCTCGTTGGCGTCCGCCGACGGCTTGCACCCGATCGCCGACGCGGTGATCGCGACAGCGGTCGCGATGGCTGCCACCGTCCCCGCCGATCGCTCCTGCTCCAGCGGGCTGGGCGCGGCCACATGTTCGGTGGCGCCATGCACGTGCACGCGCAGGCGTGTCCCCTGCACGTCGACGCGATCGCAGTCCAGCAATACCACGGGCTTGTCGAAGGGCAGACGCAAGCTGCGCCCCGCGCGCGTCACCACGATGTCCGGCCGGCCCGGGCGTCGCACGATCATCAACTGCTGGTCTGCCGATACCCACAGCTCGTGGGCCAGGCGCCTGTCATCCCGCCAGACCACCTGGCCGGTCTCGTCCAGACCGAGGGCGATGTCGTATCCCGGGGTGGCGACGCAGCACAGGAAGCGATCCGCGCGGGATCGCGCGTCGAGGTACTCGATGCACAGGGCGATGGGCTGGACCATGCCCCATGGTACCCGCAAGGCTGCGGGTGAGGGCGATCGATCACGTACCGATGCGCTGGAGAACCACCAGGGGCTCGCTCTCGTCCTCCACAAGGGCCAGGTCTACGATCCCCTCGACCACCCAGTCCTCGTCGCCTTCGGGGTCGATGACCTTCTGCAGCACCTTCCAGCGCTTTTCGCCGTCCTCTTGCACGATGGTGTTGCGCGTGCCTCTTGCCGTAGGGGACAGGTCGATGGACGCGTGGGCCTCGAAGTAGGGCGCCATCGTCTGGTCGAAGCGCTTCTCGCTCCAGGGGTCCTCCGGGTCGGCGCGGACGCAGGTGACGGCGTCTTCCCAATTGCGGTCCGCCAGGGCCTTGAGGAGCATGAACATCTCGTTGCGAATGCGGCGCACGAAAGCCTTGAAGTCCGTGGACAGGTCGGTGGGCCGGGCAGGCTGGGGCAGGGCCTCGAATCGATCCCGCGGTCGCACGATCTCCCCGCGCATCATCCTCTCCCACTCCTCGATGATGCTCGAGTCCGTGCGCAGGATCATCGTGTGGAAGTAGGACACGACGTCGTCGAAGGTTTCGGTGCGCGAGGTGTCCGGCACGTTCTGCACGCACGTCTTGTAGACCTGGGAGAGGTAGCGCAGCAGCACGCCTTCGGAGCGGGCCAGGCCGAGATCGCGCACGTAGTCGTTGAAGCTCATGCACTTCTCGTACATGTCCCGCGCCACGGTCTTGGGCTTGATGCTCTCCGCGCCCACCCACGGGTGGTTCTTCGCGAACAGGTTGAAGGTGTCGTAGACGAACTCCGCGTTGGGCTTCGGGTACTCCACGCGCTCGAGCGCTTCCATGCGCTCCTCGTACTCCACCCCCTCGGCCTTGAGCTTGCCCACGAGCTCACCCTTGAGCTTGTCCACCTGCTTGATCAACACCACCGTCGGGTTCTCGAGGATCGACTCGACCATCGTGAGCACGTCGAGGGCGTGGGTCTCGGTGGTGGGGTCGATCAACTCGGCCGCTTCGACGAGGTACAGAGAGAGCGCTTGGTGCAAGGAGAAGTCCTTCTGCAGGTCTTCCCGCACGCGCACGAAGCGCACCGGTTCGTCTTGCTCGCGCACGAGCTCCACCACACCGACCTGGCGCAGGGACACGAAGAGCTTGGCGGAGAGGCGAAGCTGGATTCGCTTCTCGGCGTCGCGCAGGTGGGCGCGCCGGACGACCTGCACGAGCCTCCGGTAGCCGCCCCCGGGCGCGTCCGCGTAAGCCTGGAGCACCTGAATGAGCATGCCGTGGTTCACGGCGAAGTGGGGCGCGAGCGGTTCGGGGAGCGCGTCCCGCAGTCGCTCGAAGGTCTTCTCGTCCCAGTGCACGTACCCCTTGATGGGCGGCCTCTTGTTGACCAGCTTGTTCTTCAAATGCGGGCTCTTGATCCGCTTGGCATCCAGCCGACGGTTCTCCGCGATGTGCTCGGGACTCTGCACCACCACGAGCCCGTGATCGTCGAACCCACGACGCCCCGCGCGCCCCGCGATCTGGTGGAAGTCCCGTGCGCTCAGGATCGCGGTCTTTTCACCGTCGAACTTGCACAGTTGACGAAAGACCACGGTGCGGATCGGGATGTTGACGCCCACGCCGAGGCTATCGGTGCCGCTGACGATCTTGAGGTATCCGGCCTGGGATAGCTTCTCGACGACGAGGCGGTACTTGGGGAGCAGACCTGCGTGGTGGACGCCGATGCCGGCGCGCAAGAAACGCGAGAGCTCCTTGCCGTTGGGGGTGTCGAAGCGGACGCTCTCGAGCTCGGCGGCGAGGCCCTGGCGCTCCTCCTTGGAGATGACCTGGATGCTGGTGAGGGCCTGGGCCTGCTCGGCGCACGCGCGCTGCGTGAAGTTCACGAGGTAGATGGGCGCTTCCTTGGTGTCGAGCAGCTCCTGCACCGTCTCGTGGGTCATCGCCTCGCGGTAGGAGAAGGTCAGGGGGACCGGGCGGTGAGCGCCGGTGATCACCGACACGGTGCGTTCCGTGAAATCGTCCAGGCGCTTGGCGATGTCGGTCATGTCCCCGAGGGTCGCGCTCATCAGAAGAAAGACCGTGTTGCGCAAGGTGATGAGGGGGATCTGCCACGCCATGCCGCGCTCGCGGTCGCCGTAGTAGTGGAACTCGTCCATGACCACGTAGTCCACGGGCAAGTTCGGCTCGCGCAGCGCCATGTTGGCGAGGATCTCGGCGGTGCAGCAGATGATCGGGGCTTCCCGGTTCACGGAGCCGTCGCCGGTCATCAGACCCACGTTCTCGGGGCCGAGGGCCTCGCACAGGTCGAAGAACTTCTCGTTGGCGAGGGCCTTGATGGGCGAGGTGTAGTAGCAGACGCGGTTCTCCGCGATGGCCTGGAAGTGCAAGGCCATCGCGACCAGCGACTTGCCCGACCCCGTCGGCGTGTTGAGGATGACGTGGTGCCACTGCAGCAGCTCCAGGATGGCCTCTTCCTGGGCGGGGTAGAGGTCGAAGCCGAGCTCGGTCACGTAGTCGAGGAAGAGGCTGAGCAGCTCGTCCCGGTCCACGTCGGCGCCGCGCTGGGTGAGCTGGGAGAGGATGCGGACCAGGGGAGGGGACGAGTCAGGCATGGGGCTTCCTTCGGGGTCGGGCGCGCATCATGCCAGAGGAAGTGACCCCGTGGGGCCGCCGCGTGGTGGGGGCGGACGCGGGACCCTCGATCAGTACGCGATCGCGCAGCCCGGTGTGCCCCCGCACTGCGAGACCGTCAGCTCCGCGCAGGTCTTCATCGGCACGCCCGAACAGCTCTCGGTCCACGTGCACCCGACCTGACCCATGCATTCGTACGAGACCGTCATCTGATAGCAGGCCGTGGATGACCCACTGCACGATTCGCCGTACGTGCTCCACGAGCACCCTTCCACCGTGGTGCACATGTACTGCGTCGCCTGGCCGTAGCACGAGGGCGCCACGCCACCGCAGGTACCATCCCGCGAGCAACCGAGCGCCTTCCAGCATTCGTCCTCGGTCAGCAACGAGCACGGCGTGGCCGAGCCGCCGCAGTAGGGATTGCCGGACCCCGGTCCGGTTCGCGCGCACCACCCGCCGGTCCCGCATACCGTCTTGTCGGGACAGTCGTCTTGGGTCTCACACTTGCGGACGCAGATACCCGCCCCTATGCACATGGCGCTCGCGCCGAGGGCCGCGACGCAGTCTTCTGAGGAAACACACTCCTTCGTGCACTGCCCGTGCGAGAGGTAGTCCAAGGTGTCGCTGTGGCAGGTGAGGCTGTCGCCGCAGCTGCTTCCCTGTTCGCATGCCGTGCCGAGCCGTTCCGCGGCCTCGGCGGTCGCGTCGTCTTCGTCGTCGCCGCTGCAAGCCCCAGCCGCCAGGGTCAGCATCGCGGCAGCCATCGTCAGCATCGTCCCGTGTCGAGCTCTCATCTCGGTTCTCCTTGGTAAGTGGGTGATGCTGACTCTTCGGACAACGACCGAGGTTGGTTGCGCGAAATCGACCCCCCGTGTCGCTCACGCTACCGTTTCGTGACGTTTTCGCTACATTGGTACGATGCGCACTTCTGTCCCCACCGTCCCCTTTCTTCTCGCCGCTCTCACCGCATGCGGCGAGGACACCAGCGATACCTCCTCCGCGCTGACCGCTTGTCCCGCTTTCGCCCTCGAAGCCGGCGACCTCAACGGCCACCCCGATCCCACCGGCGCCAAGACCGCGGGGCAGGCACGCGCTGGACGCATCGCGGACACCTCCCTCATCGTGCAGGCCGAGGACCGTCGCATGCAAATTCGTCCGGGGGACTACCTGCTGATCAACGACCGCGTGGCCGTGTACATCGAAGACGGCGGCGCGTCCGACGGCTACGCCCCGTTCGGTGGGGAAATCCTCGCGGTCGACCGCGTGGGCGAGGACGGCATGCCCATGGGCCTCTCACGCTACAACGAGACGGTCCTCGCTCTGTCGAACGAGATGGTGAAACCCGAGAGCGTGACGGTCCTCGCGGACGGTTCCGACGGAGGTGAGGCCGTGGTCCGCGTGATGGGGCGTCTCGCGCCGATCCCCATCATGGATGAAGCGCTTGGGGTGTTGTTCCCGCGGGCCTATGGGTTGCCCGTCGCGCTCGACTACGTGCTGGCCCCGTCGTCGCCCAAGGTGTCCATCCGTCTCACGCTCGTGAACGAGACCGAGGAGCCGTTGAACCTGACCCTCGACGAGCTTCATGCTTTCTTTCAGTACTCGCGGTTGCAGATGGCGACACCGCAGGATGGGTACGCGGACCCGAAGGGCCAGGTATCGCACGTGGAGTTCGACGGGGGTTCTTGGGGCTTCGCATGGCGGTCGCCAGCGGGGCCGCTGTACTTCGCGATCGAGCAGAGCGGGTTCGCGTTGTTCAATGGGCCGGGGTTTCGGGTGGATGCGTGCGAGGTCGTGATGCGGGATCATGCGGAGCTGATCGCGGGGGGGCCGCACCTCGACGGGGTGCGAGCGGCGATTCGCGCGGTGGATGGCGACGACACGTGGCGCGAGGTGCGAGGCAAGGTGGTGGACGGTGACGGCGCACCTGTCGTTGAAGCGTTCGTGCACCAGTTGGGCACGGACGGTTCCTACCTGAGTCGCACGAAGACCGACGCGACCGGGGCGTTCGTGCTGCACGCGCCGCCCGAACAAGTGAAGCTCGTGCCACAGTTGGCCGGGTATCCGGCGCACGAGGGGAAGACGCTGTCCTCGGGCGAGTCGGACGTGACCCTGTCGTTCGCGCCGCACGGGTTCGTGCGTGTGAAGGCGTCGGACCCGGAGGATCCCAGGCCGCTGCCCGTGCGGGTGCAGGTGATTCCCGTAGCGGCTCCGGAGCGCCTCCCCGCATCGTGGGGTGTGGTCCAGGAGCGGAACGACCGTTTGCACCAGCAGTTCGCGGTGGGCGGGGAAGCGACGCTGCGGGTGCCGCCGGGGGACCATCGCGTGGTCGTATCGCGAGGGTACGAGTACGAGATGGTCGACACGACGGTGACGGTGGGCGCGGGGGATACGGTGGACGTCGCGGCCGAGCTTGTGCGCAGCGTGGACACCACCGGATGGATGTGCACCGACCTGCACGTGCACACGTTCTACTCGGCGGACTCGAACGACCCGCTGGAGCACAAGGTGGCAGGCGGGGCAGCGGACGGCCTCGACATCATGAGCATCAGCGACCACGAGTGGGTGACGGACCCGGGGCCCGCGGTCGCGGCGCTCGGACTCACGCCGTGGATGGCGGCGCTGTCGTCGCTGGAGCTGACCACGTTCACGTGGGGCCACTTTGGGGTGGTGCCGATCCAGCAGCGAACGGACCTCATGAACAACGGCGCGATCGACTGGGTGGGGAAGAAGCCTGGGGAGGTGTTCGACCTGGTGGACGCGTTGCCGGAGAAGCCCGCGCTGGTGGTGAACCACCCGAGGAGTTCCGGTTTCGGCGGGTACTTCAGCGCCGCGGGCTTCGATCGGAACACGGGGACGGGGCGAGAGGACCTGTGGAGTGACAACTTCGACGTGCTCGAGGTGTGCAACTCGTCGACGTTCGAGGAGAACCGCAAGAGCACGGTGGCGGACTGGTTCTCGTTCCTCGAGCGCGGCCGGAACATGTGGGCGGTGGGCAGCTCGGACAACCATCACCTGGTGAGCGGACCCGTCGGCTACCCGCGCACGTGCCTGTACCTGGGCCACGACGACCCGGCGAAGGCGGACCCGATGACGGTTCGCGACGCGCTCCTTGCCGGGGGCGCTGTGATCAGCGGTGGGCTCTTCGTGACAGCGCAAGGACCGGCAGGAGAGCGACCGGGGCAGACGGTGCCGTCGGCGAGCGGGACGGTGGCGTTTTCGGTTTCGGTGCGCGCACCGAGTTGGATTTCGGCCACGACCCTCGAGACGATCGTCAACGGGGTGACCGTTCGTACCGACGATCTGCTACCGATGGGCGAAGGGCCGGGGCAATCGTTCCTGCAGACGGTCGAGGTGCCGGTGGACCCGGGGCGTGAGCGGTCGTGGGTGGTGTTTCACGTGACGGGGGAGGGGAGTCTGGACCCGGTGCATCCGGGCAAAGAGCCGTTCGGGTTTACGAATCCCATCTTTTTCTGAGGGGGCCTTTGACGAAGGTCTACCAGAAACGCTTTCCCTGATCGCATCCCGAGAAGCCCCAGGCCAGCGAGCAAGCTTGACGCCACCCCGACAGTCCATCATGGTCACAAGCATGGTCACGAAGCCCGTTCGACGCGTGCCGCGCACGCTTCCCGCTGGCGAATTCAAAGCCAAGTGCCTGCAGATCATGGACCGCGTCGCGGAAACCGGGGACGCGGTGGTCATCACCAAGCGCGGACGACCGGTCGCGAGGCTTGTGCCCATCGAAGCCCCTCCGGCCAAGCTCGCCGGCTTCCTCGCGGGAAAGATCGAGATCGACGGCGACATCATTGCGCCAGTTGGGGACACCTGGAACGCGTTTCAATGATCCTTCTCGACACGCACGTGTTCGTCTGGCTGGCCCGCGACGATGCGAAGCTCGGACGCCAGGCGCGTCGCAGGATCGAAGGCGAGCGGTCGAAGGGTGGGGTCACGCTCAGTGCCGCCAGCTATCTCGAGGTCGGTACGCTGGTCGAGCGCGGCCGCCTGCGCTTGTCCGAACCGCTCCAGTCTCTGCGTGCTCGCACGCTGGAGGCCGGCATCAAGGAACTGGTGATCGACGCTCCCATCGCGATGCTTGCCTCCCAACTCCGAGGCTTCCACGGCGATCCCATTGATCGAATCCTCGTAGCGACAGCGATGGAGCACGAAGCGGTGCTCGTCACGGCCGACGAAATCATCCTAGGCTGGGGAGACGGTTTGCGTTCTTTCGATGCCCGTCGCTGACGCGAGGCCTCAGAAAGGAGATCCCGTTCGGTGCACGTCCCGTCCTGTGCTACCTAGCTCCCCGTGCGTCGCGAAACAGCTCTGTCAGGCGGACTCTTCGCCGTGTCTGCCCTCACGCTCCTGCTCGAGCTGGTGCAGACGCGCGTGTTCTCCTACTCCCTGCATCCCCTCATCGCCTACTCGGCCATCGCCCTCGCGATGCTGGGCTTCGGCCTCGGCGCCGCGGCCCTCACGCTGCGCCCGTCCCTCGCGGGGGCGGACCCGCATCGCCGGCTCGCTCTGCTGAGTCTCGCCCTCGGCGGCTCCGCGCTGCTCGTCAACTTCTCCTTCGCGCGCGTCTCGACCAACGTCATTCCCGTCGAGACCCAGTGGGTCAGCCCGGGGTGGACCGCCTTCGCGCTCTTGCCGTGCGTGGTGCCCTATGTGATTGCGGGGATGATCACCACGATCGTGCTGCAGGCGGGGCTGGGGCGTATCGGTCGCACGTACTTCTGGAACCTCGCGGGGGCCGCGCTGGGGTGCGCGCTTGTCATGGTGCTGCTGCGCCCTCTCGGCGCGGAGCGGCTCGTGGCCCTCTGTGCTGCTGTGGCCTTTGGAGCGGCTGCCTTGTTCGCCTGGCCCCTGAAGGACCGGCTGCGATGGGTGGGCCTCGGGGTGGGCGCCGTCGGGCTCGTGCTCGCTCCCTTCGCGGACCGTTGGATCGCCTACCAACCGGACTCCAACGATCTTCTGTACATCCACTCCTCCCATCGCGGTGTGAAGCTCGAGCGCGAGTTCTCCCAGTGGGACCCCGTGGGGCGCATCGAGGTGCTCCGTCACGAGGTCCCCTTCCTGCACGTGAGAGAGCCCGTCGCCTACCGCACGATCACGAACGACAGCGGGGCAATGGCGTTGCTCATCGAGGCGGGCGCGCCTGGGTGGGGCAAGGAGATCTTCGAAGAGAGCATCTACAGCACGCCCTACCGGCTCAAGCAGTCGCCGGATGTGCTCGTGATCGGTGTGGGAGGCGGGATCGACGTGCACGCCGCGCTGCACTGGGGCGCCAAGCAGGTCACGGGCGTGGAGGTATCCGCCACCACGTTGCACATTCTGCAAGGGCCCTACGCGCACTTCCCGCGCTTCCACGAGCATGGCGACCGCGTTCGGCTCGTGCACGCCGACGGGCGTGCGTTCGCGCGCGGCACGAAGCAGCGGTTCGACATCGTGCAGATGAGCGGCGTGGACACGTTCACGATGCACTCCGCGAGCGCCATGGTGACCGCGGAGGACTACCTGTACACGGTCGACGCGTTCGAGGACTTCCTCGCGCTGCTGAAGGACGATGGGGTGCTGGCGGTCACGCGGTTCGGTGACGAGGCCATGAACCTGTCGACCCTCGCGGCGGCGGCGCTGCGACGTCTCGGGGTGAGCCGGCCGCAGGACCACATCCTCGCCGTGCAGCAGAGCGACGCGTCGGGCATCGTGGTCAAGCGCACGCCTCTGACGAGTCAGGACGTGGAGACCCTGCGGAAGGTGGGGGATCGAACCGAGCCCAACGGGGTCCGGATTCCTCACTACGATGACGTGGGCTTGCGCGCGAGCGACCCGGTGCGGGTGCTGTACCCGCCGCACGGGACGCCGGATGATCGCTACGTGCGGTTCTTCTCTGCGATGGCCGAAGGGCGTGAGCTGGGGGTCCTGCGCGAGCTGCGGAATCCCTTCGTACCGCCCACGGACGACCGGCCTTACTACATGTTGCTCGGGATCTGGATGGCGTCGTCGCAGACGATGCACCCGATCGTGGGGACGCTGCGGGTGGTGACGCTGTTGATTGCGGCCACGTCGCTGGTGCTCATTCTTGCACCGCTCTTGCGGGTGCGACGTCGAAGCCAGGCGGGGATCGGGGCTCTCGCGAGCGTGATTGTGTACTTCTTCGGGCTGGGGGCGGGGTTCATGCTGCTGGAGGTGGGACTCATCCACCGCACGCTCGTGTTTGTGGGCAGTCCGGCGGCGTCGGTGAGCGTGGTGATCACGTCGATCCTGTTGGCATCGGGGGTGGGAGCGTACGTTTCGGATCGCGTGCGATGGCCCTTGGCGCAGCGCCTGTTGGTGGCTCTTGGGGGGATGCTCGGGGTGGGGCTGGCGTTTCGCTTGGGGGCGGAGCCGATGTTCGACGCGCTCTTCGGGTGGCCGTCGTGGGTGCGGTGGTTGGCGGCGGGTCTGGCGATGGCGCCGGGGGGATTTTTTGCGGGGTGGTTCTTCCCGGTTGGGCTTCGCGCGATCGGTCAGAAGTCGGAGGCGCTGGTGCCCTGGGCGATTGCCGTCAACGGGTTTGCCTCCGTGCTGGGATCCCTGGCGACGCTGTCGCTCGGGGTCTCGTTCGGGTTTCATACGGTGTTCGTGATCGGGCTGGGGGCGTACGTGGTGGCGGTGGCGGTGATGGTGCCTATGGTGTGGGGGACGAAGGCCGCGACGTCACGTTGATCGCCGTTCTTACGGGTTTACCTCCGCACAGCACCGAAACCCGGTCTCCACCCCATGGTAGTCCTCGTTGTGAAACGTCTGCCGCGCACGACAGGTATTCCTCCCCGGTAGCCACCACGCCCCCTTCATCGCAGGCTTCCCCGGATCGTCGTCGCGCTCCACGAACTCCTCCACGTTCCCTGCCATGTCGAAGACGCCGAAGGGGCTCACACACCCTGCGTACGACCCGCTCGGGACACGTTGGTCCCGCACCGTCCTGCCATCCTCCTCCCACAGGTCCGTCCGATCCGCGTGGCACGCCCGCGCGTCCCTTCTATCCCCGTACGGATAGGGACGCATCGCTTCCCCCTCGCAGGCGAAGTTCCACTCGCTCTCCGTGCACACCCGCTTGCCTAGCTCGCCGCAGATACGCTGCGCATCCCGGAAGCTCACGCGGTTCGCGGGCAGCGTCTGGTCGGGTGGGGAGTACTCCCGCGCATCGATGCAGAAGGACATGCGAACCCGCGACGTCGTGCAGCGCGGTGGGTCGTAGGCTGCGCAGCGGTACTCGTGATAGCGCCCCGGCGGATCGAGGTACCTTTGGCAGTTATGCTCCACCTGCGAGCAGTATTCGCCCTCGACGTGCACCATGCCCTCGGGGCAAGTCCGCGCAGCATTCTCCCTTGTCGTCGTGGGCAGACCTCCCAAAGAAACCACAGCGGACGCAGAAGCCACAGAAAGGGTCGGTCGCTGGCTTTCTGCTTCTGTGCTTCCTGTGTTTTCTGTGGTTGCTCCTCTGCTGGCGGCCGCCACTTCGGGCTGTCCCTCTGTGGACCGGGGCGACGACGTGCCCGGGGAGCACGCCGTGAGCAGCGCGAGCAGCAGGAGGAGACGACGCGTCATCGTGAGTTCACCTCGCCGTGAGCACGACGGGCTCCGTCTCCGCACGCACCTCGGGCTCGTAGTACGGGTAGGCTACCGAGGAAGGCGCCGCCACCCGTCCCGCGACAAGCGCCCGCAAGCGGTACGGAAGGGTCACGGGTTGCCCCATGGACAGGCCGTCGAGGTACACGAACACCCGCCTTCCCTCGATGCTGTAACGAGACAGGGTCCGCTCCTTTACGAGGTTGTCGAAGTCTTCGCTCTCCGCGGAGAACCCCGGGGGGATCGCCAACTCCAGGAGGGTCATCCTCGCGGGGCTCTCGCGGTTCCAGCGTACCTCCGCACGACAATCGAGCCACTCTCCTACCTTCACCGATCTCTGCGGGTAACTCACCGCGAGCTCGATCGATTCCCGCCTCGCTTCCTCAGGAACCTTCGCCCACGGCACGTAGTGAATCGCCACCACCTGATAGCCCACGTCCTGGTCCTTCGCTCCGATCTCGATCACGTTCTGCCCAGGTACGATGTGGTCCCGCAGACTCACCAGGCGCAGGATGTCGCGCTCCTTTTCGGGAATCACGACCTGTGCGGTGGATTGACCGTTGACCTGGATCGCGACGGTCTGCGTCCCCCCGGGCGAAGGCCTGACGGTGGTCAGCAGGGCGCGCATCGCCGCCACCGTGGACTGGGTCGAGTGCCACGTCCCGTAGGTGTCCCGACGGCTCGCGAGCCACGCGAAGGCTGCGGTGCGCTCCTCCGGCCAGCCGTCCACCCGCGCCATGGCCTGCACGATCAGAGCGGTCAGCTCGATCTGCATCGCAGTCCCCCGCGACCACGTGATGCCCTCTGCCGCCGACGACCAGTGCAGGTCGGTCCCCTCCCGCACGCCCTGCGGGACAAGCTTCTCCAGCAGCCCTTTGGCGGCCTGCGTTCGTCCCCCCGCCGCCAGCGCCAGCGCACGCAGCGCCAGCGTGTACGGCTCCTGGGCGTCCGGCGCATCCCCAGACTCCACCTGGTCGAGCGCACGCGCGAGCCGCGCGTCCCGGTCTCCCGTCTCCGCGATCGCCCACGCCGTGTACGACGTCGTTCTGATCCAATCCTTCCCCTTGGCATCCACGGTTCCGTAGGTGCCATGGTCCGGGGCTACCCACGTCCCGTTGGCCTGCTGCTGCCCATAGAGCCACTCCCGCGTTCGCGCGATGACGGCCGGGTCCACGTCGACTACCTCGCCCATGTCGTGGAACTCGAGCAAACCGTAGGCGGACAGGCTCGCGCTCGCGGGCGCCGACCCGAACAGGGAGAACCCGCCACCGGGCACTTCGAACGACAGAAGCCGCTGTCTTCCTAGCTCGATGTATTCGAGAGCCTTCTTCTCCACCTCGGGGCTCGAGCGATGGGCCTTTCGAAGGTAGTTGAGCATCAGCACGTTGGGGTAGGTCGTGGACGAGGTCTGCTCGAAGCACCCGTACGGTCGGCGGAACCCGCCGTCCAGGCCTTCTGCCATCTGGCTCACCACGCCACCGTAGACCTTGACGTACAGGTCGCTCCCTCCCGCGATGGCTTCCTTCGGGAAGTCCACGGTGACGCTTGGATCCTCAGGCAGCGTGCCGTTGCGCGACTGCTCCACGCGGTACCCATCGGGAACGACGCGCACCTTGCGCTCGAGCGCGTCGGTGAGGCGCGCGCCAACAAGATGGACACGCACGCCGTGCGTGCCGGGCTGAACCGCCTGGAGCGTGAAAGCGATGCCTTTCACCTCACCGGGCCCCAGATCGATCTTCCGCTCCGCCGCGCCCACCGTCCGAAGCCCCTCGTCCACCTCCAAAATGACCTGCACGGTTTGTCGCCCCGCCACGTAGTTGAACACCGTGACCGGCACCGCGGTCTCGTCCTTCTGCGTCAGGCTCTCTGGCAACGTCACGTCGCCGAAGAAGTCCTGCATCACGCGCAAGGACGCGGTCGTGTGTCCGATGCCACCTGCCATGGAGATCGCCGAAGCGCTCACGCGCCAGGTGGTGATCGAATCCGCCAACGGAATTTCGAGACGTGCGCGCCCGTGGGCGTCGGTCAGCACCTCAGGCGCCCACAGCAACGTTTCCGGGAAGTGCTTGCGAACGCGAGGGGCCTGCTGGGCCATTCCGCTCGGAGGGCTCATGCTCCCTTCTTCGCCTTTGGCCCGCGTTCCCGTGCCTCCCTCCTTGTTGTCGGCGAGGTCTTCCCAGACATCGTCGTCGTAGCTTCTCTGGTACGAGGCAGCGATGAGGAAGAACCCCAGCGAGGCCAGGGCCAGGGGCAACCCCACGAAGCTCGCCCTGCTCAGCAGCAACCATACGCGACGGCGCAGCGTGGTGTCGTGGGCGGACGCGTTGCGAAGAACGGACAGCGCGCCGAACACGAGCTGCGCGACGACGACCATCAGGCTCGCCGCGAGCGCCATTCCCGCCTTCGATTGAAGGTACTCCGTCGCCACACCCGTGCCCGCGATCGTGGGCACGAGCAGCCCCGCCCAGAACAGGACCGGAGCGATCGGGAGCAGCCATCCAACCTGTCCGAATCCGGATAGTGCCCACCCGACCTTGGTTCGCATGGCCCGCCGCCAGCTTCGGGCAAGCAGGGCGGCGAGGGCCAGCGTCGTGAGGGCGATGGAGGCCACGAAGATTTCGTCGGCGGGGCCCGACCCCAGGTCCAGCGCATGCAGAAGGAAGCTCACGACAATGAGCATCGGAAACGGCGCCACGAAAGGCAGGAACCACCACACCAGCAGACCCCGCGTGGTTGTCTTCCACGTCTGGGCCTCGTTCTCCGTCAACACGACGGGCACTCTGCCCTGACGCATGCGTCGCAGCGCGTAGGCGAGCAAGGTGCCGCATGCGAGCAGGAACAGCAGGCCCGGAACCAGCACCACCTTGCCCCAGAGCTGGGACTCGGCGTCGAACCAGCCGAAGGCGCCCAGTTCCTTCGCATCCTTCATCGTGAAGTCGAGCCCCTCCGGACGAGGAGCCTTGGCCGCCAGCGTGGCGAGCATCGCGTCACGAGCCAGCGCGTTCTCATCACCCTGCGCGTCCAGCACGGCGGACACCTTCGAATCGTCGAACTCGAAGCCCCTGTGTTCCCTCCCCTTTCCACGCCCTCGGTAGGAGTCCTGCGCCCCGACCGCCGCTTCCGCGCGCAGGTCCTTGCCGATCCTCAGAAAAAAAGCCTGCAGGTCCGGGCGCGCGTCCACGATGGCGAACACGGCCTCGTCCACGCCAGCGAGGGAAAGCGCCGCAGCCACCGGCGACCCGTCCATCCTCGTCACGCCGAAGTCGAGCCGCGCCGTCGTGCCAGGCGCATGAACCGCCCGGTCAGCCACCACACGAACGTCGAGGTCTTCACCCCCCTGCACGAGCACGAACCGGGACGCAAAGCCCACATGCCCGGCCGACACGCGCAGGGCACGAACCCGAACGAGCCCGCTTGCCTCTCGCGGCAGGCGCAGCGCCAACTCGCAAGCACCCTTCACGATCGTGCACGCTCCCGACGCGAGCACCGTGCGGGCCTTGGCGAGGTCCAGGTACACCGTCCCGTCCAGCTCCGGGGTGCCTCGCACGACAACACGCACCATCTGTCCCGCCTCATAGGCGGAACGATCCGTTCGCACGAGCACCGCGGCCTCCCGATCCTCGACGAGCTTCGGGAGCGGGAAACCATCCCGATCGCCGGACCCGTCCAAGCTCACGATGCGCAGCCGCTGTTCGGCTCGGGGCGTGAACCGCACACGCGCGATCCCGGCATCCGTCTCCACCGTGGGTCCGTCCGGCTCCACACGAACGCGGGCGCGCACGGGAGTCCCGTCCGGCAGGCTCGCGAGCACGAACGCGTCGTTCTCGATCCCGGCGACCAAAGGGCCCCCGTCCGGCACGAGCTCCGCCCGCACCGTGTCGCTCGACACCGTGACCGAGACGATCGACGTTCTCTCGTCCCCTCCCTCCGTGGTGACGCTGGCATGGAGCTCGTAGGTCCCGACGTCCGAAGGAACCTTCAGGTCGTACGGGAAGGAACCGTCCGTCTTCGTGACTCCCTCGACCTCCGCCAGCGACGTCGTCGCGCTGGACTTGGATAGCCATACCTTCGTGGCCGCCCCCTGGACCGGCTTGCCGAACACCCAGGTGGCTCGAACCACACCGTTCAGGTTCGAAGCGGGTTGCACCGCGCGCGACGGAGCGTTCAAGACAAGCTCGAACTTCGGCAGCGCGTAACGCTTCACCTCCACGGTCTGCTTGGCCATCTCCCGGTAGCTGCTGACCGTCAGGTCGTACATCCCAAGGCTCACTTGATCCGCCAGCACGAAGTCCGCGTGCACGTTGCCAAAGGCCGACGTTCGGAGCTCCCTCTTGAAGACCTTGTTCCCTTTGGGATCGACGAGTTGCAGTGTGGCTACCGCGTTCTTCTCGGGTTGCCCGTTGTCCCCGAGCAGCAACGCACGCATGTGGATGGTCTGCCCCGGCTGGTAGACTGGCTTGTCTGTGGCGAGCACCGCGGTCGCTGAACCGGAGTCGTACGGGGCTAGCTCGATCGAGGCGTGATGCTTGGCTCCCAGAACGTTCACCGTCGCGACGATGGCGGCCGCTTCGTAGGATCGTCGCCTGGTCGGCTTGGGGATGCACTTGGCGGGCACCGTGACGTCGAGCTGCGCTTCTCCCAGCGGGTTCGTGAAGGCGCCGCCGAGCGGCCAGCGCAAGATCTCTCCACCGTCGGATTCCTCCAGCACGCACGAGAGCTGCACGCTGGCGTTCGCGACGGGGGTGCCGTCGACCGCGTTGACGACGATGACCCTGTACGTTTCGGGCTTTCGCGTGGTGACGCGGTCGGAGCCGAGGAGGGTGACACTCGGAAGAACGCGCTCTCGCAGGGATCGCGTATTTTGGAGGCTCACCGCGGCGCCTCCGAGAAGAACCAGCAGGATCACCGCCAGCGCGATGCGGAAGGGGCGTCCCCCGAGCCACGGCGAAACCGGTTCCATCGGCACATGCGACATCGCGTCCACCCTCCTGAACGAGGGAACCCTTGGCGGGTTCGAGCTGCGATGGTGCGCTCAGACTCGTGAGCAGGTCAATGGGACGCAAAGCCGGGATGGGAGCACTCGGTTGACAGGACCTCTCGCTCGTACAACATCGAGCCTCATGAGCAACAAGCCCCCCGTCGTCCGAGCCATGTCCGGCGTGACCGAGACCGCGGTGGAACGATCTCGCGGCGCGACCATCCAGGTGCTGATCGGGCCGGACGACGGCGCGCCGCGCTTCTTCACCCGGCGGTTCACGATCCAGCCGGGAGGGCGCATCCCCAAGCACCGCCACGAGGACATCGAGCACGAGCAGGTCGTGTTGGAAGGCGAGATGTTGATCGGTCTCGATGACGACGAGCGCACGGTGCGAGCGGGAGACACGATCTTCATCCCGGCGGGTGTATCTCACTGGTACGAGAACCGGTCCGGGGAGCTCATGCGTTTTCTTTGCGTGGTTCCGCGCAGTGACAACTACCAGACGGAATGGCTCGAGCCTCCCGCATGACACGGGTTCCCCTGCTGTCGTATTCTCGGGGGCGGAGGTCGTGACATGCCCGTGTGCAAGGAATGCGGCGAAGAAGTGGACGAGGTGGTGGCGTTCAAGGTCGGGGGACGCACCCGCAAGCTGTGCGAAGACTGTGCGGACCGCGCACGCGAGCAGGCGGAGGTCGCCGAGCAGAGCGAGTCCGTGGTGCAGGAGATGATGGGGTTCAAGGGGAGGCGCTAGCGCAGGCTCACCCGCACGCGCCGTTGTTGCAGCTCGTGCCCGCGGGGCATGCGCGACCGCACGCGCCGCAGTTGTTGTCGTCCGTGTCGAGGTCGAAGCACCCGGCAGGGGACTGGCAACAGGTCTCTCCCTGACCGCATCCGGTACCGCCATTGCAGGAGCACACGGTCTGGCCACCGGACGACATGCAGTACTCGCCACGCCGACAGTAGTTGTTGGTTCCACACGTGCAGCGGCCGAACAGAGGGCTGCTCGAATTGGTCGTGCACGTGCCCGCGGTCGTCCCCCCCATCCGGCAGTCTTGGTTGCTGTTGCAAGCGCATCGATTGGCGCTGCAGATGAAGCTCTCTCCCCCCATGGCGGGACATGCGTTCTCACAACTCCCGCAGCGCGCTGTCGTGTTCGTCAAGTTGCTCTCGCAACCGTCGTCGTCCCCAGTGGCAGGAAGCTCGCAGTTGCCGAATCCAGGATCACAGCTCGACGTGCAGAGGCCCTGGTCGCACACCAAGGCGTCGACATCGGTCGCGTCACAGGCACGGTCGCAGGCTCCGCAGTGGTCGGTGCTGAGGGTCGTCTCGACCTCGCAGCCGGTCTCGGCGTTGGCGTCGCAGTCCTCGAAGCCCGTGTCGCAGGCTCCGACCGCGCATCCTCCCTGATCGCACGCGGCCGTGGCGTGGGCGACGACACAGGGATCACAGGAGTTGGCGTCCGCGCATCCGGTTTGTGGGTCGTCCAAGCTGACGCAGACGGTGTTGCAGAGCTTCTGATCCTGATCACACCCACCGGCTCCTGCTGCGCCTGCTGCGCCCGCAGCGCCTGCCGCGCCTGCTGCCCCCGCCGCACCTGCCGCACCTGCCGCACCTGCCGCACCTGCCGCACCTGCCGCACCTGCCGCCCCCGCGGCACCACCCGTACCGCCGGTCGCGCCACCCGTACCGCCGGTCGCGCCACCCGTACCGCCGGTCGCGCCACCCGTACCGCCGGT
>CAZAWR010000137.1:0-1423 GCA_964488865.1 uncultured Polyangiaceae bacterium | reverse complement strand
CCACCCGTACCGCCGGTCGCGCCACCCGTACCGCCGGTCGCGCCACCCGTACCGCCCGAGCTGCTGTCAGTGCCCGCATCAGGCGATCCCGGGTTGTTCGAGAACTGTTCGTAATCGTTCGTGCACCCGGGCCCCCACGCCACAAGCGGCACGACTACCCAGAGGAGCTTCGTCCTCATCAGAACGTTCCTTGCACCGAGACGGAGCCAGGCCCGAACCCGACCTGCGTGGTGGGTTGCTCCCGACCCGAGTCTTCCGACAGGAAGTAGAGGGCGGTCCCGGCCCCGAGCCCCACCACACCCACGACTAGCCCCACGTTGGCGATGGTCTGGTAGCGCTTCCCCGCATCGATGTCGTCGCTGCGGTCCGTGAGGCACACGGAGTTGGGGCAATCGTCCTCGAGGCTGTTGAACTTGGAGCGGTTCATCGCGCCGAACACGCCGAACGTCACGATGCCCGCCGCGCCGACGCCGCCAGCGATGTACGCCCACGTACGCTTGTCCAACCCCAGCAGGTCGACACTGCCTTCCGCCGCTGCGTCGTTCGACGTGTCTACGGGGGGAGGAGGCGCCGGAGCCCAGAAGGTTTGCAGGTCGATGCGCTGGGTGGAGGCCCCGCCGCTGACGGTGAGATCCTGTTGGAAGTCGGGCTTGCCTTTGGCCTTGGCGGTCACAGAGGCGGCGCCGACCCGCATCGGCATCTCCTTGCCCCATTGGTCGCGAGCCACCGGCTGGTCGTTGACGAACAGTTCCGTGTCGGGCGTGGCACCCACCACCTCGAGGGTCACGAGGGCGACACGCGGGCGAAGGTCCTCGAACTCCTTCTTCGCGGCCTCCACGGCAGGCTCGTACTTCTTGTCCTTCGCTGCGGCCTCCTGCGCTACCCGCGTGGATTCCTCGTACACGGTGTAGGCTTCCTCGATGCGGTCGAGCGCGACAAGTGTTCGAGCCACCATCAGAAGGGAGTTGGGGCTTGCGACGGCGTCATAGGACGCCCGGAAACCCGTGAGGGCTTTCTCCAGCTGCTTCTCGTCGAAGCTCTTTTTCGCATCGAGGAACAGCGTCTGGGCTTCTTTTTTCTGCGCGTCCGTTGCCTGGTCGACGGGGGCTCCCGCCGCAAGCGCGGACGGAACCCAGGCCGCGCAGCCTGCCATGAGGCCGAGCATCAGCAGAGAACGATGGAGTTGTCGCATGGCAGGGACGGTAACACAGCTGTCGCGGTGTCGACTATCCCAGCCGAATCGGTTCGGGCTAGTTTCTAAGGGGGCTTTCGCAAAGCCCCCTCGCCGCGCTCACCGCGGCTCACCCCAAAACGCCTCGCCTTCGGCTCGGATAGCCCCAAACCCAAGCGCTCCGCGATTTTTCTAAGGGGGGCTTTCGCAAAGCCCCCTCGCCGCGCTCACCGCGGCTCACCCCAAAACGCC
>CAZAWR010000136.1:0-19478 GCA_964488865.1 uncultured Polyangiaceae bacterium | reverse complement strand
GGGTGCGGCATCGGGTGCGGCATCGGGTGCGGCATCGGGTGCGGCATCGGGTGCGCCGTCTGGCGCGGCGTCGACTCCGGCGTCCGAGGGAGCATCCGTCGCCCCGTCCGCCTGGGCGTCGGTGGTCGCGTCCCTGGCGTCCGTGGGGGAGTCGGCGCCCGCATCGTGGGCGGCCGTTGTGTCGTCCGAGGAACCGCAGCCGACACCGAGAAACACGGTGAGGATCGAGGCAAGAAGAGGGAAGCGCATGCGCTCAAGGTACCACGGAGAGAGCTGTGCAGGACTCCTCCTAGAATTCCCCCGACACCTCGAGCATCGTGCCGCGAACCCCAACGCGCGTCCCCGACGGCTCGGACCACGTTGCCCTCGGTCGCGTCCAGTACAACCACCCTGCGGCCCCGAAGGACAGCAGTGCCATGCCCGCAGAGACCCCCGCAGCCGTGTTGGCCACACGCACGGCGTTCGAATCATCGTCGTCGCAGGAGGGCCGGCAGTCACGAAGCTCGCCGTGGCCTCGCAGGACGAAGTAGGTGGCCGCGCCCGCCTCCGCCACCCCGAGTCCCGCCAGCACCCACACCGCGGTCGGAACCCGCGGCGCAACCACCACCTGCAGGCGCCGCGCTTGCTCTCCCGGACGCGCCGTCACGCGATACGTCGTCGCAGGCGCCCCGTCAGCTTGCACCTCAAACACGTGCGAGCCGGGGTTGACCCGGACGGCAACGCCCGGCGTGTACGGCACAGGCTTCCCGTCGAGCAGGACCCGAACTTGCGCCTCACGCCCGTCAGGCTCCCTCGCTTCCACCAGGAACGATGGCATGTCCGTTTCCACGTCCCGGATCCACTGCCTGCAGTCCTTGCGCAAGACGCGGGGACATCGCGGGTACAGGCACGCGAGGAGCTCCTTCTCGGAACCGAGAAGGTCCCCTGCCTTGCGCAGCCGCTGTGCCTGCTCGTAGGCATGGACGCATGCGTCCATCGGGCCCGCGGCATCGCACGGCATCGCGACCAGCACCGTCACGATGGCTGCTCCCCACCCCGTTCTCCGACGACATCCGCGCATGAACGCCCTGGTACGTAGCACGCCTCGGGACGCGTCGGGGGAACGAGTTGTGAACGGGGAATACGGGCTGACCCCAGGCCTGAAATGCTACTTCGCGGAGGCAAGCTCCTTGTCTATCTCGGCTTGTGTTTCGGTCAGGAGCTTGTCCACTTCCACGACCATGGCACGAAGACGAACGACTTTCAGTTCGAGGATGGCTTCAGTCTTGCTGACTGCGTGACGGTGTTGGCGCATCTCTCGCGTCAGCCCGCCCAGCTTCGTGCTGAACTCGCTGCCCCGGAGCATTCGCTCGGACTCTTCCTCGGTTTGCCCGGCGGGGGTCAAGTCCTCGAGCTCAGCCATCGAGCTCATCATGTCCCCGATGCGCTGACCAAAGCTCTCATTGAACGTAGACTCGATCTCGGCCACGCTCCGCTCGATGTTCTTCAGCTTCGTGTAGATGGCGCCGATCTTGATCCCCAGCGCCTTGTTCTCGAAGGTCTTGACCCCATTCGCCAGATACAGTTGCCACACGTCGTCGCGGTAGACCGGGCTGAGGCTGATCGGCTTGAAGTCCTCGCCCTTGTCGGCGTCTTCCTTCTCGAGCGACTCGAGCACCGGCCCACATTCGGCCACCTTCTTGAGGTCATCGGGCTTGGGCTGGGCGGTCCCCGCCACACGCAAGACCGTTTCCAAGCAGCCAAACACCGTCTCTGCCTTCTGCGCATCCGACCGGAAGTCGTCGAACCGCTTCTTCAGCATCCCCAAGGCTTGGTCCTCGGCAGTGTCCGCCGCCATGGGCCCCAACGTCGACTCGATGGCCTTCTTCTCCGTCTGGTTGTGCGCGAACTCCGTCTTGAAGCTCCCGAGAAGGGCGATGTAGTCCTGGTGCTCCTTGCGGACGTCCTGCCAGTCCTGGACGGCCAGGGCAAGGTAGAGGCCGACGAACATGATGACGAAGTCGACGGACTTGTCGACGAGCAGCTCTCCGAGACTGATGTCCAGCCACCTCTTTTTCTCGCCACCGCCGTCCGCGTCCGGGTTGGGACTCGAAGAGGCCGGGCGGGGTTCCGCGGGGCTGGCGGGTTGAACCGGGGGGCTCGCGACGCGCGGTGCGGGGGGCGGAGGGGGCTTCGAGGCCTGAGGGGCAAAGGCCGAGGCAAACGCGGGATGCGTGCGGATCGCCTGCCACTGCGAGCCCCCTGCCTCGCACACCCAACATCCCGTCCCGACGCTTCCTGCGCGGATCTGCGTGATTAACTGCGATTCTTCTGCAGGTCCAACGGTCTGTCCGTCTTCTTTCCTGACGTACCACACGCCCATGGGCACCTCGACTTGTGAGAACTTTCGGCCGCCAATCCTTCGCGGGCCGACCCGAGGCAGGACGCTAGTTCTCGCCTCGCATTGGGGTCAAGGGGTCAACCTGGCTGGCCGGGTGTCTCCGTCGGTTGCTCATTCCCGTACCCCCAGCTCCCGCTTCCCCGGTTCTCTTCGGTCAGCCCTACCCGACAGGGTGGTACACTCCGCGCGCCGTGTCCCAGGACCAAGCCAACGTTCCCCGCCTCGCAGGTCGCTACGTCGTGTGCGACGAGATCGCGGCCGGCGGCACGGCCACCGTTCACTTCGGCCGCCTGCTGGGCCAGGGGTTCGCCCGCACGGTCGCGATCAAGCGACTCCATCCCGCCTATGCCCGCGACCCGCAGTTCACGGGCATGTTCCTCGACGAGGCCCGCCTCGCCGCACGCATCCGACACCCGAACGTCTGCTCCATCCTGGACGTGGTCACCGTGGACGACGTGCCTTGCCTCGTTCTGGACTACGTCCACGGAGAGCCGCTCGCGAAGCTCATCCACGCGGCCGTGCAGATCGACGAGACCGTTCCGTACGACGTGGCGGCCGGAATCGTGTGCGGCATGCTCCACGGCTTGCACGAAGCCCACGAGGCGACCGACGAGCAAGGGGAACCGCTGCACATCATCCATCGCGACGTCTCCCCGCAGAACGTGCTCGTGGGGACCGATGGCGTGCCTCGCGTGGTGGACTTCGGCCTGGCCAAGGCCGTGGGAAGGCTCCAGAACACCGCGGAAGGGCAGCTCAAGGGCAAGCTAGGGTACATGGCCCCGGAGCAGTTCGCGCTCGCCGAGATCGACCGGCGGGTCGACGTCTACTCCGCCGCGGTCGTGTTGTGGGAATCGCTGACGGGTCAGTTTCTCTTTGACCGTTCGGCCCCGAGCTCCCTGATGCACCAGATCCTCGAGGGCGAGGTTCGTCCCCCGAGCGCCGTGGCCCCCGACATCCCTGCCGAGCTTGACGAGGTCTGCCTGCGCGGGCTCTCCCGCAACCCCTCGGATCGGTTCGAGACCGCTCATGCCATGGCGGTGGCGATCGAGTCGGCCGTCGTGTTGTCTTCGCCTCGCGAGATCGGGGCGTGGGTTGAGCGGGTCGCGGGCGACGTTCTGCGGGAGCGCGCACGTGTGCTGGCGAGAATCGAGGCGGAGCACCCCTCCGCGCCTTCGCTCTCTCCGCGCCGGACCCCATCGCCAGCCCAAGAGGGCAGGGGAAGGGTGGCCTTGTCGATCGGGATTGCTTCGATCGTGGTGGCGATCGTTCTGCTTTTGGCGTTCTGGCCTCCCGCCGCTCCCGCACCCGCTGTCTCCGAGACGCCGGCTAGCGCAGCAGTCCTCCCCGAAGCTTCGGCGCCCCTGGCCCATCCCCCGCCCGGTGTCCCCGCCTCGACGGCGCCTGACGCCTCGACCGACGCCTCGACCGACGCCCCGGCCGACATCGCACCCGAAGCCTCGTCCGCGGTGCCCCCGGCCGGAGACCCGCGCAGGGGCAGGCCCGGCTGCACCCCCCCCTACACCGTGGACTCTGAGGGCATCCGGCGACCCAAGCGCGAGTGCCTCGTGCTGAGTCGCTGACGTCTTGTGAGGGGCCCTGTCGAATCCGCTTGGAAGCTCGCGCCCTCGCGGACTAGCTTGCGCGCCCATGAGCGAACCCGTCGTTGACATCAAGTCCAGCACCGTCACCCATGAAGGTCACACCTTCTTCATGCGTCCTCTCTCGGACGACGCTTTCACCATCCTCGAGGCAGGCGTTCCCGTCGGCCGCGCGGTGTACACCTTCGGCGCCGCGAACGCGGTCGTCGAGAGCGACACCGTGACCGAAGACACGCTGACTGCGGTTGCGGAAGCCTGGTTCGCAGCCATCGACAGCTGACGGCCCCTTCGCGGTCGCCCGTCCTCAGCCCTCCCGCTCGATCACCCGATCCATCGCGCTCTCAAGCCGGGCGAGTCGCGCGTCCAGCCGCCGCTGCCGCAAGTAGCTGGCCAGCACGAAGACCATCAAGATCAGCCAGACCGCCACGTACGCCTCCACCATGAGGACCGCGCCGTCCCGCTGCGGTGCAGCGCCTTCCACGGGTCGAAAGCCCGAGGGGACGGTCGTCGACGTGGCGGGCGCTGCCTCGGGCGCATCGCTGCGATGCATGGCCTACTCTTCCTCTCCGATGCCGAACTCGAGGGCCTCGTGCTCGAGGCGACGTAACCGCGACTCGGCAGCCCAGACCCGAAACCGCGACCAGATCAGCACGCCTGCCAGCAACGTGAACGTGACCAACGCGCTGGCAAACGCGAGCTTCATGTCGATGTGCTGCAGCCCACCGCCCTGGCCCGTGACGACCTCGGGGTGCTGCCCGCTCCACTTGCGAACCGAAAAGTGGATGATGGGCAGGTTCACGGCCCCAAGAAAGCCAAGAGCCGCCGCGAACTTGCGCTCGCCCTCTCCCCCGCCGCCGAACGAACGCAGCACCAGATAGGCCACGTAGATCAGCACCGAAAGAAGCGAAGTGGTGAGGCGCGGCTCCCAGGTCCAGTAGTGCCCCCACGCCTTGGCCGCCCAGAGCGGCCCCGTGACGAGCACCACAACCCCGAAGGCCACCGCCACCTCGGCCCCGGCGCGGGCCAACGCGTCCCGGCGGTCCCCCGCACCGAACAGGTACGACGCAGAACCCACGAAGCACGCCGTCGCCCCGAGGTACATCGCGTACGCGGACGGGACGTGGAAGTAGAAGATCTTCTGCACGATCCCCATCTCCGCCTCGAGCGGGGCCCGCAGGAAGATCAGGTGGAGGGTCAGGGCGACACCGACGGTCGCGAGGCCGAGCAACGCCCAGAAGGCCACGTCGCCCACGGTGATAGGCAGGCGAGCGGCAGAGATGGACGACTTGGTCGGTGGCTGGTGCGTCACATGCGCCTCGCGAACCTTGCCTACGCGCCTCGTCCTTTGCGACGCGGGGCTTTTTCCGTGGGAGCTGTCGACCGGGTCTTGCGACGACGCACCGGTTGTCGCTCTGCCGTGGCCTCGTCGAGCCAGGCCAGCAACGCTCGCTGCTCGCGGTTGCCCCCGTCCCGAATGGACCGGCGCAGCAGGTCCCGAGCTTCCTCGATCTTGCCCACCCGCCCGAGCGCGTGAGCGTAGGACGAAGCGATCTCGGTCTCCTGCGGCTCCTGACGGTGTGCGGACTGCAGCAAAGCGAGCCCGTCGTTGGGCCGGTCGAGGGCCACGTCAAGCAGGTGCCCCAGGTTGTGGGCGTACCAAGGGTTCCGGGGCGAAAGGGCGAGAGCCCGGCGATAGGCCCGGACCGCCGTCTGGTAGTGCGAGAGCAGGGTGAGAGCCAAGGCCAGAAGTGCCCACCCCTGATCGTCGTCCGGGTTGGCCGCGATGAGCCTCCGGGCGGATAGCGCGGCCTTCCAGGGCTCCGCCTCCACCGTCAACTCGGCAAGGTGACGGTGGGCGAAGAGGGCGTCCTCACTGTCCGGTGGGACCATGCGCAAGAGCCGCTGCAGGACCGCCACGACGTCCGAAGGCTCGAGGGACTTGCGCAAAGCCCACTCAGCGCTCCTTCGGAGCTTCTGGACTTCCTGCTCGCGCGCGTCCTTGCCCATGGTCAATAGATACCGTCGGGGTCGCCCTCGCGCAAACCGAACTACTCCTCGCGGGCGCGGGCCCTGGCCGCGGTTGCCACACGGTCACCAAAAGAGTGCCCCTGGATGGCCTGGATCGCGTCGTCGATCACCTCGGCGCGGACCGCGATGAACGTGTGCTTGTCTCGGATCCGGATGCGCCCGATGTCGTCCCGCTTCACTCCAGGGGCTTCCGCGAGAACGGCCACGAAGTCGCCCGGGCGAACGCCGTCCTTGCGACCGACGTTCACGAACAGCTCGAGCTCTTCCTCGTCGTCTTCCTCAGCGGCTCGCTCTGCCGAGCCTGAAGCCTCGCCTTCCGCGAGGATCGGCTGGTCGTCGTTCTCCTCGGGAGCAGGGGACCAGTCCGCCAGCGACGCATGGCCCCTTGGGGCCTCCCGCTCGACTTGCTGGGAGACCTCCCGGATCAGCTCGAGGTCCTCCTGCGTCATCGGGGAGATCTCGTAGCGCGGCAGGTCCAACTCAGGCACCGACTTGTGCTGTCCGGTCGGCTTCTCGTCGTCGAACTCCGCCGGGGGGGCCGCAGGAGCTTGCGCAGCCTTTGCGACAACGGGCGCGTTGACTTGCACGGGCTTGTCCTCGGCCACCGGCGGCGTCACCACCACCGGACGCTCTGCCTCGACCGCCTCGACCGCCTCGACCGCCACGGGCTCTGCTGCCTCGGCCCGCGCCGGACGCTCTTCGCGCTCGCGACGACGCCCGCGGTCGTCCACCGTGTCCTCCCGGTCGCCCTCGTTGCGGCGGCCGCGCCTCGGAATACGGTCGGCTCGCGGGACCGGAACGGGCCTTGCGACCCGCGGCGGTTCCGCCGCAACCGCCTGCGGCCGACGACCCCGTCGGGCCTCGGAAGCATCCTCCTGGGACTTGATCCGGTCTCCGAGGTGGTTGCGCAGCAGGCCCGCGATGATGTGCTCGCAACGGTCGTGTGTGAGCAAACGCCGCGCGAGGGCCACGTCGTCCGGGTGCGGGTCGGTCGCAAACGCTTCGGCGAGCATGGTGACCATGTCCGCTTCGGCCCGGGTCTTGAGGTCTCCCTCCGTGGGCAACTGCTTCTCGAACGGGCGAATCTTGTACGTCAGGCGAAGGTAGTAGAGCCCGCCAATGTCGTGCGGCGTGATCAAGCTGATGGCGGTTCCCGTCCGCCCCATCCGACCCGTCCGCCCCGTTCGGTGCACGTACACCTCGGTCGAGTCCGGGAAGTCGAAATTGATCACGTGCGTCAAGTGCGAGATGTCAATGCCCCGCGCCGCAACGTCCGTCGCCACGAGGAAGCGAAGGTTGCCCTCCTTGCTGCGCGTCATCACCTTCTCCCGCTCGGACTGCGGAAGGTCTCCGTTGAGCCAGTCGGCATCATAGCCCGCGCGCATCAGCATGCTCGCCACGCGCTCAGTGTCGTCCCGGGTGTTGCATAAAATGAGCGCGGTTTCGGTGTTCTCCACCTCGAGCACCCGCACCAGCGTGTCGACCTTGTCCTGCCGCACGAAGTACACGAAGTGCAGGATCTCGAGCGCTCCCACGTGGTCGCCCGAAAGGTAGATGAACTGGGGATCATGCAGACGCGTCGACGCCATCCGCACGATCTCCGGCGGAAGGGTCGCGGAGAACAGCAACGTCTGGCGCTGCTCCGGCAAGAAGTCCACGATCGCGTTCAGCTCCCGCTCGAACCCCATCGACAGCATCTCGTCCGACTCGTCGAGGATCAGGATTCGCAGCTCCTTGGGGCTCAACGTGCCGCGACGCATGTGGTCGAGCACGCGACCGGGCGTCCCCACCACGATCTGGGCGCCGTCTCGCAACGCGTCGATCTGCCGCTGCATCGGCGCACCGCCGTACACGGTGGCCGGGCGAATCCCCCGCTTGGCCCCGATGCGCTCGATCTCCCGGGATACCTGGAGCGCCAACTCACGCGTCGGCGTGAGGATCAACGCCTGCGGGGCCCGCAAGCTCCGCTTGATCATCTGGTCCACCAACGGAATCCCGAAGGCAGCGGTCTTGCCCGTCCCCGTCCGGGCCTGCACCACCACATCCTTGCCGCGCACCGCGGGCTCGTACACCGCATGCTGCACCGCCGCCGGCTGCGTGTATCCCATCTCCGCCAGCGCCTGCTTGACGTCGTCGCAAAGCGGCATCTCGTCGAACGACGGGAGCTGCGGGGTCTCTTCTGTCTGGACTGCTTGTTCGGAAGCTTCGGTCATCGGTTTCCTCGCGACGATCAAGGTCGTCGTGCGCATGGTAGGGAGCGTCGGGCAAAGCCGGCTCGGAGGACGTAGCTAGCCCTTGGCGTCGACGGAGCGCAAGGCTCTTCGGGGCTGGCTGTACAAAAGACGGACGGGTTCAAGGCTCGTGCTGGACGGAAGCGGAAGGGGGTGGGGGGACGTGTCTGTGGACCATGTCGGCGGCCTTGCCACGAATCTCGGACAATTCGACGGCGTCCCGTCGCACCGCATGCTCTTCCGCGAAGCCGAGATGGATGACTGCGTCGAGGGTTTCTAGCCGGGCCGGGTCACCCTTGCAGGCGCGCTCGATGTCTCCCCGACGAGCCCACTCGGGCTCCAAGCTCGACCGGAAAAGCGCCACCGCCTCAGACTCGCCTTCGTGAGAGGCGGCCGCAGCCCCTCTCGCGCGCTCGACCGCAACCACAAGGGACCGTATCCCTTGCGCGCAGTCGACCGGGGCGTCCGAGGGGGTTCCCCCGAGCCGTCCGATCGCCTGGGTCGTGACTTGCACCGTGCAGATGCCAATGACGACCACCACGAGAACGAAGTAGCCGATCATCACGCCGCGACGGCCCTTCCTTCGGGCCTTTCGCTCTTGCCGGTCCGGCCGGTCCTGCACCGCCATCGCCGTCTTTTGGCCCCAAGTACGGCGGGATGTCAACGCCGTCGGCTCAGGCGCGGATCCAGAGCCATCGGAGTTGGCCGCAGATTCCGCGGAGAACCGCAGACGATTTTCTTGCTTGTGCGGATGGGGATAGCTGCTTGGCGAGCGCTCGCTCGACGCCGGACGATGCGTGCTAACAGCTCGCTCGATCGGGATTTTTAGTGAATATCAGCTGCAAATTTCTCGAAACGAGGCGCTCGGTGTCGCCGTCTGTACCACACTGTGTACGGCACCTACTCACCCGGAGGGATCGATCGTTGCCCGGTGTCGCAGCAAGGGGCGTGACATGAACGTAACCAAGTCGGAGGGTTGAAGCCGGATGGGGAGGTGTAGGACAATGTCGGGCTTGTGGTACGAAGTTCGCAGAGAGCTTCGGCACCATGCGGAGGTCGATCATCATGCAACGCACTCAGTGGCTCCCTGTCGTTCTTGCTTTCACCGTGGCTTCCTTGGCGACCGCCTGTTCCTCGGCCGATGGCGACGAGGAGCCGGGCGAGGCCAGCCAGGACGAGATTGATGCCTGGAACAACGCTTACGAAGAGAACGCGTCGGGCAAGGCGGACAGCGCGGGCTGCTCGGGCGTCATCGTCCCGGACCGCAACGGCTTCAACAAACGCATCGCCCTGACCTTCGACGACGGTCCCGCGCTGGGCAACACCCAGAGCGTGGTCGACGTCCTCGAGGCGCACGGCACCGTCGGCACGTTCTTCGTCAACGGCAAGAGCATCCGGACGCAGGAGCACAAGGACCTGCTCAAGCGGATGAAGGCCAACGGCCACATCATTGCGAACCACACGCAGAACCACGCCAACATGGCGCAGTCGTCGGCGTCGACCGTGGCTTCGGAGATCGATCGGACCCACACCATCCTCGAGGACTTGAACCTGGAGCCGCGGTTCTTCCGCTTCCCTTACGGAGCATCGACCTGTGCGACGGCCGAGAAGGTGCGGTCCTACGGCTATGCGGTCACGGGATGGCACATTGACTCCGCGGATTGGTGCTTTGCGAGCGCGACGGGGGGCGTGGGGTACTGCTCGCCGGCCACGTTCAAACATGTGCCGAACGAGTTCCGATCGGACATCGCGGGGTTCGTGCTGTCGCAGGCGAAGGCCAAGGGTGGCGGTGTGCTGCTGTTCCACGACATCCACTCGTACACGGTGAGCAAGCTCGACACGATCCTCACGCGCCTGGAGGAGAACGGGTTCAAGTTCGTGTCCCTGAGCGACACGGGGACCTTCCCGCTGCTGAACGGCACGGCGCCCAAGCCCTCGGCCTGGGTGGGCACGCCCTGCACGGCCGACGCGCAGTGCGACTTCAACGCGTCGGGGGAGCAGGGGTTCTGCATGACGTACGCCGACCCGGTGAAGGGGTTCTGCACGCTGAACTGCAACGGCTACTGCCCGGACAAGTCAGGAGCGGCCCCGACGTTCTGCACGAGCCTGGACGGCGGCGAGACGGGGCAGTGCGTGTCGAAGTCCCATGACCTCAACCACGAGTGCGCGGACCTGCCCGGGACGACCGCCGCGACGGTGGACCGGTTCGTGGGCGTCAGCACCGCCTCCGCAGGGACGGCGTTGGCCTGCGTGCCTTCCGCGACCGAGTGATCCTCTCTCAGCACCCTCCCCAGAAGCAGTCCTGCTGGTTGAACTCCACGATCGAGTCCCACTTCGGGGACCCTGGCTGGAGCAGGTACTCCAGCGCGCCCCAGCTGCCGTACTTGCTCGGGTACGAGATGTCCACGAAGTGCATGAAGAGCGTTCCGCCGGCTGCCTTCCAGTTCTCGAAGTTCTCCAGGTAGCGATCCTTCATGCGAGGGTCGCGGTTGAGCCCGACGTGGAAGGCGATGAAGTCCGGGTCGTCCTGGATCGCGTGCCCGTTGCCTGTGATGTGCTGCCCACCTTCGTAGGCCACGAGCGCGATGCCCTGATCTTGCACGACCTGCACGAAGTAAGCATACGTGTCCGCGTTTCCGGCCACGGAGTCTCCGCAGTCGAAGTGGGCCGCGTTCTCGAGCTGCTCCATGCCCTTCGTCATGCCCTCGTCCGACTCGTCGAACCAGCCGCGCATCTGCTCCACGTGATCGTCGTCGTGCAGACACCCCGAGAAGTAGCCGGTGATCGCGAGGGAGTCGATCCCGTGCTCCACGCATGGGGCGTTGCCTTCCGCTGCCCACAGCGGGCAGAGGATCGCGGGCTCCTCCAGCCCTCGCCAGCCGGCCTGCGTCCCCAGCGTGCAATGCACCCGTGCCGAGGCGCCTCCGAAGACCTCCCCCTTCCAGATGTCACAGATCTGCGCGGTTCGCATGCCGTGCCACTGCATGAACGCGTCACCGTGCTCGTCACCCCAGCGCGCATGACCTTCCTCGAGCGCGTAGTGCGCCTGGGCGAACCCCCAGTTCCACACTTCGTTCGAGTGCTCCACGTAGGCCACGAGGTGCGGGTCGAGGGAGTCTCGCACCACCTCCGCGAACGAACGCACGTAGTCGTCGTCCGCCTGATGGGGCATGTTGAACCAAGGGTCGGCGTTGAGCTCGTTGGCAAGCGCGACCATGACCTCCGCTGGCACGCCGTGGGTCGCGAACGTGCGGTCGGAAGGGGCGGGACGGCCCGACCACGCCTGCTGTTCCGAGCCGTTCGTGGCCATCCAGTCCATGAACCGGACGGCGCGGAAGTCTCGCATCCGCTCGAGCCAGTCGGGGTTGAACAAAGCGCCCGCGTCGAACGCGTCGACATGCTCTTCGGGCACGATGGTGATGTGGCGAATCGGGTCGCTCGGGTCGGTGGTATCGATGCGAAGCAGGCAGCTTCCGGTCCCGACCTCGACGAGGTCGCCGCCGTGCGCCGTGCCCACCTTGCTCGCGCCCCAGGTATAGGAGACCTCTCCTGTCCCTTCCCACCGCACCACGAAGCGCTCGTAGGCGACGGGGGCTTCGTCCGGCGTGGTCAAGAAGACGGTGCCCGCGCGCTCGCCCGGTTGCAGGGACGTGACCCACCCTTGCTCGTTCACCGTCGAGATCTCGGCGCCTCCGGCGTCCCAGTTCTGCCAGCGTCGCGACGACTTCATGAAGTCGAGGAAGGGATACTGGGTCGACCAATCTGCGATGCCGCTCAGGCCCATGCCGAGGCTTGTGGTTTTTCGCTGCGGGCCGCTTCCCCCGGAACCTGCCTGGCCGGCCTGTCCCCCCGTGCCGCCCTCGGCACCGCCCGTTCCACCGGCGCCCGAGGTGGCGCCCACGCCCGCCTCTCCGCCCGAACCCGCTGTGCCTCCGCTCCCGCTGGTCCCGCCACTGCCGCCGCTGCCGCCGCCCGTCGCACCGCCCGCCCCGCCCGCTCCGCCTGAGCCGGAAGGCCCGTCGGTGGACTCGTCCGAGCCGCACGCGGCCAGAACCGCAACGGTCACAAGGAATGCTGAGCACGGGAGAAAGAAAGATCGGCGCATGGGGTCCCTCCGGTCGGTCGTGAGGGAGCCAGCGTACCAGCAAGGGCAGGTGGGTGACGAGGGGTGACGATCGACAGGCGCTTGGGCGTTAGTCGTCTTCGCCGCTCAGCTGGAAGGGAATCCACGCTGCGTAGAACTTCGCCATCTCCCCGCGACGCGTGTAGCCGGCCAGACCGTACAGCACCTTCCACCAGTGCCCGTCGGGGGTTTCCCCGTAGGAGAAGGCGGGGAAGAAGTGGAACTGCCAGTCGAGCCCGGTCCGCAGCTTGCGCTCCTGGTAGTACGTGTTGAGCAGCAGTTGCGACACGGAGTTGGCGTCGTCGAAGCGCCAGTACACGGGGAAGGCGATGGTGCTGCGGCTCTTGGGCGAGGCGAAGTCCCAGAAGAAGGGGAACACCACCAGGTGGCTGCTGTTCTGGTTGCGGCCCATGTACAGCAGCGGGTGGATGTTCGTTTCCCAGCCCGTGAGGCCGTGCGAGTGCTGGAAGAAGGGCGTGATCCAGGTGGTCTTCTTGACGCCGAAGCGGTCGAAGCGGCCCCAGAACGGGAAGAAAGCCAGGTCTCGCTGTCGCGGGCTCACCGAGCTGTACAGGAACGGGAAGAGCAGTTTCGTGTCCTCGCCGATGTCCGGATCCCGGTAGTGCCAGTACAGCGGCGTGATCATGTCCAGCTCGGTCCGGCCGCGGTACCGCGCATAGCCCCAGGTCACGAACGTCTTCTCGCCCTCGTCCCCGGTTGCCGTCAGGTAAAGGGGGTTGACGAAGAGCGAGGAGTTTCCCTTGTGACCGTAGTGGAAGAACGGGAGCAGGGTGACGTGGTCCTCGTCCTGTCCCCATAGGTGATAGAACAGCGGCAGCACGTGGAAGGCGCTGCGCTCGCGGTCGCGCTTCCACATCAAGGGTCCCCAGATGTTGAGGGACTTCTCCCCGATGTCGTCGTACCGGTAGTAGTGGAGCAGCGGCGGGATGACCTCGTACTCCTTGGTCTCGGAGCGGCCATAGAAGTAGAGGGGGGCGATGCCGAAGTCGATGTCCTCGGCGGACCGCAAGCTGCACGACGACCCGCCCTTCCATGAACAGAACCCCGGCCCGATCAAGTTGAAACCGCTCGTGAGCGTGTGCGAGGTGAAGGTCAGAAGCGGCGGGATGTGAAGGTACGAGCCGTCTTTGCGCGTGCCCTGGAAGACGAGGGGGGCGAGCCAGTTGTCCGTCTCGCCCGGGGCGCGGCGCCACGCGAGGGGACCTACGACGCGCGTTCGCGTCTCGTCCTCGCGCATGTCCCAGTACAGCGGGAATACGACGTCTGCGTCGGCCTTGGGGCTGCGCCGACGGTAGTAGAAGGGCGAGTACATCGAGGCGGTGTCTTCGGGCTGCTTGCGTTCGAGCCACAGCGGGAAGACGGTGCGGAAGCGGTATTGGCCGCTTTTTTCCTCGTAGTAGGGGCCGTACCAGCTGAAGCTGGTCTCGTAGGCGCGGCCCAGCTCGAGCTCGCGCTCGGCGTCGCTGCCGATCTTCTTCTTGACGATCGGAGACAGCTTGAGGGGATCGGCGGGGATGGTCGCTTCGAGCGAAGGGAGCACACCGAGCTCCTCGCCGCCGGAAGCGGCGTGGGTGACGGGTGCGTTCGGATCGGGAGCAGGAGCGGTGCCTCCGGGAGGCGGTGGGCCATCCTCACCGAAGCCGGGCATGCCCATCTGCGCCGCAGCGGTCCCTGCGACCGACCACAAGCAGAGCGCGACGAGCCAAGAAAGGAATCGATGGGGCGTCAATCCGCGCCTCCCGTCGCCACGGGCTGTTGCATCACGTCGATCACGCGCTGGACGACCGCATCTCGCGGCACGAGCTCCTGGCCTCGCGCGCCGAGGTCCTTGATTTGCACCTGCCGCGCCTCCAGCTCTGCCTCTCCCAACACGAGACAGAGGCGTGCGCCTTGACCGTTGGCGCGCCGCAACATCGCCTTGAGGGAAGCCGATGCGCCTCCTCGGCCATCGAGGTCGACGCGGACGCCGCGGGCTCGCAGCTCCCTTGCGAGCAGGAGCGCTTCCCCCGCCGCCTTGTCCCCGAGCGGGGCGATCGCGACCAGCGGTGGGGCAGGGGGTTCTGGGACATCCATCGCCAAGAGGATGCGCTCCACGCCGAGAGCGAACCCGATCGCGGGCGTGGGGGCCCCGCCGAGCTCTTGCACGAGGTTGTCGTAACGACCGCCGCCGCCGAGCGCGTTCTGCGCGCCCACCTGGCCGGCGTTGCTCCTGATCTCGAACAGGGTGCGCGTGTAGTAGTCGAGCCCGCGCACCAGCGTCGCGTCCACGCGATAAGGCGTCCCCAGACGGTCGAGATGCCCTCGCAGCGCCTCGAAGTGCGCGTTGTCTTCCTCGCTCAGCACATCGAGGATCGACGGCATCCCCGCGAGGGCGGCGATGTCGCGCTCGTCCTTCGAATCGAGGATGCGCAGCGGGTTGGTGGTGAGGCGTCGCTGGGAGTCTTCGCTGAGCTGGCTCTTGTGCGGCTCGAGGTGCTCGACGACGACCTGGCGATAGCGTGGGCGCGTCTCGGGGCTGCCGAGGGAGTTGAGCACGACCTCGAGGTCGTGGATGCCGACGTCCGAGAAGAACCCGTGGAGCATGTCGATCATCTCGGCGTCGCAGACGGGACCGGGGTCACCGAACAGCTCGCAGCCGAGTTGATGGAACTGGCGGTATCGCCCGCGAGCGGGGCGTTCGCCTCGGAACATGGGCCCGGCGTAGTACCAGCGTGTGACCGGTTCCTTCTGGTTGACGTGGTGCTCCACGTAGGCTCGCACCGCACTCGCCGTCCCCTCGGGACGGATGGTCAGCGCATCGCCGTGGCGCTCGAACGAGTACATTTCCTTTTCGACGATGTCTGTGGCTTCCCCGATCGATCGCGTGAACAGCACGGTCGGTTCCACGATGGGCGTGCGCACCTCGCCGTAGCAGTGCCGTTCCGCCATGGTGCGGAACGCATGCTCGAGCTGGTGCCAGCGGCCCATTTCGTCGGGCAGGATGTCGTTCATCCCTTTGACGGCTCGGTAGATCATTCGCTGGGCGGCTTATGGACGGAGGAAGCGGTAGGGTCAAGCAAGGAAGAACGCGGGCGTGTTCCGCGCTGCACATATGGCCATTCTCGGGCCCGACGATTGTGGTAGATCCCCCGGACCATGCGTGTCGCGGCGCTCGACCTTGGCAAGGTACGCGTAGGGCTGGCCGTCACGGACGAGCTCGGAGCCATGGCTCACCCGCGTCCAGCCCTCGATGCCCGCAATCGTCGGGAGCTTCTGCAGCGAATCAAGGCGTTCGCAGAGGAAGAGAAGCTCACGCGGTTCATCGTCGGGCTGCCCCTCGACGCCTCCGGGCAGGAGGGGCCATCGGCGCGGAAGGCTATCAGCTTCGCCGAACAGGTAGCGGATGCCACGGGGCTGCCCGTGACGTTGTGGGACGAGCGCTTCACCACGGTGCAGGCGAACCGTCGTCTGCAGGAGGGCGGGCATCGCGCTCGCGAGAGCCGGGAGAAAATCGATGGGGCTGCGGCCTGCGTCATCCTCCAGGCCTGGATGGATAGCCAGCGAGGGGGCTCGACGTGAGCGATCCTCCCAAGCCGATCAAGCCGGCCAAGCCGAGTAACGCACCCCGACGTCCTGCCGGGGAGCCCGGTTCGACGGGGCCCAGGAGCCAGCCGAATCGCAAGGTCGCCAAACCGCGCGCTTCGCACGGCCCCCGCAAGACCCCTGCTAAGCCCAACGTTCGACGCAAGGCCGGCCCGAAGCAAGCCAAGCAAGGCAAGCAAGCCAAGCAAGCCAAGTCCCACGACACCCCTGTTCGGTCGTCGGCGCTGCGCTATGCGGTCGTCTCCGCCTTGGCGGTCGTCCTCGCCCTCGTCCTCGGTTTCGTGGCCTTCGTGCTGACGCCGGGTCCAGGCGACGGTTCCTCTGTGGAGGTCGAGTGGAACGCGCCGGCGTCCCCGGGGGAAGCGGCGGACTTGCTCGCGCAGGCGGGGCTGGTCCGATCGGCCTTCCTTGCGTCCCTGTACCTGCGGCTCGACGGTCACTGGGACCGGGTGGAGTCCGGCGTGCACTTGCTGCAAGACGACATGCCGCCCCGGACGCTGCTGCGTCGCCTTCGCCGCTTGCAAGGCGGGGCCGAGGTGCGTGTGACCGTGCCGGAAGGGTTCGACAAGTTCGACGTGGCCCGACGCCTCCACGAGGCGGGCGTGTGCAGCCAGCGCGCGCTGCTCAAGGCGGCCAACGACGCCACCCTGATGGCAGAGCTTCGTCTGCCCGCGAAGGATGCGGAGGGGTATCTCTTTCCGGCGACGTATTCCTTTGCGCGCAACCAATCCCCGGCCTCGATTGTGCGGCGCATGGTGAACGAATCCATCAAGCGCCACGCAGGATTGTTCGACGAGCACGCCGAGGTGCTCGGGACCCTGCAGAAGGACCTCGGGTGGGACCGCCACGCGGTCCTGGTGCTCGCGTCGATCGTGGAGAAGGAAGCCGCGGTGGAGGAAGAGCGACCGGTCATCGCGAGCGTGTTCCTGAATCGGATGTACAGCACCACGTTTCGGCCGAAGCAGCGGCTCCAGAGCGACCCGACGGCGCGGTACGGGTGCTTGATCGACCCGTCGCGAACGCCGACATGTGAAGGGGCGGACAAGGGTGTGACGGGCCCGATGGTGCGAGACCCGGCGAACCCGTACAGCACGTACGCGCACGCGGGTCTTCCGCCTGGCCCGATCTGCAACCCAGGCGAGCGGTCGTTGCGCGCGGTGCTCGCCCCGGCCAAGACGAACTACCTGTACTTTGTCGCCAAGGGTGGGGGGCGGCACAAGTTCAGCGAAACCTACGACGACCATCGTGATGCCATCCGGGACGCGCAGCCCACACCGTGAAGAGAACGAACCGATGCAGCCCGGGATGATGCCCCCGCCCTATGCGCCGCAGCCGAACCTCGAGCACTTGAGGCTGCTGTCGATCTTTCACTACGTGATGGGAGGCATCGTGGGCGTGTTCTCCCTCTTCCCGATCATCCACCTCGGCATGGGCATCGCCATCGTTTCAGGGGCGCTGCCCACGGCAGGGTCGGGGCCTCCTGCTGTCATGGGGTGGACCTTCATCATCATCGGCGGGACGGTCATCTTTTTCGGCGAGACGCTCGCCATCTGCACCCTGCTGGCGGGGCGCTATCTGTCGACGCGCCAGGCGTGGTTGTTCTGCGTGATCGTCGCAGGCGCCAACTGTGTGAATATGCCGTTCGGCACTGTGCTGGGCGTGTTTACGATCTTGATGCTGGTCAAGCCTGAGGTGAAGGCGCTGTTCGTTCAGGGGTGAGCGAGGTTCGGACACCCTCAACATCCCACGATGCGAATCCTCTTCCCCCCATGCTCGACCTCCCGCACGAACAGCTTGTGCTCCCAAGCCACGCCCTTGCGTAGGTCGAACAGCACCAACCAGCCCTGAGCCAGGCCGATCGTGTCCAAGTAGTCCACCACCTGCTCCAGCGCCTCGGCCTCCGTCTCCGTGTCGCGTCGCAGCTTCAACTCGATGACGTGCTGCTCGCCGTGCCACCCGACCACCAAGTCGACGGCGCCTCGACCGAGGCCGTACTCGCGTTGAAGGCTCCCTCCACCGTTGAGAACGCGTTGCAAGAACGCCATCAACATCAGGTGCGGCCCCGCCTCCCGGTAGTGGAACCCTTCCGCGGCGAGATGCCCGTCCTGGCGCCAGAACTTCTGCCACGCCGCCATCAGCTTCCCCATGTCCAGCGTGCCGTCCGGCCTCACGTACCACGACGCCTCGTATCGCAGCTGCGTCTGCTGCACGAACGTCAGCTCTCGAACGATCACCTCACGATAGATGGGGTTCGCCACTTCCCACACCCCCGTACGTCGCGTCACGAGACCCAACGCGACGACGTATGCGAAGTCGTCGTTGAGCACGTCGTGTCCCACCCGGCTGCCGGCGAGCATCGGCTCGAGGATTCTTCGCACCCGATCCTCCCGAAGCCGCGCCAGCAGCGAGTCGATGTGCGTCCGGCGCTGCTGGATGATCGTCTCCTTCGCGGCCTCCACGTGCGTGGCCATGACCGTCACGATCCGGTCCTCCACGTCGCGGTTCACGATCTGGTCGGCCATGGCGTTGACCAGCCACGGGTGACCTTGGGACAGATCGTAGATTCGATCCATCGCTTCGGTCTCCCAGTGCTGGCCGGTGTGCGTGGTGTGCTGCTGCAAGAGCTCGTGTACGTCCTCGCGCGTGAAGGGCTCGAGCGTGGCGGCCTCGGCCGTGATGTTGAACGGCGACGTCGTGCCGAGCCACGACACGGTCAGGCGCTCCTCGGCGGACAAGGCGTAGTCGCGCACCTGGCGCATCCCGATGAGCGCCATCGAATGCGGAAACGGAATCGACGATCGGGACAGATATCCACCGCGCAGCTGGGTCAGAAACGAAACCATCGTGGGGCCCACCAGCCCGTCGGCTTCGTCCACCATCACGACGAGGGGACGATCCGACGCCTTTGCGAGCAACTGGAACAGGCGAAGGATGGTGGTGCCGGTGTCGCGCAGCAGGTCTTCCTTGTCGAGGACTGGGCCGTCGGGCCAGTACATCTGGAACGCCTGGTCGATCATGCTGAGGATCGTACGAAAGGCTGCCGCGGGGTCGGGCTGCTCTCGCGCGGTCTGGACGTCGAGCCACAGCGCCCGGTATCGGTCCCCCGCGTTGTAGGTATCGACCAGCCAGCGTGCGGAGGTGCTCTTGCCTGTCTGCCTGCCCGCGTGCAGGGTGAAGTACTTCTCCTCGTTGACGAGGCGCATCACGTGGCGAAAGCGCGGCTCGGGCGAGAGCATGTAGTGCTTGCCGGGGATGCAGGCGCCAGTGGTGTTGAAGTGCGGGAGCATGGGGGCGAGGATAGCATGCGGGATCTGGCTTGATGGACCTCGGTGAAACGGACCTTCAAGGCTCTTCTTGCCGGGCTTCGCACGGTTCGCGATGTGGAACCGTGTGATCGCGTGAAGCCGACACCCGGTCGGCAGAAGCTCGCCTACAAGTGTTGCACGACGTTCGCTCTGCCACGGGTGCATTGCGCCGGCCCGGGTTTCTGGTCCCCTGCCCCTACCCTTGCCCTT
>CAZAWR010000135.1:0-19774 GCA_964488865.1 uncultured Polyangiaceae bacterium | reverse complement strand
GGCACAGAAGGGTGTGTACGGAGTTGGGTGGTGCGTGTTGCCCCTGGCTCCGCCCATTCCTGGTTCGAATTCGCATTCCGTGTTCTCCGCTCCTAGTTGATGTCCGTCATCCGCCCATGGTCGTGGTCGAGCCTCAACCGGGTAGGGACTAGGTCTAGGTCCAGTTTCCGCCCTACTGGCTCTGAAGCGTCGTCTTCACAGCCGCTGTCGAGCGGTCCACCAGCTTGGTGCACAGCTCGACTGCCTCGACGTACCGGTACACCCCTGCCTGCAACGCGATCATGCCGCGTGTGTCGTCGTCGTAGGGGTTGCCGCGCAGGGCGGTGCGCACGACGCGTTCCCCGCGGTCCACTTCCGTGGCCAGCCGGTGAAGAACCTGGTGGAACGAGCCTGGCGTGTCCGGTGCGGGGGTTGCCTGGGGCTCGGGCGGCGGTGGGATCGGGCTCTCGGGTCCGGGGGTGGGTGGTTTTCGTGCGACATCCATGAGTCCTCCTTGGGTTCAGCCCTACATCGGCCAGGGAGGACCATCGGTTGCGTGAAATCAGGCGACCGCGCGCAATCGCTTCGAAAGCTTGCCGATCCCGCGGGTCAGGATGCGTGAGCCCCAGGACTTCGACAGCCCCATGGACGCAGCAATGTCCTCCACGTTCTCGTCGCGCAGGAAGTGGCGACGGACGAACTGGGCTTCTTGGTCCGAGAGGTTGGGCAGCTCGGCCATGACGATCTTCATGAGCTCGTCGCGCTCGGCTTTGGCGTCGGGGGGATCGTCGGTAACGATGACGCGTTCTCCGTCCTCGAAGGCCTCCTGACCGCTGAGGCCGACGGCCATGGCGGTGGCGAGCACGGCGAGGTGGTCGGCGATGCGGTGGTCGGCAGCTTCGGGGGTGAGGTTGGCGGAGGAGGCGGGGGAGGAGTCGTCGAAGAAGCCGGAGGCGACGAGGTTGGCGGAGTGCAGGGCGCGAACCTTCTCGTGGGCCCGGCGGGGCAAGTGGCAGTAGGCGCGCATGCCGTCGAAAATGGCGCCCCGGACGCGGTGGTAGGCGAACTTGCGGAAGGGGATGCCGCGGTCCGGGTCGTAACGTCGAGCGGCGGTGAGCAGGCCCTCGAGGCCGTAGCTGACCAACTCCCGAACATCGAGGAAGTCGCCCACTTCTCGGTGGACCTGCGATGCGATGGCGTCGACGAGGCCCAGCTCGGCCTGAAATCGGTCCATCACATGAGGTGGGTCGACGTCGGTCACGTCCTGACGATTCGTTGTCGGGGCGCTGGGTGTCAAGAGGACGCGAGGGGTCCCCTCCGTTTTCGGCTGACGGATTCGGTCGCCGTTGGAAAACGCCGGAAATAGGTGTTCGCTGGGCAAGTGTGATAGCGTGATCGGCGCATGGATAAGGCCCGCGTGCTGGTCATCGACGGTGACGATTGGGTAGCGCGACTGCTTGCCGACGGTCTGCGCGATCACGGGTTTGACGTCAGCACGTGCCTGTCGGGTGGAGACGCGCTGGCCGTGGCGGCCACCATCGAGGCTGACTGCGTGATCGCGGAGATGGTGTTGCCGGAGCTCGACGGCCCGTCCGTGGCGCGCGCCCTCCGCTCCGAAAAAGCGCCTCTGGGCAACGTGCCGATCCTGTTCCTGTCCAACGTCGACGACATGGCATCGCGCAACGCCGCGTTCCAGGCGGGAGCGGACGTGTACCTGACCAAGCCCTTCCGGGTGGACGAGGTGGCCTTGCAGGTCCGAGGGCTGGTGGCGATGTCCAACCGTCTGACGGGATCCAACAAGGTGCCCATCCCGGGCTCGTCGGACACGTCCCCGGAGAGCGTGAGCCCCACCGTGCACGCGATCGAGGGCAACATCGCGCAGATGTCGGTCGCCACCGTCCTGACGCTCCTCGAGATGGAGCGACGCTCGGGGATCTTGAAAGTAAACGATGGGGACCGCATGTGCTCGCTGGAGATCGTGGCGGGCTACGCCGTGGGAGGGTCGATCGACGACTCCAAGGTCGCACCCCTGGCCGTGCTTCGGGAGATCCTCCGCTGGAAGGAAGGTCGTTTCCGGTTCAGTCCCGGCTCCGACGGCGCCATTCCGAGCAATCGTCGGTCCATCGGCGCCTTGCTGATCGAAGCGGTTCGCCTGGACGATGAGTTGGCCCGGGACAACTGGCCCGAGGAAAGCGCGACCGGCCGTCGCTCGTGGCCCGCGCCTGCCCCCACCAAGAAGCCCCCCGCGCCACCGACGCAGCGGAAGGCCTCGCGTCCACCGCCCGCCATGCGCGCTTCGCGACCCCCACCGCCGATGTCCACGCCAGGAGCAAGAACCGCCCCGCGACCGGCCGCTGGGACGCCCGCAGCACCGCGTCGTGCCCGCCCCGCGGCCCCTCCCGCGCCGTCGCTCAAGAAGAAGTGAATCGGTGAGCACGCCTTCCGGCGCCGAGCGCACCGCTCACACCTCATCCACCCTCAGCCCGACCTCCCGCATCCACCGCAAGGCGTTGCCGCTCTTCACCACGCCCTCCCGCAACCGGTAGTCGAACACCATCTTGCCGTCGACCACCTGCTCTTGCAGGTGCACGAGCCGCACACGCTCCGGCAGCTCGTCCGCGAGCGAGGCGAGGGCAAGGTCGTGCGTGGACACCGCTCCCGTCGACCCGCAATCGATCAGGGTACGGATGATCGATCGCGCCCCGATGTGCCGCTCCCGCGAGTTGGTGCCGTGCAAGATCTCGTCGAGCAGGAACAGCACGGGGGTCTGTTCCGCGGTCTGGGTCACCTGCTTGATCTTCATCAGCTCGGCGTAGAAGCGCGAGATGCCGTCCTTGAGGGAGTCACTGACGCGCATGCTCGTGCGGACCGTGCACCCCGACATGCGAAGCTTCTGTGCGCACACGGGAGCTCCCGCGAGCGCCAGCACGGCAGCCACCCCGACCGATCGCAGCAGCGTGCTCTTGCCGGACATGTTCGAGCCGGTCACGAGCAGCACGGACCCAGGCCCGGGCAAGGACACGTCGTTGACCACGCGCACGTCTTCGTTGATCAAGGGATGACCGAGCCCCTCGGCCTCGAAGTGCAGGTCCCCCGACTCGAGGGTGGGGTACGTGAAGTCCGGGTGCTCGAACCCGAACGTCGCCAAGGACGAGAGCGCTTCCACGTCGGCGAGGGCGCGCAGCCAGCCGCGGGCGCCCGGCCCCACGCGCACCTGCCACCGTTCGAGCGCGAAGACGCAGTGCAGATCCCAGAGCAAAGCCGGCCCGATCAGCGCACGGAAGGCGCCGTTCCTCCGCGCATCCAGGATCGACACGATGCGCGCCAGCCGGCGGATTTCCAACGAGGCGAACCTGCCCGACGCGCGCAAGCGGTCTTGTAGCGAAAGGAGCCCCTCGGACGCGAACGTCTGCTGCTCCACGAGCTCCAGCATCTCACCGTGCCGTTCGAGATCGTCGGACCGCTCCGACACGGCCTCGATGATCGGCTGAAGCTTGCGGGACAGCGCGATCGTGACGACCATGTTCAGCGCGTAGGGGATCAGGAAGACCCAGCCAGGGACCGACGGGTGGGCGCACGCGACGGCCACGCCGAGAAGCAGCAACGTGGCTGCCCACGCACCGAGGCGCGCAAGCAAGCGCGCATGCAGCGCAGGGGGCCGCTCTCCCCAGGCGAGCAGGGGCTCGGGGTCCGGGGACGTCTCGCTTGCCACGGCGCCTGCTACCGCGAGGGACTCCCTCCACGCATGCAGCTCCGAAAGCTCCCGCACTGCTTGCTGCCTCGTGCTGATTGCGCCGTCTTGCGCGGGGGCCGCCAGCCACGTCGCGAGCCGACGAGCACCCATCCGGGTCCGCGTGTCGTTGAGAAGCTGAAAGAGCGAAGACTTGCCGAAGATGTCGAGGTCCAGCGCGTACGCGTGGTCGTCGCGCAGGTAACGCGCCCCGTCGTCCTCGAACGCGGCCCACTTGCCGTCGAGCCGCTCCGTTCCTCGTTCGTTGTAGCGTCGGGCCGCTTCGAGGCGGTCGCGACGGTTCGCGACCCGCGCGTGAAAGAACACGAGCACCACGAAGGCGAGGGTGGCCCCGAGCGTGACGGACCATCCCGCGGTGCCCAAGTCCTTCCAGAGAGTGCCGACGCCCGCCCCGATGGCGACCGTGAGGACCGCGAGCCGGGACCATGCCAGCGCGTCGTAGCGACCGCGCAACGCTTCGAGCTCTCGGTCGAGCTCCTGAATCCTGGCCTGGTACCGGCCTCGTGCTTCCATGGCCGCTTGGCGTAGCACGGAAACCGTGGCCTGAGAAAAGACGCTGATGCCAAACTCTTCCATCATCACCCAACCCGTGGCCGGGTGAGGCTTTCTTGGGCTCCCTGTTCCGGGGCGAAGCGACTGACTGAAAGAGCAACCTCTGGCTCTTGCTCTGCGAATGGCAAGGCGGCTTGCCACCCATGAGGTGGGCGGCGCGTGAGATGGCTCCTTCCCCCGACTCGGCCGACTCGGGGGAAGGTTGGGATGGGGGCTGTCCACGCCGGGACAGGCCCCTTTTCGCGTGCTAAGACCCGTCGATGCTTCGTGTCGTGTCACCCGTCGCCGAAGGTGATCGATTCACGCACCCATGGCGTTTCGCGCTGTTCGCGGGCGTCCTGGCGATCGTGGCGCCCGCGGGGTGCTCCGGGTCGGACGAAACCAGCGAGCTGACCGGACCGTCCAAGCCCTTGGGAGACGCTGGCACGGATGGACTGGATGAGGGGGAGGCACGCGCAGACGGGGCTGAGCCCGACGTTGTCGAGGCGGGCGACGTCGCCACGGAGAAGCCGCCCGTCCCGCGAACCCTTGGCGATCTCGTGGTGGATGCGGATCGCAACGGCCTGCTCGAGCCGGATTCGTTCGATGAGCAGGCTTTCGAGGATCAGTGGAACGAGTACACGGGAGCCGTCCTCCTTGCCAACGTGGACGACGATGACGAAGACGGTGTGGGCGACCATCTGGATGACGAGGTCAACGGTTCGCAGGATGCCAAGGACCTGGCGCGCATTCGCGTCGTGGGGTTTGCTGACGTGCCGGCGACTGCGGTGGGGAAGTTGTCGGTGGATCCCGTCGGAGCCCCGTGGGTGAGGCTGTTTCGCGTGCAGGGCGACCAGTTCGTTGCCGTGGACCCGACCCATGTCGAGGTCACGGCCGAGGAGCTCACGAACGGCGTGGAGCTTGCTATCGAGGCGAAGTTCTTCCCTGTGTCGCTGGACCCGGGGGCGTGGTCCGGCTTCCTCGACATCGACCACGTGGTGATGGACGGTGAGGAGGAGCTTGGGCGCGACCGGGTGCGCATGCGCGTGGCGCCGCTCATCTTCATGCATAACGTGATGAAGACCGAGCGCATCTGGGTCGGAGACTTCGACCCGGAGTTCGTGTCGGGTGTGAAGGCGGCCGCCGTGAAGGCGTCGGTGCCGGTGGACGTGCTCGACTACAGCGCGCCAGGGTACGCGGATCACGACTTCGATCAGTGGACCCAGGACCACTTCGAGATGGGGTATGCGTCGATGCCGTCGGAGGGGGGACTGCACACGCTGCTCGTGGCCTTCCGCACGCCGCGTGTGGAGCGCACGTCGGCGGACGTGGTGTTCGTGGAGTTTCTCGGTCCCGACTTCGGGGCCATCCACGTGCACGACGACCCGTACGACGAGAGCACCCGCTCCCTCGATTCGACCGGCAACTGGGACACCGTTCCGCCCCATGAGGCGAACGGGGTGTCCTATCCGCAAGGGAGGTTCATCATTGGCTCGGTGCCTGAGCGGCACCCCGATCCGGTCGCGGAAGCCTTTGTGGACGCGCAGCGCGTGCAGCCTCCCATACGGGTCGATACGTCGTGGCTCGCGGTCGGGCACGTGGACGAGTTCCTGTCCTTCGTGCCCGCCGAGTCGGAGCGAGGCTGGCGAATGCTGTTTGCGCGCCCACGGCTCGCAGTAGAGATGCTGACGGCGTTGCAGGAGACGGGGAGCGGCTCGGCACGCATGCACGAGGACAAGTGGTGGTGGTGGGGCGCGGCGACGCGGACCGTGGACCAAGTGTTGAACAACGCGAACCTGATGGCGGCCAACCAGGAGGACCAGGCGATCCTCGATGGCATCCTTCTGCAGCTGAAAGACGAGCTCGACCTGGAGGACGACGAGGTGACCTTCCTTCCGTTCCTCGAGTATGCGTTGCCGGAAGGGTCCGTGGCCTACCAGCCGGGCACCGTGAACCTGTTGCACTTCGATCGCCACTTGCTCATCGCGGACCCCTTCGGTCCGAAGGTCGGCGGGGTGGACGTGTTCAAGCAGGACCTCGACACGCGGCTGGGGGCGCTCGGGCTCACGACCCACTACGTGGACGACTGGGACACGTATCATCGCAACAACGGGGAAGTGCATTGCGCCACGAACGCTCTGCGCGTGGTGCCGCAGGACGACGCGTGGTGGGAGGCGGGTCGATGATCAAGCGGTCGATGTTCTGGGCGTGCGGGCTCGGGGTCGCTCTGACGCTCCTGCCTGCCACCGCACTCGCGGAAGGTGTGCTGCTGGCGCCGTCGCGCTTGAACAAGGACGTGCGTGCCGCGATCGAGCGCGAGGTGGCGCGGGCCAAGGTGTCGGAGCCAGAGACGTTCGCGCGTTTGCGCTCCTTGCGTGGCCACCGTCCTGAGGTGTACCGGCAATTTCGGTCCCAAGAACCGAGCGTGTTCCTCGAGCTTCAGGCCCTTGGCCCCGGGGGAGGGTGGGCGTTGCTCGAAGCGATCGCCCTCCGTGCGCCGGAGCGAGGCGCTTCGACGCAGCGTGAGTGGGATGCGGTGAGAGAGGGGTTGCTTCTGGCGCTCGCGGAGCGTGAGATGCCGGAGGCGAGCCCTGTGCTGCAAAAGGTGTTCGCGAGCGCGGGTACGGATTGGGTGGCGTTGCGCGGAGCGGCCGTCGGGTTGGGGCGCTTGGGCGGTGACAAAGAACGGGCGGTCCTGATCGATGCGTTGCGAGAAGGCGGCATGCGAAGGGACGCCGCGCTGTGGGGGCTGCGCTACGTTCGCGACATGGCCGTGGTGAGTGCGGTCGCGCCGCTGCTGGTGGGCCCGCCGGAGGCGACGGTGAAGCTCGCGTCGCGCACGCTCGGGTACGTGGGGTCATCCTGGGCGTGGCGGACGGGGCGAGCGGGGCCGGCGGTTCTGGAGTTGCCCGTGCGCGGCAAGTGCGCAGAGGTGCTACTCGAGGCCTATGTTCAGCACGGTGACGCCGTGCGCGAGCAGATCGCGCAATCCTTGTCGATGGTGGAGCACCCGGACACCCTGCCGAGGGTCGAACAGATGCTTTCCTCGGCAGTGAGTGAGGAAGAGCGGCGTGGGTGGCGGGCGCTGAAGCGGAGGCTGGAAGCGAGTCGTTGATACAGGGTAGCCTTTCCGTCCGGGACGACGTGGATCACGTATTCAACTTCGCCAGTCTGACGGTTGTCACGATGCATGCTGGGTGATACGCCCATGGAACGGGGCGTCTGTCGGGGGTGGCAGGCCCGCGTTCGATCCGGTAGTCCGCACACTCGACTGGGGGGCAGATCATGGCCATTCTCACGGACTTCTTCGTCGCAGATCGTCGCACGGCGCTCGACCTCGACGACACCTCCACGCTTCCTTCGGGAGACGTTGCGGTGCACAAGGGGCTGACGGAACTCGAGCTCTCGCTCTTGCAGCAGCTCATGCGAGGAGAGTCAGCTTCGTACGACCCGCGCTCGGGCTTCGAGATGGTGCGCGTAGCCGGTGGGGGCGATCGGGTGACCACGGCCTTTCCGTCGTCGATGGTTCGCATGCTGGCGCGGCTTGACGAGGCCGAGCTGGAGGTCGTGGCGCGCGCGTGGGGGCAATGCGAGGAGTTGACCAGTGCGGCGTCGAGGCTCGAACCCGTTCTTCGGGACTTGAAGCGGTTGGCTGCGGTGGCGTGGGGACGGGGGGTTGGGTTGTACGTGTGGAACTGCGTGGGGCTTCGGCTGGGGGGAGCGGCCGTCCAGGCGCCGGGGGTGCGGTCGTGCCGTCCGCGTCCCGGCGAAGAGGCCTACTTGCCGAGCCCGAACCAGGCGCCCGTGCAGGCAAGCACGAACGCGACGGGCGCGAAGGCGAGTGCGAACACGAGCGCCACCGGTGCGGCAAGCCCGAGCATCACGAGCACGGCCACGATGGCAAGCGCTGCGGACAGTGCTGGCTCCAGAACCCCGTCCGAGCTGCTCGCCTTCGTGACGAGATAGCCCGACACCGGAAACGCAGCGAGGATCGAGACCGTGATGAGCACGAGCGGCACGATCGCTCGCGCGGTCGAGTCCTCCCGTTCAATCGCCGAGAAATCCAGACCTACCTGATGGCCGGTCCAGACCGCAAGCGCCACCATCGCCAGCATCACGCCCGTGGTCGTCAACGCCCCGATCACGATCCAGTGCACGAGGATCGGACCCTCCGTTCGTCGCAAGGCGTGGCGCACCGCGCTGAGTGACGGGGGCGGCAACGAAGGGAGTACCGTGCGCGCCGAGATCCGCGCCGTTCGTCCGAAGCGTGCGAGCAGGTCCCGTGCGCCCCACCAGGTCGCGAATGCCAGCCCTCCGAGCACAGGAAAGGCAGCCACCAGCGCCAGCAGCGAGGTGGCTCGCGTCAAGTGCAGCAACAACCCGTGCACGAGCGTGGCGAGCACCCACGACACGATGAATCGTGCGGTGGGGGTTCTGGAGCGACGCACCTTGCCGAGGGCATGGCCCCAGATCGGGGACATCAAGGGGTGCGCGATGAGCAGCAACTCCACGCGCAAGATGGCGTCGATGGTGAGGGGCGCCGCGATCAAGGTGACGGCACTGTGGCCCGCGGCGAAGCCCGTGGCCGCGGCAGTGGCGTAAAGGATGCCGTCGAACTCTTCGTCGAAGTGGCTGGAGCGGAAGGCGGGCCAGGCCGCTGCGACCTTGGCCCCTTCCGCGAGGGGCGCGGAGAACGCAAGGACGAACAGCAAGCCGCCGGGAGCTCCAAAGGTGGTCACCGCTTGATCCAGTCCGGTTACCTCGGCCACGAACCCCTGCACGAACGCGGCGGCCACGCCTGTGAAGATCCCCAGAAGGCCGGTCCCCCATACGGCGACGGCCGACGCTCGCTGGGGGGGGACGCGCCAGATGAACAGCAGCCACAGGACGCTGGGCGCCGCGCACAGCACGAGCCACAGGGACGCCGCAGGCAACCAGGCCGTCATGTCCACCAGGTACGGGAACCCATGGGCGCCCGCAAGGGAATCAGAAGTGAAGGCCCAGGACGGCTGAGCCCGTGAACGCCGCGCCGATCCCGCTTCCGTCGGCTGCTGCGGCCGCCTTCGCGCTGGCGTCGAGCGTCGAGGCCGGGTCGACGCTCACCCCTTTGCGCGAGAGGAACAGCACGTCGCCGGTGAGCTTTCCCCCGACGGAGAACGCAGGGGTGACGTAGTAGTCGAGGCCGAAGCCTGCCCGCAGGTCCCATCCTCGGATGGTTGTGTCGCCGCCCCACGTGTCGGCGTCCAGGGAGCCGAGGAATGCGTAGCCAGCCCCGAATGTGAAGTACGGCTCGACCATGCCGAGCGGGATGTGCACCCCCATCTCGCCATTGATGGTCCCTAGCTTCCAGTGCTCGAACATGCCCACGCGGGCGCGAGCGCCGAACGTCAGATAAATGAGGCGGATACCCGCCCCGCCTCCCAGCATCAGCCCTCCGCCCGACGCCCCCACGTCGCCGTAGGTGAGGCCATCGCCTTTGAGGGTTTCCAACCCGGCGTACTCGTAGCCCCCTTCCACGTCGAAGTAGACCCAGTCGAGGCCCCGGCCGGCATCCTCCTTCTCGGATTCGTCGAGCCTGCGTTCGGTCTCGGTCTGAAACCCGGGTTGCGTCTGTTGCGGTCCCCCCATCCCGGTCGGTGGGGCAAGTCCCCCGGACTGGAAGCCGTCGTTCGGTTGTGCCGGTTGCTGGGCTGCGAGGGGTGCCGAGAAACTGATCGCGACGCAGGGCGCAAGCAAGGCGAGTCGTCTCGAGGACATGCCTCGGATGCTAGCACGGAGCGGCGAGCTGTGAGGGGTGAGGAGCGGGGGCCCGGACTCAGATCGTGGCGAACCCTTCCTCGGGGATGACCAGGGCCGAGTCGTCCTCGGTCTGCATCATCGCGCTCATGGTCGGCACGAGGGGCAGGTTGTTTCTTGCGAAGAACAGAGCCGTTTGGATCTTCCCTTCGTAGAAGTTCCGGTCGGGGTGTCCATCCTGCACGTTCTGCAGAGCCTCTTCCGCGATGAGCGCCGCGTCGAGCAGCAGCCAGGCCACCGTGGTGGCGCCCATCATCTCGAGGAACCGGTTTGCATGCAGGCCGACTTGCTTCAGCTTCCCGGACTGGGACCACATGAACATCAACATGGCGCCGCCGGCCACGGCCTCCTGCGCCTTCGACAGGAGCTTGACCGCCGTGCCCAAGCGCGGGTGACTGCTGTTCTTCGCGACGAACTTGGCGATGTCACCGATGAGCCCCTGGAAGTTCGCGCCTCCGCGCTGCCCCAGCTTGCGTCCGACCAGGTCCATCGCCTGGATGTGGTTGGTCCCCTCGTAGATCGTGAAGATGCGCGAGTCGCGGCAGTACTGCTCCACACCGTAGTCGCTGATGTAACCCGCGCCGCCCATCGCCTGCATCGCCGTCACGCACACGCGATACGCCTCGTCCGTGCCGTAGGCCTTCACGATCGGCGTCAACACGTCGACCTGCCCCTGATGGTGCGCCTTCTTCTTCTCATCCGTAGCCACCAGCGCAAAGTCCTGGTGCATCGAGAGTTTGATCGCCAGCGCGCGGATGCCCTCCACGCGGGACTTCATGTCGAGCAGCATCCGCCGGACATCGGGGTGCTGGATGATCGTGACGCGCGGCGCCGTCGGATCCTTGAAGTTCTCGAGGGACGACCCCTGCTTGCGTTCGCGGCAGAAGGACAGCGCGTTGAGGTACGCGCTCGACGCGTTCGCGAGCCCCTGGATGCCCACGAAGATGCGTGCCCCGTTCATCATCTTGAACATCTGCTTCATGCCTTCGTGCTCGATGCCTCCTACGAGCTCACCGATGCACTTGCCACTCTCGCCGAAGTTCAGAAGCGCCGTGGTCGACCCCTTGATACCCATCTTGTGCTCGAGACCCGCAAGCACGACGTCGTTGGACTCCCCGCTGGAGCCATCCGGGTTGATGCGATACTTCGGGACGATGAACAGGCTCAGGCCCTTGGTGCCCTGGGCCGCACCCTCGATGCGTGCGAGCACGAGGTGGATGACGTTCTCCACCATGTCCGAGTCGCCGCTCGAGATGTACATCTTCGTCCCCTCGATCCGGTAGGTCCCGTCGGGGTTCTTGAAGGCCTTGGAACGGGCTGCACCCACGTCGGACCCTGCCTCGGGCTCCGTGAGGCACATGGTTCCCCCCCAGACGCCGTGGAAGACCTTGCGGCAGTACATCTCCTTCTGCTCGTCGGTGCCGAACTCTTCAATGAGCTCCGCGGTCCCGTGGGCCAGTCCCGGATACATGCTCAGGGACGTGTTCGCGCCCGTGATGAACTCCTCGACTGCCATGAAGACGGCCTTGGGCGCGCCCTGTCCGTCGAAGTGAGGGCTCACACCCACGGATTTCCAACCCGCCTCGTACAGCTGCGCATGCGCCGCCTTGTAGCAAGACGGGACCTTGGCCTGGCCGTCCTCGATCCGGCAGCCCTCCGCGTCTCCCAGCGCGTTGACAGGCCCGAGCACCTCGCAGCAGAAGCGATAGCACTCGCTGATCACCATCCGTACTTCCTCGTCCCCCCACGCATCGTAGGGCTCCTTGCCCAGCAGCTCCCCGAGCTTGAACTGCTCGAAAAGCACGAACATCACGTCTCGCAGGTCCGCCTTGTACATATTCTGCGGGGCATTCGCCATGATCGGTCTCCTTTTCCGTCCTGGTACGCGGGGGGCATCCGCGGGGACCATCCCCTCCCCGGGAGGAGATGATCGAGCGCCCGGGTCACTATTCCCCAAGCGTCCGCAGCATGTCGCCATTGACGCGGCGAGTCAACGGCTGACGCCGCCGTTGGTTGTGATAGGGTCCCGTATGGCCGAGACAAACCAAGATCCCAAGCTACCCCTCGAGTTCTTCGAGAAGCTACCCAAGACTGATCTCCACGTTCACCTCGACGGTTCCATGCGCGTCGACACCATCCTCGACTTGGCACGCGAGCAAGGGGTGACCCTGCCCGCCAGCGATGCGGAAGGGCTCTGCAAGCTCTTGCGGTTCGGGTCCAACTACGGCTCCCTCGTAGAGTACCTCAAGACCTTCGATGTGACCCTGAGCGTGCTGCAGACCAAGGAGTCTCTCTTCCGTGCGGCCTACGAGCTCGCCGAGGACGCGGCGCGCGAAAACGTGCGCTACATGGAAGTGCGCTACTCCCCCATGCTCCACACCCGCCAGGGACTGCGCCTTACCACCGTCATCGAAGCGGTCCTTGCGGGGCTGACCACCGCGCGCGAGAAGTTTGGCATCGAGAGCAACATCATCGTGTGCGGTATCCGCAACATCTCCCCCGAGTCCTCCCTCGAAATGGCCGAGCTCGCCGTCGCCTACAAGAACCGCGGCGTCGTCGGCTTCGACCTCGCAGGCGCCGAGTACGACCACCCCGCCAAGCACCACAAGGACTCCTTCCAGCTCGTTCGCGACAACAACATCAACACCACCATCCACGCCGGCGAAGCCTACGGCCCCGAGTCCATCGCCCAAGCCATCCACGTCTGCGGCGCTCACCGCCTCGGACACGCCGTCCGGCTCCGCGAAAACGGGGACCTCCTTCACTACGTCAACGACCACCGCATCCCCATCGAATGCTGCCCGTCGTCGAACGTGCAGACCGGCGCCGTGCGCAACCTCTCCGCACACCCCATCAAGCTCTACTACAACCTCGGGCTGCGCGTGACCGTCAATACCGACAACCGCCTCGTCACCGACACCTCCGTCTCCAAGGAACTCTGGCTCTGCCACACGAAAATGGGCTTCACCGTCGCCGACATCAAGTCGATGATCGTCGCCGGCTTCAAGTCCGCCTTCCTCCCCTTCCACGTCAAGCAGCAGAGCCTCCGACGACTCAGCAGGGAGCTCAAGCGCTTCTCCGACGACGGCCGCGTCCTGGACGAGACGCCCGAAATGGAGCGTCCGCGCTCCTCGCCCGAAGTGGTCGCAAGCTGACGTCCGACGTCGTCCTCCTCTCCCTTCTCCGATCCCACCCGCGATCGCACGACATCGTTTTGATCGGCGGTGCGCGCGGCTTGCTCCCCCGCCTGCGGGACGAAGGGCATGCCGTTCGAGCCGACGATGTGGGACGTCCCCGGGTCCTCGCCGCGGCTCTGCAGGGTCCCCTCGACTCGCGCGAGGCACGTGCGTTCCGGACATCCCTCGCAGCTCGCGGCCACGTCTACGTGGCGTGCCCGGCGCACCTCGTCGTCTCCACCTGGACCGTCCTGCGCAGCGTCGGGCTCGAGCCCAAGAGAACGGTGTTCGTTCACTTCGCGGACGCTCCCGCGACGGACGCGATCGTGGTGGCCCGTCCGGCCAAGCGAGGGGGCCTCGTGGTCGAGCTTGCCTGCGGATGAAGTGGATCGCGGGACGCAGCGGTACGCTGCCGCGGGCTGAGCGCAGAGAAGATCCAGCACCTTCCGCAGCCAGCGGCTACGGACAAGACCGCATCCATTGTGCTAGATTTCGAGCGACCAAGTCCCAACGGGCCGCGGCAACGTCGAAGAAGCGGACGACACCGTCCAGAGGACCAGCGCGTGGCAACTGGGCGTGATTTGCAGGGAGAAGCGGAGGATTGTCGTGAAGAATATCGGGTGTTTGCGGCTGATGATGGCAGCTGGGTTGTTGGGCATCGCGTCCTGTTCGTCGGACGCCGAGTCAGACTCCAAAGGATCTGCAGGGGCCGACGCGCAGAGCGACGCTGCGCCGGACACCGAGCCAGAGATGTCCTGTGAAAACGTGTGTGCGTGGCGCAATACGGATTGCCGATACAACTTCGGGACCACCTTTGATTGCGCCAGCCTTTGCGCCTACGCCTCTGCCGAGCTGGTGGCCTGCTACGAAAGTGCAGACTGCGACGAAGCCGCCTTCAAAGCTTGCTCGGAAATGCATGGAGCCGCAGATGCCTGCTCCGCCGTCGCTGGCACTTGCACGGACGATGGCTGGTCCAAAGTCGTGTGCGACGTCGACTTGATGATCCCGGTCAGCATCGAATGCGACAATCCGCGGAACGGATACGGGCTCTGTCACCAGGGGGAATGCGGCTGGTGCGAGAGCCCCGATGACTGCGTGGTGCGCGGGCAGAGTTGGGGCTTGCTGTGCGATGACGGGTCGATGGTCGGCGACGCCGATTCGGGTGACTTCTACACCTGCACCGAGAACACATGTGCCGCCAAGCCCGACGAGGAAGTCGACGCCCTCAGGTGCGCCATGTGCGACGCCCACGGCGGTTCCGCCGCCTGTGAGTAGCGATGCGGGCTCTCCGGGAGTCCGCAACACCTCTCCCGAGTCCTGCCTGCTTTCGCGCGGATCCCCGAACTCATCTGCGGAGGTTTGCGGCATCTGCGGGCAACACGTGGACGCTGGGGCGGGGTCGGACCCTTGCCCGCACGCGAAACCCGAGTAGCCTTCTTAGCAAGAGGCCCGTGTCCCTGGAGTTCCTTTCCCGCATGACAACCCATCGTTGCACCGACCCTTCGGTCCGGTCGAACGATCGGGTTCGGCTGGCGGGCCGGCGAGGTCGAACGTGATGCGCAAGCGTCGCCCCGCCCGTGTCGGTCGATGGATCGCTCGCGTCCTGTGCATCCTCTTCGCCTTGATCGGACTGCTCCCCGTGCTCGCCGGTGTCCTGCTGCGGACCGAGATGGCCAGAGCCTGGACATCCGAACAGGCAAGGACCCTCCTGCACGAGGAAACCGGCCTCGACGGATCCTTCCAGGCGTCCGTCCGACCCTGGCCCCTGACCATCGTCGTCGACGACCTCGAGATCCAAGCCACCGATGAAGCGGGGCCAGCCCTCACCGTCGATCAGCTCACCCTCCGGCCCCAGCTCTTCTCCCTGCTCCAGGGCAGAATGAACGCAGGCGACATCGAGGTGGAGCGGCCTCACGTCCGCCTCGTCGTCCGCGACGGCAAGGTCGCCAACCTCGACCTTCACACCCGCCCGCGGGACGACGCCCCGCAACCCGTTGAACGTGCCCCCTTCTCGTCCCTCGCGGTCAACGACGCACACCTCGACGTGACCGTGGACGACCTGCGGGTGAGCGGTCGTGAGATCGACATCGACGTCTCCGCGTCGGAGGGGCCGGTCTTCGATCTGGCCGTGAGGACAGGGCGTGTCCACGTCGATAGCCGGGGTCGTCTCGCCTTCACCGGCTATGGAGCGCCCGACCCGGTCGATGCCCGTCACGAGGACTCCGTCTGTGAGTTGGATGCGCGGGTGCGCGTGGAACCGGACGCCGTGCTGATTCGAAGGGTTCGCCTGTCAGGGGTTGCCGACCTTGACCCGGAGCAGAACACGCGACCGTCGTGCCTTCTGCCCGGAAAGGACTCGCGGCGCGTGGAGCTCGAGCTGCGCCTGGTCCGTGCGGTGCTCGACGACGAAGGACCGGCGTCCGTCGCGGGTCATGTGCGAGCGCGCACTCCCTTGCGCCTGGCGAATCGGTTCTTCGAGTTCCTCCCCATGCAGGGTTGGGTCGCGACGCAGGTTGACGGTGCGTGGCACCGGGGCCAGAAGCTGCCGGACTTGTGGGGTACCGTCCAAGGCGAGGGCATTGCCTTGGGCATTTATCGGATCGCGAGCGTTCTCTCCGCCAAGGCGAGGATCGACGCGGGCGTGGTGCGAGTCCCCGAAGCGCAGGTCGGCTTCGCGGATGGCATGGTCAAAATCAGGGACGCGGAGGTGCGTCCCCTGGCCGAGGGCATCCCCTTGCGCGCGGCTCGTCTCGACATTGGCGGAATCAAGTTCCCTGGCCTCATGCGTGACCTGGGCGTGACGGATCACACCCACGTTCGCATGGACTTCCAGGAGGGAACCTTGTCCGCCGTGGAGGGGACCATCGACCCCTTGCGCATCGACAGCGACCTGCGCACCCAGGTGCGTGACTTCGAAGTCTTCGATGCGGCCTTCGACGATCCCTCGCGCAAGCACGTCATCGGCGTTCGGCAAGGGACGGTTCGCTCGAAGTTCGCCATACGGCCCAACGCGGTGGAGTTCCAGAACGGTCGCGCGGAATTCGGTGGGTCGCACCTCAACGTCTTCACGTCCCTCGGCTTCGCCAACGAGTTTCGTTTGGTCGTCTCGAAGGGGTCACGTGTCGATCTCGACGACGTCAATCCGTTGCTCGACATTCCCTGGAAGGGCAAGGCGGACCTGACGGTGGACATCACCGGCGTGTTCAACGACCCGCTGATTCAGGGGGATCTCGCGATTGAGGGGTTCGAATTCGCGGAGATGGCCTTGGGGGACATCCAGCGCGGCAAGGTCCAGTTCCGCCCCATGATCATGGACATCTCCGACGTCCAGGGCGTCAAGGGCTACAGCTCCTACCATGTGCCCTCCATGCGAGTGGACTTCACCGGTCCAGCACCCGTGATGGCGGACGCGCAGATCCGGTCGTCCGCCTTCGACATCCGCGACTTCTTGTCCATCTTCCACTTCGAGAAGGACCCGCGGTACCAGGGCATCCATGGCGTGGCGGCCGCGAATGCCCAGCTCCACTACGAGCAGGGCGGGCCGCTGGATCGGTGCGGCGGAGGGTGGCTAGGGGTGCAGGTCGATGGCTCCCTCCGGCAACTCGACTTGTTCGAGGAGAAGTACGATGGCGGCACGTTCGAGCTCGACTACGAGTGGTTCGATCGCGATGCCCAGGAGCTTGGGATCCGCGCCGACATCCGAACGTTCGTGCTCCGCAAGGGCGAAGGCACCATCGTGGGGCAGGGGACCATTCGGCCAGGCGGCGTTCTGCGCGCCCGGGCCGCCGTGTCCAACCTTCCCATCGCCGAGCTCGACGTCCTCGGTGGGCTCGGCCCCTTGCTGGACGCCCGCATCTCTGCCACCGCCGACGTGCGTGGAACCCTCGACCGCATCGAGGCGGACGTCGATACGCGCATCGGCCCCCTTCGCTTGGGCACCGCGATCCTTCCTCCCTCGCGGCTGTCGGTTCGTCTCGTCCCCGTGGACCCCCCTGTCCGTGTGATCGGGCGGACGCGATGCGGACTTCCCGTCGGAGCACCGTTCGATCCCGTCGCCTTTGCCAAGGACACCCCCTCCGGGGTGTTCGAGGTGCGAGGGGAGCTCTTCGGTGGACAGGTCGTCGTGCAAGACATGCAGGTGACCCGGCAGACACACAAGGTGGCGACGGGAACGATCGTGGCGCGGGCCCTGGACCTTGGGAAAGTCGTGCAGATCTGGCCGACGATGGCGGGCAGCGAGGACATCCCGAAGGGGGTGCTGTCGGGGGCGCTCGACATGCGGCACCTGCCTCTGGATGCCCTGCACCGTGCGGACCTCTCCCTCGTGCTCACCGCTCTCGAGGTGCAGTCCGGAACCGGGTCGGTGCGGCTCCGGCAAGGAACGCCCCCCATCACCCTGCAGCGCGACGAGCTGACGGTTCCCGGGATCTTGCTCGACTTCCAGAGCCCCAAGGGGATCTCCGGCACCTTCCTCGCCGGCGGTCAAGTGCATCGCACGACCAGCGCCCCGGAGCTCGACCTGCACGCGCAGCTCACACCCACCGATCTTTCTGCTCTCGCCAACGTCGTGCCGCGCATCGAGCGAGCGCGCGGCGTGGTGGAAGCCTCCCTCGACGTCACGGGTTCCTGGCAGTCCCCCCGCTATCGAGGACAGGTGTCCCTGCGCGACGGCGCCTTGTCCGTCACGGGCGTGCCCATGCCCATCGATGACATCAACGTGCTCGTGCGCATCGACGAGCGTCAGATCCAGCTCGAGCGGGCCAACGCCCGTCTGGGAGGAGGACGCATCACTGCCGTGGGTACTTTGCCCGTCGAAGGGTTCGACTTCGGTACCGCCTCCGCCACCATCACCGCACGCGACCTTCACCTCGCCGTCGTCGACGGGGTCAAGATGACGGTGGACGCCGACCTGACCGCGTCTTGGAACGCGCGTCTCATGCAGGAGACGGGCAACATCCCGCGCGTGGTGGGGGACGTGCGCCTTCTGGCTTTCGAGTACACCCGGCCGTTCCGTATGGAGGCGGACATCTCTTCGCTGGCAGAGCGCGCACGACGTACGAGCTTCGAGCTGTACGACCCGAGCCAGGACATGGTGGACTTCGAGGTCCGGATCCATGCGCCCCGGCCCCTTCGCATTCGCAACAACCTCGCCGACATGAAGCTCAGCCTGGATTCGCCCGTGCTTACTCTCTCGGGATCGAACCAACGCGTCGGGTTGCGCGGTGCCCTGCGCGTTCAGTCCGGAAGCCGGGTGCGGCTGCGGGCCAACGAGTTCGAGGTGCGCGATGGCCTCGTGCGCTTCGACGACATGACCCGCATCGCACCGAACCTCGACGTGACCGCGGTGACCGAGTACCGACGCTACTCCGGCGCCGCCGACACCGCCCCCGCCGCGGGCGCATCTGGGGTCTCGCGCGCCGGCGGACAGTGGCGCATCCAGATGCATGCCCATGGTGACACCGACAACCTGCGTCTCGACCTGACCAGCGAGCCCGCCCTCTCCCAGGAAGACATCATCCTGCTGCTCACCCTCGGCGTGACCCGCGCCGAGCTCGACCAGATGCAAGCCTCCAGCCTCGGCGAAACCGCCGCCCTCGAAGCCCTCTCCACCCTCACCGGCGCCGATTCCGTCGTCCGCGAGTCCGTGCCCGTCATCGACGACTTCCGGTTCGGAAGCGCATACTCCTCTCGATCCGGTCGCACCGAGCCCACCGTCACCGTCGGCAAGCGCGTGACCGAGCGAGTCCGAGCCAACGTGACCAGCGGCCTGAGCGACACCCGCGAGGTCCGATCCAACCTCGAATGGCAGCTCACCGGCGCGTCGTCCATCCTCGGCAGCTGGGACAACGTCAACAACGTCTCCAACTCGTCGCTAGGAAACCTCGGCGCGGACGTGCGGTTCAGAATCAGCTTCGAGTGACGTCTTGAGAACTCCGAGATCCGAGAGTGGGAAGTCCTAGACCTCACTTTGGCCACCGAGCCACGGTGTGCTCCGGGAACCAAGAAGGTTTTGTACGGGTACGAACGGGTGTGACCTTGTGGCCCGAGGTGTGCATTGAGAGGCTCGGAACCTCAAACTCCTGCAACCAGGAATGAGCCATGAAACTCCAGTCCGCCTCCCTTCTTCTCGCTTGCGCCGCTTGCTTCGGATTCCAGGGCTGCGCCCTCGGCACCGACGCCTTCGACCCGGAGGAGAGCGACCGCCAGTCCAGTGCTGTCGCCACCCTGAGCTGCGACGTCGTCGTGGCCGGTGGAACGACCGCTGCCTTGGCCGCCGCCCTGACCTCCGCGCGGGAAGGCGTGAAGACCTGCTTGCTCGAGCCCACCGACTGGCCCGGCGGTCAGCTCACGGCCGGTGGTGTCCCCGCCGTCGACTTCGCCTGGCACAAGGTCAACGGCTACGACGTCGGCGCGGTCGCCAAGGACTCGCGCAACCTGCCCACCGAGTTCGTGCAGTGGATGGACGCCACCGGCAACCCCGGCGGGTGCTGGGTCTCCAAGAACTGCTTCGAGCCCAAGAGCTTGCTGTCCAATCACATCC
>CAZAWR010000134.1:0-20023 GCA_964488865.1 uncultured Polyangiaceae bacterium | reverse complement strand
TTTCAAGGACCGACCGGGAAGCTTTCTTCCCGAGGGGAGGCGTCTTGTAGCTGGCCTCCCTTCTCTCGTCAACCCCTTTTTTGGGGGGGCCGACCGACATTCTCTTGGCGCCGCTTCCAGCACCGTGCAACGTCGCCCCAAGGTAGCTCAGTACCTGCTGGGGTGAGGAAGTCTAACACCGCTTTCGCTGCCGTCAACCTGAACGTTCGTCCGGGCCTTCGACCCCTCGACCATCCGCTTCTCGCGCGCTGACGCTCCTTTCGGAGCTTTTCGCGCCTCGTATCGAAGCGTCCCGTCGGGACTCGCTTAAGACTTCCTTCGATCGACGGTTCCAGCGGAACGCCGCTTGGTTCGCCGTCAGGGACGCGGAATCTACTCGGATCCGGTCCTCTGTCAACTTTTTTTTTCTCCCCCTCCCCTGCCCTTTCGCACCTCTATATCTATGCGGCTGAGCAACGTTGCACAGCGCCTCCCCAAGCATTAGCTTTTCGGCCTCCCAGGTCGTCGACACCCGTCTCGTGCACGCCGCCCTGTTCCGCTCATCTCTCTCTCTGCGAGGAACCCCGCATGTTCAGTTGGGCCCTGAAGAAGCTCTTCGGCACCTCTCACGACCGCGCCGTGCGTCGCATGCGCCCCAAGGTCGCCGCCATCTCCGACCTGGAACCGGCCATCCAGAAACTCTCCGACGCCGAGCTCCGCGCCAAAACCGCTGAGTTCCGTCAGAAGCTCGACAACGGCGCCACCCTCGACGACCTCCTCATCGAAGCCTTCGCCGTCTGCCGCGAAGCAGGCAAGCGCTCCCTACGCATGCGCCACTTCGACGTCCAGCTCATGGGCGGCATCGTCTTGCACAAAGGCTCCATCGCCGAGATGAAGACGGGCGAAGGCAAAACCCTCGTCGCCACCCTCGCCCTGTACCTCAATGCCCTCGAGGGAAAAGGCGTCCACCTCGTCACCGTCAACGACTACCTCGCCCGGCGCGACGCCGAGTGGATGGGCAAGCTCTACAACTTCCTCGGCATGTCCGTCGGCACCGTCGTCGCCCAGCAGGACGACGCCGAGAAGAAGCGCGCCTACCAGTGCGACATCACGTACGGCCAGAACAACGAGTTCGGCTTCGACTACCTGCGCGACAACATGAAGTTCTCCGCCCTCGACTACGCGCAGCGACCCCTCAATTTCGCCATCGTCGACGAGGTCGACTCCATCCTCATCGACGAGGCGCGCACCCCGCTCATCATCTCCGGCCAGGGCGAGAAGTCCTCCGACAAGTACCGCATCATCAACGAGGCCCTCCCCAAGCTCCGCCTCGACGAACACTACGTCGTCGACGAGAAGAACCACTCCGCCACCCTCACCGACGACGGCGTCGAGCAGGCCCAGCGCCTGCTCGGCGTCTCCAACCTCTACGACCCCGTCCACCTCGAGACCCTGCACATCCTCAACCAGTGCCTGCGCGCTCACACTTTGTACAAGCGCGACGTCAACTACATGGTCTCGCCCGACGGCAAGGTTCTCATCATCGACGAGTTCACCGGTCGCGTGCTCCCCGGTCGTCGCTGGTCCGACGGGCTCCACCAGGCGGTCGAGGCCAAAGAGAACGTCAACATCCAAGAAGAGAACCGGACCCTAGCCACCATCACGTTCCAGAACCTCTTCCGGATCTACAACAAGCTCGCGGGGATGACCGGCACCGCCGATACCGAAGCCGCCGAGTTCCATTCCACCTACAAGCTGGACGTCATCGCCATCCCGACCAACAAGATCCTCGTTCGCTCCGACCACGAGGACATCGTCTACAAGACCGAGCGAGAGAAGTTCACGGCGGTGATCCAAGAAATCACTGAGTTCCACGAGCGGGGACAGCCTGTGCTCGTGGGCACCACCAGCGTGGAGAAGAGCGCCGCCATCGCGCGCATTCTTAAGAAGCGTCAGGTGCCCCACAACGTCCTGAATGCCAAGCACCACGAGCGCGAGGCCTACGTGGTCGCCCAGGCCGGCCGCAAGGGCGCGATCACCGTCTCCACCAACATGGCCGGACGCGGCACCGACATCATCCTCGGCGGCAACCCCGAGATGATCGCCAAGCTCCAGTTCCTCGAGGCCGGACGCCTCCCCGAAGCCGAGCCCGAAGAGTTCACCAAGCTCGTCGAGAAGCTCGAGGTGGAGTGCAAGGAAGAACACGACGAGGTCGTCGAGCTGGGAGGCCTACACATTCTGGGCACCGAACGGCACGAGTCACGACGCATCGACAATCAGCTGCGCGGTCGTGCCGGTCGCCAGGGCGACCCCGGTTCCACTCGCTTCTACTTGTCGCTCGAAGACGACCTCATGCGCATCTTCGCCGGCGACCGTGTCAAGGAGCTGATGGACCGCATGGGCATGCCCGACGACGAGCCCATCGAGCACCCCTGGGTCACCAAGTCGATCGAGAACGCGCAGACCAAGGTCGAGACCCGCAACTTCGACATCCGCAAGAACCTTCTCGAGTACGACGATGTGATGAACGCGCAGCGCAAGACGGTCTACGGGATCCGTCAGTCCCTGCTCGCGGGGCGCTACCAGCCTGAGCAACTCGACGAACTGGGCAAGCCCACCGGCAAGTCCCGCACCATCGAGCCGATGGACTCCATCACCGAAGTCGTGGTGCCCGTCGTCGGCCAGCTCATCGGCTTGTACCTCGAGCAGCCGGTGCAGCCCCACGACGCCGATGGCAAACCTCGCGACATCACGCGAGAGCAGCTCGCGGGAGGCAAGGTCGTCGAGCACGCGCAGCTTCGGCACGAGATGTATCACCTCTGGGGCATCGCGGTGGCCGTCGCTGACTACGAAGACGCCGCGGAGCTGTACGACGACGTGAAGGCACTGATCCCGCAGGGGCTGACGGAGCAGCGGGAGCGCGCTCTCGACCTCATCGACCGGATCATCAGCGCGATGGTAGAGGAGTCCTGTCCTGCGAACCGTCCGCCGGAGGACTGGGACTGGCAGGGTCTTCGGGAGGGATTCGAGGATCACTTCGGCCGCAAGCCTGAGGCCCTCGAGGACTTCGGCGATCAGGAGATGCTCGCGAAGGAGATCTTCCGCCAGGCGGAGGAGACGTTCGCGGCCAAGGAGCAGGACCTCGGACAGGAGCTGCTGCTTCGCGTGTTCCGACACGTGTATCTAGAGGAGATCGACAAGGCCTGGGTCGAGCACTTGACGAACATGGACCACTTGCGCGACGGCATCGGTCTGCGCGGCTACGGCCACCGGGACCCGAAGCAGGAGTACAAGCGAGAAGGCTACGACATGTTTGTCAACATGATGGCCGCCGTCTCCGCCAACGTCGTGTCCAAGCTATTCCGCGTGCAGGTGCAGCGCCAGGAGCAGGCCGCGCAGATGGAGGCCGAGTACGCGGCGCGCAAGGCGCGAGAGATGCTCGAGGCGGCTGCCCGCCACGGTTACAACGGGACGTCCGAGGCGCCTGCCACGGCCGCAGAGCCCGCTCCCGCTCCGGCTCCCGCTCCCAAGACCAAGCGGATCGGGGCCAACGACCCCTGCCCCTGCGGCTCCGGCAAGAAGTTCAAGAAGTGCCACGGCTCCTTCGCCGACGACACCTCCGACAACCCCGATACCTGATCCCATGCCGATCCTGATCCGCTCTCAACGCGGCCCCCACGGCATCCCCGTGGGGCCGCTGCGAACACGTGCGCGACGCCTGCTCCACGCCATCGGACGAACCGATGGCGAGCTGAGCATCTTGCTCGTCGACGACTCGATCATTCAGTCCCTGAACGCCACCTATCGGGGCAAGGACCAGCCCACGGACGTCCTGTCCTTTGCCATGGGCGAAGGAGAGTTCGGCGACCTCAACCCCGCGGTGCTCGGCGACGTCGTCATCTCCGTTCCTACGGCGCGTCGCCAGGCGAGTCGCAGCCGTCGCGAGCCGCTCGATCAGGTGACGTTCTTGTTGACGCACGGGCTGCTCCATCTGGTGGGATATGATCACCAGACCGACGAGCAGGAGCGAGAGATGAAGCGGGAGACGAAGAGGTTGATGCGCGAGGCGCTGGACCCGAGGCCGATCACCAGTAGAAGGTGAGGCCGGCGCGCAGGAGACCTCCGCCCGAGGTGTTCGTGGTCTGGCCGGTCTCGGGGTCGGTGAACTCGGGCTCGCGCTCGGCGAGCCGATCGGTGCGACCGCGGATGAACCCTAGCAGGTCGATGTTGAGGGCGATGGGTGCGGAGAGGCGGAACTCCATGCCCGCGCCCAGGTGACCGCCGAAGTAGTCGTAGTCCTCGATGGCCCCGTAGCGGTCGTCCGTTTCCACGCGAGCGTGGGACCAGCCGATGCCGCCGAGCATGTAGAACTGGGCGGCGTCGCGGGGGTTGGCGTACAGCATCCCGGTGATGGTGAACGGCACTTCGCTTCGCTGGCGTCCCTGGTAGTCGCGACCTCCCACCATATCGAGCCCGAAGTCCACGGCCAGGTGTCGTTCGGGGCGAATGCGGAAGGCGAACCCGAGGCCGCCCATACCCGCGCTCTCGTCTTCTTGGTCGTCCATGAGCACGCCGGACAGGTGCATGTTGAAGCCCCACTTGCGCAGCCGCAGACGTGTCTTGGGCGGTGGCGGCGGGGGAGCGACGTATCGAATGACAGGGCGTCGGACCACGACGACGGCGGGGGGGGGAGGGGCTTGCTGGTAGACGACGATGGGTGGGGTAGGCTGAGCGCCGGGCACGATGATGGTCGTGGGCGCCTGACCTTCCTTTGGGGGGGGGGGGGGGGGTGTGAGGGTGGGGGGAGGCAGGTCTGCCGGCGGTTCCGAAGCTGGGGTGTCCTCACAGAACCAGGATCCCGGGGGGCATTCCGGATCCGCGGTCTGGGCTTGCGCGAGCATGCTGGAGGTCAGCAAGGCGGCGGCAACGGCACAGGAAATCGAGCTGGTACGCATCGCGGGCGGCTCCTTGAGGCTACCGTGGAGGGTAGCAATGCGAGTGCCAGATGCCAGCCCCTCGTGATCCCCGTTCGATCACGCACACGCCCACGCGTCGTGTCCCGGCGGACCCATCGGGTTGTGACGAATCGTTCACACACACCGCAAGAACGCCCCATGGGGCAGGTCGGGTCGGCTATGGTTCCGCCCATGCCCTCCGTCATCTTGAAGCCGGGTCACGTGCAGCCCGTCTGGTCTGGTCACCCGTGGGTCTACTCCCAAGCCGTCGATCGCGTGGAGGGGGGAGCCACCGCGGGGGACGAAGTGTCCGTGGTCGACCCGCGGGGGAACTTTCTGGGGCGGGGGTTCTACTCGCCTCGCTCGGCGATTGTGGTGCGGGTGGCGACGCGCAACCCGAAGACCAAGCTCGATGCGGCGTGGCTTCGTGAGCGGCTCTCGCGCGCGCACGAGCTGCGGCACGAGGTCGGGCTGCCGACGGCGCGGACCAACGGGTTCCGGCTCGTGCACTCGGAGGGGGACCAGATTCCCGGGTTGGTGGTGGATCGGTTCGACGACGTGGCGGCGGTGCAGCTGACGACGATCGGCATGCAGATGCGTCGCGCGATGGTGATCGACGCGGTCCAGGGTGTGTTTGGGGTGAAGGCGATCGTGGACAGGACGCCGGGCACGTTTGCGAAGACCGAGGGGTTCGAGCCGGAGCCGGGTGTGGTGCGGGGTCCGGTGGACCTCGATGCCTACCGCTTCGTCGAGCGTGGGTTTCAGTATGAGATCCCGATGGAGATCGGCCAGAAGACGGGCTACTACTTCGATCAGCGGCCGTTGCGAGCGAGGGTGGAGCAGCTGAGTCGGGGCAGGAGGGTGCTGGATGCCTTTTGTTTCGTGGGGTCCTTCGCGCTCGCCGCGGCCCGGGGGGGTGCGGCCTCGGTGCTGGCGGTAGACGAGAACGTCATTGCGCTGGAGACGGGTGCGCGCTGCGCGACGGCCAACGGGATGGCGGCTCGGATCTCGTTCTCACGAGGTTCGGTTCGGGACCTGCTGTCGTCGTCGAGCCAGATCGGCAAGTTCGATCTGGTGGTGCTGGACCCGCCGAGCATGGCGCCTTCGCAGAAGTCGTTGCAGCGGGCGCGCAAAGCGTTTGGATGGCTTGTGGCGCAGGGGTGCCGGGTGCTCAGGCCGGGTGGGATGATGGTGCTCAGTGCGTGCTCGGCGGCGGTGGACCTGGACACGCTGACGCGGACCCTGGCCGTGGGGGCGAGGGATGCGGGGACCCATGCCATTGTGCTGGAGCGGTGGTTCCAGGGTGCGGACCATCCCGTTCCTGCTGCATTCTCGGAGGGGTTGTACCTCAAGAGCCTCATCGCACGCATCAACCCGAGCTGAAGGCGCCGGGGACGCGGTCCAGGTCGGGGGTGCACGCTCCGCGTGCATCAGACCTCACTCCGTTGTACACCCGCGGGGCTCCCACGAGGCGCGGACCCCATGACACGCTCCCAGCCCTTCTGCGAACCTTCGAGGCAAGGACCTTGCCGGCGCCTCGCGCCAGGGTCGGCGCTCGGTAGTCCACCGACGAGAGGTCGATGACGCAGCGAGACGGTCATTCGTCGTCGAGCCGTCCTGCGGGCCCTTTCGTGGCACCGGTGGACTGTCCGGGCTGTGCGAGGAAGATCGACCCGTTGCGGGCAGGGCACGTGGCGATCTTCGCGGATCAGTTCCACTACTTCTGCGACGCGTCGTGCCGTGAGCACTACCTCACGCAGCACCCGGAGCTCGTGCGGCCGTCAGCCAAGACGAGTGGGTCCACCGCAACGCAAGAAGTACCCCAGACCTTACCGCCGCTGCATGCCCAGCCGGAAGATGCCTTCGACGGCGAGGAGGACCTTCCCCACGTCGATGAGGTCGCTGCCCTCGAAGACGATGCAGCCACCCCGCGCTCGGATACCGGCGCCGTCCTGCTCGTCAGCGCGACGGTGGCGGGGGTTCTCGCGATCGCGTTGGCACTCACGGGGACCGGATCCCTGGCGTTGACCGTCCGACTTGGCATCGCGTGTCTCGGGGCCGTGCTGCTCGTGGTGCGGTCGACCTTGATGACCCGCGATCCGGCCGACCCGCACCCCGCAGCCCTGCTGGGGCCTGCGGTTGCCGCTGCGGCGATCGCGGTTTGGGCCCGGATCGTCGGTCACGAGATCGCCGACGAGTCCGCGGTTCTCACCGGACTCATCGTGGTATCCACCGGAACGTCGATGCAGCTCGTCGAGCAAGTGAGGCGAGGTCCGAACGCATGGCTCGCTTCGATGCAGCAAGCCCTGGATGCACCTGCGCGACGCGTGGTTCCGTCAGGCTATTCCATCGTCTCATCGAGCAGTTTGCGACCTGGCGAGGAGCTTCTGATCGATGCGGGCGAGACGGTGCCGACGGACGTGGTGATCAGCGCGGGAGAGGCTACGGTGTTGCCCTGGTTGGGGGCACGGTCGGCGACGCGCAAGCGTGCGGGCGAGAGCCTGGTAGCCGGTTCGCGCGTCGTGACGGGGCGGCTTCGGGCGACGGTGAGCTGGACCGGGTTGGACCGGGCGTGGTTGTGCAACACGGTGGACCCGCATCGTGCTGCGCATGTTCTGGTGCCGGCAGCGCGGCATGCGCGTCAGGTGGTGGAGCGTTGGGCGCTTGGGGCCGCGGCGCTGTCGGGGCTCGCGGCATTCGCGAACGGGGCATCGACACCGTACGTGATCCTGGCGGCGGTAGCGGCGCACGCTGCGGTGGCGTCCGTAGCGACGGGAGCGACCCCGTCGGTGCACGTGTTGCGGGGGGTAGTGGGCGCCTTGGAGCGGGGGGTGGCGTATCGCGATGCGGCGGCGTGGGAGCGCGCTGCGCAGGCGACGGTGGCGGTGTTTTCGGCGCGAGGGACGTTGTTGCTCGGCGAACCGCAAGTGGCAGAGATCGTGAGTCTGGGGCGCGCGTCGGCGCAGCGGCTCTTGGCGGTGGCAGCGGGTGCAGAGGCCACGGCAGACGACGCGATAGCGGCAGCGGTCAAGGGTGCGGCAAGGGATCGGGAGGTGATGCCGGATGCGGTGCGCAGTCCGAACGTGGTGCCCGGGCTGGGCGTAACGGCGGTGACGTCGACGGGCGAGCCGTTGTGCGTGGGAAGCAGGGCGCTCATGATGCGCGAGCACATTTCGATGGCGTCGTTGGAGAACCGGCTTGCGGAGCTCGAGACGATGGGGCGGACCGTGTTGCTGGTGTCGGTGGCTGGCAAGCTGATTGGGTTCATCGCGCTGCAGGACGGGTTACGTCCGGGGGCGCGGGCGGCGGTACAGCACCTGCTCGATGCAGGGGTGGAGCCGGTGCTGATGTCGGGGGACGCGAGAGAGACGTGCGAAGCGATTGCAAGGTCACTGGACATCGAGCACGTGCGCCCCGAGGTGTTGCCAGCGGACCGGGCGCAAGAGATCAAGAGCATGGCCGAGTCGGGGGCCACGGTGGCGATGGTGGGCAGGTTGGGTCAGGACGAAAGCGCCCTGAGCGCCGCAGATGTCGCGGTGGTGCTCGAGGCCGCGGGCTCCTCGGTAGGAGATTGGTCCGTGACGCTTGCGAGCGATGACGTGCGGGACGCGGCGGGGGCGCTGGTCGCGGCGCGGCGAGCGCGCCTGCATGCCCGCATGGCGATCATCCTCGGGCTGGCGCCAGGCGTGGCGAGCGCGCTGGCTATCGCGTTCGGGCTCCTTCCCCCTGCCTACGCCCCCTTGGCCGTGCTCATCAGCGCCGTGGGCACGCACCTGCACCTGCGCGCGGCCGACCCTTCGCAACACGACGGAGCGAGCGCGTGAGCCCGTCGCGTCCCGGCTGGCTGCACGAACCGGCAGCGGGGGGCGATCGACGAAGCTCCCCGTCGTGACGGGAACCGAGATACAGTCGCGAACCGTCATGGTGCACCGCACGCAACGCGCCATTTTCATGCTGTTGCTTCGAGCGGCGGTGATGGCCGTGTGGCTTTCGGCGTCGTGGGGAGCGGCGGCGCAGGAGTCGGGCGAGTCGCTGCCGCTGGGGATCGCGCCGGCAGTGGATCTCGGGGACTTGGTGGGCAAGCGGATCCTCGAGGTGGAGGTTGTGCAGGCGGGGCGCTGGCGATCGGAAGGAGCGATTCGGTCGGTGCGTGTTGGGGAGCCGATGACGGCGGCGGCGGCGCGTCGTGCGGCGCGCGAGTTGCTGGCCACGGGTGGGTTCGCCGACGTGGTGGCCTACGCCGAGCCCCTGAGGGACGGGGCGAAGTTACGGTTGGAGGCGGTGCCGCGCCGCTTGATTGCGTCGCGACGCGTGGTGGGATCCGCGCTGGAGGCCTCGGAGGTGTGGCAAGCTGCAGGTCTCACGGAGCACGATGAGCTGACGGAGGCGGGCCTCGTCCAGTTGGCGGAGCGGGTGGGCGCGGTGCATCGAGAGAGGGGGTATCCCCGAGCCCGGGTGGTGGTCGAGACGCGAGACACGGACGAGCGCGGAAAGGTCGTGCTGGTCGTGGTGGTGGAGCCTGGTCCACCGCTTGTGATCGCCGATCGTGTGTTCGTGATGCCGGATGCGACGTGGGCGACGCTCGCGGACGTGGCGCGGCGGTACGAGGTGAGCAAAGGGGATCGGCTCGACGAAGAGGCATTGGGCTCGGCGGACGTGGAGTTGGAAGAAGAGCTTCGGGGTCGCCGGTATTTTCTCGCGCGGGTTCGGCACAAGGTGCTGGTGAAAGAGGGCTTCGGGTTCGTGTACGTGTACGTGCAACCCGGTCCCCATCTTCGGTTCCGGTTCGAGGGCAACGAACGGTTCGACGGCGATCAGCTCACGGACGTAATCGACTACGACAAGGAGCCGGATCGAACCCCGGCGGCGCTCGGGGACAAGCTGCAGTCGTTCTACCGTAGGGTTGGGATGTTCGACGCGACGGTGCAGGTGGAGGAGCGGGGGGCGCCGACGGATGCGGTCAACGAGATGGTGTTCCGGATCCGGGAGGGTGACGTTGTACAGGTCCTTGGCAAGGAGTTTCCCTGCCTGCGGGGAGGATCGCGCACGGCCGAGGCGTTGCTGGGGGAGGTGGACGGTGTTCTTGCGACGGAGTTGCCGGGAGGAGATCTGTTCGGAAGTGTGGACCCGAGGGTGGTGGACGAGGGCCTTGGGCCGCAAGGAGTAACCGGGGCGAGGCCGTCGCCGCTGCAACCGGACCCGACGCGAACGTACGATCCTGTCGCCTACGACAAGGTGGTCAAGCACGTGCGGGACCTGTATCGGAGTGAGGGTTACCTGTCGGCCACGGTGGGGCCGGTCCATGTGGTGCGGAGGGCGTGCCATCGGCATTCACCGCCGGGGCAGTGCGTGCCGTTGCCGTTGCCGGCGCGGCCGAGCAGCACGTGCCGGTTCGACCCGCGTGGGCTCCCGGTGGAGGATCCCGCCCCCGACCTGCGGCTGCAGTGCCGGCCTGACCGTGCGCTCGGGGTCACGTGCGAGCCGCGCGTGTGGCTTCACATCCCCGTCAAGCTGGGTCCCCAAGCCACGCTTTACGACATGGCGTTCGAGGGCAATCGAGCCGTCACCGAGACGAGCTTGCTCGAGACCGCCGAGCTCGAGCTCGGCCAGCCTGCGTCGAACCTCGCGATCGAGCAGGCCCGACGTCGCGTCGTTCAGGCCTACCGTGAGCTGGGGTTCGCCTATGCGGAGGTGAGAGCGGCCCTCGATCTTTCGCCCGATCACACCCGCGCCCGCGCCCGCTTCGTGATCAACGAATCGCAGCAAGTGATCGTGGACAAGATCGTCGTAGTCGGGGCGGAGCGGACGAGCGAGTCATTGATCCTCGGTCGCGTTGCGTTGAAGGTCGGCCAGCCCTATCGCGCGAGCGACGTGCGCAAGACGGAGGAGCGCATCGCGACGCTCGGGACGTTCGCGAGCGTGTCGGTGTCATTGCAGGACGCGTACGTGCCGGCGCGGCGCAAGACGGTCGTGATCCAGGTACAGGAGCGTCTGCCGCAGTATCTCGACATCCGTCCTGGTTTTTCCACGGGAGAGGGCTTCCGGATCCAGTTCGAGTATGGGCACTTGAACATCGCGGGGGAAGCCATTCGGTTCACGCTGAGGTTGCGGCTGTCGTACCTTCCCGATCCGTTCATCCTCGACGAGGACGTGCGGACGAACCTTGGCACGCTGCCTCTGTCGCGTCGGCTCGAGCGGCACAACACCGCGTCGGTCCTTTTTCCTGAGGTGGGCCTGGGGCCGCTGATATCGCTGAACTTCGACGGGATCGACGTGCGGTCGAACGCGCGGGACTTCGGGCTGACCAAGAACGCGCTGGCGACGACGTTGAACTACCGTCCGTTTCGAACGCTGTCGCTGGGGTTGGGCGGTTCGCTGGAGCGAAACGACGTGGGGATCTTTGGCGATCAGACGGTGATCGAGTACCTGCAACGCCCGGGGGTGACGAGCGACCTGCGACGCCTGTTGCTGGCGCCGGACGGGTTGACCATAGCGGTGGCGCAGCTCGGGACGGTGTCATGGGATCGGAGGGACAATCCGCTGGGGGCGACGCGAGGCACCTTGCTCGGAGGGGCGGTCGAGCACGTGCGAGCGTTCCCGGGAGAGGACAATCCCAACACGAAGTTGAGTGACTTTCTGCGGGTGAGCGGCATCGTATCTGCCTACTTGCCGCTCGATCGGGGGGGGCTGACGCTGGCGGGCAGCATGCGAGCGGGACGTGTCTTCCAGATGATGTCCGGTTCCGACACCTACCCTGACCGGTTGTTTTTCCTCGGAGGCGTGGACAGTCTGCGTGGCTACCTGCGTGACTCGGTCGTGCCCCAGGACGTGGCAGAGCGCATCCTCGAGGGCTCGCCGAACGACCCGAACCGACTGACGGTCAACCAGGTGGCGATCCGCGGCGGAGACGTGTTCCTCAACCCGCGGCTGGAGCTTCGCATCCCGATGACGACGACCGTTCACACCACGCTGTTCGTGGACTCGGGGAACTTGTGGGTGGAGCCCGAGGCGTTCGCGCCGTGGAAGCTCCGGTACGCATCCGGCTCGGGGCTGCGGGTGGCGACACCGATCGGTCCGTTGGCGTTCGACTACGGCATCAATCTGGACCGTCGCCCATGGGAGGACTTCGGGGCATTCCACTTCTCCATCGGGCTGTTCTGACCGGGACCAGGCACGTATTTTCTTCGGCAAAGCGAACATTCGGAACAAGATTTCAAGGAGCCTTCCCGACGGGGGGCTTCCGTGCCATGGTGCTGGGTGTGATTTTTCACTGCGTCGTCGATGGACGACGCGTTCGGCCGTCGTGGTTTTGTCCACGGCGGTGCAGGGTCATTTCTATCCTTACCGGGAGCTGCCGTGCCCGTTTTCGAGCCTTTCGAACATCGTCATGCCATGGCCCAGCAGGCCAAGGTCATGCTGCGAAAGCAGGTGCGTGGTGTTCGTGCCGCCATCCCGGCGGAGGCATTGGCGGGGCGTTCGGACGAGCTGCAATCACGCGTGATGCAGCTTCCCGTGTGGGATCGTGCCCGGGTCCTTTGTCTGTGTGCGGTGCCGAGCTCCCAGCGGGGAGTATCGACCGCACGCCTGGCTCAGGAGGCACGGGCTCGGGGTATCACCGTGGCGTATCCCCGCGTGGACTACGACGCCCAGCGCGTCGAGTTCCGGACAGCCACGGAGGCCCACCTGGAGTTTCGGGGGTTGGAGACCGCCGAGGCGCCCGGATGCGCTTCCCTCGTTCCACCGGACACGATCGACCTCATCATCGTGCCCGTTCTTGCCGTCGACCCGGACGGCTACTTCGTAGGCGACGGGTCGGGGGTGTACGACCGCGCGCTGCGGGACGTGGTGCATGCCACCACCCTCGCGGTCGCGTTTGAATTCCAGCTCATCCCGGAGGCACCGCGCACATCGAAGGATGTGCCGGTCGCGGTCGTCGTGACCGATCGACGGGTCATCGAGGTTCGGAGCGAATGGGTTGCAGGGGGCGTGTGGACCGACACGACCTGCGCCATCCGAGCCGCGAAGGAGAATCGCCGTGCCAAACAACCAGATTCTGTGGTTGGTCCTGTCACTTGCCCTGACGGTGCTCGTGGTGGGACTCGCCGTCGTGCTGGGCAATGCCCGTAAGAAGGTCTTCGAACTTCAGGAAGCTATTCGACGGAAGGGGAAGCAAGACGAGGAGATCGTCCGCAAGGCGGAGGAGGAAGCAGAGCGGATTCTGGCGAAGGCCAGGACGCAGGGGCAGCGGGAAGCGGACACGATCGCGCTGGAGGCCAAGGCGCAGTTGCGGGTCGCCGAGGGCAGGACCCAGGAGGTCGACGCCCGACTGAAGGCGGCGGAGGTCGAAGCCCGGGAGGTTCTCCTCAAGGCCCGGGACGCGGCAGAGAAGGAAGCAGCCCAGGCGGCCGCCTCGCAGCAGCAAGCGATCGAGGACCTGGAGAAGCGTACGCAGAAGCGCGAGCGCGTCATTCGGGAGAAGGAAGATCTGCTCGCCAACCGGGAGCTCGACCTGACGCGTCGGGAGAAGGGGTTGCAGACACGCGACCAGCTGCTTCAGTCTGAGGAGGCGCGGATCTCGGGGCTGATCAAGGCGCAGGAAGAGAAGCTCCAGGAGATCGCAGGACTGTCGACGGAGGACGCCAAGAACCGTCTCATGGAGCGGTACAAGGACGATGCCAGGCGCGGGGCGGCCAACGACGCCAAGCGCATCGAGGACGAGGCGCGGGAGGAAGCGGAGAAGCGGGCCAAGCGAATCGTCGGCCTCGCCATCCAGCGCTTCGCGGGTGAGTACGTCCAAGACCGTTCCGTCACGTCCGTGCACCTGCCGAACGACGAGCTCAAGGGACGCATCATCGGTCGCGAGGGACGCAACATCCGCGCGCTGCAGGAAGCCACGGGCGTCGACTTCATCGTCGACGACACCCCGGAGACCATCGTCGTCTCGAGCTTCGACCCGATCCGTCGCGAGGTCGCTCGTATCGCGCTCGAGAAGCTCATCGTGGATGGGCGCATCCATCCGACGCGGATCGAGGAGGTGGTGACCAAGTCGCAGGACGAGGTGGAGCGTGCGATGCGGGAGGCGGCGGAACAGGCCATGCTCGAGCTGTCGATCACGCGGGTCCACCCGGAGATCGTCAAGCTCCTGGGTCGGTTGCGCTACCGGTACAGCTACGCGCAGAACGTGCTGCGGCACAGTGTCGAATGTGGGTTCCTGTGCGGGCTGATGGCGGCGGAGCTTGGTCTCAACGTGCGGCAGGCGCGACGGGCCGGTCTGCTTCACGACATCGGCAAGGCGGTGAGTCACGAGCAAGAGGGAGGTCACGCGGTCGTCGGCGGTCAGATCGCTCGCAAGTGCGGGGAGGACGAGGTGGTCGCCAACGCCATCGCGTGCCACCACGACGACGAACCTTGCCGCCACCTGCTCGGCCATCTTGTGGCAGCGGCGGACACCCTTTCCGGGGCCCGCCCCGGGGCGCGACGCGAGATGCTCGAGTCCTACGTACAGCGACTGGAAGACCTGGAGCGGATCTCGGCGTCGTTCACCGGTGTGGAGCGTGCTTACGCGATCCAGGCGGGACGAGAGGTCCGGGTTCTGGTCGAGCCGTCGGAGGTATCCGACGCCGAGAGCGCCCTGCTCGCGCGAGAGATTGCCCGGAAGGTCGAGGACTCCCTCACCTATCCGGGACAGATCCGGGTCACGGTCGTCCGCGAGACCCGCGCCATCGACTACGCGAAGTAGTCTTCAATTTCCTGTCATCCCCAGAGACGAAACGCTCTCTCGTATCCCGCGTCGAGGTTGCGGATCAGAACCTCCACCATACCGTTCGCATCGACGGCGTACTGTTCCTCGACGAGCGGTCCGGGGCTGGCCATGCGCCGGATCGGAACGACGCGTAGGTCGTCCTCCCGTCCGCACAGCGCCGGGTCGAAGGGGAAGAGGACCTCGGCGAACGGCGTGATGTCACCCGAAGGGCAACCCGAGAGGTCGACCGTTTCGCATTCGACGTATCGGAAGTGCCCGATGTTGTGCGCGGCCCGGTACGTCCGGCTCGAAGTCACGCGTCCTTCCTGCTGGGTGGGCATACGCGTCTCTTTGGTGAAGATCGGATCGAAGGAGACCGCAGCCCCGTCGCGCAGCTCACGAAACACACCGAACGCGCGGGAGAACCGGTCCGTCAGCAGGTAGCCCGCTTCCTTGTCCCCCGCGATCGCGAGTCCCATCGCCGTTGCCGCGGATGGGTAGGGCGACCGATGAACCCGTCGCCCGAAGCGGTGCTTCAGCGTCCGACCCACCGCGGGCAGCGCGCTCGCCCCCCCCACCACGTAGATACCGGCGACGCCGGGCAAGCTCCCCGTACCGTCCCCCAGGTCGTCGCGCTCGACCACCTGCATCATCGCCTCGATGCTCCGCTCGATCAGTGGCGTGCACGCTTCGTAGTAGGTCGAGACGGGCAGGGCCACTTCCTGCACGGGAGCACGATCTCCCAGCGCAGACTCCACGTCGACCAGTACGCGGCGGGACCCCTGCCCCAAGGTCTCCTTGGCCTCGCGACACACGTCGGCCAATCTCTCGCGCAGGGGGCCATCCACGACGACACCGGCCATCCCCTTCTCGGCCAGCACGAGGTCCACGAGCACCGTGTCGAAGTCGTCGCCTCCCAGCCGCGGCACGCCCGACGTATAGACGATGTCGTGGTGCTGCCCGCTCATGCGAACCAGGGACGCGTCGAAGGTGCCGCCCCCCAGGTCGTAGACCACGACGTGCTCTCGCTTCGAGGTGAAGGACGATCGGTGGCGGTGCGCGTATTCGAACCCCGCAGCGGAGGGCTCGTTGAGCAGAGCCAGCACGTCGAAGCCTGCTTTGCGGAAGGCGTCCAGGGTGAAGAATCGTTGGGTGCCGTGAGCGTTGGCGGGCGTCGCGATGAGCACGGGAATACGGTCTGCATCGTGCAACGCCTCGCGCATGTTCGAGTGCGTGCGGAGGTCGTGGTGAAGCGAGGAGAGGAAGGTGACCAGGAGATCGATGAGGGGCATCTCGAGGCTTCCGACACAGACGACGTGGTCTGGTCGCATGGTCGGATCGGTGAGCAGGCGCTTGAACGACCGGATCATGGTCCACGAGCGGTCCGCGGCGCGTGCGAGGGCGGCCCAACCGCAGCACAGCTCCCCGTTTCGCTCGGCGATCAGCGAGGGGTACCAGTCTGCGTAGTCCCCGTCCTCGCTCGAGAAGGAGACGACGGGGTAGTTGCCCCGGTCGCATGCGGCCACGACGGTACGGGTAGTTCCGAAATCGATTCCCAAGTGCACAACGCCCTCCCGGGAGTCTCGACGCGAATGAGCGTCGTGGGGAGCATACTACGTTGGGGAGTCGGTGAGCCGTGGAGCGGACCATGGGAAGGGAGCGTGAGCGGGCGGTCCGGCCGATCGGGTCCATGCCGGCCCCTCGGGACGGATCCATCCGTTGTTCCGGAGCCATGAAAGGAGGGCTTGCGGGTCACACGGACCTGCCAGGGCTTCGTACAGCGCGATGACTTGCTGTGAGGAGAAGCGCTCGGGAAGGAGCAGCAGGGGAGTGGACGAGCCGGCGGCTTGCGAGCGAATCCGCTCCCAGACCTTCGCGAGAACGTGATCGTGATCGAAGGCGAGGGAGAGGGCGTGCCCGGCGTCATCCGTGACGACGCCGTCGCGAACTCGCACGAAAGTCGCCGCGGCAGCGTCGTCGCCGCCCTTTGGGTGGGGCAAGGAGCTCTCCTGAACCCATGCGAGAAAGACGATGCTGATGACGCGGCTGCGGGGGTCGCGCGAGGGATGGCCGAAGGCGCCGATCTGCTCGAGAGGTGTGGTTCCGAGGTCCTGGATGCCCGTCTCCTCGTGGAGCTCGCGACGCGCGGCAGGTTCGAGGTCCTCGCCCATGTCGACGAACCCACCGGGCAGCGCCCAGAACCCACGGAACGGCTTGTTGTTCCGCTGGATCAGGAGCATTCGCAGGTCCGGCTCGTCACCGCGCCAACGCGCCGTGAGCACGGCGAGGTCTGCGGCGAGGTTCGGTCCCTTGCCGTAGCGGTTCTGGATGGCGGCAATCTCGTCGTCCGTCATCCCGTGATCGTCTCGTAGCGCGCCCGTCATCCCCGCACCTCGGAGGTTGATGTTCTCGGAGCGTTCTGCGACAGCCTGCTCGCGGGGGCAAGGGACACCTGGCAAGCCCGGGAGCACGGAAACACGAAACGCAGGTTCCGATCGCGATTGGACGCTGGCCGTCGGGAGGCTACCCTCGGCGCCGCAACGCCGAGATCGGCAAGCACGAAGAGAGGTCCCGCTTGAGTGACACAGCGCAGGTCGTCAACGATCCCCTGATGGGTTTGTTCCGGGCCCATGGCGTGCAGACAGAGAAGGAGGGCGACTGGATTCGCCTCCCCAACGGCATGCGGACCCGAGCCTTGGTCTGGGACCACGAATCGAGCGCCACGCTCACGATGGTGCAGCTCGACGTCTTTGTCGAGCTGTGGACAGGGCGACGGATCGTCGAGTCGTGTGGCGGGTTCGGCGAAGATCGGGCGGAGGCGATCGCGAACGCGTTCGAGACGTTCGGGCAGAGCTCGTTGCCCCCGTTGCTTGTGGCATTGCTCCACACGGATCACAACGCGACACGAACGGCGCTGGAGATCGATGGCATCATGCGAGCCATCACGCTAGGCGACGTCGCGATCCGGGGTCAGATTCCGGAGGGGGCGTCCGTGGACATGGCGTGGTTCGAAGCGTTCGAGGCCGCCTTGCGGCGGGCGAAGGTCCCCTCGGGGACGCACTGGGCCCGGGTCTACTTCGCGCAGCACGACGGACAGCGCGCGGCGCTGGAGGTCTTGCTGGACAACGAGCCCTGGGAGTGGATGCAGGGGGAGTTGGAAGACGTAGCGTGGCCCGTGGGCACCGACTTCCTGAGTGTGCGCTTGTTCCTTGTGATGCAGGGAGGGGTGGACGTGAGTCGGGCGGTGGCGCGAATGATCGAGCGGGCGGGGGACCCAGACGACCAGATACGGCCGGTGCTGGCCGCGGACGGCGCCGATCCTCGGGAGGTGCAGGCGTTGCTCGCCTACGTCCCGCTGGCGTTCGGGCGCACTGCATTGCGGGAGCTACCTGTACGCTTCGCGGACACCGCGATCGTGCGGGAAGGTCGCGACGACGAAGGTGTCGAGACGCTGCTGTCCGAGGAACCGATCTTTGCTCAGGCGGCGCAGCTTGCGGACCGAGCGCTCGAGGGCGCGACCTTGACCCAAGACGAATTTCTCGCGGTGGCGATGCGGAGCGCAGAGGTTCACGCCGTCAACAACGCCATGGTGGGGGGAGCGGACGCTCGCGATCTGGTCGTCTCGCCTCCCGTCGTAACGCTCAGCTGAGCGTGAGCGGTCACGCGCCCCAGACAGCCTTCGGAAAGGGGATCTCGGACGTCCCAGATGTGAAGGGCACCTGCACGCTTGCAGGCGCGGCGACGGGGTTCTGCGGTGGAGAACGCCTGCGAAAAAGAGGGGGGCGGACCTGCGTGCAAGACCGCCCGAATGAACGTCGACTTCCTTCGATTCCTGCAGAAGTCCGTCGCCGAGGCTTCGCCCTGACGTCCCGCCTCCGTTGCCTGGGAGGCAAAACACCCCTCAGTTACTTGCAACCGATCGGACGACCCTGGATGCCGAAGTACGTTCGGTCCATTTCGACGGTGAACTGGAAGTCATTGTAGTCGTTGTCCGTGTTGTCCTCGAACTCGACACGGATGGGCGTTTGGTCCAGAACCTTCCAGCGGTGGTCCTCGGCGCCGCCGACGGCCACGGTACGAACCGTGTGGCTGTTGTCGATCGTCATCTCGAATCCAACCTGGTAGCACGCAGGCCCGGGCAACTGGAAGCTCACTTGCTTGCCAACCATCCCCGCATCGTGATTGCACCCGATGGGGTGCGCGGCCCCCCCTCCGATGCGCACGAACAGGCAGTCCTCGAACATGGCGTCGTTGTTGAGTCCGATGATCTTCAGCGTGAGGGTGATCGTGCATCCCTCGTCGACCTCACCGTCACAGTCATTGTCCAGCCCGTCGTCACAGACCTCCGCCGTTGGTCCCTGCGCGTTCATGCAACTGGACCAGGTACCGCCGGGCTGGCACACGATCTGACCATCGTGACACACCCCCACGTTGGGGTAGAGGTTGCAGGGCATCTTCGTGCCCGACGCGCACTGGCACCCCGGATCGACAATCCCGTCACAGTCATCGTCGAGCCCGTTGCACACCTCCGGCTTGGGAAGCAACGCACCCACGCATGCGCTCCAACTGCCGTCCGCCTGACAGACCCTGCTGCCCGGAGCGCATTCGCCCGTGGACAGGCCGCACGGCTCCTCCATGCCAGGCATGCACTGACAGCTCAAGCCTTCGTCGATCTGCCCATCACAGTCGTCGTCGATGCCGTTGCACAACTCGGCGGTAGCGCTGGAACCTCCAAGGCACTCACCCCAAGTGCCGTCCGGATTGCACACCTGCTCGCCGAAGTGGCAAGCGCCGTTGTTGATTCCACACTTCTGGGTGCTGCCCGGAACACAGGAACAGTCTTCATCCACCATCCCGTCGCAGTCGTTGTCCGCACCGTCACAGACGTCCTCGCTGGGCTGTCCGTACCCTTCGCACGGGCCCCAGGCGCCCGTGTCGAACTCCGTTCCCCCCGTGAGCTCGCAGGTCTGCGTGCCCCAGGAGCACGCGCCCACCCCGCCCTGGGCCAGGTCGCCCACGTAACAGTACTGCTTGTCCCCGGGCGCGCAGGGACACCCCTCGTCGATCAGGCCGTCGCCATCCTCGTCGAAGCCGTTGTTGCACCCCTCGTGTCCGTTGCCGGTCCCCTCGTGAGTGCTGCCGGCACCCTCGGACGACGTGTCATCGGTACCGGTCGGGTTGCGGGAAGGCCCAGGCCTCGACGAGTTTCCAGCCTGGCCGCCCATGCCGTAGCCGGCATCGTCGGGGTTGGTGCCCGAGCAAGCAGAAAGGAGGCCCGCGGCCAGAAAGGTGAGGGTGCAGATCCGAAACTGACGTTGGATTTCTCAATTTTCTCGGGACTTTGTGG
>CAZAWR010000133.1:3432-20325 GCA_964488865.1 uncultured Polyangiaceae bacterium | reverse complement strand
CACCCACCCCCATCACGCACCGCCACCCCCCACCGCCATCACGCACCGCCGACGGCCCCGCCATCACGCACCTCCATCACGCACCTCCATCACGCACCGCCATCTCGCACCGCCAACCGCACCGCCAACCGCACCTCCATCACGCACCGCCATCACGCACCTCCATCACGCACCGCCATCACGCACCGCCATCACGCACCTCCATCACGCACCTCCATCACGCACCACCATCGCGCATCGCCAACCGCCCCGCCATCACGCATCGCCGACCGCCCCGCCATCACGCATCGCCGACCGCTCCGCCATCACGCATCGCCGACCGCCGCGCCATCACGCATCGCCGACCACACCGCCATCACCCACTTCCGCAACAACCCCCGACCCCTTCTGTGCCTTCTGCGCCCTCTGTGGTTCTCCCCGCTATCACGCACCTCCGCACCAACCCCCGCCCCCTTCTGTGCCTTCTGCGCCCTCTGTGGTTCTCTGGCCCCTACCCCATCAGCGCACGCAACCCTTGCAGATCCCCCTCCGCCAACCCGCCCATCGCCGCGTCCGCGTCGAACACGAGAACCGGCAGCCCGTCGCACAGCAGAACATGCCCCGCGTCCACCCGCCCGTGCGCCACGCCTCGCTCGTGCAGCGCGCCCAAGGCCACCGCCACGACCTGGCCCTCCCACGTCGTGAGCGATCGTCCGGCCTCCGACAGCCGAACACCCTCCGGCTCCTCGAACCAGATCGCCGCGCGCTCCGCATCGTGCCGCAACACCGCGCTCAACGCCCGACTCCCGGCCAGCGCCCACGCCTGCGCCACCCGCCGCATCGACTCCGAGTCAGAGACCAGTCGCACACGACGCCCCAACCACCGGTCCAGGAACAAGCCCCCGGCCAGCGCCTGAAGACGGTCCTCTTCGTCGCGCTCGTCCCCCGAAACCACCGGCGCCAGCGCCCCACGGTTGACCCCCGGCCACCGCAACCCCTGCAGCCGCTGCCTCGCCTCGAGCGCATCCCCCACACGCTCCCCCGCATCGCTCTCGATCAACGCGAACACCACAGCATCATGCCCACCCTCGAGCTCCGGGTGACAGGACGACGGCAACCTCGGCGTCTGTCCCGATAGGGTGGGTGGCTGCCCCGTCAGCATCTCGAGCAGGGTGGCCCCCACACCGAACACGTCGCTCGCCGGGGTGGCGGGCATCCCGAGCCGCTGCTCCGGTGACATGTACGCGAGAGTGCCGATCACACCCGCCGTCGCCGTGTGCGACGCGTCCGACACGTGCGCCGCCCCGAAGTCCGCGAGCCGCGCCACACCGGACTCGTCGAACAGGATGTTCGACGGCTTCACGTCGCGATGAAGGATGCCGAGCCGGTGCGCCTCCGCGAGGGCGCCGAGCACCGAGCACGCGATCTCGACAGCACGCGACGGAGTGACCCGCTCACGGCTCATCAGGTCCGCGAGAGAGCCTCCGGCCATCCACGGCGTGATGACCGCCCCCGCGCGATCGACCAACTCGACCAGTGGAACCACGTTGGTGTGGTTCAACATCGCCAAGGCCCGGGCCTCTCGCGTCAACCGCTCGAACGCGTCGCGCCCCGCCCCTTGCAAGCTCTGCGACCGTAGCTGCTTGACCGCAACGCGCTGGCCGCTGACCCGATCGATGGCCTCGAACACCTGCGCGCTCGGCGTCGATGCCACCGACCTCACGATCTCGTACCGACCGTAGACGACTCGCTCCACCGCATCGCCCGAAACCCGCGATGCCTCCTCCGCCCCTTGGGTCACCCCAAGCGCCGCTGCTTGCCTGCGGGCCTGCGCCGCTGGCTCCTCGAACCCCAACGCCTCGTAACACGACACCAGCAACGGCAGGACCTGCGAACGCAACGGCGACGTCTCCGGAATGCCTTGCAGCAGCCGCGTGGCCGCGTCGAACCGTCGATGCGCGGCGAGAAGCGACGCGAGGCGCAGCGCGACGGGATGGTCCTGGGGGTCCGCGCGGTGTGCCGTCTCGAGCACACGCGCCGCTTCCCTCGGCTGACCGAGGCCCTCGTACGCATCGGCCGAGGCTACCGCGAGGCCTGCCTCGGCATACGCCCGGGCAGCATCCTCCTTGTCTCCCAGCGCATCGAGCACGCGCGCAGACACACCCCCGTGCCCCCGCGCACGAAGCTCTTCCGCCGCCGCTCGCGCACGGTTCGGCTCCGCCACGATCGCGTCGATGCCCCGGCGCACACGCTGTTCGTCCCCCGAGAGCGCCGCGAGCACCAGGGCGCGACGGGAGTCTCCCGCCAGGCTCGCCTGGTCCGAGGCCTGCGCGAACTCACACGCCTGCTCGAACAGCTCGGCAGCCCGCGCGTGCATCCGCGCTTCTGCAGCCACGTTCGCCGCATCCAGCAGACGCGCCCCCGCCGCCAACGCCTCGACCCGACGAACAACCTCCGCTGCGTCGCGGTCCGGCATCGGGTCAGGGCGACGCGAGGCGCACGCGCGAGGTCACCGCGAGGTCGAAGTGCGCCATGCCCACCTCTCCCCGGTCCGACCGAAGCGCAACGTCCCTCGAGCGGTGGATCGCGATCCCCATCTCCGACGACTCGGGAACCGCGACCTGCGGAATCTCGCCGAGTCCCGTATCCGCGAAGGCACAGCGCACGCGCTCTGCGGGCACCGCAGGCACTGGGTCGATGTCGACGTAGATCACGTCGCCCTCGATCCCCGCGTTCCACCCGAGGGACAGCGGTTGACCGCGCTGAAGCTCGACTTCCGTCAACGGCAAGGCCGTGCCGTTGAGGGTCAACCCCTCGGGCAAAGCGGGCGGACGGGTCGAGGCGTCCAGAGGCTCGAATTCCCCGGAGCCCGTGGCCGACACGGAGAGCCACCCTTCGAACGGTCCGACCAAGTCACTCTGGTCTTGCAGCGTGTACATCACGCCCGAGACGAGGTCCGCCACGTTGGGGAAAAACCGAACGGTCAAGGGGGTGGAGTTGTCACGCGTCCGAACCTGCACGTCCCCAGCGAAAGCGAGATCCACGCGAGAAATGCGCGCAGGCATGACGTGGTCCTCTGCAGCCCCGACCGCCACACACGAGCCCACAGGCGGCAACTCCAGCCGGGCACTCACCAGGCTCGCCGCCGCCGTAAAGTCCCTCTCGTCCGCTATCCGAAGAAACCAGAGCGATGCGTGCGAACGCACCGCCTGCTTGTCCTCCACAGGGGCCGACTGCTCCACCACCAGAAGCGCGTGCGTCGACGACGTGTCCGCATCGCCTCCGTCGGCCACTTCTCCGGTGCAACCGATGGCGATCGTAGCCGCAGCGAGAAGGATGGGGTGGGTTGGTTTCGACGACAACATTCCGTGTAAGCCTACGCGGTCGGGGGGGGCTGATCAAGCCTTTGGCATGCCCAGCGCGGAAGTCAATGGTTGGAACGCGGGGTTGGACGTGGGCAGGAGGCGTGGAATCACCCTTGGGGAGTTCACGCAAGAAAGCCGGGGGTTCCTCTTCACGAGCGACGCCTCTGCGTGGCAGACTATTCTGAATCACGTTGAGGCGCAGCAAAGTCGAGGTCATGGAAACTAGGAACTAGGAACAGGAATGCGAACACGTAGAACGGCGTTCGCATTCGCATTCCGTGTTCCTCTTCCTAGTTCCTAGTTTTCCCGTGCAACCAATCGAAGCCTTCGGGATGGGTGTCCGCACGCCCTTCGGCGCAGGCGCAGAGCCCCTCTTTCAGGGCCTTTGCGAGGCCAAGCCTGCTTTCGTTGCCTATGAGCCGTTCGTGACGGCTGGGTTGCGCCACCCCTTCGCCGCTCCCCTTGCCGCCGACTGCCTTACGGACCGGAACGCGGGCGGTTCAGCGGACCGGGGAATCCGCCTGCTCGAAGCTGTGGTGCGCGATGCGCTCCAGGAGGCAACAGGGCACGCCGACCTCTCCGCGCTCGGCGTGGCTCCCCAACGGGTCGGGCTGTTCGTGGGCACGTCCGCGGCGGGCATCGGGGCGTTGACCGGCCTGGTGGCTGGACGCGGGGACGGCTCTGGGGCTCGATATCACAGCGGCACCGCGTGGGTCGCGCGGCAACTCGGCATCCTTGGCCCCGTTCAGGTCATCTGCACCGTGTGCGCCTCCGGGGCCCAGGCGATCGCCGAAGCCTGCGGTTGGCTTCGCTGCGGGGCGATCGATCGTGCCATCGCGGCAGGCTACGACGTGCTCGAGCCGTTCGTGGGGGCCGGGTTCGATGCGCTCGGCGCTACGGCAGACCTGCCCCTGCCCTTTCGGGCCCAACGCTCCGGACTCGTCCTCGGAGAGGCCGGCGCGGCCATCGTTCTCGCACGTCCCGGGTCGCACGACCGCAGGGCCCTGGGCACCGTCGCCGGCTGGGCTTCCGCCTCCGACGCCTTCCATGTGACCTCTCCCCATCCCGAAGGCGCCGGGCTGGAGCGAGCCTTGCGAGCCGCGCTTGCCAACGCCGGGGTCGAGGCGCCAGACGTGCAAGCCATCAACGCCCACGGCACCGCCACGGTCGCCAACGATCGCATGGAATCCCGTGCACTGCATCGGGTGTTCGGACCCAAGGCTCGTCCGGTCACCACGGTGAAGGGCACGATCGGCCACACCCTCGGAGCAGCCGGAGCGGTAGAGGCCGTCGTCTCCCTGGTCTCCCTCGCGCAAAAACGCATCCCGCCCACATGCACAGGCGGCTCGGAGGACCCGGAATGCGACGTGGACCTCGTGCTCGAGCCTCGTCCGATGGGGCCGGGTTTCGTGGTGTCCGTCTCCGCGGGGTTCGGCGGCGTGAACTGCGTGCTCGTGCTGGGAGGACCGACATGAACCTGGGGCCAGCGACCGCGGTGGGAGGGGCATGTTTCGCCCGAGGTGCCTGGGTGGCGGGGCCGAACGAGTTATCGACCCCCGCCGTCGCCTCGGATGGGGTCCTTCCACAGGGCGCGCCCAGGGTGGCGAGGGCGAGCCGAATCACGCGTCTCGGGGCCCTGGTCGTCAGCCGTGCCGTGCATGACCTTCCCCCCTGCGATCCCGATCGCGTGACGGTGGTGGGCGCAACCGCCCTCGCCAGCTTGCGAACCAACCTTCGCTTCGAGCACCGTCGCATCCAGACGGGTCGCGCGATCCCGAGGGACTTCGCCTTCACGGCCCCCAACGCCTGGGTCGGTGAGGTCGCCGCGACCATCGACGCGCGCGGACCTTCCACCTGCGTCGTCGGACCCAACGTTGCCGTGGACGCACTCGCTGCCGCATGCCGTTGGCTCGACGAAGGGGCTTGCGACCGAGCGGTGGTCGTGGCCGCGGAGAGCCCGCCCGACGACCGTTCGAGTCTCACCTCCGAGGAAGAGGCGGTCTTCGAGGGGGCGGCCGCCATCGTGCTCGAGCGGCTCGCTCAGCGCGAGAAGCCATCGATTCTCGTGAGCTGGAATGGCCCGCCAGGACCCCACCCTAGGGTCTCCACCGTGGAAGTGCTCGCGACGCTCTGGTTCAGCGCACGAGACGGGACACACCTGGCCGTCGACGGCTCGCACTTCCGGGTCGAAGCTTTGCCCACGCGCTGAACGCTCGAGCTCGCCCCGCCAGGCAAATGGAGTACGAGCACCGGGCTTCGCGCTGTGCACGAGCAAGAGCCAATCAATTCACGAGCGACTCGCTCCGATCTGCATTCCGTGTTCGAGTTCCCGTGCTCATCATTCCTAGATGCGCTCGGCAGAAGAATCAATCCGTCGCCGTCGCCGTCGCCGATCTGGGTTTCGCTTGCCTCTCGGTCAAGGGATCGAGACTTCCGCCAGGCACATCTAGTCCCAAATCAAGCACTGTTCGAAGAAGATGCTTGGGTTTGGGGCTATCCGAGCCAAAGGCGAGGCGTTTTGGGGTGAGCCGCGGTGAGCGCGGCGAGGGGGCTTTGCGAAAGCCCCCTTAGAAGAACCTAGACCCAAAGCAGCGCGGAGCGCTTGATTTGGGTCTAGTTTCCTCTTTGCTCCTGACGGTCTTCCACGGGCCCAACAACGGAGACGACATCGTCGTCCTCCGGATTCTCGGCCGCCACCACACGAACGGTCCACCCATCGCAGGCACGATGGAGAACCACCGGAGCGACGGGATCGACGGCGCATCGGCTGGCGGGGAGGCGAGCCTCGACCGCACCACCCACGACATCCACCGCGTACGCGATCGCATCGACGCGTGCCGAGGGGCTGCTGGACCTTACGACGCGCTTGGCCCCCACCTCGTAGAGTCGGGAGAACAAAGCAGGCCCCTGAAGGAGGGTCTCGCGCAAAACGCCGTTCTCGAGCAGGAACACGACATCCAACACGAGAATTCGCTCTGCGTCCTCGCCGCCGCCGGGAAGGCGGTACGGCATTTGGACCGGCTTGGTGCAACGGTCATCCTCACAAACGCCCTTGGGCGGGTCGATGCGCCACGCGAAGATGGTCTCGTGCGCGAGCCGGCTCGTGCCTTCGCCCCAGCTCTCGATGGCGACGAACCGACCAAGCCACCCGGTGAACAGGTCCAGGGCATCGTCCCGCTGCCGTGCTAGCTCACTGAGACGCTGCTCGGTCACGGCCGCCCGCAGGTCGAGCAACTCCTTGCGCGCGGCGGTTTGCCGCTCTCGGTAGGCAGCAAGCGCTTCGGTGGCCTCGGCCGCGTGCGGCCCCTGCGGAAGGGTCCTCAGGTAGGTCGCCAGACCAGACGGCGTCTCCTGGATGCGAAGCCAGTAGCGAAGCTCCGCTCGCTCGAACCAAGGCAACACGTCGCCCGCCCAGCGCCCCTTCGGGTAGGTCATCAGGTAGGCTTCGGATGCAGCCAACCGCTCGTCCAGCCGTGCTGACGTCCTCACCTTGCGATAGGCCAGGTACTCGTCGTTGCTTGCGACGAGCCCGCCGGCTGACGCGCACCCGACCCCACCGAACAGAAGGCAAGCCAACCCGAGCAGGGCGAGCCGTCCCGGAGTTCGTCCGGCCAGCGTCATCGAAGCGGGCAGAAGTTGCATTCGGACGGCGTGCTCCTGGTGCCGGGGTCGTCGGTCATGTAGCCGCTGTAGCTGGCGCACGACGCGTTGTGGAGGGCCCGCAGGCACACTTCCCCATCGTGAACGAGGGGGAAGCACCCGAGCGGGAAGCTCTGGGGCAAGGTCGCGTAGGGGTCGCAGGCCTCGAGGCAGGAAGCGTAGACGAAGCTGCATTCCTCGCAACGCTCGCAGTCGACGGCGCGCTTGCTCGCGAAGAACGCCTGCGCGTCGAGCAACTGGGCCTCCTGGCCGCAGCCACCGATGTCCCCTGGCGTTGGGGCGACGACGAAAGAGAGCAACAGCGCGGACAGCGCGGCGAGCTCCCAGCGGCGCGGAGTCGGACGTTTCACGGGAGCACCTCGAAGTCGACGACGAGCCCTGCCTGCAGGGAGATCATAGGGATGGAGGTGATCTTCTTCTCCCAGGTGGCGGCGCCGTAGAAGATGTTGCCAACGATCTCTGCCTGCAAGCCCAGTCCGGCGGTCAGCAGGTAGGCGCCCCCGAAAGCGAGCTCTCCGCCGACGTTGGGGTCGGGATTGAGCACGATGGGCAGCCCGGCACGCCCGAAGGCGAGCCAGGGGCGGAAGCCGTCGACGACCAGCAGGTAGGCAGGGGTGACGACGTGCTGGGGAAGACCAGAGAGGGCGCGATTCCACTGGAGCGAGGCGCCGTGCTGCAGTCCATCGGGGTCACCGAACGCCGCTCCGAGACCGAGGTTGCCGTAGAGGGGGGTGCGGGAGAGAGACTCCCCGGATTCGCCCAGCTGGTGAGAGAGGCGGTAGGGGTTGTTGAAGCGGAGGGAGTCGCCGAGGGAAGAGGTCGCGATAAGGTGAACGTAGGGACCAAGCTCGGGAACGTCGGCCGGGGAGCGTGACTGTGCGCTTGCGGGCAAGGGGAAGAGCAAGGAGAAGAGCAGAGCCGACAGCGCGCACGCGGCGAGGCGAGCGGCCGTTCGGACGCGAAGGCCTGCGGGTAGAGCGGGGGATCGCCTGAATCCTCGCACGGGAAGGGTTCTCGAGTGGAGCGGCAGTGGAACTCGACAGCGAGCGTGGACCATGCCGCGGTCGGGGCGGGGGAGCAAGGGGGGGTTCTCGGAAGCGAACTTTGCCCGAAAGAGCGTTTGCCTCCAAAATGCGAGGTGGGTATCACAAGCAGTTGCCCGCATGATGGATCGATGGGATGGGTACCCTTCTCGACTGTGCTATCTTACGAACTCGTGTTGCTCGTCATGATTTCGGTGGTTGCGTGAAGTGCTGCCCCAATTTTTTCTCGACACGGGCTACATAATGGAAGACAGAGGCCTCGTTCCCCCACCGCGAGTCGGCACATCGTCCTCTCCCGCGCGTGGTTTGCCAGGTGGTCGCAAGCAATGAGAATCTCCTGCCCCTCTTGCCAGTCCAGCTACAAGATCGCAGACGAGAAGGTCCAGGGCCGGACCGTCAAGGTACGCTGCCGAAAATGCGGGTTGACGATCCATGTCAACGAGCAGGGCGTGATGAGCGAAGCGGCCGGGGCGGGGAGCCCGGCCGATGCCGGCGGCGGCGGTGACGCTCAGTTTTCGGTGCTCGTAGCCGAAGGCGACCAGCGGGACATGGGTCTCGCAGACATCGTGGCGGCCTACAACTCCGGCGTCATCACGGGCGACACCTTCGTGTGGTCCGAGGGACAGCCGGACTGGATGCCGCTGGGAGAAGTGCCGACGATCATCGACGCGATCAGCGCGGCTTCAGAAGCAGTGGACAAGGCGGCGACAGGCCAACCGGCCGCCGCTCCAGCTCCCATGGTCACGGCGACCCCGGCCCCGGTGGCAACGGCCACGCCAGCCCCGGTCGCAGCGGCTCCGGCTCCTGTGGTTCCAGCGCCCGCACCGGCTGCGCCAGCACCTGCGCCATCCCTGTTCGGGGCAGCATCCGCTCCCGCCGCAGCAACGCCCGCGCCCTTGTTCGGCCCTGGCCCGTCCGCCGCGGTCCAGACCAGCTACGAGAAAAAGCCCGACCTGTTCAGCACCCAGGCCATGGCAGGCAGCGATGACGACGTCGCCACCAGCGCGCCCCACGTCAGCCCAGTCATGTCGAGCAAGCCCACCGGGGCGCGGGACGAGTCCTCCGTTCTCTTCTCCCTGAGCGCGCTCACCTCCGCCGCTGCGTCGACCTCGTCCAGCTCGGACCCGAACACCGGAGGCGACGACTCGGGTTTGATCGACCTTCGCGCTCTGGCCGAGAAGGACGCTGGCGCGCCCCAGCCCGCGTTCGCGGCACCCGTCGGCGGGATCCTGGACTCGGCCCCGCTGCTCGGCACGCCGATCATGGATCCCAACCTCAACCAGCTCAAGGCGTCGGATCCCCCTCCCACCAGGAGCAACGCCCCGATCATCATCGGGATCGCCATCGGCGCTGTCGGCATCCTCTCCGCGGTCGTGGCAGTCGTCGTGGTGCTCACCAGGGAGCCTCCCCCGGCGCCCCTCCCCGTCGCAACCACGACGGAGGTGCCTCAGCCCACGATTCCGGTGCCCATGCCCACGGACACGAGCTCGTCCGCGGCTGCCGCTCCGGCTACGGGTGCAGCGTCCGCCCCGGCAACGACCGCGCGACCGACGGGACCGCGCACCGGTCCCGCGAAGACCGGCGGAACGACCGGCGGAACGACCGGCGCAACCACGAAGCCCGGTTCGACCGGAGGGTCCACCGAACCCGCCCCCACGAAGAAGCCCCCGGCCAACAAGTGCAATTGCCCGCCAGGGGACCTCGCCTGCAACATGGCCTGCGCGGTCAAGTAGTCTCGTCGTTCCACTTCATCCCCGCGTGCGTGAGTACCTTGCCTGCAAGCGAGGACATGCCCAGCGTGCGTCTTTCGTCGTCCCCCACCCAGCGCGCCTGCTCATAGACCTCGGAAAACGGCACGTCGCCTGGCACCCAATTGCGCTCGACGAGCCAGCGGGTCACGCGCACTTCGAGAACGCGATGGGTCAGCACGTGAACGACCTTGCCCTTGACGCGATGGCCTTTGCGCCCGACGAGGTCTTCGATTGTGCGCACGCCCTCCCGACCAGCATCGGACATGGGCGGTTCCCACAGCCCGCCAAACAGGCCCTTGGCGCGACGTCGGCACAGCAGGACACGGTCTGGGTCCAGCAGCACGAACGCCTCGAGGGCGACGCGAGGGGAGGCATCCCGGCCGAGGAGCACGGGAAGCTGCTCGGCCCGTCCTGCGCGCAAGCCGAGGCATCGCTTTTGCCAGGGGCAGTCACCGCACGAGGGAGAGCGCGGCGTGCACACCACGGCGCCCAGCTCCATCATGGCTTCGTTGAACGGGCCCGGTCGATCTGGGTCGATCAACCGGTCCGCCAGGCTCTGGATCCGCCGGCGGGCGGAGGCGGTGTCCATGGGCTCGCCATCGTCGGTGAGGCGCGAGAGCACACGCACCACGTTGCCATCGACCACGGCCACCGATTGGCCAAACGCGATGCTGGCGATCGCCGCGGCGGTGTACTGTCCGATCCCGGATAGTCGAAGGAGCGCGGCGTGATCGCCAGGCAAGGAGGGATGGCCGCCCTCCACGATCTGCTGGGCAGCCGCGTGCATGCCGCGAGCGCGACGGTAGTAGCCAAGTCCACTCCACGCCGCGAGCACGTCGTCCTCCGGCGCCAGAGCGAGCGACTTCACGGTCGGGAATCGCCTCATGAACCGCTCGAAGTAGGGAATCACCGTGGCGACCCGGGTCTGCTGGAGCATGATCTCGCTGACCCACACGGCGTAAGGGTCACGCGGCTCCACACGCCAGGGAAGATTCCGCGCATGACGGTCGAACCAGCCGAGCAAGCTGTCGCGTAGCACGCGGACCGTCGGCGCCCGCAGCACGTGAGCGGCTGCCGGGCTCACGCTTTCGGCCCCACGACAAGGCAGTCCCGTGGCGCGTTCTGGTTCATGACCTGCAAGCCCATTTCGCTCCAAAGGACTTGGCTTCGCGCGTCGATTGAGGCCATGTTGACTTCGCCTTCCGTGGACGCGCCGAGCGCCCGAGCACGAGCGAACCTTGCACATGGCACGCATTGCCGCCACTTCGGATCTGCACTTCGACACCCAGGGCTACCTGACGGCGCCCTCGAAGGTCCGGTCGCTCGTGGAGGCAATGATCGCAAGTCGTCCCGATGCCATCGTGGTGGCCGGAGACATCGGTCACCCCCTGTGCAACTACTCCCAGTGCCTGGATCTGTTTGCCGGGTGTGGCATCCCCGTCGGCGTGGTGGCGGGAAACCACGACGTGTGGCGAGACGAGAGCTACGATAGCCGATCGCTGATGGAAGAAGTCTTGCCTGCCGTAAGCCGGCAGCGAGGATGCCGATGGCTCGAGCGCGACTCGATCGTGGTCGGCGGCACAGCCATCGTCGGGAGCATGGCCTGGTACGACTACTCCGCGGCAGAGCCCTCACTCGGGCTGGACGCTGGCTACTTCGAAGACGCAAAGCCGCGCATTAGCAATGACGCGCTCTGGGTGGATTGGCCGTGGTCCGACCCCGAGGTCGCCGACATCCTGCGTTCGAACCTTTGCGCAACGCTGGAAGGGCTCGAGCGGGACCCAGCCATCCGTCGCGTGGTCGTCACCACCCACGTGCCTGTGTTCGAGCAACAAATGCTCCGCAACCCGAGCAACCACGCGTGGAGCGTGGCCAACGCTTACTTCGGGAACCTTCGAACGGGTCGGATGATCGCGCGGTTCCCGAAGGTGCGCGCGGTGATCAGCGGACACCTGCACACCAGCTTGCAGGCCGTCGTGGACAGACCGGGGATGCCGAGCTTGCAGACCGTGGTGATTGGAAGCGACTACGGGTCGCCAACGTGGATCATCCTGGACGTCTGACCGCAGGGTTTCACCTCGGGGGAAGCGTCCATAGCTCTGCGGCAGCAGGCCCGGATCCGCTTCCGACCTCGATGCGAATCCGGTAGTCCCCCGTTCGGTCGACACAGAAGGCGCCGTCCTCGTTCACGACGGCGAAGGAGGACGCTGACTCGGCAACGCCGATGACGTCTCCTCTAGAATCGAGGATAGACACGCGCAAGGCGCGAACGTCGTCGCCCACGGTGACGAACACGCGAGCGCACTGGGAGGCAGCAAGCCGAACTTCGAAGGTTCCCGGCGAGGCGTCGCCCAGGTGACCGAGCCAGGTTCGGCCAAAGCGACGCATGCCGTGGTAGGGAGCACAAAGCAGGGACAGGCGTGTCACGTCGCGCTGGGGCTGGTTCAACGTGCGAAAGCCGTGGGTGCAGGAAGCCCAGGTGGATCCGACATAGGGGTGGACGGGGAGGGACGGGCTGCGCGCCGCGTCCGAAAGGGAATCGAGGTGTAGCTCGGGATCTCGCGGAGCCGTTTCCAGGGTGCGATGGGAAACGGGGACGCTCGCTCCGGCATCGGCAGGGGGTTGCGGGCTGGGGTCGCGCTGGCACCCGGCGACCGCGAAAGCCGCAACGACCGTCGCAAAGCACTTGGCCGAGTCACCACGAGGCAGGACCATGGCGCGACCGTAGGCCAGATGGCATAAGGCGGGCAACGCATGCCGCGGGTGTTCGCGGTCTGCGGCGATTGACCGGGTGACGCAGGATGGGTACACCTGATCCATGATTCCCGACGATGAAGAAGACCCGCTTGACGATTCCGATCGGGAGGCCGTTCGAAGGCGTTTCGCGGAGCGGCTGTTGCCCGAGTTGATCAAGCGCGTCGTGGATGCCGGGGTCGTGAAGCTCTCGGAGCAACCCGAGAACCTGCGCCACTTCGTGCAGGAGCTGCGCGTGCCCAAGGAAATGGGCAATTACCTGCTCGCGCAGATCGACGAGACGAAGAACGGGCTCTATCGCGTGGTGGCCGGAGAGATCCGAGACTTCCTGGAGCACACCAACGTCGCGGACGAGCTAACCCGGGCGCTGACCAAGCTATCCTTCGAAATCAAGACGGAGATACGGTTCGTGCCGAACGATTCATCCGAACGTTTGTTTCCGAAGCCCGAGGTGCAGTCGGAAGTGACGATGAGGGAGGATCCGAAACAGAAGAAGGCGACGAACCGCGGGGGGCGATCGTCCAAGAAGCGCACGTTGTGATTGCCCGCAGCGGCGAGATGTCACAACCTACATCCCCAGACCGTCGCTGTAGTCGGTCCTTTCCTCTACACATCGAGTCATCTGCATGGCGAGTCGCAAGCTGACGGCCGGAGGCGAAGTCGTCTCCTACTGTACCAAGTGCAAAATGGACCTCAATCACCGGATCATCGCGATGGTCGCGGGCGTTCCGGTCACCGTGGAGTGCGAGTCCTGCAAGTCGCACCACAAGTACCGGCGACCGATGGAGGATCGCGCCGCGGACAAGCGCGTGCGTCCGACAGCCTCGTCGACGCCGCGAGAGAGGACTGCTGCCCCACGGACGGTGGGAGCGCGCATGGCGGCAGCAGCGGCGGAGGAAGCAAGCCGGGAGAAGACCTGGCAGGGGCGAATCGCCGGCAAGATGGCGGACGAGTTCACGAAGTACACGCCCAAGGGCAACTTCGAGGCCGATGCCTTGCTGCACCACTTCAAGTTCGGAGACGGGTACGTCGTGCGCGTCATCGACGCGAACAAGATCGAAGTCATGTTCCAGGACGGTCCGCGCGTGCTCGCCCAGGCTCTCTGAAGCGAGGGTACGTGTGATCTGGACACGTCACGGCCTGCGTATCCCGGTGCGCCGCTTGCTGGCCTTTGCGGTCGTCCTGGCGGTGGTGCTGCGAGCGGGCCCTTCGATCGCGGACGTGGTGATTCGCCCTGGTCCCCACGGAGGACTGGGAATCTGGCTTGTGGCCGGCCCCCTGTTCGGCACCGAGGCGAACCTGCGCTTCACCGCCCAGACCGACACAGGCACTGGCGGCATCCAGGTCGCACAAGGCGCCAGCGTGTTGCCCGGACGTACCCTCGGCTTGCTGCAAGCCCGAAGCGGACGATTCGACTTGCAGCAAGCGCTTCGCGCACAACCCAACGCCTTCGCTCTGTTCGCCGGGATCCTGCGCGCAACAGCCCCCACCCGGGTGGTTCTGATCCTCGGGACCGACGACGGCGTGCGCGTGACCGTCGATGACCGCGTCTTGCTGGACAAAGATCTCTGGCGCCCCGCGCTGCACGACGACGACGCGGTGGAGTTCGACCTGTCGCCGGGCGACCATCCGCTGCTGATTCGTCTGCGACAGCGATCGGGAGAATGGAAGTTCGCAGCAAGGTTGCTCGACGCGTCGGACCGCGGTCCGCCGCGATCGGTACAGCTCGTCCTGCCCGGCGTGGCAGCCGACCAGGTGGACATGTCGATGGTCGCAGAGGTCGACGTGGGCCTCTCGACGTTCGCGGATCGATACGAGCCGTTCGTGCGGGTCCGAGCCGAGGGAGGCTTGCCGGCTGACATCCGACTGCCCGTCACGGCAACGGCGGTGACGAACCCGGGCTCGCCCGACGAAGCCCCGTTGTTCGATGTAGCGCTGGGGGACGTGCCCACCAGCGCGCACCGGGTGCATGCCCTGGAGGCGCGCCTTCCCGCCATCCCCGCGACCCGACTCCTGCGAGGTCAGGAGGAGGTTCCGATCGAGCTCCGCGTGCAGGTCGGAAAACAGGAAGCGCGCGCGCGACGGCATGGTCACCCGACCGTGCGTCGTGTGCTCGGCATCCTGGAAGAGGCCTTGCGCTTCACACAAGGCGTAGCGGTCCCCGGCCATGACGGAGGCGTCGTCCGAGCCACTCTCGAGTTGTCCCGCGACCGCCTCACCGACTTTCTTTCCTCGGGAGACGACGACCTGACAGCCACCGTTCAGGAGGCGACGGCTTCGGAGACGTTCGCCCGCCAGGTGCTCGACGGCGGAGACGCAGGGCGACAGGTTCGGGGCGCGATGCGGCTCGCCTACCCAAGCCCGCTGGACGGCAAGAACCGGCCCTTCGGAGTGTACGTGCCGCCCTCGCTCGTGGCGGGCAAGACCTATCCCCTCGTCGTCGTGCTGCATGGTCTCAACGGTCTTCCCATGCAGATGGTCCGCATCTTCTTCGGACAGGACCACCCGTGGCGTCGCGCCCCGTGGGAAGACCGGCACGTCGGAGACCTCCCCTCGCTCGACGCGTTCGTCGTTTCGCCGAGCGGCTTCGGCAACATCTCGTACCGAGAGTTCGGGGAAGCCGACGTAATGCACGTGGTGGACTGGATGAAGCGAACGTATCCGATCGACGAGGATCGAGTGTACGTGACGGGCCTGTCGATGGGCGGCACCGGCGCAGCAGCGATCGGCTTGCGCTACGCGGATCAGTTCGCGGCTGCCGCACCGCTGTGCGGGTACCACAGCTACGCCTTGCGCAACGACATGGCCAACCGTGAGCTACGCGCGTGGGAGAAGGCGCTCGCTTCCTTCTGGTCCAATGTTTCCTGGGCAGAACGCGGGAAACACCTGCCCCTGTACGTGGTCCACGGCAAGCAGGACAAGCCCGTGGAAAACTCGGGGGTGCTCATCGACCGGTACCAGGACTTGGGATACCCGGTGTTCGCAGAGCACCCCAACGTCGGACACAACGTGTGGCAGCAAACCTACGAAGGCTTCAAAGCGTATCGCTGGTTGGCGCAGCACAAGAGGAACCGTGAGCCGGCGGACGTCGTCCTCAAGACGTCATCGCTCCGCTACGCCGATCACGCGTGGGTCCACGTGAAGGAACTGGAGCAACACCTTGGCTGGGGTCGCGTGCACGCCCGGGTGGCCGACGGTCGGATCGAAGTGCAGACCGATGGTGTTCGCGCCCTCGCGCTGGACCGGCCGGCCAGTCGCCTGAGCGCGAGCGCGTCCTTGACGGTTGGGATCGACGGGAAGGACCTCGTCTTCCCGCCCGGGGTCCCTGTGGCCATGCGTCGATTGGGGGAAAGCTGGGAAGCGGGGGCACCGGCAGAAGAAGGACTACGCAAACGACGAGCGCTATCGGGCCCCATTCGCGATGCGTTCCTCGAACCTCTCGTGTTCGTGGTGGGAACGCAGCAACCAGGGTTGACCGAGGCGAACTTGCATGTGGCCCGCGCGCTGGCGGCCCCTCCCTTCGGCGTGGAAGCGAGGTGGCCTGTCGTCGCGGACGTGGACGTGGACGCGTCCTTGGCATCGACCCATGCCTTGTTTCTCGTGGGTTCGTCCCAGTCAAACGCCTACGTGGCGCAGATCGCGGACCGGCTTCCCCTGCGGATGGAGGGCAGGCAGGTGTTGGTGGGAACGCACCGGATCGAGGGCAAGGAGATCGGAATGCTGTTCGTCTACCCCAACCCGCTTCATCCCAACCAGTACGTGATCGTGCTGGCAGCGCCAGATGTGCCAGGGACGCTGCGTGCCTTGTCCTTGCCGCGCATGCTGCCGGACTTCGTGGTCTACGATGAGCGCGTGGCAGGAGCGCGAGGCCAGATGGTGCTCGGTTCAGCCTCGCTGCTGGCAGGAGGGATGTTCGATCAGGGATGGGGCCTGCCCGAAAGATGGCAGGACCCGGTCGACGCCAAGCGAATGAAGTGAGCGACGGTCACCGCTTGCTGGACGGCTTGCGAGGGCCCGACGGCTTGCGAGGGCCCGACGGCTTGCGAGGGCCCGACGGCTTGCGAGGACCCGACGGCTTGCGAGGACCTGACGGGTGGCCTGATGGCTTTCCACGCGGACGATCGGACCTTTCAGCGTCCCGCTCCGCGTCACGGCGGGGCGTCCGCTCCACGTCTCGATTAGGGCCTCCCGCTTCTCGGCGGGGCGTTCGCTCCACGTCTCGCTTCGGGCCTCCCGCTTCTCGACGGGGCGTTTTCTCCACGTCTCGCTTCGGGCCTCCCGCTTCTCGGCGGGGCGTTCGCTCCACGTCTCGCTTCGGGCCTCCCGCTTCTCGACGGGGCG
>CAZAWR010000133.1:0-3332 GCA_964488865.1 uncultured Polyangiaceae bacterium | reverse complement strand
GGCCTCCCGCGTCACGGCGGGGCGTTCGCTCCACGTCTCGCTTCGGGCCTCCCGCTTCTCGACGGGGCGCTCGCTCCACGTCTCGCTTCGGGCCTCCCGCGTCACGGCGGGGCGTTCGCTCCACGTCTCGCTTCGGGCCTCCCGCTTCTCGACGGGGCGCTCGCTCCACGTCTCGCTTCGGGCCTCGCTCCGCTTCTCGACGGGGCGTTTTCTCCACATCGCGACGGGGAGACCGCTCGACATCGATCGACTCCTGGCCGGCTCTCCGGGAATCTCGGCCACCCGCTCGCTGGGGCTCGCGCCTAGGGGGATGCTGGCCGCCTTGCTTGGCGTCGCGCTGCTGGTGGCCACGACGGCCAGAGGAGCCGGTACGCGTCGAAGGATCCTGGTCGGGCGCACGTACCGTTCGGGGGGCCGCACGACCGAGCAAGGGTTGCAGGCTGGCGAACTCGGCGTGAGCGGAGGCCGCGGCGCGCAAGTGCTTGGGGAACCCATAGGCGGCCTGCAGGTCTCGAAGCTCCTCCCTCGTGAGGAATCGCCACTGCCCTGCCCTCAAACCGTCGATGGTAATGGCGGCAAACGCGGTGCGGGTGAGCCGGATGACGGGGAACCCTGTCTCCTCCCCCATCCTCCTGATCTGCTGGTTCCGCCCCTCGCGCAAGATGAGCTCGAACCAGGTGTGCCCGGCCTCCCGCCTGGTCACGATGACCTCCGTAGGAAGCGTGATCCCATCTTCGAGCTTCACTCCATCCCGCCACTTCGCGACGTCGTCGGCGGACATGTCCCCCTGCACCTTCACGAGGTAGGTCTTGGGGACATGGTGACGCGGGTGGAGCATCCGCGCCGTGAAGTCGCCGTCGTTGGTCAACAGCAGGGCGCCGCTCGTCTGGTAGTCGAGGCGACCGACCGGGTAGAGGCGCAGGGGCAGGTCCTGGAGAATCTCCGCGACAGTGGGTCTCCCCTCCGGGTCGTCGAGTGTGGACATGACGGCGCGGGGCTTGTGCATAAGGACGTAGACGGGGCTCTCGGCGACGATGCGCTTGCCATCGAGCTCCACGCGGTCAAGGTGAGCGTCGGCGCGGGCACCGAGCTCGGAGACGACCTTGCCGTTGACGCGCACGCGTCCGGCCTCGATCAAGCGTTCTGCTGCACGCCGAGACGCAACCCCGGCGCGCGCTAGGATCTTCTGAAGTCTGTCTTGCATGGTGGGGGTCGAACGCTACTTGTCCGGAGTGGACGCGCCCTTGTCCTCGGCCTCGGTGTCCTCGTTCTGCGTATCCTTGGCGCTCTCGCTCTCGTCCTTCTTGGTCTCGTTCGCAATGCGACCGATCTCGTCACGGTCCCAGCGATCGACGCGCCCATCGAAGTCGACATCGACGCCGACGCGATCGAGCTGTCCACGGACGTAGATCTCCCAGACATTGGGCTTGCCGTCGAAGTTGGTGTCTCGCTGAATACGAGAGAGCTTCCCTTGGACGTAGTACTTCCACTGGTCGGCCTTGCCGTCGCCGTTGCGGTCCAGCTCGTGTTTGACGATCCGGCCGTGGGAGAAGGTAATCCAGGAATCGACGCGGCCGTCGAAGGTGGTATCGGCCTCCTCGCGCATCGCCTCGCCCTTGTCATTGAAGGTGCGTAGGACATCCTTGATGCCGTCGAGGTTGGTGTCCACCTCTCGGCAGATCAGGACCCTGCGCTGGTCCTCGCCCTCGCCCACGACTTGGTAGACGCGACGGATGTTGGGCCGGTCCCCTCCGCTGGCGGTCGCCTCGACGGCCTCGCGGTCGGTTCTTCCCGCGAATTCGCACCGCGCCTTGTCATCTTTGGAGAACCCCTGGGAACGGTCTGCGTCGGGATCGGAGGGGTCCTTGGCTGGCTTTTTCGAGCCGCACCCGGAGGTAGCGATCAGGGCGCAGAGCGCCGTGGAGAAGAAGACCGCGGCCAGGTTGTTCGCGTGCATGTGGCGTCGCATCCTCACGACCCTCCCCCCGCATCGGTGGCGCCCGCATCTCCGGACGCAGGCTGGGCAGCATCGGGCTCGGGTTGGCCGGCGTCGGGTTGCGCAGTGGGCTGGGCAGCGGTTTGACCCGCGGCCGTCATCTCGGCCTCGCGCTCCTTGCAGGGGTCGTGGCGAACGTCAGGCTTGCCGTCGCCCGACTCGTCGAGCGCGATCACGGGACAATCCGTCTTGGAGGGGTCAGGGAAAGTCCACCATTGGTCGACTTTCCCATCCCGGTTGGTGTCTCGCATTCGCTCCGTCAGTCGGCCGTTCGCGTACGTGTCCCAGGTATCCAGCTTGCCATCGAGGTTGGTTTCGCGGTGCTTCTGCGTGATCACACCGCCCTGGTAGTACCCGATCTCGTCGATGAGCCCGTCCCTGTCGAAGTCGGACTCTCGACGACGCAGGTTCCCCGCCTCGTCGAAGTACAGGTAGTTGTCCACACGGCCGTCGAAGTTGAGGTCGAGGGCTCGGCAGACTTCGCGCGTTCCCTCCATGACCTGGACGATATCCGGGCGCCCGTCGTTGTTGGCGTCCGTCTTGACCGCGCTGGCTGCGTCCACCTCGCATTCCTCGTGGACGATCTCGGTGGGAGACTGTCCGGCCGAAGCCGTCTGAGGTCCCTTTTTACCTGCCGAACCGCACCCGAAGGCGGCGAAGGCGAGACAGAGGACCAGGGCTGAGGGTTTGCGAAATCGCTCGCGGTAATTGGCTGGCGACATGACAGGCTCCAGTGACGCACGGAACGTGGTGACGCGCCCATGCCCCAAGGTCGAGGCAGTGTAGGCGTCCGGGACAGGGCCCGCAAGCGCGGACGTGCGGGGGCGACGGGCAGGGCTGGAGGGCCCAGACGAAGACATTGACAACATACGTACCATCATCTAGGGTAGTGACTGGTCACGAGCTCGGGCAGCCCATGTCGCGCAAAAAAATCTCCACCACCATCTACATCACGCCCGAACAGGCCGACAGGCTCAAGTTGCTCCACGAGCGGACCAAGGTGCCCGTCGCGGTCTACATACGCGAGGGGATTGACCTGGTGCTGGAGCGCTACGATCACATGCTTCCCGGTCAAATGACGCTGGTATCCGACGGGACGGGCAAAGATCGGTAGAGGCCGCGCGCCGCGCTGGGCAGAGGGCATCGGGGGACTAGTCCCAAATCAAGCGCTGTTCGAAGAACGTGCTTGGGTTTGGCCGAAGGCGGTAAGCGCGGCGAGGGGGCTTTGCGAAAGCCCCCTCAGAAGAACCTAGACCCAAAGCAGCGCGGAGCGCTTGATTTGGGGCTTTCCGAGCCGAAGGCGAGGCGTTTTGGGGTGAGCCGCGGTGAGCGCGGC
>CAZAWR010000132.1:0-20530 GCA_964488865.1 uncultured Polyangiaceae bacterium | reverse complement strand
CCGCCAAAGGCTCGAGCTCCGCGAGCGCCTCGGCCGCGTCGGCACGCCGTCCCCCTTCAGGCACCTTCGCGAGATAGTCGCGGTAGTGCTTGATCGCCAGCTTGAGATGCGCGGGGTTCCGGTCGATGTAGAACTGCCGTCGGTAGGCCTGCCTGGCCGATGGGAATTCGCATGGGCATCGTGAACTGCGCCAACGAACAATATGGCATCCTTCCCGGAGACCCGGCCATCGAGCGACACTTCGGCCGCGACTGGGCGAACGCCCTGTTCGTCATCACCGGCAAGGTGATCGATCGCGCGAAGAGCGATGGAATCACCACGTCGGATGCCGCCAATGCGATCGCCGACGAGCTGTCGGATCAACCCCATCCGGTCTGGGGACATCGCAGCAGGACCATCATCGACGCGCTCGTGCACGAGCGGTGGCACACGCTCGCACCGCTGGCCGTTCCCGAAGGGTGACCCATCTCGGGCCGCTCACGGGCAGTCGACGAACGTGGTCTCGAACGCGGCGAACACCGCGCCCCCATCCTCCACCAACTCCACGCGGTACGCTTCGTCCACGGCAGGTGTCCAGCCGTCGGGATGGAAGGAGCTGAAGTCGGCGTCGTGGTGTTCGTCCACCATGGTCTTGCTCTCTCCCGATCCGACCACGGTGACGCGGGCCGAGACGGCAGGCGTTCCCTGGGTGCCCTTTTGGACGAACCACTTCGACGGCACCATGCTGCGCACGTTGAATCCCGGCCCTGGGTGCGCCACGAAGGGCGGGTCGGTCGGCAGCGCTGGGTAAGCTCCACCGTAGTGCATGGCGGACGACCCGCCGCACGCGCCGAACCACACTCCCGCCCGACCCACGGAGAACACGTTGCGCCGATGAATCAGGTTCTGTCCGGTCTCCATCGCATAGCCGTTCACCTGTCCGACAAGGCCGAAGCCCTGTGCGATGAGAGATGCCCCGCAGGCAGCGGCGCCTTCCGCGGTGAAGCAGGGGACGCTTGGGTCCGGACTGTGACTGAATTCGGCGTTGAGGATCTGGGCGCACTCCTGCTCCGCGTCTGCCACGGAGGGGTCGACCTGGACGGGACCGACGCCGACCATCCATCGGTAGAAGTTGAGCCAACGCAGGGCGGCCGCCTGGCCTTCGAAGGGGACCGTTCCCGGGTCGCACGTGCCTTCGCCGGGCACCCACTCCGTCACGCCGCTGGCGCGGGACGCCGAGTACCCCTCGCAGACCTCGGCTTTCGTTCGGGCTGTTGGGGCTGAAACGGGCGAGGCTGCGCATGCGCCGCCCGAGACCTCCCAGCCGGGGGCACACACGCAATCGCCCGCGGCGTCGCACATCGATGACCCCTTGCAGTTGGGATCGCACGGTTGACCCGTGGTGCCTCCGCTCGATCCTCCCGAGCCTGCGGTGGATCCCCCTGAGCCTGCGGTGGATCCCCCTGAGCCTGCGGTGGATCCCCCTGAGCCTGCGGTGGATCCTCCAGAGCCTGCGGTGGATCCTCCCGATCCTGCGGTGGATCCCCCTGAGCCTGCGGTGGATCCCCCCGAGCCCGCATCGCTCCAGTAGTCGGGCGAGCTCGGCTCATCGCCGCACGAAAGAAGGAGGAAGATGGGAATCAGGCGTAGGGCGAAGCGTGCCATGATCCCATTGTGCGCCTGCCGTTCGACCGAAGCCAGACCGTGCATGAAAGGCGGAAGGATGGATGTCCGAACGGACAGCCTGTTCCGGATGGCTGCGCTCCTGGCTGACTGCCCGGATGGACTGCCCTCTTGCCTTTCTCCCGCCACTCGGACAAGGTGTCGCGCCAAAGTCCCTGGTGGGTCTTTGTATCAATCGTCCCTTTCCGGAGCATGATCATGACGCGATTCTTCCACGGCTTGGTTCTCGTTGCTTGCACCGCTGCACTGTCCACGGGCTGCTGCAAGCAGGGCGAGGACAGTGCGGAGCCTGCGAGCACGTCGACCGCCGCTGCCGAGGCCCCCGCTTCCGGCGGCGCCACGATCACAGGCGCCTCCGCCCTCGACAAGCTCAAGGCCAAGGGCTTCACTCCCCTCACGGATCCGGTCGTGAGCGACATGGGCGGGCTCAAGAGCACCGCAGCTGTGCTCAAGCCCGACATGATCGTCGTCAACGTCATCGAGTACTCGGACGAGTCGATGGCCAAGATGGCCGCCTCGGCTGGCGGATCCGCCGAGATCCTCACGCACCAGAGCGGCAAGAGCGTGGTTCGCGTCACCTGCGCGGGCAAGCCGAAGGAGAAGTGCGAAAGCATCATGTCGATCATCAAGGAATGATCGACGGTTCGCCCTGACAGTCGCCGCCCTCGGCTCAGAACTCCTGGCGCCTTCCGATCTCACGGACGGCAGTCAACAGCGCGTGTGCGTCCATCGGCTTGCCCAGTACGCCCTCGGGCGCACGCACGTCCTCATGGGCCCCCAAGTACGTCCTGCAGTCGTCATGCAGGATCTGATCGCTCCCCGTGATCACGATGAGCGGAATGTCCTTCCATCGCGGGTCGCGACGAAGGCTCACCACGAGGTCGAGCCCCGATCGGCCCGGTAGCAGGACGTCGACCAGCACCAGGTCCGGGCGGAACTGATCGACGGCGGCGAATGCGGCGGCCGTGTCCCCAGCGGACTCGACCACGTAACCGTGGTCCTCCAGCAACATGGACAGGTACACGAGGATGTCCGGGTCGTCGTCAACGACCAGGATGCGGTACGGACGTTGGTTCGGCTGCATGCGCATGGCCCCCCTTGGCCGGCTACGAAGTCGACAAGTTGTGCGTGCTCGGACAGGCGACGAGGGGGATTCGCACGAGGAACCGCGAGCCGCGGCCAGGCTCCGACTCCACCGTGATCGTACCCCCGTGCTTGTCCACGATCTTGTTCGAGATGAAGAGACCGAGCCCGGTGCCCTTCACGCCCTTCGACGAGAAGAAGAGCGAGAACAGCTTCTCGCGCGTCTCCCGGTCCATCCCGATCCCGTCGTCCTCCACGTCGAAGACCATCCAGGGCTCGGACCTGCGGACCGAAAGCTTGACGTGGTGGGGTTGCTTCTTCCTGTCGGATCGGCAGGCCTCCAGAGAGTTCTCCAGCAGGTTGACCACGGTAGCCCGGATGGCCTTCGGGTCTCCGTCGAAGCGCCCCGCATCTCGCGCGACACGCATCGTCAGCTCAATGTCGAGGTCGGTCGCCTTCTTGTGAAAAATATCGCGCAATTCGTCGACGAGGCCCGCGGCGTCGATGGGGGTCACCTCGAGTTCTCGGTCCTTGGCGTAGTACAGGATGTCGAGCACCATGGACCGGATCCGTTCCACGTTGCGCTCCACCATGCTCCAGCCCTGCTTGACCCGCTTGGGCTCGTCGCGCTCGAACCCCGAATTGACCAGGTACATCCCCCCGTCGAGCCCTGTCAGCAGCCCCTTGATTCCGTGGGAGATGGACCCCACCAGCAAACCGATGGACGCGAGCTGGGTCTGCAGCTTGCGCATCTGCGTGATGTCCGTGGACATCTCCAAGACCGCGGCGACCTGCCCGTCGTCGTCCAAGATGGGAGCCGTCGTGCAGATGACGTTGATGCGCTCGCCCGAGGCGGAGACGACCACTTCTTCGTGGTCCCTGGGTTGGCCGTCGGAGAAGGTCTGTCGCGCGGGGCAGACCAGGCAGGGCTCGTCCCGGTGCTTGTAGACGCGGTAGCAGTGGTCTCCGACCGCCGGGCCGAAGGTGTCGCGGAATTGCCTGTTGGCGTGCTGGATGACGAGGTCTCTGCCTTGCACGGAGATGTAGCAGGGAACGGCCTCGAACAGCTGGGCGAGACGCTCCTGGGAGCGCTGGAGCGCCCCCTGCAGGCGCTTCGCCTCGGAGACGTCGGTGTGCATCTCCATCACCGCCGTGACTAGCCCGTTGGCGTCTCGGATCGGTGTCGTGTACACCATCACGTCGACCGTGCGGCCCTCCCGCGTGACGAGCCTCTGCTCGCTGTCATGATTCGCACCATCCTCGAAGGTCTTCGCTACCGGGCAGCTGTCGCAGACCGCGTCGAGCCCCTTGTACACGCGGTAGCACGGCTCGCCGACCCGCTCGCCGAAGTCGGCGCGAAACCGGCGGTTGCCGTCGATGATTCGGAAGTCCCGATCATGGACGGACAGATAGCAGGGCATGTCCTCGAAGTACTGTTGGTACCGGGCGTCCATGATCGGGCCTCCCTCCAGGCGTCAGTTACGCTTCTCGCGCAGGTCGAGGATTCGTCTCAGGTTGTCGACCAGGTCCTTGCTGTCGACCGGCTTGTCCAGGTAGCCTTCGGGAGGGGGAACAGGCCGGTCGTAGATGACCTTACGGAACTCGGGATGGCCTGTAATCACGCACACGGGGATCTCCGCTATGTCAGAGTCTCGGCGCAGGTCGGAGAAGGTCTCCACGCCGTCCTTGCCGGGCATTGACAGGTCGAGGGTGATCAGGTCCGGCTTCTCCTTGCGAGCGATGTCGAGAGCCTCTTCCCCGTCCTCCGCCTCCAGAACCTCGGCGCCCGCGTCCGAGAGCACCGTCTTGAGGAAGATGCGTGCGTCGGGCTCGTCGTCCACCACGAGGATCCGGCGCCCCGCGAGGGCGATCTCCGGCTTGGAGGCGCGCTTGGGCTTCGCCGTGTCCCCGGCTTTCTTGGTCTTCATCACGGCACACTCCTCGAGCACCAACGCCTCGTTGACGAGGTCGACGAGCTGCTTGACCTCGCAGTCGAGCTTGTAGTGCTTGATGAGATCGGCGAGGCCGTCGACGCAGTTGTGGCAGGAAGTAACGACGATCTTGGCGCCGGTGGCGCGGATCTGGTCGGCCTTGACCTTGGCGGAGACGAGTCTGCGTGGGGCGTATTCGGACATGGACATGGCGCCGCCGCCGCCGGTGCAGCAGAAGTTCTCCTGGCGGTTGGGGGTCATCTCGACGAAGTCCTTGGCGACCATGGACAACAGCTCGCGGGGTTCCTCGGTGATGCCGCAGCTGCGCGCCAGGTTGCAGGAGTCGTGGTAGGTGACCCGCGCCTTGCATTTGCTCCCGTCGACCTTGATCTTCCCCTCTTTGATGTAGCGGAGCATGGTGAAGACCGAGCTCTCAATGGGAAAGTCGATGTCGTGTCCGGCCCAGTTCATGGCCTCGCAGCGGGTGGACCGGAAGCCGTGTCCGCACTCGCTGATGACGAGCTTCTTCGCCCGAAGCTCCTTGACCTTTTCGTAGACGCGTTTGCCCGCGATGCCGCCGAGGGCGTCGTCGCCGGAGAACAGGCCGAAGTTGGTCTGGTCCCAGCCTTCGGATGGCATGGTCCAGTTGGCCCCTGCGGCCCAGAAGATGCGGGCGGCGGCCGCGATGGTGCGCGGGTCGTACTTCGCCTCCCGGGGATTGATGACGTACATGATGTCCGCGTCGGGCGCGTCGATGGGGATGGCGACGGAGGGATCGCCCACATCGGACTCGAGCTCTTCGGACATCCACGTGAGGGTGTCGAGGTAGTCTTCCTTGAGGACACCCATCTGGTTGCCGATCTCCCACTGGTCTTTGGAGACGACGCGGACGCCTTCGGGAACGACGCCCACGGAGGTGAGCAGCCCGCGCATGATGCGGTTGAGGACGGCGGTGTCGACGCCCATGGGGCAGTTGTAGGTACATCGACGGCAGTTGGTGCAGGTGCCGAAGGCGATGTCCTTGAGCTTCTCGAGGTCTTGGTCGGTGACTGGGACCTTGGCACCGACCCAGGAGGGGAAGACGCGGCCGGTCCAGTCGTGGTTGCGCTTGAAGATTTTGCGCAGCTGGTCGGCCTTGTAGGAGGGAGTCATGGTGGGGTCGTCGGGGCTGGCGAGGGCGAAGTGGCAGGCCTGGTGGCACATGCCGCAATGCACGCAGCCGACGAGGGAGCCGACGACGGGGCGGCTGAGCTTGGTGGCGAGAAGCTCCTGGACCTTCTTGGCCTTGTACTGTCCGGAAACGCTCACGATGACCTCCTTAGTTGCTTCGCGCGTAGGGATAGGAGCCCCGGTGGCCCAGCGCTTTCCCGAGCCAGTAGCGGGTGAATGGGTAATAGAGGTAGTGCGAGATCTTGGAGAAGGGCACGTAGACGAGGAAGAAGCTGGTCGCGAGGAGGAACACTACGAGGTAGAGCTCGTTGGCCAGCTCGGGAATACCGTAGAGGTGACCCTGGGCGAGAGCGCCGAGGGCCATCCAGGCGGTGAGGATGAGGAGAGAGAAGTAGTCGTCCGGCGTGCTGATCAAGCGGAGGACCGGGCTGGTGAACCGGCGGGCGACCCGGTAGAGAGCAATCAAAAACCCGGCGGCGCACATTCCGCCGAGAGCGATCGCGACGGCGGGGTTGGTCATGAGGGAGGGGGCAAGGGAGCTGAGGAACGCGAGGGAGATGCCGCCGACGACACCCAGGTGGAACAGGACGAAGGTGAGGTAGAAGGCGGGGTTTTTCCGGGTGCTTTCCATACCCCAGGGCATGGCGACGTTTGCGAGGGAGTGCAGTCCGGCGTCGCGGGGGGAGACTTCGCCGGATCCGCCGCGGGGGGAGCGGTCCATGGGCTTCTTGAAGCGGAGGAGCCAGAGGACGCGCGCGGTGTAGACCAGGCCCATGAAAGCCAGGGCGAGCCAGTGGATGACTTCGGCGGCGTGCAGCAGGTTGGACGGTTGTGCGGTGGGCATGTCAGGAACCTCCCCCGAAGTGGGATTGAAGGGGGGCGAACTCCCGCGAGTCGCCGACCACGAACAGGACTTCGTCCACGGGTGTGTCCGAGGACAGATGGTCCTCGACCGTCTTGATCATCACCTTCGCGCAGAGGTCGAGGGGGACTTGGTACAGGCCGGTGCCGATGGGGGGGAATGCGATGCGTTTGATTCCCTTCTCCTTGGCGCGCCGCAGCGCCGACCGGACGGCGCTTTCCAGCTTCTTCGCGGTGTCGGGCTCGTGGAACTTGGGGCCATTGACGTGGATGATGAAGGAGGCCTGCAACTCTCCGGCGCCCGTAACGACGGCCTCGCCGGTCTTGCAACTGCCAATCTTGGTCAACTCGTCCTGAATCACCTTGCCCCCGCGCAACATGATGGCTGTGCCGTAGCCCGACCCGAGCTTGCAGTCCTCAGTGATGTCGTAGACGAAGGCGTCGGCGTCGGTCTGGGTGATGTCACCGCGGACGAGACGCATGACTTTGCTTCCTATCTTTCTCGTGGCCATGGAGGCGTGTCCTTTCGAAGCGGCATGCGAGCCAATCCACCGGATCGACGCGGAACCCGTGCGATCCTCTCGGCCGTACCATCCTCTCGCCGCAAGTCCGACCTGCGCGTGCCCGCACCGGCGGGTCGCTTGCCTTGCAGCGTAGTGGCGTTCCTCGGGTGAGCCTCTTTGCGTGGCTATCCCGGGCAAGACTTCAAACCAAGCTAGTGATCCGTCCCTGCTCTTCCCTGCGTCTTCGGGGGCTTGGCCCCCTCTACCCCGGCGTTACCTCCGTCTCCGGTCGTGCGCCGGGACTGGTGCCGAGCGTGACGAGCGCCGGCTCCAGGGCCTTCTGGGTCCGCTGCTGCTCCCGGTGCGTGATGTCCTCCAGCGTGTAGTCGTCGAGCACCGACCGAATCCGCGTGTTGATCTCGGTCCAGACCTGGCGACACGTGCAGAACTCGCTTCGAGAGCAAGCCGCAGGGTCCGCCACACATTCCGTCACGTTCACCTCGCCAGCGACCGCCTCCACGATTTCGCGAAGGAGAATCTGAGCCGACGGTCGAGCGAGCACGTAGCCGCCCCGGCGTCCCGACCTGCCCTGAATCAGGTTGGCATGGCGCAAGGCCGTGGCAAGCTGGTCGAGGTAGGGCTTCGAGATGGACGCGCGCTTCGCCACCACGCTCATGGCGAGGGGGTTGGGGTCCCCGGCTCGAAGGCTGAGTTCGAGCATGAACCGGATTGCGTAGCGCGCCCGCGCCGTCAACCTCACTCAATACTATATACTCCTACCAAAATGGTAGGGCAATATGAATTTGATATTTGTTTCGGTGGGTTGCGTCGATTTATTCGTATACTGTTCCGCATGATAATCAGTCCGACCGGTACGGAATTAGGCGCGACGGCGTCGGAATGAAACGCAGCAATGAACGAGCCTCGCCGAACATGGTAACGCGGCACGGCAAGGCCGACCCAAACCACACTCACGACCATGGGTATCGCTTAGGCATGGCATTGCCGACCTCAAGGCTAGGCGCGACGTTGTCGCGCCACAGGCGCGGATGTGTACCGTCCTGGGCGTGTCTCCCTCGGAAGCTCGCTCGACACCAGTCAGGTCAGGCAGATCGAGTACGAGGACCGCGCCTCGCGCTGAGCACGAGACACCCATCGGTTCGATGATACACAGCACTATCGTGTTATCCGGCCCCACCCAGAGCGCTGCCGACCGCCCCGTCTTTCGGCGTCCCGGAACGCCCCGGGGCCTGGTGGGTGGATGCCCGCCTCGGGATCCCGTATACAGGGGCCGAAAGGCGGAATCATGGCGTACGACCTCCCATCCATCGAGATGCCTCGCATTCACGGCAAGGCACTTCACGCCCTCGTCAAGCTCGTCGAGACCCCCGGTGTCGGGCATGCCATCCGGGCACAGATGCTCGCCAACCTGGGGTTCGACGCGTTCCGCTCGGCCTCGTCGGACGCTACCATCGCGTTCGGTCCCGTGTTGCCGTCGTCCCACGCACAGGCCTCCGTGCCCGTGTCAGAGGGCGCGCTGGGTGCCATGGCCGAGGGCGAAGACCGGGCGCCGGGCTTCGCGTTCGAGACGATCGCGGACTTTCGTCGGGCCTATCTCGAGAAGAAGACGACGCCGACGGAGGTTGCGGAGCGACTGGTCGAGGCGATCGTGAACAGCGAGCAATCGGACCCGGCCATGCGGGTGTTCATTGCGACGCGTCGGGACGATGTGCTGCGTCAAGCGGAGGAGAGCACGAGGCGGTACGCGGAGGGCAAACCGTTGTCGGTGGTGGACGGGGTGCCCGTGCCGGTAAAGGACGAGGTCGACATGGTCGGCTACCCAACCACGGTGGGCACGAGGTTCCTGGGTCGGAGGGCGGCGACGGAGGATGCGACGGTCGTGGCTCGGTTGCGCGCGGCGGGAGCCATGCTGTCGGGCAAGACGAACATGCACGAGCTTGGCATCGGGGTCACGGGCATCAACCCGCATCACGGCGCGGTGAGGAACCCCTACGATCCGGTTTGCTTCACGGGTGGTTCCTCCAGTGGCAGTGCCGCAGCGGTTGCGGCGGGGTTTGGGCCCATGGCGGTCGGAGCGGACGGGGGCGGTTCGGTGCGCATTCCCGCAGCGCTGTGTGGCGTCGTGGGGCTCAAGCCGACGTTCGGCCGTGTGAGTGAAAAGGGAGCGGCGCCGTTGTGCTGGAGTGTGGCGCATCTCGGCCCGATCGCTGCGTGCGCGAGGGATGCGGCGATCGGGTACGCGTTGATGGCAGGGCGGGACGAAGCAGACGTTCACACGTTGTCGCAGCCCGAGGTCGACGTGGGAGGGGTTTCGGAACGGAGCTTGGAAGGGTTCCGTTTCGGGCTGTTCCGGCCGTGGTTCGAGGATGCGGACCCGCAGGTGGTGGTCGCGTGCGAGCGGACCGTCGATGGGTTGAAGGAGCGGGGGGCGAGCATCGAAGAGATCGAGATCGAGGGGCTGAATCTCGCTCGCCTCGCCCATCTCGTGACCATCGTGGGAGAAATGGCTGCGTCCCAGCAGACGCGCGGGGCGTACCGTCGCGAGTACGCGCTCGACACTCGCATGAACCTCGCCATCGGCAGTGCGCTCACGGCGGCAGACTACGTCCATGCCCAGCGGCACCGAACGGACCTGTGCGCGGTCTTCGCGCGGTTGCTCGAACGGGTGGACGGCATTGTGACCCCATCGACCGGGTGCACCGCCCAGCCTATCCCCCGCGACGCCCTCGGGGGCGAGTCCAACCTGACGCTCCTCGGGAAGATCATGCGGTTCGCAGGGGTCGCGAATCTCACGGGGCTGCCCGCGATCACGTTTCCCGCCGGTTACGACGACCGCGGCTTGCCGATCGGCCTGCACGTGATGGGGCGCGCGTGGGAGGAACACCGGTTGCTCCGCGTGGCTCACGTGGCGGAGACGTTCGTCGAGCGCCGAGCCCCTCGATGGCACCGTGCGCTGCTCGGTTGACGACACATGACGAGGTTGACCCGGCGAATTCGTGAGAAACGCTCCCTGCCCTTGCTCCCGCTCGATCCGCGGTGATATCCTTGTCGGAAGGCCAATCGCGGCGGAACGGGTTCAGCGCATGCGTTTCAGGAGTTACTCATCATGAAGGTATCCCGTCGACAATGCGTGGGGTGGATCGGGGCTACGGTCGCTCTCGCACCGACCGTAGCCGCGGCCTCTGCGGGCACGGAAGTGCTCGAAGAGCCCACGGAACCGGCGTGCGCCGCGGTTCTGTCCGCGTCTGTCTTGCTTCATCCCCTCGTGATCGGATCCCAGATCGGCTCCTGGCGGATCGAAGGGTTGGGGCAACTCCATGCCGGCGCCGTATCCGTGCAGCTGTCAGGCGTCGATGGGGAGAAGTTCCACATCGACATCTGCGCGCGTGATGAAGTGCCAGGGGCCCCCGTCCCGCCTGCCCGCACGGACCTGTGTGACCTGTTCGTCGCGAACGAGGGGGCGGGGAGCGACCCCACGAAGGAGGACCAGGGGTTGGCCGCCATGGCGCTCGCTGAGGTCATCCGATCCCACGAGCACCGGGTTGTCCTGCACGGCTTGCTCACGCTCAGGGCGCGACTCGAGCTCCACGGTGACTGCGTGGTGCGAAGGTGTGTAGAGGGCTAGGTCGCTTTCCGCGAAGCGGTCGATTCTAGAAGCTTGGAGGAACGGAATGGCTTCACAGCGCAAGGCGCCACCCAGATACGAGAGAAGCCCGAGGGGCATGCTCTCCGCAGACGAGAGCCAAAGCATCGACCGTGCGCGTGACGCATGCAACGGCGACTGGGTCGGGGACCCGAACGACCCAACCTTCCCCGCGCAGCATTGCTCCCATGCGTCGCACGGCAGCCACGGCAGTCACGGCAGCCACGGGTCTCACGGCAGCCACGGCAGTCACGGCAGCCACGGCAGTCACGGCAGCCACGGCTCCTGGTAGGTCTCCCGCTCGCACGCTCTCCTCAGCCCGCGTGGGACGTCACACGGTCGTGCACGTCCCGTGATGATGCATGAGCATCTGCGCTCGCGTTTGGCGGTACATCCGGACGGCTTCCGGCAAGCCGGCCAGAATGTCGCGCGCCGTCATCCCATCAGCACCCAGATCGCGCATCGCCACGTCCCCGGCGAGTCCGTGAAGAAAGACGCCCGTTCGCACCGCAGAGGGTGGCGACAATCCCAGCCCGCTCATGGCAGCGATCGTGCCCGTGAGCACGTCTCCCGAGCCTGCCGTCCCCATCCCGTCGTTCCCGCTGGTGTTGAGCGTCACGTGGCCGCTGGGGAGCGCGACGATGCTGTGGGAGCCCTTGAGAACGACGATCGACTGCAAAAGGTTTGCGGCTCGTCGTGCGCTCTCGATCGGGTCCTCGAGGACCCCTCTGGTGGTGGTGCCTAGCAGACGAGCCATCTCGCCCGGGTGCGGCGTGAGGATCGTGGGGGATTGGCGCCGTCGCAGCACGTCGGGGTGATCCGCAATCGCGGACAGTCCGTCGCCGTCGAGAAGGACGGGTTGGGTGATGGGGACGAGGATGTCGCGCACGAGGGCTTGGGTGTCTGCGTGCAGGGAGATTCCGGGGCCGATGACGACGAAGCCGACCTGGTTGGCGAGGGAGATCAAGGCAGGGGCGTTGTCGAGGGCGAGGGTTGCAGCCTGGGTTTCGCGCTGGGGGATGAACACGACCTCGGGAGCGAAGGCCGCGAGGGTGGGGATCAAGGACGCGGGGCATGCGAGGCGAGCGTAGCCGGCGCCGGAGCGCAGGGATGCCATGGCCGCGAGCCCGGGCGCCCCGTAGTACGTTCCTGCCCCTGCGATGAAGAGGGTGTCGCCGAAGGTCCCCTTGTGTCCGTGGGCGAGCCGGGGTGGCAGCGCATCGGGTTGCACGAGCTCCACCTGGATGTCGTCTCGGTCGAGGACGTGCGGTGGCAGAGACATGGGGGTGAGGTAGAGGCGCCCGCCTTGGCTCGCGCCGGGTGGGATGAGGTTGCCGCGCAGGGGCAGCCCGAAGGCGAGGGTCGCGCGTGCGCGGATCGCGCTGCCAGCCACCCGGCCTGTGTCGCCGCAGACGCCCGAGGGGATGTCGAGCGACAGCACGGGGAGGTCTGCGTCACCGATCCTGTCGATCGCACGTGCGATGGCCGCAGAGACGTCTGGCTGCGGTCCGAGAAGGGCGTCGACGACAACGGCCGCAGAATCGAGCCCACGGCCGAAGTCATCGGGGTTGGTGAGCTTCGAGCATGGTACGCCGCAGCGCACGGCCACATCGAACGCGTCGCGCTGCTCGTCCGACTCGCCGTCGAGCGGGCAGATCAAGACGACCTTGACGGCGCGTCCGCTCGCATGGAGCTGGCGGGCAACGGCGAGACCGGTCGTGCCGTTGGGGCCCGGGCCGCAGACGACGATCACGGGAACAGAGGTTGGGAACTGCGGGTCGTTCCGCAGGACCCGGCACGCGGCGAGTGCGGCGGTCTCCCTGAGGACGGTCGGAGCCAGGCCGATCTCGGATAGCGCGCGGGCTTCGATGGCATGCATCTCGTGGATGGTGCAAACCTTCATCCGTGTATCGTGCGCGAGTCGGGGGAAAGGTTCCAGCTCGACGTGCCGTGAACGAAAAGGGCTTGCAATTGTGCCGCGTCGTTCGGCATCGTAGTCGGAGTCTGGATCCATGCACCGTCGGGTTGGGTGCATGGGGACGGTCTTTGGGCTATCTACTGGGAGAGGACAGATGCGAGGAACAAGGCTTGCCGTACAGGTGCTGGCTGTCGTGCTGACCGTATCGGGGTTGACGTCGGCGCAGTCGAGCGAGGGGTTCGCGCTCAACCGTTTCGACCCTTCGGAGCGTGGGAGCGACTGGTTCTCGACGGAGTCGCTCGACTTGCGGGGTACGCACAGGGCGGCATTCGGGCTGGTGGCAGACTGGGCTCACAAGCCGCTTGTGCTGTACGACAAGGATGGCGACGAGATGGCGGCGGTGGTGGAGAACCAGCTGTTCGCGCATCTGGGCTTTGGCTACGTGATGTGGGACCGCGTGCGGTTCGGCTTGAGCGCGCCCGTGGCTTTGGTGAACGCGGGAGAAGAAGTGGGGGGAGCGTCGATCGAGGAGGGGGCGACGATCGGGGACCTGCGCCTGGGCGGTGACGTTCGACTGATGGGTGTGTACGGTGATCCTTTGACGGCAGCGTTCGGGATGCACGTGCACCTGCCGACGGGCAGTCAGGAGGCGTTCACGGGGGACGGGAAGGTGAGGATCGTCCCGCGGCTGGCCGTGGCAGGCAACGTCGGGGCGATGGCCTACAGCGGGCGTTTGGGGCTGAACGTTCGGACCCAGAACGAGAACTTCGGCGACGAGCCGTTCGGCAGCGAGATGCTGTTTGGCGCCGCGGTGGGTGCTCGGCTCATGGAAGGCAAGTTGCTCGTCGGGCCCGAGGTCTACGGGTCCACGGTGGTGAGCGATGGGGGCGACGGGCTCTTCTCGCGCAAGACGACCCCCTTCGAGCTGATCGCGGGGGGCCACTACCGAATCGGGGATCAGTGGCGGCTTGGCGCCGGCGTAGGTCCCGGGTTGACGCGCGGTTTTGGCGCGCCGAAGGTCCGCGTTCTGGCGTCGATCGAGTGGTTCCCCGGTGTGGAGAAGGCGCCGCCGCCGCCCCCGTCCGATCGGGATGGCGATGGGATTCTCGACGGGGACGATGCCTGTCCTGAGGTGGCGGGCGTGCGCAGCGACGATCCGTCGAAGCACGGCTGTCCGTTGCCTTCCGATCGGGATGGCGATGGCGTGGTGGACGACCAGGACGCTTGTCCTGACGAGCCGGGGGTGGCGACCGAGGATCCGAAGACGAACGGGTGTCCGCTGCCGAAGGATCGTGACGGAGATGGCGTGGTGGACGAGCAGGACGCTTGTCCTGACGAGCCTGGCGTGAAGACGAACGACCCTCGGACGAACGGGTGCCCGTTGCCGAAGGATCGTGACGGAGATGGCATCCTGGACGAGCTGGACGCGTGTCCCGATCAGCCGGGCGTTGCGAGTGACGATCCGAAGAAGAATGGGTGTCCGAAGGCGGAGATCGTGGGCAAGGAGATCCGGATCCTGGAGCGGGTCGAGTTCGACACGAACAAGGCGACGATTCGTCCCGAGAGCGACCCCGTGCTCAGCGCGGTGCTCGACATCCTCAAAAAGTACCCGGACATCACGAAGATCAGCGTGGAGGGTCACACGGACAACCGAGGTGGGGCGGGGCACAACATGCAACTCAGCCGCAAGCGCGCTGCCGCCGTCGTGGAATGGCTCACGTCGCGAGGCATCGACGCGGGGCGTCTGACGTCGAAGGGATGGGGCCAGTCCAAGACGATCGACACGAACGACACGCCGGAGGGCCGGCAGAACAATCGTCGTGTCGAGTTCCACATCATCGAGCGTACCGAGAAACCTGGCGACGGAACGAAGTGAGGGAGGATCAGATGAAACGAGTAGGATGTATCACAGGGATCGTGGCCGGGGCGTTGCTGGGTGTGGGCGTTGCGGATGCGGCGCCGACGCTGCGGCTGCAGGTGGACCAGTCCGGCGACTTCGTGATGATCGGCAACACGCTCGCGCACGATTGCGCGACGGGGGTTCCTGCTCCGGTGGTCGGGACGGTCAGCAATTGCGGGACGAATACCGGGGACTCCGCGCCGGACGTTTTCTGGCGGGCCGCTGATGCGACCGAAGCCCTTGCGAACAACACGATCACGCTGGCCCAGGCACGCAGCACGGCGATGCTCTCCATTCCAGCAGGTGCCGTTGTGACCCACGCGTTCCTGTACTGGGCAGGTGAGTCGACGGAGGGGAACCAGGCAGACTTGACGGCGACCCTCGATAGGCCTGGCGCGTTCACCCAGGACGTCACGGCCGTCGGATCGGCAACCTCCACGTGGCAGGGGTCGGACTTCTACTACCAGTCCGTAGCCGACGTGACGCAGCTCGTGCAGCTGCACGGCTCGGGGGCGTATCGCGTGTCTGGCGTCCAGACGCAGAACCTCGTGAACCGGTCGGACGAGGTCGTGTTTGCCAACTGGACGCTCGTGGTGTTTTACCAGCTGGACACGGACCCGCCGCGCAACCTCGCCATCTTCGATGGGCTCGACCTCGTGGCAGGCACCTCCGCCACGGCGACGCTGTCGGGGTTCCTCGTTCCGAACGCCGGCTTCGACGCCAAGCTTGGCGTCATCGCGTACGAAGGGGATGGGAGCATCGCGGGAGACCAGCTCCGCTTTGGCACCGGAAACCTCGGCAACGCGGACCGGCTGAGTGACGCCCAGAACCCCCTGACCGACTTCTTCAACAGCACGCGCTCGTTTCTCGGATCGGCCGTCAGCAACGCCGGCGACCTTCCGCAGCTGACGGGCACGTCGCGTAGCATGGGCGGCTTCGACATCGACGTCGTAGACATCACGTCCCGGCTCGTGTCGGGGCAGACGTCCGCCAACATCGAGGCGACGACGACGGGCGATGTCTACTTCCTCGGCGCGTTCATCACGTCGATCTCGACCTACAAGCCGAACTTTGCGGCGTCCACGAAGACCGTGACGGACATCAACGGAGGCGGGTTGCTGCCAGGGGACGTGCTTCGCTACACGGTAAACGTCGTCAACACGGGCAATGACACCGCGGTGAACGTGGAGCTGGCGGACCAGCTGCCGCCTGGCGTGAGCTTCCGGCCGGGCACGCTCCAGATCGTGTCAGGGCCGAACGCGGGAGCCAAGACGGACGCCGCGGACACGGACCAGGCGGAGTTCGTCGCCGGGTCCAACACCGTGTACTTCCGGCTCGGTACGGGGGCCGACGGGACGATGGGTGGCAGCTTGCCGATTGGCGGGACCACCACCGTGCAGTTCGAGGTCATCCTGGACGCGAACGCGTCAGGAACGATCGAGAATCAGGCCATCATCACGGCGGAGGGCGATCAAGGCTCGCCCCAGGAAAATACCCCAACGGACGGCAACGGGTCGGGTCCCGGTGCGCCTCCTACGGTCGTCCTGATCGACGCGTGCGGCGTGGACGCAGATTGCACCGACCCCTCCACGCCGTTGTGCAACACCGCGCCCAACCCGAACGTTTGTGTGCAGTGCCTCACGGCAGCCAACTGCAGTGGGACCACGCCCGTGTGCGACGGGACCTTCACGTGCGTCGGCTGTTCGAATGACAGCAACTGTTCGGGCGCCACGCCTGCGTGTCAGGCCTCTGGGGCTTGCGGACAGTGCTCTGCGACCAACAGCGCGCAGTGCACAGGCACCACGCCGGTGTGCGATGTCGCGGCAGGAACGTGCATCGGCTGCACGAGTGACAGCAACTGCTCGGGCGCCACGCCTGCGTGTCAGGCCTCCGGCGCGTGCGGCCAATGCTCTGCGACCAACACGACGGCTTGCACGGGTTCGACCCCGCTCTGCAACGTGACGTCGGGAACTTGCGTGGGCTGCTTGACGGGGACGGACTGCGGCGGGAACACGCCGGTGTGCTCCGGGGGCGTCTGCGTGGGCTGTACGAGCGATGGCGATTGCGGCGGAGCTACCCCAGCCTGCCAGACTGCTACCGGGGGGTGCGTCGAGTGCACGTCGGACACCCATTGCAGCGGGCTGACCCCCACCTGCGATACCGACTCGAACACGTGCTCCTGCGTGCCCACGGGCGCGGAGGTCTGCGGCAATCTGGTGGACGAGGACTGCGACGGGCAGCTCGACAACGGGTGCCAGGACACGGACGGGGATGGGCTCTCGGATCAAACCGAGTCGCTCATCGGCACGGACCCGAACGACGCGGATAGCGACGACGACGGGGTTCCGGACGGCGAGGAGATCGACCCCGGCGCGGACACGGACGGCGACGGCCTGATTAACGCCCTCGACCCGGACAGTGACAACGACGGGCTCTTCGACGGGACCGAGATGGGCTACGGCTGCTCTGGGGCTGGCACGGACCTGTCTGCGGGCCGGTGCATTCCGGACGGGGACCTCGGTGCGACGAAGACCGACCCGCTGAACGCGGACACGGACGGCGGTGGGGTCACGGACGGTTCCGAGGACGCGAACCTGAACGGCGTCGTGGACACGGGGGAGACGGACCCCACGACGGGCAACGGCGCTGACGACGCGACCGTGGTCGACACGGACGGTGACGGTCTGAGTGACGCTTTGGAAAACTTCCTCGGGAGCGACCCGAACGATGCGGACAGCGATGACGATGGGTTGCTCGACGGTCAGGAACCGAACCCTTCGGATGACAATGATCGCGACGGCGTGATCAACCTGCTGGACGTGGACAGTGACAACGACGGGTTGTTCGACGGCACCGAGATGGGAAAGAGCTGTGACGACGACGCGACGGACGCCACGGCCGGTCACTGCATCGCGGACGGAGACCTCGGTGCGACGACGACTTCCCCGCTTCTCTGGGATACTGATGGTGGAGGGGTTGGGGACGGCTCGGAGGACTTCAACCTGAACGGGGTGGTGGACTCTGGGGAGACGGACCCCACGACGGGGAATGGCGCGGACGACGGGACGGTGGTCGACACGGACGGCGACGGGCTCAGCGATGGGCTCGAGCTGTTCCTGGGTAGCGACCCGAACGACGCGGACAGTGATGACGATGGACTGCTGGATGGGCAGGAGTTCAACCCCAGCGCGGACACAGACGGAGACGGCGACCGCAACGTGAACGACCCGGACAGCGATGGCGACGGGCTGTTCGACGGGACGGAAGCCGGCAAGGACTGCAGCGATGACGCGACGGATCCCGAAGCGACCACGTGCGTGGCGGACGGCGATCAGGGCGCGACGACGACGAGCCCGTTGCTGTCGGACACGGACGGCGGAGGGATCTCGGACGGGATCGAGGACACCAACAAGAACGGTGTGGTGGATCCTGGTGAGCGGGATCCGAACGACCCGCTGGACGACATGCTGGGCGAGCCGTGCGAGAACGACGTGGAGTGTGGCGGCCCGACGAGCGGCATCGTGTGTGACGGGACGAGCTGCGTGCCTGGCTGTCGCGGCCAGGACGGCAACGGGTGTCCGGACGGGGAGGTGTGCACCTCGGTGGACGAGACCATCGGGGAGTGCATTCCCGAGTCAGATGGCGGGACTGGCGGAACCGGTGGTGCGGGCGGCGCGGGTGGTGCAGGAGGCACCGGAGGTGTTGGCGGAGCGGGCGGTACGTCCGGGACCGGCGGCACTGCGGGCACGGGCGCCACAGGCGGTATGGGCGGCACCGGCGGCGCGTCGGGTACTGGTGGCGGTGCGGACGCTGGAACGGACGAAGAGGGCGTTCTCGAAGGGGGAGGGTGTTCGTGCACCGTTCCTGGTTCGGGAAGCGCTCCGCTGGGGCTCGGCCTCATGACGGTGTTGGCGGGGCTCCTCGGCTTGCGTAGCCGTCGGCGACCCCAGTGATCCCCTCCTTCTCACTCTCCTCCCACTCTCTCTGACATTTCTCGGCACGTTCGCGCATCGGCGCGCGCTCGTGCCACCCCCCGCGCCCGTGAATCAGGACGGGATGGGGGAGATTCAGCCGTTCTTCGACGGGACGGAGCTGCTCTTGCGCCGGGGCTGGGACATCGTCTCGGTGGGCCACAAGGGAGGGGACGTCTTCACGTCGTCGTCCTGGGAGACGGAAGAGCCCATTCTGGTCTCCGACGTGCAGGCCATCGTGTCCATGAAGGCAGGCGCGATCGTGACCACGGGGGAACCGACCAAGGCCGTGGTGAACGGCCGTGCGGAGGTTTACTTCGTGTACGGTGTGGTGGAGGCGGACGGGAGCATCGACTTGAACGTAGGGGTGGTGGGAGAGCGGTAGGGCTTCGCTTGGCTCCACTGCCGGTGATCGTATCTCCACGCGCACGCACCACGTCGCCGATCGTGTTGCGGCTCGCGACGGGCATCGCGGCGATCGTCTCCTGCAGCACCCCGCCGAACCGCAGCGTTCCGCTTGCGTTGGGAGAGAACTTCACCACGTCGAACAGCGGGGCTTCGAGGGAGCCATCGAGGCCCGCGGTGGTGAAGGACGGGGTGGGATCCACGGTGTCAGTCTCCAGGGCCGAGGGCGTCGAGGCGTTGGCGGATGATGGTGGATGTGGCGCCGTTGAGGGTGGCGCCGAGGTACCAAACCTCCTCCGAATCGATGTAGATCATGTCGGTGGGAAGCACGTCTGCGATGGAGGGGACCTGCCAGTGGTGTGCGTCCGACAGGCGGTAGACGTGGACGCGGCGCTTGGCGTCGCTGCCTGACGTGGTCTGTTCGATGAGCCCGTAGTGGCCGTCATTCGCAGTCTTGGTGCTTTGGGCAGCTGAGATCGAGGGGACAGTCCTCCGCTCCGTTGGTTGGAGACTGGCTGCCGATGTAGCGAAGGGACTAGTCCAAAGGACGCCGGGGGCAACTTCCCAAACGGACGCAGATTGCGTTTGGATCCACAACAGCGTCTTTCCGTCGGACCGCAAGTCGAAGAGGTTCTCCGTCTCTGGACGCACAAGCTGTTCGAGGTTGTTCGGTCGCTTCCAGACCCAACCAGTGAGCCTTCCCATCTGCTCCGTCAGGTCCTGAACGACCAAGAACAGGTGGGGACCGGCGAGCCGTGCATCAAGTGACCATCCGACAGGGGGCTGAACCCACGTCTCGAACCCGCTCTGGAGGTCCCGCACATACGGAATCCCGCCAGAGCTGCTGCCCACGAACAGCTCTTCGTTGCAGGCCAAGGGCACGATGGATTCCGTCGCGTAGAAGCTCTTCGGGGGGCCGGACAGGTTTGTGGGGTCGAGGAACGCCTGCAGAGTGGGCTCGAGACCGGTGCCGATGGACAAGCATACGTGCTTCGGCGTCCATTGCAGCAGGTTGGCCCCGCACAGCGCAGCGCCTCTCTTCCACACCGCCAGCGGCTTCCAATTCTCGTCGTAGATGGCTTTGCGCCAGTACCCGGGCTCCCCCACCCACATGTGCAAGCCCAGGCGCAACGTGCTCCCTGCCTTGTAGACCTGGGCGGTCTGCAGCGGGATGCCCGATTTGCTCAGCCAATTCGGGACGAGTCGCGAGCACCCCGTTCCGCAGTCCGTCCACTCCAGCTCGGGAACCGCGAGGGCCGGATCGTCCGCCACGTACATGCAATCCGCAGGTGCCCACGGAACAGCTTGCCATCCCGCGTCCCCTCCATCCTCCATTCCACCCGTTCCGGCCGAACCTCCCGTTGCACCCACCCCACCCACTCCACCCGTACCACTTGCACCACCTCCGGCTCCCGCGTCGCCACCTTCGGGCAGCACCACGCCACCCTGTCCACCGGCGCCG
>CAZAWR010000131.1:0-21178 GCA_964488865.1 uncultured Polyangiaceae bacterium | reverse complement strand
CGCAGAGACCACAGAAGGGGTTTGGGGTTGGCGCGGAGGTCGGCAGGGGCGGTGATGCAAGTGCGTCAAGATCACGGTCACGGTCACCGACGACGGCGTGGCGAGCGGTTGCCGCCCTACCGGGTCAAGGCTCGGTTACGACAATGGACGGATGACGGACATCAACTAGGAGCTGAGAACACGGAAGGCGAACAGAGAACCAGGAACGGGCGGAACCCGGCGCAACACGCACGGCCCACCTCCGCACCAACCCCAAACCCCTTCTGTGCCTTCTGCGTCCTCTGTGGTTCTCCAGACTGCGATCCCGGCACTCATCTACCCCATCCGTCATCGTCCGATCCGTCCCGAAGCGTCAGCGTCAACCGAGCCAGGCCTAGGGACAGAACGGTCATGCGTGAGGAGCGATCGCTGCTGATGGACGGATGTGAGCCACCGACGAGCAGCTGCGCAAAGGAATGGGAACCAACCGTCGTGCCAGCTCCGGCATTCTTCATTCCGTGTTCGAGTTCCTGTTCTCAGCTCCTAGTTCATCTACCCTCTCCGTCTCGAGCCGTCATGGCCGGGGGACACGCATGACCGCCCGCACTTGGCGAAGCGTCGTGCAGACGGTGGCGCGGTTCGTTCGTCTCGAGTCCACGGGCTTGACTGTCGCGTTCGCCCTCGCGGTCGGCATGGTCGCCCTGGCGTTCCTCGCCTGTCCCTATCCCCCCATGATCGACTACCCGCAGCACGTGGCCATGGGCGCGCTTCTGCATGACCTGTGGACGGGCGCGCCTTACGCGACAGAGCTCTACAAGACGAGTCCCTTCACTTACAACGCGGGCATCGAGACGAGCATCGGGTTGCTCTCGTTTCTCATGTCGCCCGAGCCAGCGGGCCGGGTCATCCTCGCGGCGCACGTGCTGGTGTTCGCGGCGGCGGCCCTCTCCGTGTGCCACTACGCCAACCGTCCGCGCTGGTACGCGCTGCTGGCCGTGCCGCTCCTCTACAATCACATCACGGGTTGGGGGTTCTCCAACTTCGTCGTAGCCCTGCCCTTGATGATCCTGGCCGCCGTGGGGTGGATGCGCATCGTCGACGGGGATCGCGCGAAATGGCGTGCGGCAAGCGTGCTCGCGGTGTCGATGGTCGTGGCGTACACGCATGTGCTCGTGATGCTGTCGCTGTGCGTGATCGTGGCGGTGGTGTCGCTCGAGGTGCTGCTGAAGCGTGGGGACCGGCTGCTCGACCGCGTGGTGCGGTTGCTTGTGCCAGGGGCGATCCTGGTGCCTTCGGTCGGTTACTCGATGGGGGCGTGGTTCTGGGCGCGGGCCACGTCAACGACCGTGTGGGAGCACTCTTGGGCCGAGGGCCAGGACGACCCGCTCTGGAGCAAGCTGCGTCACATCCTCTTCAACACCACCGGCAACTTCGCGGACGGCTCGGACCAGCACCTGGTGGCGCTCGCGTTCGTCCTGGGCGCCGCGCTGTGGCTGGGGGAAGGCGAGGACAAGCCCCACCCGCGGATGCGACGCCTCGCGCTCGTGTTTTTCGGTCTGTACGCGCTGATTCCCAAGGTCTTCATCGCGACGTTTCACATCTACCAGCGGTTCCTCCCGCTCGCGGCCCTGTTCGCCATCGCGGCCATCCCGGTGGTTCGCGGGGGGTGGTCACGGACGATGTCCGTGGTCGTCGCGGTCGTGGCGCTGGTGACGGGCACGAACGTGCTGTACCGGTTTCTGACGATCCCCGAGATGGGCGATGCGATGGCCATCATCGACGACGCCCCGGCGGGCAAGAGCTTGGCGGGGGTGATGTACGATGTGAAGGTGCCGACGTTGAACCGGGAGCTGTGGGTGCACTTGCCGGCGCTGTACCAGGTGCGCAAGCAGGGGGTGCTGGCGTACTCGTTTCTGCGCAACGAGAGCGTGCCGGTGCACTACCTGCCGGGCAAGGAGCCGCCGCGGCCGCCGGGCGGGTTCGAGTGGAACGGGCAGCTGTACGACTTCGAAGCGGGGTACGCGCGGTCCTTCGACCTGCTTCTGGTGCGCTCATGGGTGGGCACCACGGGCGAGGTGATCGACCCGGCCCCCTGGGTGTTCAAGGGGTGGCAGGACCAGGTGAAGCTTCTATCCCGAAGGGGACAGTTCTTTTTGTATGACGCGTCGGAGGCGAATGGGGTGATGGGGGGGGAGTAGCGCGTGTGCCGACGACGTTGCGCCTGAAGCGCGGCTCAGTGGTGTCGAGGTGAATGGGTGAATCGCGATCGCTTCGTTTCGCGATTCCTGCTATCCATTTGTCCTGTGTGCAGCATGTCAGGGTCCCAACCAGCTTGGGTGAGAGCCTCGAAGGGGGCGGTGAGCGTGTTGGCGCTTGTCGGGCTCCTCGGAGGGTGTCGTGCGGTGACGGGGGTGGACGACCTCGTCTTCGATCTGGACGCGGGAGAGACGCAGGAGGGCGGGAGCGGCGGAGGCGTTGGGGGCTCGGGTGGAACAGGGGGCTTCGCCACTGGCGGTACCGGTGGTCTTGGCGGCACGGGAGGCATCGGTGGAACCGGGGGGGGCGGCGGTACCGGTGCTGTCGGCGGCACGGGTGGTGTTGGCGGCACGGGTGGCACAGGGGGGGGCGGAACAGGAGGGTCGACCTGCGCCCCGCCCAAGCATCTCTGCGATGGGCAGTGCGTGGCCGAGTCTCCGAGCAACGGATGCCACCAGTCGACCACCTGTGAACCCTGCCCGGCGGTCCCTGACCACGGAACCGCTGTGTGTGAGGGGGGATCGTGCGACTTCGCATGCCAAGCACCTTACGTGAGGCAAGGTGCAGAGTGCGTCTGCTCCCACTTGCCTTCCGGGTGCTGTGAGGATGCGGACTGCGACGGCGGACAAGCCTGTCGTCAGGGGCAGTGCTGCACGCTGCCCAATGCCGTGAGCGAGTGCTCCATCTTCCCGGAGTGTGGCTGCGCGAATGGCGAAAAGTGCGCGCTCTACTCCAGCGAGGAGGGTCTCATTTGCATCGAGGAAGGCGTGGGCGTTGCGGGTCACTCGTGCTCCGGCTCCACGGACTGCTCGGTAGGGCAAATCTGTCTCGGGGCTGAGAATGCCGAGGGGGTTTGGGTCGGAACGTGCCGGCCGATGTGCGACGAAGCCGCGGGCGCTATGTGTTCAGGAACTGGCGCCGAGTGCAAGTCCTGGGGGGATCCCACGGTGGGGTTCTACTGCAACGTGTACTGCAACCCCGTCGACCCCGCGGACGAGTCAGGAGGGTTCACGGCGTGTCCCCCCACGGCCGCGTGCGTGACCACGGACTTCGGAGGAAGCCTCTGGTCGACGTCGTGCTCGCATCGATTCGAGACACTACCTTTGGGGGCGGACTGCGCTACTGCCAACGGGCACGCGAGCAGCCGAAGCTGTGCCCCCGGTTTCGGCTGTGTCGGGACGCAGGCCGCGGGCTACTTCTGCAAAGAATGGTGTGTCGTCGGCGGCGCTCCTTGCACGACGGGCGGCACATGCAAGGCGTACGTCACCTCGGTCACAGGCTTTCAACTCGGGTACTGCGGGTAGGGGAAACCTCGCATGGTTGCACCCCCGTCCGTTCATCCAGGCATGGTCATCGCCGGTCGGTTCAGACTCGACCGCAAGCTGGGCGAAGGTGCCATGGGCTGCGTCTACGCAGGCTGGCACGTGAACCTCGGCGTCCCCGTCGCGGTCAAGTTCATCGTCTCGGAGCACGCCGGTCGTTCGGATGTCGTCTCGCGCTTCGCGCAGGAAGCCATGGCGGCCGCAAGGATCGATAGCCCCCACGTCGTTCGCATCCTCGACTACGGCTTCGACGAGCAGAACCGTCCGTACCTCGCCATGGAGATGCTTCGGGGTGAGGTGCTCGCGGATCGGCTGGAGAGGGAGCGCGTCCTGCCCGTCGATGTCACTTCCCATGTCTTGCGCCAGGCGGCCAAGGGACTCGCCAGGGCGCATGCGGCGGGTATCGTCCATCGTGATATCAAGCCCGACAACATGTTCCTGTGCGAGGACGACGAAGAGGCCGGGTTCGTCCTGAAGATTCTCGACTTCGGCATCGCCAAAGCCGGGGCCATGTCAGGCTTCGCCCACAAGACCGCGACGGGTGCGATCATGGGGACGCCCTTGTACATGAGTCCGGAACAGGCCATGGGCAACAAGCAGCTCGACACGAGGACTGACCTCTACTCCCTTGGTGTCGTGGCGTTCCGGTGCCTTTCGGGCGAGGTACCATTCAACTCCGATGGCCTGGGCGCCCTCATCGTGTCGATTCTTCATCAGCCTCACCCTGCGCTGTCATCGATCCGTCCAGACCTCGGCACGGCTTTCGATGGGTGGTTCGCCCGCGCTCTCGCCAAGGACCCGGCAGCCCGCTTCCAAAGTGCGAAGGAGATGGCCGAAGCGTTTGCCGCCGTTGCCGCAGGCGTCAGCGCTGCGGCTCCCCCACGCAACGAGCCGGCCGCCTCGGCCGTGATGTCCCACCACTCCGATCCGGAAGCCTCTGTCGCTATCGGACTACCGGGCACTGCCAACCAAGCCATCACACTGGAAGGCGCCGCATCGACGCATCACGCACCACGGGTGGGTCGCTCCCGCACGGGCTTGGCCGCCGCTGCCATTGGCACCGCGTCCCTTGCGCTCGTCGCAGGTGTTGTGGCGTGGGTGTCTCTGCGCGCGGACTCCGTTACCTCACGGCCGACGCCAAGCGCGACGACGACCGAGCCTCCGTCGGAACCGGTCTCGGCGCCTGCCGCTTCGCCCGTACCGTCGAGCGTCGGAGCGCCACCGGATGCCCCGGCCGTGGCATCTTCCGCTCCCTCGCCAGCTTCGGCTCCTCCCCGAACTTCTCCAACCCATGGTGCGACCACCTCGCCGCGTGCGAACGCGTCCGCGCCGCCCGCTCCCACGCCCACGGTGACCCCCAAGCCGCCTCCGCCAAAAGAGGACAAGTATGCGCTCTAGGATCCTTTCGTGGTCCCTCTCCGCGGCGCTGATGGCTGTCGTCGCGATGGCACCGAACGGCGTATCGGCTGCGTCGCCGGAAGACCGCGCGACGGCCCGCTCTCTGGCGCGCCAGGCGGATGAGAAGCTAGCATCCGGTGACCTGGACGAGGCCTATGAGCTGTTGCGAGGCGCCTTCACTTTGGTGTCCGCGCCCACGCTGAAGGTAGGCATGGCACGCATTCGGGAGAGGCAGAATAGGCTCGTCGAAGCCCAGAACCTGTATCTCGACGCGGCGCGAAGCAAGCCTGAGGCTGGCGAGCCGGAGCAATGGGTCGAAGCGCGAACCGCTGCTGCCTCGGCCTCAACCCAGCTCGACGTGCAGATCCCGACACTTGCCTTCGCCATCGAAGGTGCTGAGCTCGATGCCGTGCGCTTGAGCATCGACGGCAAGTCCGTTCCCACCGTGGCGCTGCGGGTGGCACGCCCGCTCGACCCGGGGAGGCACAAAGTTGTCGCGCAATCCGAGGGAAAGGCGCCCATCGAGGCCGACGTGAACCTCGCGAAGGGGGCCAGGGAGTCGATCTCGCTACGGTTTGTGAGAGACCCGCTCCTCGACTTCGGGCTCTCCCCCGCTGCGCACGACGCCGCGCGCGCCCATGTCGTGGGGGCCGCTGCGGCACTCCAAAGGGGAGACTCGGCACGTGCCGTGGCGGCCTATCGCAACGCGATCGACGTCGTGAGCGCGCCCTCCCTCGAGCTCGCTGTCGCCCACGCGCACGAGAGGCTCGGGGAACTCGCGCACGCACACTCCGCACTTCTGCGAGCTGCCAGCGGGACGCCCCGACCCGATGATCCCCCGGAATGGGTCGCCGCACGCGCGACGGCGGCGCAGGAGGCGGCAGTCATGGGCCCGCGTGTCCCCACGCTCAAGTTCCACTTCCAAGGCGTTCGCCAGGGGACCGCCGTGCGTGTGTTCATCAATGGCTCGCTCACGCCCGCCTACGAAGGCACCTCCACATACCGATTCAACCCGGGTTCGCACCACATCCGCGTCGAGGCCGACGGTCTCACCCCCGCCGTACTCGACATCACCCTTCGAGAGGGGCAGCAGGAGACCGCTACCGTTGCGCTTCCCGTCGCCCCGGCCCCTCCGGTAGACCGCGCAGCGGGAGATTCCGGCGCGGAAATCCCCACCCTCGCCATGATCGGTTTCGCAAGCGCCGGGGTATTCGCCGTGGCCGGGGGCGCGCTCGGGTGGGTCGCCAAGTCCAGAGTGGATGACATTCGCTCCGAGTGCGTCGACGTCCATTGCCCTCCTGCCCGCGAGTCAGACGCAGACGCGGCACGGACTCTCTCCGACCTGTCTACGGTGTCCTTCGGTCTTGCAGCCGTCGGCTTGGTGACCGGCGGCGTTGCATGGCTGTCTGCCGGTTCTTCTCCCAAGACCGAGTCCACCGCGCGCGGCTCTGAGGTATCGGTCGCTCTGGGCCTGGGCAGCGTTCAGGTGGGTGGACGCTTCTGAACGAGCGACGGGCTCAGGGCTTGGCAGCAGGCGGGGAAGACGATGCCGTCGCTGGAGCGACCGCGGGCTTCTCGCACGTAGAGTACGTTTTCCCTCGCGTGCCCAACTTCGCCACGCACGAGCCTTCCTTCTTGCACGCCTCTGAGCCCGCGCAGTCTTCGTGCGTGCGAGGGGCGCAGTGCGCCTTGCAGGTGAACGGTCCGAACACGGTTTCGCCGCTTATGTTGAGCGTCTCGAGCGGTTCGTGGCCTGTGTGGGTCCGCATGGTCACCGCGGGGCGTCGGGAGGGTTTGCACGCCCCGAGATCCTCGGCGTAGTAGGAGCAAGCTCCTGTCGTTCGACACTCTTCGCTCGCCTTGCACGACGGATCGTCCGGCTCGCAGCGGCCGTTCTTCGCGCCGCACAACCCCAACGTCTTGCACGCGGCGGCCTTCTGGCATTCGTCGTCCTTGGTGGCCCCGCAGCCCTCGCCCACCAAGGAGCAAGCTCCTTCACGCGGGCACTCCCGGCTGGCGCGACAATCCGCCGCTTCGCGCGCCACGCACACATCGGTCCCGGCGAAGCACCGGCCCAACTGACGGCACACGTCCGCGCTGCGGCAGTCCGCGTCCGATGCTGGCACACACTCTTCGCCACGCGTCTTGCATAGCCCGTTTTGGGTGCATCCGGCGTCTTCCCTGCAGCGATCCTTGCACGCAGACCCGAGCGAGACGGCGATCCCCAAGACGACGAGCCACGCGCGATTCTTCCACTCCATGGCCCATGGTCCGCCAAAGCGATTCGGATCGCAATGCCAGGCCCGACTCCCGGATTCGGAGGCACAGGAACAAGACCGCGTCCTTGCCTCTGCAGCGCGGCTTCTCCATACTCCCTTCATGTCAGAGCGTGCGCAACGAGCGGCCACGTACGAGGACGTCCTTGCGGCGCCCGCGCACACGATCGCCCAGGTCCTCGATGGGCAGCTCGTGGTGCATCCGCGTCCGGCGTCGTTGCATGCCGCGGCATCGAGCGCGCTCGGCGAAGAGCTGGGTCCGCCTTTCAAGCGCGGGCGCGGGGGACCGGGTGGTTGGGTCCTCCTCGACGAGCCAGAGCTGCATCTGCACGCGGACATCGTGGTTCCGGACCTTGCGGGCTGGCGGCGCGAGCGCATGCCCGAGATGCCGGACGCCCCGTTCTTTTCGCTCCCGCCCGATTGGGTGTGCGAAGTGACTTCGCCCACGACAGCCAGCGTGGACCGTGTGCGCAAGGCCAGAATCTACGGACGCGAGCGGGTTCAGCACGTGTGGCTGGTGGACCCTGGAACACGTGTGTTCGAGGTGTGGGGGCTCGACGGCGAGACGTACCGTGTCGTGCTGACTGCCGCCGACGACGAGAGGGTTCGGGCAGAGCCTTTCGACGCGATCGAGCTCGACCTCGCGCTGTTGTGGGCGAGGTGACCGACTACTGCTTGAACCCGATCGTGTACGAGCCCGTGGCGCCGGTGTGAGACCACACGCCCAGGTAGTACGTCCCCGGCGCGTTCGACGTCCCTGCGTAGTACGACTCGCCCTTCGCCGTGAGCTCGAAGCAACCGTTGTCCATGCACTTCCACATCTGCCCCGTGACGCCCGTGCCCTGCACCCGGATGTCGTATCGATATCCAGTGTTCGCGTCGAACGTGTACCAGTCTTCATCGGTGGCCGAGGACAGCTTGCCGCACACGGTGCCCGGGGATAGCTTCTGCGCGCTGTCCGGGTCTTCGTTGTAGGAGATCTCGCCCGTGCACGAGGAGGGGGGCGGGGTCGTGGTGGAGGGAGGGTTGGTCGTGCCCTGGTTCGAACCCCACCCGCCGTTCGAGCGAACGAGTTGGTCGATCTGCGAGAACACCGCGTCCGTGCGGGCCGCCACGCTTCCCCCGGAGCAAACCGCCACGATCGTGTGCGTACCTGAGAGGAACATCGGCCCACCCGAGTCGCCGGGTTGGGTGACTCCCGACGACGCGTAGCCATACGAATAGGGATAGCCGTACGGGGAAGTGAGGGTGATCGGCGATCCCACGTACAGGTTCGAGTACGAGGCCGTCCCGTTGTTGATGCGCCCGACGTTCACCGATTGGGCTCCGTAGCGGGCCGTGCTGCTGATCGTCGGCCAGACGGGCAGTTGGAAGGGCGTGTCCACGAAGAGCAGACCGACATCGGGGCTGTTCGGGTTCACGTAGCCCGGGTTCACGCTGTGGTAGTTGGTCCACTTGCCGCTGGCGTAACGCGTTTGGGGCTGGCCGTTCGAGCCTTTTGCGTAGGGCGTCGTGATCGTGAAGGAGCTTCGCCCTTCCACGCAGTGCCCCGCGGTGAGCACCACCCGCGGCGCGATGACGGAGCCCGAGCAGATCGTGGTGCCTTCGATGCCAATGAGCGCGGACTCGGGGAACATCGTCGCAACCGCCGTGGGGTTGCGTATGGGGTTGTCCGCGGTGCCCAGCGTTTCCTCGTCCTCGAAGGGCTCCGTGGTGCCAGCCGCGCCGCAGCCAACGACACCGAGAAGGGCGAGCGAAAGGACGGTACGGGCGGTGGTCAGGGTACGGCGTGCTTGCATGGGGTCTCTCCTCTTGTGCTGGGGAAGGCGCACTCGCTGCGTAAGCAGCGTGCTGTTTCGAAGAGACCAATTTGCAATCGTCGTACCGCGCCGCATTCGCTCGCCGGGTACTGGTTTCGACGCTTCGCGGAACCCAGCGCGATCGCGCCGTGCGGCATGATTCGATAGCTACACTGGGACCCTGTCGGTCCCAGTGAGACCTCGCGGGGCTGCGGGTTGTGATCGCGTTCAGCCCACCAGCGCGTCCACGATCCGGTCCGTCTCGATCCGCCGCAGACAGTGCCGGTTCTCGTACATCGACCCCGTCGAACTCACCGCCATCGCCGCACACCCCGCCAGGCACTTCGCCGCCTTCGGGCAACGCGCGCACGCGCCCCGCAACATCGACGCTCGCTTGCCCCGGAACGCCACGAAGCTCCCGGGCGATCGCCAGATCTGTTCGAGCGGCCGCTCGCGCACGTTCGCCTCGACGAACGCATCGCCGAGCGACAGACATCCCAGCACGTCGCCGTTCGATCGGACTCCCACCACGCCGATGCCCGCCGGACACCCGTCCCAGTGCAGGTGCAGCAGCCGAAGCAACGGGTCCACCGGAAAGTAGCCCATGTCGTCCATCGTCGCGATCCAGTTGGCCCGCGGCGCCTCGAGCATCACGCCCGCCACACGACGGCACACTAGCTCGTACTGCAAGGTCGAAAGGAACAGACGACGGTCGAGCCCTGGGGAGCTCGTGGACGCGAACTGCACTTGCCACGTGACCTTCTCGGGCGCGAGCAACGCGAGGAACGCATCGAGTTGGTGCATGTTGAGCTGGCTGAAGGTGGTGATGACGGTGACAGGGAACTTCCCCGCGTCGCGGACGTGACGCACGAGGGCGAGAACGCGATCGAAGCCATCGACGCCGCGCGCCGCGCGATATCCCGCTCGGTCGGCGCCGTCGAGGCTGATACCCACGCGTTCGAGCGGCAAGCCGAGCAATTCGTGCCTCAGCGGCTCGTCGACCAGCAGCCCGTTGGTGATGATCGATAGTGAGAGACCACGGTCGATGACAGCGTGTGAGAGCGCGAGCCAGTCGTCGCGCAAGAACACCTCACCCCCCAGCAATGTCACCTTCTCACACCCGAGCGCGACCAGCGCCTCGAGCACGACGACCCACTCCTGCGTGCTCAGCTCGCCCTGGCGCGCCTTGCCCCCGCGCGATGCGCAGTGCGGGCACGCGAGGTTGCACGCGCGGGTCAGCTCGAGGACGGCGGTTCGCAGCGGTCCTTCGAACGCATCGGGCATCACGCCTCGCTCAGGGGATGGTGTTGGGACGAACCGCGACGTACCGGGTCTTGTGCGGGTACGGCTGTGGGGTTGGCTCGGGGGAGGAAGCGGAGGGGAGGGGCTCCGGCGTCACGATAGGCTCCTCGGGGGCTGCCTCCGGCTCGGCAGGTGCTGCCGTCGGTTCGGGAGGCGGAGGCGTGGCCGGTGCTTCGACGGTGACCGAGGGGCCCGGGTCGGGGGGAGCCTTGTTGACGCACCCAGCGGCGGTCGCGGAGAGGCCAGCGGCGGTGAGCAGCGCGGCCGCGGAAGTCATGGCTTCACGCACGCGTCGGCACTGGTCCCACAGCGACTGCTGGCGTGGCGTGGCGGGCGGTTTTGTGGAGAACCTCGGTTGCAGGCTGTCCACGCGCGCCGCGAACCGCTCCCGGTGCCCGGCGAGAAGCTCCACGAGACCCAGCTCCATTTGAGCCTCCGCGTCGTCCGGGAACGACGCGAGGTGCGCATGGAGACACGCGATCGCCTTGGCGAAGCTCCCTTCGCGCAGGAACCGTCGAGCTTGCTCGCGCGCGCGTGCCATCCGGGGATGGGCTCAGCCGCCGAACAGCTTCTGAATGATCTCGTTCAGGTTCTGGACAGTCTTCTCCGTCATCCCGGAGTCGGGGTGGGGCCAGGAGAAGTTCCGGGCTTGGACCTGGTTGCAGGAGTAAGAGATGAGCACGTTGGCGGTCTGGCCGCTCCCGAATGCCATGCCGAACTCGGGGTACATGCACGGGCTCTTGGTGCTGTGGAAGCTCTTCTCGTAGCCGAAGATGTCGATGATGTCTTCGCGGAGCTTCGGGTCCATCACCTGGGACTGGCCGATGATCGCAAAGCTCTCGAACATCGGGGTGGACGGGGTGATAGCCGGCTGTGTGGTGGGCGTGCCGGTGGGGGTGCAGCCCGGAGTGCCCGGGGGCAGCATCTGGCAGATCATGTTCTGCGCCTGCTGAACCTGCGGCTGGAACTCAGGGGGAATCGGCAGGCCGGGCAAGCCGGGGATGAGGCTCGGCGTCGTGGCCATTCCCGGAACCACCCCGGGGGTGGCCGCCACGGGCTGCTGGAAGTTCTGCAGACGGTAGACCGTGATGGGAGCATCCTGCAGCGTGTTGAACGGGGACGCGGGAGATCCCTTGCACCCGATGGACAAGGAAGCGATCCCAGCGGCAACCAAGACGAGCGTACGAGTTTTCATGGGCGGCGATTCTACCAGCGTTTGGTGCGAAAGGAGAAGAATGTCCTTCTCGTGAGGTTGTATGCGTCTTGGACGGGCCACGCGCCGCGGTTGTTCAACCGAGGTCTGGTCAACGGGCGAATCGTTCCAAACTGAGATCCTGGGCTTCCCACGTTCGTGCGTGGCCAGATCCCCCCTGCCGTCGCTGGGGTTGCTTCGGGGGGGGAAGCACTCTTGGATGTGTGGTCCCTTACTCGTCGCCCCGCACCATCGGAACGAAACGTACTGCGCCGAGGTTCTTCTCCCGCAAACGACCGTCCTCGAGCCTCTCGATGACAAGAAGGTCCTGCACCCCGAAGCGCGGACCCACCGGCAGCACCATCTTGCCCCCCTTCTTCAGCTGCTCGATGAGCTTGGGCGGCACCTCCGGCGGAGCGGCTGTGATGATGATCCGATCGAACGGCCCAAGCGACGGCAGCCCCGCGTACCCGTCGCCCACGTGCACGTTCACGTTGGCGTAGCCAAGCTCACGCAGCGTGGTGCGCGCGGCCAGGGCGAGCGGCTCGACGATCTCGATGGTCTCCACCCGCTTGACGAGCGTGGCGAGCACCGCCGCCTGGTACCCCGAGCCGGTCCCCACCTCCAGGACCACCTCGTCCCCCCGCAACTCCAGCGCCTCCGTCATCATAGCCACGACCGTCGGCTGCGAGATCGTTTGCCCGTGCCCGATCGTCAAGGGCGTGTCTTCGTACGCACGGTACCGCTGCGGCTCCGGCACGAAGGCGTGCCGTGGGACCTGCAGCATCGCCTTCGCCACCCGAGGCCCCACCTTCTCCCGAAGCTCGATCCCGCGTATCAGCTCCGCCCGCTCGCGTCGCGTCTGGTCGTCATCGACGTCAACTCGGATGAGGGGAGTGGGTTCGGTTGACACGGCGGAAGCGCCTCCCTGGGGGACCCGAGGTTGCGACGGCGCATCGCTGCGATCGCAGGCGATCAGCAGAACGACCGGCAGCAGGGCTTGGGCACGGGTGATCGGTCGCATGGGGCCACCACCAGGAAGCCTGTCGCCGGGCCTACCCCAGGTCAACCACAATGGGACGTCACGGATGCAGGGGTGGGGAGCGTGGAAACGCCCATTCCGTCCGGGCTCGTACCGGGTGCCCCCGCCTCAAGAAAACCACAGAAGACACGGCGGGCACAGAGGGGTGGTGCGGAGGGAGGCCGTGCGTGTTGCGCCTGACTCCGCCCGTTCCTGGTTCTCTGTTCCGTGTTCCGTGTTCTCAGCTCCTAGTTGATGTCCGTCATCCGTCCATAGTCGTTGCCAGGGCGCATCACGGTCCACCGTTCGAGGTTGACCTTCTCCCCCATTTTCGCTTTGCTGGCCCCGCGCGCACCGGATGCCGCACCCGAGGAGCGAACGACCTCCTCCGGTATCTCGGCCAGGTTCATCGATTTCGCGCGCTTTTTCTCCGTCCCCCTTGTGAGGTCGCCATGGGTCAAAGCTTCACCCAAAAGATCCTGGCTCGCGGAGCAGGCAAGTCCTCCGTAGCCATCTCCGAGATCGTCGACGTCACCCCCGACGTCGTCATGTCCCACGACAACACCGCTGCCATCTCGGCCACGTTCAAGCGCATGGGCGTGGCCCGTCTGGACGACCCCAAACGCCACGTCATCGTGCTCGACCACTGTGTCCCGGCTGCCAGCGAGAAGTACGCCCAGAACCACAAGACCATCCGCGAGTTCGTCGCCGAGCAGGGGATCGAGAACTTCTACGACATCAACCGCGGTATCTGCCACCAGGTGCTGCCCGAGCAGGGGCATGTGCGTCCGGGCGCGCTCATCGTGGGATCCGACTCTCACACCACGACCTACGGCGCCCTCGGTGCTTTCGCCGCCGGCATCGGCCGCAGCGAGACCGCCGCGATCATGGCCATCGGCCGTATCTGGCTACGCGTGCCCGAGACCATGCAGGTGCGCGTCGCCGGCACCTTCCCCGCGCGCGTTGGCGCCAAGGACTTCATCCTCCGCGTCATCGGCGACCTCGGGGCCGACGGCGGCCTGTACCAAGCCGTGGAGTTCGTCGGCCAGGCCATCGACGACATGCCCGTGGACGACCGCCTCACCCTCTGCAACATGACGGCGGAGATGGGGGCCAAGAACGGGTACATGCTGCCCGACGACAAGACGCGGACGTGGCTCGCTGCGCGCGGAGTGACGGAGTTCGAGCCCGTGCTGAGCGACCCGGACACGGTGTACGCCCGCGTGCTCGAGTATGACGTGACCGACCTCGAGCCGCAGGTGGCCGCGCCGCATACCGTGGACAACGTGCACCCGGTGAGTGAGGTGGCCGGCACGCCGATTCACCAGGCGTTGCTGGGGACGTGCACGAACGGACGCCTCGGCGACCTGCAGCGCGCAGCCGCCTTGCTGCGCGGCAAGCGCATCGACCCCCGCGTTCGCATGCTCGTGTTCCCCGCGTCCGTGGAGGTGTACCGCGATGCGATGCGCGACGGGACCTTCCTGACGCTCTCCGAGGCCGGGGCCGTCATCATGAACGCTGGGTGTGGCCCTTGCCTGGGCGCGCACGAAGGCATCCTCGCCCCCGGTGAAGTCTGCCTCTCTACGGCCAACCGCAACTTCCGTGGCCGCATGGGAAGCCGCGAGGCCGACGTCTACCTCGGAAGCCCCGAGACCGTCGCCGCGTCCGCCCTGACCGGGCACATCACGGACCCACGAACCATCTGACCTCGCAGCCGACGACGAAACGAACAGGAACAGCACATGACCATCCGAGGCAAGGTTTGGAAGTACGGGGACGACGTGAACACGGACGTCATCTTCCCCGGCAAGTACACGTACACGATCACGGACCGCACGGAGATGGCGGCCCACGCGCTCGAGGACCTGGACCCGACGTTTGCCAAGGAGGTGAAGCCTGGCGACATCGTGGTGGCGGGGAGGAACTTCGGCTGTGGGTCGTCGCGCGAGCAGGCGGCGACGTGCCTGAAGGAGGCGGGGGTCGCGGCCGTGGTCGCGGCGTCCTTCGCGCGGATTTTCTTCCGCAACGCCATCAACGAGGGGCTCCCCCTGGTCGAGTGTCCTGAGGCCATTGCGGCGATCGAGGCGGGCCAGACCCTCGAGGTGGACTTCGAGGGCGGTCTGCTGCGAGCGAACGACACGACCTATCGATTCCCTGGGCTTCCCGAGTCAGTCATGGGCATCGTCCGGGAGGGGGGCCTCATCCCCTACGTCCGCAAGCAGATCGCGCAGCGCGAAGGCAAGTAGGAATCGGTATTCCCCCCTTCCGATTCCCTTTGACGGAATCCGACTTCAGAGCCAGGCTCCTCGCTCTCCGGGACGCCGGCGACGAGACATGCGCGGCGTCCCCCACGCAGTCCACAATTCAGGAGGATCCATGGCGAGTCTAACCGTCGTGACGATGCCCGGAGACGGCATTGGCAAGACCGTGCTTCCCGAGTCCGTTCGCCTGCTCGACGCGGCAGGCTTCAGGGCCGACTACGTTCACGGGGACATTGGCTGGGACTTCTGGTGCAAGGAGGGCAACGCTCTTCCGGAACGTACCGTCGCGTTGCTCGAGAAGCACCGCCTCGGCCTGTTCGGCGCCATTACCTCCAAGCCCAAGGGCGACACCGCCAAGGAGCTAGACCCCTCCTTGCGCGACAAGGGCTACGTCTATTTCAGCCCGATCGTATCCATGCGGCAGCGGTTCAACCTCGACGTGTGCATCCGCCCCTGCATCGCGTTCCAGGGAAATCCCCTCAACTTCATCCGGCGCGACGGCGACGGGTTCGTCGAGCCGCCTGTCAACGCGGTCATCTTCCGTCAGAACACGGAAGGCATGTACGCCGGCGTGGAGTGGACCGACCCGCCGGAGCAGGTGCGCGCCGCCCTGCAGACGCACCCGAAGATGAAGTTCTTCTCCCAGGTCGAGGGCAAGGACATGGCTGTGTCCTGCCGCATCGTCACGCGCGGCGCATGTCAGCGCATCGCCCGCGCCGCCTTCGAGTACGCCAAGACCTTCGGCTACAAGTCCGTCACCGTCTGCGAGAAGCCCAACGTCCTTCGAGAAACCTCAGGCATGATGGAGACCGTGGCCAAGGAGGTCTCTGCCGACTACCCAAGCATTGCCCTGTGGTCCACGAACATCGACGCGCAGATGATGTGGCTCACGAAGAACCCGGAGGAGTACGGGGTGCTGGTGGCCACGAACCTGTTCGGCGACGTGATCTCGGACGCGTTCGCGGGGCTGGTCGGCGGGCTCGGGTTTGCCTGCAGCGCGAACACCGGCAAGGATTGCGCGGTCTTCGAGCCCACCCACGGATCTGCGCCCAAGTACCAGGAGCTCAACCCTTCGATCGTCAACCCGATCGCCATGCACTTGTCCGCCTGCATGATGCTCGACCACATCGGAGAGCGCGCCATGGCCGAGAAGATTCGCGGCGCCATCGGCGCGGTCATACAGGACGGCAAGGTCCGCACCTACGACATGATGCGTCTCACGGGCGGCCCGAAGGTCTTCGAGAAGGGTGCCTGCACGACCCAGCAGATGACCGACGCCATCATCAAGAAGCTCTGAGGGAGAAGGACCTGTCATGATCCGCGTGGAAGACATCCAGAAGCTGTTCGACAAACAGCTCACCAGAATCCGGGACCCCAAGCTTCGGGACGGCGTGGTGAAGGCCTGGGTCATCGGCTGCGAGCGAGGCGGCTACGAGAACCTCGATCAGCTCGCCGCCATGCCCTTCACCTTGCTCACGGACTGCCGCGGCGTCTCCTTCGTCGAGCACACGATTGCTGTGACCGAAGGCGCCATCGGTATGGCAGAGGCCCAGCAAAAAACCTACCGCGCCATGCCCTACGCCATCGACATGGATCGGTTGATCGCCGGCGCCCTGCTGCACGACGTTGGCAAGCTGGTCGAGATCCAGAAGGACGGGCTGGGCGGGTTCGCGAAGAGCCGCAATGGCAGGTGCATGCGGCATCCCATCTCCGGCACGGTGATCGCCGCGGAGGCGGGGTTGCCGGACGAGGTGCTCAATGTCATAGCGTGCCACGCCAAGGAAGGGGAGGGACGGGCCCAGGTGGTCGAGACGGTCATCGTCCACCTCGCCGACTTTGCCACCTTCGATCCCCTGGTCATGAAGGCCAAGGGCACCCTCATCGAATAGTCGTTCCGGTCCCGCCTGTCGTCACCCCGACACACACTTCGCGTACTTGCAGACCTGCCCCTGCGGGCACTTGTGGCCGCAGGCACCACGATTTTGAGAGACCGAGGGCGTCGCAATTGCATTCGCCGTCGACGCAGCCAACGTCGTCCTGGCACACCATGCCGCAAGCCCCGCAGTTCTTCTCGTTGTGCGCCAGGCTCGTTCAGGACCCATTACAATCTGCGAGGCCCGTCTCTCAAGTGCAGACGCCGCCCACGCACGTTTTGTCTATCTCGCACTTGTTGTCGCACGCTCCGCAGTGAAATCGGCTGGAGTCTGTGTCGACGCAGTTCCAGCCGCACAGCGTGTGATCGCAAACGCACTGGCCGTTCTCGCAGCGACCTCCGATGGAGCAAGCGTTGCCGCAGAGCCCGCAGCTTGCGGGATCTGTCGATAGGTTGGTGCACCGGCCCCAACAGTCGTCCAGTTGGTCGTCTCGGCACACGCAAGTGCCGCCAACGCAGATCTTTTCTGACGAGCACTGGTTGTCGCAAGCGCCGCAATGCAGGCGATCGGAGCTCAGGTCGAAGCGCTGGTCACATGGCTCCTCGTAGTCCACCATGCGCAGGCAGGACACTACGAAGCATGTCGGGACGGTGAGGGCGATCAGCGGTTTGCGCCAGGGAAGAGAGTACGTCGCCACGTCAATACCTCAATCCAAGACCCAGGGAGCCAGGGCCGACCACGGCTGTCCACGTTGGGGCTTCGGCACGTGCAGGTCCATGGGACGCCTCGCCAACTTGCTGCCGGGGCATGTGGTACGCATAGAAGACGGACACCCCACCGCCGACGAGTGCAAGCCAGGAGATGTCGTTCACCAGCCGGGCGCGCCCGTAGGCGTCCACCGACAACTCGTCTTCCCTTGCCTTGTAGTACCCGTAGGATCCCGCCATGCCCAACGTGCCCGCACCGGCTACGATCCACCCCACTTGCTCGACGGTTCGCGAAGTGGAGGTGCGGGGCAACTCGGGTGCCGGAGGGGGGGGCGGGGGCACTGGCTTGAACAGGGGCTCGATCGGGTCCGGGTCGTCGTCGACTGTGGCGGAACGCGTCGTGGAGCGGCCCATCCAGTTCTCTCTCAGCGCTTGTCCGGTCATCTCCCCGGGGGTGATGCCAAGACTCTCGAACACAACGGATGCGGGTACACCAAATGCAATTCCCTCAACGCCTCTCCCGGTGACCTTCCAGGACGTCACGGCGATCCAGCGCCCTTCCCGGTCCACGATTGGCCCGCCGCTGTTGCCCGGGTTGACGCTGGCGTCGGTCTGGAGCAGGGGAACGCCGTCCAGTTCCCGATATCCGCTCACGATCCCCCGCGTCAACGACCACGACAGCGCCTCGCCCAACGGTGAGCCGATGGCGAAGACCTCCGCACCCACTTCCCCCCTCAGGTCCCGGTGGGAGATACATCGCGTGCTGCCGTATCGATCGACCCGCAACAGCGCGACGTCGTCGTGCTCATTGAGCCGAACGATCGAGGCGGGGGCCTCCTTGCCCGCCTGGAAGCGAACCCTTACCCCTGCATTCTCCGCCACGACGTGCGCCGCGGTCAGGACGAGGCCGTCGGGAGAAATGAGCACGCCGCTGCCCGTGGCGCGTCCCGCCCGAACCATTACTGTCGACGCGAGCACGGCGTTCGCGTCGGTCGTCATGTCGTGCGTCTCCGCCGGGCAGCGCTGGTATGTGGTGCTGACGAAGCGTGGCCGGTCCCGGGGCACCTCTTTCGCTCGCAACGCCTCGACGAATCTCGTGCGGGAAAGCAAGGAGTAGAAAGCACCCCAGACGAGCTCCTCTCCGAGTTGCTCTGGCGTCCCCGCAGTGGACATGTGTCTCGTCGTTGTACGATACGAAACCTCGTCGGTCGTGCGGTCCATCAACTCCCACTGAATCCCCACCCGGCAACGTCGCATGGGCAAGGTGGGAGCCGGTCTACACTCCAGTTCGTGGATCGTCCCACCGAGCACGAATCGGGCCTTGTCTGCGTCATCCTGTCCGAACACCAGACTCTCAGCTCCTCTCGCCGGGTAGCCAATCGACCGCATGTATTCCAGGAACCGGATGCGCACCTGTTCCGAGCTGACACTGATCTCAGAATCACCAGGAATTCTGAACACCAGACGTGCGAATGTGACCGACTGAACGTCTTTGCCCTGGATGGCTATCGGGCTCCGGAATGCGTCAGCCCGGGCCGTCGAACTAAGGGATGACGCCACGAGCAAGATTGCGACCGCAAGAGCCATGCGGAGGATGCCGTGCATTGGCCTGGACAATAGCGTGGGACGTACTCACGATCAACCGCAGTCGGACAAGAGTGTACCGAGAGAGACGGAACTAACGTGGCCGTTGCGCCCCTCGTGCGAGACTGCTGCCAAGCTATTTCGCTTGCGTCTGTGAGAGCCTCACCACAGATCCCCCTTGTCGTCGCCGGCCGTTCGTGCCAATCGTCTGACGATTAATCTTGGGCTCGGGGCGTGTGAGCCGAGCTCGCGTTCGTCAGCCAGTGAGGTCTCCCCATGTTCCGATCCCGATGGTTCGTTCTTTGTCTGACCGGCGCGACGGCGCTCGTCGCCAGTGCGTGCTCCAGCGACTCCGAGAGCCCCACGGGTCCGGGGGAGGAAGTCCTCGAGCCCGAGGACTTGGTGGGTTTGGACGGCGAGGGCAAGTTCGAGGCCTGGGACTCCGCGAACAACCCGGCCTTCGTGGACAGCAACTTCTCGTATTACGTCCACCAGCTTCCCATCGAAGGGCACGGGCCCGTTCCGGTTCCCGGCGACTACTGGGCCACGCAGCAGGACAACCTGAACCACGAGTGGGACGGTCCCGGCTCCTCGCCCGCGGAGAAGTACGCCAAGGCTTTCGGGAAGCCGGGCGTGCCTGCGGCCATCACCAAGCACCACGGGATCGAGTCGGCTTCCTACCAGAAAGCCTGCACGCCAAGCGGAAACGAGTGCGCCGACTCCACCGACGGCGGCTCCTGCTCGATCCCCCGCGGCGCCGAGACCGGCCGCTGCATCCCGGGGTGGTGGGGCATCTGCCACGGCTGGGCGCCCTACGCCCTGTCCGAGCCCGCCGCCATCAATCCCGTCATCCGTAACGGTGTCACGTTCTACCCGGGCGACCTCGAGGGCCTCATGTCCCTCTCCTACACCGACGTGCCCACCAAGTTTCTGTCGCGCCGCTGTAACAAGGACAAGCCCACCATGGACCCCACCGGGCGCGTCGAGGCAGGCGAGTGCCGTGACATGAACCCCGGATCCTGGCACGTGCTCGCCACCAACATGATGGGCCTTCGCAACAAGGGCTTCGTCATCGACGCAACCTACGACCTGCAGGTTTGGAACCAGCCGGTCTACGGATACAAGGTCACCAACGGCGTCGAGGGTGCGGTGCCCGAGATCTCGAAGGAAGAAGCGATCTCGCTGCTGGGCGCCGACGTCAAGCTCTCCGAGCTGTTCCCCACGTCGGAGATCAAGAAGGACGAGCAGAAGATCGGGTCGTACAAGGCGGACGCCGACGGCACCTTCACCATCAAGCTTTCGGGCACGGGTGATGCCGACCTGTATGTCCGCAAGGGCGAGGCGCCGACCAAGGATACCTACGACTGCCGACCCTACGGTGGCACCGCCCAGGAGGAGTGCAAGGTCACGCTCGCCGCGGGCGAGACGGTTCACTACATGGTCGTCGGCTACGCGGAGACGAGCTCCGTGCAGCTGGGGCTCGCGATTCCGGGGCAGGGCGGCGAGTACAAGTACAACACCGCCGCCAAGCGGTTCTTCTACGTCGAGATGGACCTGACTTACATCCGCGAGTCACGCCCCGCGAAGACGTCGCACGTGGACCAGGCCTTGACCAGCTACGCCACCACCAAGCACTACGCGTACATCCTGGAGACCGACGATGGGGGCCGCATTCTCGGTGGCGAATGGGTGGGAGACAGCCGCGACGATCACCCGGACTTCGCGTGGTGGTCGACGGGCAAGCCCCGCAGTGCGATGGCAGGCGGCCTCATCACCTACAACGAGGTCAAGAGCCTGAACGACGAAGCCGCGGCGCCCGCCAAGGTCGACGAATCCGTCACCGTGCTCAACAACGTCAAGGTGTCCGTCACTTCCACGAACTGGCAGTCGAAGTACGGCTCGGTCGTGGTGGAGGCGGGCTTCAAGAAGCTCGAGGTGACGATGTCCGGGTCCGGCAACGCCGACCTGTACGTGCGCGTGAACCGCAACCCCACCGTGACCGCCTTCGACTGCCAGTCGGTGACCGCAGGCACGTCGGTGGAGACCTGCACGATCGATCTGTCGGGCTTCGAAGCGAAGACGTACTTCGTGCGCGCCCGGTCGAAGACCCCCGGCACGACCGTCAGCGTCGTCGCCAAGAAGATCCGCTAGACCCAAATCAAGCGCTCCGCGCTGTTTTTCTAAGGGGGCTTTCGCAAAGCCCCCTC
>CAZAWR010000130.1:0-22307 GCA_964488865.1 uncultured Polyangiaceae bacterium | reverse complement strand
GGGAAGGGGCAGGGGAAAGGGCAAGGGCCAGAACCCGGGCCGGCGCAATGCACCCCCGCTGCAATCGCCTATGGTCCTCTCCCCGAAGATGTGGTGATCATGCTCGCAACGAGTCACCCGGAAGAGGACCCATGCCGAAGGCAAAGTCGTCGATCAAGGAGATCGTCATCAACGTGCTCATCCTGGCCGCGGCTGGTGGGATCTTCGCGTGGCGGTACAACGACTGCAAAGAGAAGGAGCAGCAAGCCGAGCAGGCAGCCCAAGAGGCGCGCGCGTCCGAGCAGAAGGAGCAAGAGCAGCGCACGAACGTCTGCTTGAAGACCGTGCCCGAGGCGGAGCGAAACGACTGCACCCGCTGTACGTGCTCGGCGTGCCTCGACACGGTCGAGGCCTGCGAGGCGGACAAGGGGTGCAGAGCGATGTCCCTGGACACACTGCTCAAGGACGGAGGGCCGCCCGCGGACGACCCTGCGCGCATCCGCTACGAGGGGCGTGCGTCCTGCATGCTCGCGAAGTGCAACCAGGCATGCACGGGGAAGAAGTAGACTTCGACGGACGTCTGCGCGACGCGCTCGAAGGCTACCGTCCCCTGCTCGGTCGGCGCCTCGCTTTCGAGGACGTGGACCCGCGAAGCCCTCGATTGCGCGACGCGTACCGGACTTTTTCCGATGCATCGCTTCTGCTCGACGTCCCACCGGACCTGGGCGAGTGGGCCGACTTCGAGGGGGGAAGAAAGCCCATGCTTCGCCTCGTGCTCGACGAAGCCGCCTGGGCTTCCCTTCGCAAGACCAGCGCCTCGAAGGGCTACGCGATCGCAGAGGTCGGTCTGGCCGTACGGGAGTCGGAGGGTGGGAGACTCGTGCCGTCAGGCGAACATCCGCGCAGGGTCGGCTTCGTGGGGAGGGAGGCACGAGACGTCACGGAGGCGGCCCGGGTCGACGGCGAGCTGCTCGCCAACGGAAACAGCCCCGAGGCCTGGCGAACGCTGGGACGGCGTCTGGGTGCCTTGCTCGGGTACCCGCGTTGCTGCGTGGATCACTTCGTAAGGCTCGCGGCGGACGCAGGGAACGACGAGACCGTTCGAGCCGTCGCCGGAGGCTCAGGACGGTTCCTTCCGTGGCTCAACAACGTGTCGATGTCGGTGTACCACGCGATCTCGTGGTTCCCCTGTCGCTACGACTGCGAGGCCTCGGCGCGCGTCGCGCGGGCGGTGGAGGATAGGGTGCGTGCCATGGTGGGAAGCAAGCACCATCGCGTGCGCCGCTACCTTTCGATGCCGCGCCTGTACTTCGATGACCGGCGGCAGCTCATCTTCGAAGGGGCGACCGAGCGGAATGGGCGGGTTCGATACCGGGCGGTACACACGCCTTTCACGTTCGACCGCCGACGGGACGACGTCCTGCAAGACTGGCTCTTTCACGCAGAGGTCGTGACGCGACTCACCGCCGCAGCTAGCTTCGAGACGCATGGCGAGGAAGCTGTGATGGGATCGGGAGACACGGTCGAGACGATCCGGTGGACGACACCACCGGTGTGGATGCCCTTCGGGATGAGCGGGTGGTGAGCTGCTGAGCTGCTGAGGTCGTCCCGGCCTCAGGCCTTCACTTGCACGTCCATGGAAGCCCCCGACGCGGTGGGCGTCAGGTGGATGGTCAAGCGAGTCCAAGCCCCGTTGCCCGATCGCGCGTCCTCGGTCAGCAGCGTTTGCACGTCCTGCATCATGTCCGGTGTGGCGTCGAGGACCACGAGGCCGCCTCGGGGATCGTTCGCGACGACGAGGACGGAGAACCGTACCTTGCCTGCTCGCACTTCCGTGTACAACACGACGACCGCGTTTCGGAACCCTCCGGACACCTGCTGAACGACGAGGGCGTGGGCATGCTGGGCGAGGGGTCGGACGAGCTCGCGGGCGGGCACGCGAGGGGGAACGTCGGTGCGCGGGATCCGGGTCGAAGGCGGAGGGGCGTCCTGATGCGCTGGGGCTCCGGGGTACATGCTCATGAGCGGAGCGCGAGGCAGGGGCGGCATCGCTACGGCGGGCACCGCCGGGGGACGCGGAAGGCCTGGGCCGCGCGACGACGGCGGGATCATCGCGGAGGGAGGGAGCATGGTGTTGTACTGTTGCGCCATGGCCGCATGGGGTCCTGCGCCAGCCCCTGCGTGCTCCTGGAAGAGCGCATAGTAGGTGACCCGATCCGGCCCTGACTCCGCGTGGACACCGTGCGCGGCCGCGAGCGACGCACAAAGCCGCGCGAGCAACCGCGCCTCGTTCTCCGTCGAGACGCTTGGGTTGCGTGCCGTGAGGGTGTGGACACCGCCGTCCTTGCCCGTGGCGAACGCCACGTCGATGCGTTGCTTCTTGGCGGTCTCGGTGCCTGGCAGCACCCACCACCAGCGCCATCGTTCGATGTCGGTCATGAAGATGCCGATGAGCTCGGCACAAGCGTCCCAGTGCACGAGGCCACCCTGGAAGTACCTGATCCTCCCGTGGTCGGCGTCGACCGCCACCCGGTCGCAGCCGTGAGTCCGGCTCTCGAACTCGCGCATCATCGACGTCATGGCGTCCCGCTGGGTGTTCACGAGACGCATGAGCTTCTGGTCTTCGAGCATGACGTACAGCTATGGTGCCATGCGCGGGGGGGAAGGCAAAATGGCCGACCAATTCGACGCGGGGGTGAGGCCTCTTCCCGACCGATCCGCTTGGCTCTACAACTCCCTGGATGCGCAGCGAGCAGGTCCTGATCAACCTCCGGTGCAACCAGCACTGCCTGTGCTGTATGTCGAGGCGCCCCCAGGACGACCCTGCGTTCGTGCGCCCAAGGGCGGTGGCGCAAAGGATCGCGCACGCCGCCGGGCAAGCCGGGAGGGAGATCGTGCTCACGGGCGGAGAGCCGACCTTGCACCCGCACCTGGCCCGGTTCGTGGCGCTTGCGAAGAAGCTGGGAGCGCGGCGCGTGGTGCTGGAGACGAACGCCACGCGCGTCGGACCCGATCAGGCCGCAGCGCTCTCTCGAGCCGGCCTGGACTTGGCGCGCGTGCACATGTCGTCGGTCGACCCATCCTGGGACCGGGTGACGCGAGACCCGGGGGGAACGGAAGCCGCCTTGCGCGGCGTCCGGTGCTTGCTGGAGGCAGGGTTGGGCGTGGAGATCACCGCCCTCGCGATCAGGAGCACGTCGTCCATGCTGCCAGAGCTGCCGATGGCCATCACCTCGGCGTTTGCGGGAGAGCTCGCGCCCCGGGCGATCCGTGTCGCGGTCCCGGTCCTATCCCCGATGCCCGACGAGGTGTTGTCCCCCGCAGAGGCGGCGAGCGTCGTCACGAAGCTCGCGCGCGCATGTCGACTGACCGGAATCCCTTGCAAGCTCGACCCACGAGCTCATCCGCCGCCTTGCGTGTTCGCGGACGCTCGTGCCGTGGCGCCCCTTTTTTCCCTCGGGCCTTCGCGAAGCGTTCCGTCCCGCCACGAGAGAATTCCGGCGTGCGAGGCTTGCCTCGTGCGCGACAGATGCCCGGGGTTCGAGAGGGTGACGATCGAGCGATTCGGTCCGCCCGACGTCCCACCGATCCTGCAAGACGCTGTCCGGCGTCGTCTCACCATGGTCGGGTCGGTGAGCGAGCAAGTCGAGCGTGAGCTGGTCGAGCCGAGCCAGGGGTGGGTCGGGGACGAGGAGGTGGACGAAGCCATCGTGCGGGTGATGTTCGCGTGCAACCAGGACTGCTCGTTCTGCTTCGTGTCGACGCACCTCCCGGCTCCTTCGGTGCCGGTGGTTCTTCGCGCGATCGAGGAGGCGGCCGCGCGCGGCGCACGCGTGGTCCTTTCTGGGGGGGAGCCCACGTTGCACCCTTCGCTGCTCGAGATCGTGCGGCATGCGAAGCGCGTGTCGGGCTACCCGGTGCAACTTCAGACCAACGCGGTGCGCTGCGCGGACGGGACGCTTGCGGAAGACCTCCGAGAGGCGGGGCTCGACGAGGTGTTCGTGTCGCTGCACGGGGCCACCGCGGCCACGTCGGAGGCGATCACGCGCGCGCCCGGCACGCACGAGCGAACGTTGCGGGGCCTCGACAGGCTGCACGCCACGGGCATGTCGATCACGGTCAACTTCGTGACGTGTGCGAGCAACATGGGGGAGCTCGTCGCCTTGGTGGGGCAGTGCGCCGAGCGGTGGCCTCGCGCAAGGCTGAACGTGTCCTTCGTGGCGCCTGCCACGGACCTCGTGCCGACCGACGAGCAGACCGTCCCGCGCCTGACGGATGTGTTGCCGCACGTTGTCGCCGCGGTGGAAGCGGCTGCGAGCCTTGGCGTGCCGATCGGCGGGTTCGCGTCCATGTGCGGGATGCCGCGGTGCCTGGTTCCTGAGCGCATCTCGGCCTCGTGGACATCGGTCCAGGAGGGCCCCAATCGCGGTGAGTTCGTCCACCCGACGCCGTGCCGACAATGTGCGGCACAGTCGAGTTGCCTCGGGCTGCGCCGGCGCTACTTGGAGATGTACGGGGACGAGGAGCTGCGACCGATGAGAGCGGTTCCTGGCCCAGCGATCAGAACGCGCCGCCGAGACTGAGGTGCGGCCAGGTGAACACGCCGCCTTCGCCGATCAGTGGCGAAGCGACTGCTTTTCCCATCAGGAGCCACCCGGATACGGACACTGACGGTGAAGATCTCGCGGGGCTCGTCTTCGCTCGCCCTGGCTACTGGCCCCTCGGAACAGAAACGTCTACCTTCGTGAGGACGATGCGCCAGGTACGACTCCTCGCTGGACGGTACCGTGTTCTGGGGCGGCTCACGGCCGGCCCGCAGCGTGCGGTATGGCTCGCCGAGGAAGCCGCCTCCAGCCGCCCAGTCATCGTGGCCCAGATGACCCAGGCCAGGGCGCAATGGCTGGGCCCCACCGTCGGGGTCACCCATGCGCACCTCGCGCAGGTCGTACGTGTGGTCTCCCCCGTGGTGAGGGCCGAACTGCCGCTCGCCGAAGCCGACGCCGTCCCAGAGGCCGTGGCCATTGCCGAACTCGTGGCCGGGCGGACCTTGGCCCAGGCCGTGCTCAATGGCCCCTTGCCCGTGTTCCAGGGCGTGCGTTGCACCGCGTACGTCGCGTCCGCTGTCGATGCCCTGCATCGTCGCGGAGGCACCCACGGAGCGATCTCGGACAGGAGCATCGTGATCGAGCGAGCGGACGAGGGCCGCAGCCCGGTCCTCACGCAGCTGAGCGAACCTCCCCACGCCATGTTCGCCTCGCCGGAGCGGCTGCACGGCGGAGGACCGAGCCAGCAGGACGACGTGTGGGCTCTTCACGCGTTGCTCTACTTGGTGCTGGTGGGCCGGCCTCCGTATCGCGGGAAGGATGCGAAGACGGTGCTCCACGCGATGAGCGAGGCCCCCCCTGCCTCGCTGGCGACGGCAGGAATCCAGGACGAGCGTCTCCAGGGCATGCTGGAACGCGGGCTGCACGGCTCCCCGGACGAGCGAGCGCGAAGCGTGTTCGACCTCGAGGCGGAGTTGTTCGATTGGTTGAGCGCGAACGCGCCGAAGGATGCGCCCGACCAGGCTCGCCTTGCGGTCGGTGTGGCGCCCGGCCCCGCGGGACCTCCCAAGGTGCCCCCGGCGCAGGCCCCTGAGCCGTCGGCCAAAAAACTCCGGTCGCCCCTCCAGCCCCGCACGGCCACATTGTTGTATGGGGCTGAGCCGCAGGATCCACCCGCTCCGATCGCTGCGTCGGCCCCGTCGGCGATCCCGGATCTGGAGCCCCCTTCTCCGCCGCGCGTGCCGGCCCACGAGCTCGACCTCACCCCGGAACCGGAGCTCACCCCCGAGCCTGGGTCCATCCCTGCACCCAAGCCGCTCCCCCCTCGAAAGCCTGACAAGGCGCCAGAAAAGCCCGCCCTTCACCCCCGGGACAGCTCCCCCTCGACGATTCCAGAGCTCGAAGCCGCCGTCGTCCGGCCCTCGCGGCCCCGAGCCCCCAAGCCGCCCGTTCCGAAGAGTCCGGAGCCGGCACCCAAGCCCGCCGACCCCCCGACCAGGAAGCCTGAGGTCACGCCCCTGCCGGCGGGGGTCGCAATGCCCAGCGATGCCGCCGCGCCAAGCGCGCGAGACAAGCCGGTGCTCCCGAAACCCAGCGCCGTCGTAGGGAGCGAACCGCGAGCCGAGGTCGTGCCGACGTCGAGCGGTTCCCTCTCCTCCGAGCAGGCATGGGCACCCTTCGCCTATGAGCCTGGCCCGGAAACCAAGCTGCCCGCAGCAACGCCGACGCCGGCTCCCAAGAAGCAGACCGGCACGATCGCGATGCTCGTAGCGATCGCGGCCGGTGCGCTCATCACCGTGGGCGCGATCGCGGTCGGTGCGGTTCTGTTCTTCCGGGGCGGAGATGCCAGTGCTCCTGCGATCACCTCCGCGCCAGCCCTGGTGGAGACGGAGCCGACGGTTGTCGCCTCCGTGGTCGAGCCGGCACCCTCCGTCTCGGTGGCCGTCCACGCGCCCGCGGGTCCGATCGCGAAAACACCTTCGACGCCCGGGGACATCACGGGGTGCGTCTCGGACCTTTTCCCGGAGGGCACGTTCGACGGTTTGCAGGACCTCGCGTTCGTGTGCGAGCAGCCTGACGCGCGCAAGGGGGCGAGCACGATGCGGTCGCGGGTGGTGATCGGGGCGCGGGGCAACGTGACGAAGGGGATGCACGAGTGGAGTCGCCTGGAGTGGCACGAGCTCGCGGTCTGGGCGATCTTCCGGCACGCCTGCTGCGCTGACCCAGCGCCCCTGGAGCTTCCTCCACCGGTGCGCAGCTGCGGGTCGGTGGGAGACGCGGCCGACGCGCTGGGGCGAGCGTTTGTCACGGGGGAAGGTCTCGACGATCGCATCCTGCAGTTCCACCGGGCGGCGGATTGCGCGCACTACGGCAAGGCCCCGGGGTATCACTACCCGGCGGGGCCGATCTCCGGCGGACAGGTGACGTTCGCGGGCTTCCTGGAGCGCAACCAGAAGCGGCGAGCAGGGCAGTAGAGGTTTCGGCCCGTACTCCCGATCGCACGGCAGGAACCGCTTCCGCACGATTGCCCCGTCCGTCCCCATGGACATGAGCGTCTCGTTCGCTCACAATACGTGCCGTGACGCACGATATTTTCCCTTCGATACGCAGAGGAACCCCACCCGCCTGAGGCGGGCCGGGGCAGGCCTCCCGCCTACCCTCCCCGCAGCCTCTACCGCCTGGGACGCCTCTTCTCCGATTCGGGAGACAAGCCTGCATGGCCGCGAAGACCGCGACGGCACCGACCGAAACCACCCCCCGACAAGGCTCGAGGAAGCTGGGGATTGCGAAACGCCTCTTCCCTTTCCTGCGCTGGTTCGAGAACTACAGCACCACGAAGCTCCGCATGGATTTCGTGGCAGGACTCACGGTGGCTCTCGTCCTGATCCCCCAGTCCATGGCCTATGCCCAGTTGGCTGGACTGCCCGCCTACTACGGCCTGTACGCCGCCTTCCTCCCGCCCGCCGTCGCGTCGCTCTTCGGCTCCAGCCATCAGCTCGCCACCGGCCCCGTCGCCGTCGTCTCCCTCATGACCGCGGCCTCCCTCGAGCCCCTCGCCACCGCCGGCAGCACCGCCTTCATCGCCTACGCCGTCGCCCTTTCCTTGCTCGTGGGCCTCTTTCAGCTCGCCCTCGGCGTCCTGCGCCTCGGCCTCGTCGTAAACTTCCTCTCCCATCCTGTCGTGAATGGTTTCACGAACGCCGCGGCCCTCATCATCGCCACCTCCCAGCTCTCCAAGCTCTTCGGCGTCTACGTCGACAAAGCCGAGCACCACTACGAAACCATCTACCGCGTCGTGCTCGGCGCCCTCGAGTTCACCCACTGGCCTACCCTCGCCCTGTCTGCCCTCGCCATCGCCATCATGCTCGGCGTGCGCAAGATCAACCGCAAAATCCCAGGCGTCCTCATCGCCGTCGTGCTCACCACCGTCCTGTCCTGGGCCATCGGCTTCCAGCGCAATGACACCGTGAGCATCGAGAAGATTGCCTCCCCCTCGGTCGTCGAGACGGTGCGTGCCTTCAACGCCGCCCTCGACCGCAAGGACGAAATCGCTCGCCGCAAAGTCGAAGACCTGCTGCCCCGCTCCCACGCCGCCGAGCAATCCGAAGGTCCCCGGTCCAAGGCCTTCATCGACGCCGAGCACGACATCGCCGTCGCCGAACTCGAGATCGCCTCAGCCAAACGCAACATCGAGGAGCTGCGCGCCACCCTGCGACGCTTCCACCTCGAGGCCGTCACGGAAGCACAAGGTCCGCGATACGTCCTGGAGAGCGAAGTGCCCGCCGGAGCGGAGCGAGACCGCACGGTCTGGCGCATGAAGGTGGGCAACGCCAAGCTCAACGAGACCTCCCTGGTGATGATGGGCGGGGGCGCCGTCGTGGGCGAGATCCCCAAGGGGCTCAAGTTCGGGCTCCCGAACCGCGATGGCGAAGGTCACCCCATCGACCTGTGGGGCCTGGTCCCGTCGCTGCTCTCGGCGGCTATCGTGATCTCGCTGCTGGGGTTCATGGAAGCCATCTCGATCGCCAAGGCCATGGCGGCCAAGACGGGCCAGCGGCTCGACCCGAACCAGGAGCTGATCGGGCAAGGGCTGGCAAACATCGTCGGATCCTTCGCCCAGAGCTATCCCGTGTCTGGCTCGTTCTCCCGGTCCGCGGTCAACCTGCAGGCAGGCGCCCCCACCGGTCTGTCCAGTGTCTTCGCGAGCCTGATCGTGCTGCTCACGATCCTGCTGTTCACGCCGCTGCTCTATCACCTTCCCCAGTCCGTCCTCGCCGCGATCATCATGATGGCGGTGATCGGACTGGTGAACATCAAGGGCTTCGCACACGCATGGAAGGCGCAGCGCTACGACGGCGCCATCTCGATCATTGCCTTCCTGTGCACCCTCGTGTTCGCGCCGCACTTGGACAAAGGCATCATGGTTGGCGTGGGGCTGTCCCTCGCGCTCTACTTGCTCCGCAACATGAAGCCGGACATCGCGCTGCTCTCCAAGCACGCTGACGGCTCCTACCGCAGCGCCCAGCGCCACAACCTGCCCGTGTGCAAGCACATCGCGGTGATTCGCTTCCATGGATCGCTCTTCTTCGTCAACGTGAACTACCTCGAGGAAAAGGTCCTCGAGCAGATCGCCACCATGCCAGCGCTCAGGCACGTGCTCATCGTCGGCAACGGCATCAACGAGCTGGACGCCTCGGGCGAGGAGATGCTGTCGATGCTGGTGGGGCGCCTGCGCGAGGCGGGGTTCGAGGTGTCGCTCACCGGGCTCAACGACAACGTCCTCGACGTGCTACGCCGCACCCGCTTGTACGAACGGATCGGCGACGACCACATGTTCCGCAACGTGGCGTCCGCCGTCGAGGCGTTGCATGCGAAGACCCACCGCGGCTCCGACGAGCACGCGTGTCCGCTGCTGCAAGCGCACATCGAAGGACTACCGGTCACGGCGACGATGAAGGTGAGTCTCGAGATCATGGACGGCAGGAAGAAGAAGGGGGACGATTCCCCGCAAGGAGCGAAGCCATGACCTTCATCGGACTCTTCAGCGGTTCCTTCTGTCACGGCGAGGAAGTCGCCACGCGTGTGGCGGCGGAGTTCGGTCTCGACCTGGCCACCGAGGCGATCCTGCAGAATGCTTCGTCCCGTCATGGCGTGTCGGTCGACCGTCTGCGGCACACGATGGAGGGCCCCGCCTCGATCCTCGACGCGTTCCGCCGCGATCGGGGTCGCAACGTGGCCTACGTGCGCGAAGCACTTGCGGAGCGGCTGGCCGGTGACCCTGCCATATGCCACGGCTTCTGCGCGCACCTGCTGCCCAAGACCGTGTCGCACGTGTACAAGGTCGGGCTGATCGCGGGCCGGACCTACCGCATCCAGCAGGCCATGCGCATCGCAGGGGTCAGCGAGCGCAAGGCGCGCAGCGAGCTCTTGAACCAGGACGAGCAAGCCGTGGCCTGGACCCAGTTCCTGTTCGACCTCGGCCCGTGGGACGAGCGGCTTTACGACGAGATCGTGCCGATGAATCAGGTGTCCGTGGAAGAGGCGGTGGCGATGCTGGTGGAGCGGGCGCGGCGTCCGGTGCTCCAGCCCAACGACCTCTCGCGCTCGGCGGCCGAGGACTTCGTGCTGGCGGCACGGGTCGGGGTAGCCCTCGCCGAGGCCGGACACGACGTGGAGACGACGGCGGCGGACGGGATGGTCACGGTGATCATCAACAAGTACGTGCTGCGGGTCGAGCACCTCGAGTCTGAGCTCAAGCGGGTGGCGGGAGCGGTGCAAGGCGTGCGCGGCGTGACGACCCGACTCGGCCCGAAGTTTCGGCCCCCAGGGCTGCTGCGTGACCTCGACAGCTACGGCCCAAGCCGGATCCTGCTCGTGGACGACGAGAAGGAGTTCGTGCACACGCTGTCGGAGCGCTTGGAGGCGCGGGACATGGGCGTCGCGATCGCCTACGACGGCGAGGACGCGCTGTCCTTCGTCCGGGGCCAGGCCCCGGAGGTGATGGTCCTCGACCTGAAGATGCCGGGCATCGACGGGCTGGAGGTGCTACGGCAAGTGAAGCGGGAGCACCCCCAGGTGGAGGTGATCATCCTGACGGGGCACGGCTCGGAGCAAGACCGGCAGCGAGCCGAGGAGCTAGGCGCCTTCGCGTACTTGCACAAGCCGGTGGACATCGACCTGCTGACCGCGACGATGCGGCAAGCGTACCGGAAGGTCGAGGAAGCAAAGGCGGCGGCGGAGGCCGTCGGCAAGGAAGGCGAAGGGAAGGACGGGTAACGCACGGTGGGCAGCGGCGTTCCGGCACTGTCGATACGATAGGGGTCAGATGGACTGGGAGCAGAAAGCCAAGGAAGAGGTCGTAGCCAATGCCGGGGGAGGACCGCCCCAGTTGGAGGCGGAGTTCTCTTACCGGGGCATCCGCAGGCACACGATCCTGCTGACGCTCACCGTGGCCCTCGCGCCGCTGATCATCATGACCGTCATCAACTACTTCCAGTACCAGAAGGCGTTGACGGCGGAGATGCTCCACCCCACGTCGCTCATCCTGTCGAACAACAAGCGGTCGCTGGAGTTCTTTCTGGCGGAGCGGCTCTCGGCGTTGCGCTTGCTGGTGCACGACCGGACGCCCGGGGACCTGTGCGACAAGCAGCAGCTGGAGCGGTGTCTTCGCAACGTCAACAGCTCCTTCGGGGGATTCGTGGACCTGGGGCTGATCGACCAGGATGGGCGACAGTGCGGGTACACGGGGCCCTACGAGCTGGCGGGCAAGGACTACAAGGACCAGGACTGGTTCCGGGAGGTCAGCCTGCGCGGCGAGTACGTGAGCGACGTGTTCCTCGGGTACCGGGGCATCCCGCACTTCGTGATCGCGGTGCGCCACGACGAGGAGAACGGGCGGTTTCACGTGCTTCGCGCCACGGTCGGTGCGGACACGCTCAGCCACCACTCGATGTCTCTGGACTTGAAGCCCACGAGCGACGCGTTCATCATCAACCGGGCAGGAATCCTGCAAACGACGTCGAAGTTCAACGGCAACTTCCTGGAGCGGACCTCGATTCCGGTCCCCCCTTTCCGTAGCGAGTCGCAGGTCTACGAGCAGGTGGACGCGCGGGGCAAGCCGGTGGTGGTGGGCTACGCCTACGTGGACCGGTCCCCCTTCATCCTGATGATGGTCAAGCACCAGGACGACATGCTGACGAGCTGGCTGACCCTGCGAGGGGAGCTCATCGGCTTTCTGCTCACGAGCATCGTGCTGATTTCCATCGTCGTGTTCTGGAGCGCGACGCTCATGGTGAACCGGATCCGTCGCGCGGACATGCGACGTGCGGAGTTCGTTCACAACATCGAGTATACGAGCAAGATGGCGTCGATCGGTCGCTTGGCGGCGGGGGTGGCGCACGAGATCAACAACCCGCTCGCGATCATCAACGAGAAGGCGGGGCTGATGAAGGATCTGGTGGGCCTCTCCGAGGACTTCCCGCGCAAGGAGCGGTTCCTCAAGAACATCGACGCCATCGTGAAGTCGGTGGACCGGTGCAGCGCGATCACCCACCGGCTCCTGGGGTTCGCGAAGCGGATGGACGTGAAGGTCGAGACGATCGACATCGAGGAGCTGCTCCGGGAGGTGTTGAGCTTCCTCGGCAAGGAGGCGGCGTACAGGAACATACAGATCGTCTTCCACGTGGACGAGGAGATTCCCCAGCTCGAGAGCGATCGCGGTCAGCTCCAGCAGGTGTTCTTGAACATCATCAACAACGCGGTAGCGGCGGTGGGGAAAGACGGTCACATCGACATCTGGATCGAGAAGACGCGAGACGAGCGGATTCGGGTCCGAATCAAGGACGACGGGCACGGGATTTCGAAGGAGAACCTGAAGAAGATCTTCGAACCCTTCTTCACGACGAAGAAGGAGTACGGGACGGGGCTCGGGCTCTCGATCACCTACGGGATCGTGCAGAAGCTGAGCGGAACCATCGACGTGGAGAGCGAGCTGGGCAAGGGAACGACCTTCACCATCTCGCTGCCCGTCAAGACCACGAAATTCTAGGGGGCGTCACGGATGGACGATCTGCGGGTGCTGCTGGTGGACGATGAGGAGGAGCTGGTCGAGACGCTGGCGGAGCGGCTCGAGCTGCGGGGTATCAGCGCGGAAGCGGTGACCCGCGGGGAGGACGCGCTGCGCTTGCTGCTCGACTACACCTTCGATGTCGTCTTGCTCGACGTGAAGATGCCGGGGATCGGCGGACTGGAGGTGCTGAAGCTGATCCGGCGGCAACGGCCGAACACCCAGGTGATTTTGATCACGGGACACGGCTCGACCGAAGACGGGGAGAACGGGCTGGAGGAAGGGGCGTTCGACTACGTGGTAAAGCCGATCGACATCGAGACCTTGATTGGAAAGATGAAGGACGCGGCGAAGAAAGCGCGAGGATTGGTGGGTTCATGACCGAGCAGCAGACACGAGTCTTCGAGCCCGAGGACCTGGTCTTCTTTGGGGCCGTCACGGCGAGCATCTCGCACGAGCTCAAGAACGTGTCGACCATCATCAACGAGTCCGCCGGGTTGCTCCACGACCTTTCCCTGGGCGCCGAAGCAGGGAGGCGACCCCTGGATCCGTCACGCATCAAGAAGATGTCGGAGGACATCGCGCGGAACATCGACCGATCCGTAGGCATCCTCAACCGGATGAACCGGTTCGCCCACTCGGTGGACGAGCCGCGACGGAACGTGGACTTGCGGGACCTGCTGCTCGACACGGTGGAGCTGGCGAGACGGTTCTGCTCGGTTCACGGCGTGGAGCTACGGATGACGACGCCACCCGAGGCCGTGCCCGTGGCCACGTACGTGTTCGGCATGCACCGCGCGCTTTTCATGGCGATTCAGGCGACCGTGCTCGACGTGCAGGGCGTGCTCCCCACCGAGATTTCCCTCTCGCGAGAGGGGGACATGGCACTCGTTCGCCTCCGACGGGGGGACTGGGTGCCGGGAGAGCAAGCCACGGCACGACGATCGTCGCTGGAACGATTGGCCGCGGACTTGGGTGGGCAGGTATCATGGGACGAGGCCGGACGACCGGAACTCGAGCTGCGGGTTCCCGCAGCGTAGCGGCGGCCCGGGACGGGGCTTTGCCAGGGAGACGGGTCATGGAGCGAGACGAGAAAGTGCTGTTGGTCGATGACGAAGAGGAGTTCACGCAGCTGCTGTCGGAGCGCATGGAGGCGCGCGGGCTGAAGGTCGACACGGCAGCGAGCGGCATTGAGGCCCTGAAAAGGGTGGAGTCCGGGGCGAACTACGACGTGATCGTCCTCGACCTCGCCATGCCGGGCATGGACGGGATGGAGACGCTCGAGCGGTTGCTCAAGGCGAACCAGGACCTGCAGGTGATCCTGCTGACGGGACACGCGACTCTCCAGAAGGGCATGCAGGCGGTCCGGATGGGGGCGCGGGACGTGATGGAAAAGCCGGCGGACCTGTCGGAGCTGCTCAAGAAGATCTCGGAGGCGAAGCTCGACCGCGTGCTGCTGGTGGAGAAACGGATGGAGGAGAGCATCCAGGAGATCCTGGGCTCGAAGAGCTGGTAGCATCCGCCCGACGCTCGGTCACCCGCGAGCTATCTCGAAGTCGATGGTGTCCATCGAGGCGCGGGTCGCGGGTGCGGCAGGCAGCCGCATCTTGAACGTGGACCCCTCTCCCACCCCACTATCCACCTCGAGCGCCCCGCCCATCAACTCGCACAGTTGCTTGGTCAGAGCAAGGCCCAACCCCGTGCCGCCGACCTTCCGCGTGGCAGACGAATCCACTTGCTGAAATGCCTCGAGGGCCACCCGCAGCTGTTCCTCGCTCATCCCGGCGCCGTCATCCTTGACCAGCAGCACGACCCAGTCCCGGTTTCCCTCGGTCTCGCGCGTCGCCTCGATCGTCACGTGCCCTCGCTCCGTGAACTTCGCCGCGTTGCTGACGAGGTGATGTAGGGACTGCCGCACACGCGTGGGGTCGCCGGTCATGCTTCCGAGCGGAGCGTGAATGCGAACGACGAGCTCGTTGTGATGCTGGCGGAGCAGGGGCTCGACCATGCCAGCGACCTCGCGCACGATGGACTCGGGCTCGAAGCGCTCCTCCGCGAGGTCGAGCTTACCCGCCTCGATGCGCGAGAAGTCGAGGATGTTCTGGATGATCTCCAGCAGGTGCTGGCCCGCGCTCTTGATGCGCGCAAGGTCCTTGACGTAGGCGTCGAGCCCTTCGTCTCGCGCTTGCTCTTCCAGCATGTCGGCGTACCCGATGATCGCGTTGAGTGGGGTGCGCAGCTCGTGGCTCATCGTGGCGAGAAACGCAGACTTGGCACGGCTCGCCGCTTCCGCAGCGTCTCGCGCCGCACCAAGCTTCACGGCCGTCTTCTCCCTGCGCGCCAGCTCGTCGCGCAACGCCTCGTACAACCGCGCGTTCTCCAGCGCCACCGAAGCCAACCCGGCGAACCGGTCCAACACCGACAGCTCCGTCTCCCCAAACCGTCGCGACGTGTCCGTGTGCACGAGGCCGATCATCCCGACGACCGTGTCTGCTGCGCGAAGGGGCACTCCGGCCACCATCCGGAAGTCGTGCTGATCGAAGGCCTTCGCACGCTTGTCCCAGGACCGGTAGTCCTCGATCACGAAGGGCTTGCCCGTCTCCCACACCTGCCCCGACACGCCTTCCCCGCGACGAACCCGATGCCCCACGTGCCCTGCCATCGGTCCGGTCCCGACCGTCAACTCCATCGACGCCGCGTCGTCAGCGGCGGGCAAGTACACGTAGCCGCTCGAGGCGCCCACGAGCGCTGCGGCGCGCGTGACCAACCCCTCGAGCAAGTCCTTGAGCTCCCGTCGTCGGATCAGATGCAGCGTGGTTTCGTGCAGCGCACCCAGGTGCTCGTTCTGCTTGCGCAGCGCAGCCTCCGCGACGCTCCTCTCTCTGACCTCCTGCTCGAGGCGTCGCTGGGGTCGCAGGTCGTGGCCGATCACGACCGCGCCGATGAGCCGTCCGGTACCGTCGCGCACCGGGGCCGTCCACACGCGAGTCGGCACGACCTTGTCTTCCCGCGCTTGCAGGTCGAGGTCCCCGACGTCGCCTTCGGACCGACCGTCGAGCACGGGCGCGAGGAGGCGGTGCAGCTCGGGTGGTTCACACGCGAGGTCATAGACCTTCCGCAGGGCAAGCTGCTGCCCGGGAAATCCGAGAAGGTCTGTGGCCTGCTCGTTCGCTTGCACGACACGTCCCTGTCCGTCCGTGAGGATGATGATGTCCTTGATCTTCGAGATGATCTCTCCCACGGCCACTTCGAGCGTGGGCGCCATGAGGCGGTAGCGCGCGATGGAGTAGCTGATGGCGAAGAGCCAGATGAGGATGATCATCGGGGCGATCGCGGGGACGATGTGGATGCCGAAGGTGGGCAGGGCCACGTTGGTGAGGGTGCCGAGCAGGGTGGAGGCCGCGCCGGACAGGACGATGACGCGGGCTTGCCTGCGCTGCTGGGGAGAATTCGACCGGCGGCCGTGTAGCCAGACCAAACCGAGGCCGACGACCATGTAGGCCAGATAGAACGTGGAGTAGGCCGTGTGCCACGGGGTGCCGGCGACCTGCACCTCGAGGGTTCCGAGAGGACCGGAGACGAACCCTTCGACGAGCAAGGTTCCCGTCCAGAGTCGAATCAGGAACGCCACGGCGGGGGCGTAGAGCAACGCCACGAGCCAGGGCCGGCGGGTCACGCTGCGGGTGTCCGTGATGGTCAGGAAGAAGTGCAGAGCGAAGGCCGCAAACGTGGTCCAGCCGATACCCGACATGCGATACCAGAACCACCGAACCTCATCGTTGTGCTCGGGGTAGACGAACGTGTAGGCAAACGACCAGATCCCCATGCTCGCGCACAGGCCCACAAACGTCTGGTTGGTCCGGGATCGAACGTCGAGCCGCAGCACGTGGACAGCGAGGTAGGCGCATATCGCAAAGGACAGAAACGAGAGGAGCGAGAATACGTTCATGCAGTTCTGCGGAGCGCACCACGAGCCCAGGATGTGCACCGAGGGCCAGGGTACGGCGATGCCTGCCCGGCGTCCAGATGGCTCAGGCGTTCGCCGGGGTTCGCCTCCTCACTCACGGCCCGGGACATGGCTCTTGACAGCGGACCCCAAACCCCGGCAGGCATCCCCCATGGAACCCCACAGCATCTCCGACATCCTCGCCCAGCGCGTCCCCACGGGAAGCACCGTCGTGGCCCGCGGTTGGATCCGTACGAGGCGAGACTCCAAGGCGGGTCTGTCCTTCCTCACGCTGCACGACGGCTCCTGCTTCGACGCCCTGCAGGTGGTAGCCCCCAGCGAACTGCCCAACTACACGTCGGAGATCCTGAAGCTGTCGGCAGGTTGCTCCGTGGTGGTTCGCGGTGAGGTCGTGGCGTCCCCGGGGGGCGGGCAGGCGGTCGAGGTCCGTGCCGTCGAGGTCACGGTGACCGGGTGGGTCGAGGACCCCGAGACGTACCCAATGCAGCCCAAGCGCCATTCCCTCGAGTACCTGCGCGAGGTGGCACACCTGCGGCCTCGCACCAACGTCATCGGCGCGGTCATACGCGTCCGTCACTGCCTTGCTGCCGCCGTGCACCGCTTCTTCCACGACCACGGTTTCTTCTGGATCCACACCCCCATCATCACCGCCAGCGACGCCGAGGGCGCGGGCCAGATGTTCCGTGTCTCCACCCTCGACCTCGCCAACCTTCCCCGCGACGAGAGCGGCGCCGTGGACTTCAGCAAGGACTTCTTCGGCCGCCAAGCCTACCTCACCGTATCCGGACAGCTCAACGTCGAGAGCTATTGCCTCGCCCTGAGCAAAGTCTACACGTTCGGCCCCACGTTCCGCGCAGAGGACTCGAACACCAGCCGCCACCTCGCGGAGTTCTGGATGATCGAGCCCGAGATCGCCTTCGCCGATCTGAAGGACGACGCCGACCTCGCCGAGCTGTTCCTGAAGTACCTCTTCCGTTCCGTGCTGCACGAGCGCGCCGACGACATGAAGTTCTTCGCCGAACGCATCGACAAGACGTGCATCGACCGGCTCGAGAAGTTCGTCGAGGCCTCTTTCGAGCGCATGGACTATACGGAAGCCGTCGCGCAACTGCAGAAGTCCAACCGCAAGTTCGAGTACCCGGTAGCCTGGGGCGTGGACCTGCAGTCCGAGCACGAGCGTTACCTGAGCGAGGAGCTCGTGGGGCGGCCGGTCGTAGTCATGAACTACCCCAAGGAGATCAAAGCGTTCTACATGCGGATGAACGACGACGGGCGGACGGTGGCGGCGATGGACGTGCTGGCGCCCGGCATCGGCGAGATCATCGGCGGGTCGCAGCGCGAGGAGCGCCTCGACGTGTTGGACGCGCGGCTGGACGAGCTGGGCCTGGACAAGGCTTCCTACGGTTGGTACCGCGACCTGCGACGGTATGGCAGCGTGCCCCATGCGGGATTCGGTCTCGGGTTCGAGCGAACGATCCAGTACGCGACCGGGATGACGAACATCCGCGACGTCATCCCGTTCCCCCGCAGCCCCGGCCACGCCGAGTTCTGAGAGCCCTGCCTGACGGGGCCTGGGTGGCAGTGCCGGCTCTGGAATTCATCGACATAGCCGTTTGACTTCGGACGACTTCGCTGCTGTGCAGGATGTCAGTCGGAGGGCCCGTCCTTCTTCCCGGCTTCCGAGTCCCGCCAAGCCCAGGCGCCTACCGACACGTCTACAATGCCGAAGCTCGCGCCTGGCCCAAGGAATCCGAATCAGGCGGCACTGTCGTGCAGCCCCCGCCCAAGTCCTTGCGCAAGAACACTGGCACCCTCCGTTCGAGCCCGAGCCCGCTCGGCGATCGAGTCCGTTGTTCATGCGCAGTGCCTTAGCCGGCCGGCCTGTCCCGTGGGGCAGGGTGCTACTTCGTCTCTATCCGCAATCCACCAACGATCGTGTCGCAGTCGGCAGCGTAGCTGCGGAGCTGCTCTGCCCCACCGAAGCCGGGAATCGCCACCTCCAGGGAGCCCGCCCCGGCGAGGATGACAACGTACGTTTTCGGGGCGACTTCGACCAGCCAGGTTACGTTGCGCTGATGCAGCCGCCCGCCGACGCCGCGCGGCGAGTCCTTGGGAAAGCTATCGGAGTTCGATTCGCTCGACGACCACTCCGAACGCCACGCAGGGAATCCGCTGATGGTCGTGCGCGTGGAGCCGGGGTGGACCGGGCAATTGAAGCAGTCGTAGCGCGTCTTGGGGACCTTGCCGTCGCACTGGCTCTTCAGCTCGTCGACGCTGGAATTCACGCGTAATATGCCGGAGTCGACCTGGGCGCCGCCAGTCGCCCCCTTGTCCGCGCGGGTCAGCCCGAGCGCGAGCTCCGTGCGGAACCGGATCGACGGGTGCGTGGCCCAGGTCCCTCTCTTGCTGCTCGTGTCCTCTACCCATCCGGGCGGGAGCGGGCCGTTCACCACGCGAATGCCGCCTGCCGCGGGTGCGCCGCTCGAGCGAGCGCTCTCGATGTAGATCTCGTTAGCCGTTCCGTCGTCGCCCGCATAGACCGCTGAGGTCATCTCCACCGCAGCGGTGCCCCCGAGCTCCTTCAAGGGCACGGTCTTCTTGGTGGAGGACGCAAGCACGCTGGCCACGCGTTTGGGCTTGCCGCTCTGGTACAGGAGGTAGTGGGTGATGAGGCCATTGCCAGCGGACGGCGGGGGAGCCCACTTCACAACGACCTCGTCGCCATCGGTCTCCGTCTGCACGGAGATCGGGGGCTCGAGCAACGCCACCCGCGCGGCTTCCAGGGTTCGAATGTATCCCGACTTCGCCTGTCCGGTGTCCACCACGAAGAAGTAGCGATCGTCCGCGCCTGGCAGCGATACGTAGCGGTAGGCCTCCTTGGCAGCCGGGGCCGCTTCGGCTTCGCTGAGCGTGCGAATGGTCGCAGAGCTCTCCGCATTCGCACCGAAGTACGCCTCGCGGCCCCATCCCCATTCGCCCCAAGCACGAGGCACCCGGACCACGAGCCCCGCGTTCGGCCGCGACGGCTTCTCGATGCGGAAGAACTGGATGGACCATGGTGTGACCAGGTTGTCGCCCACGTCCACGAACGAGCTGCTCGAAAGGTCCAGCGACTTGAAGGGGCTCTTGAATAGCTCGCCGGGATTGGCCGGGAAGTAGGTCTTGCCATACCGCGTGGCGCCCGTCATGCCGGTCAGGACCTCGTCCTTCGCGAACCCCTTGAACGCCTCGGCCAGCGCGGAATCCGAGCCCCCGGCAGCCCACTTCAACGCACGGTGCTGCTCCGCGTAGTTGTATCCCGACCAGGAGGACAGGAGGTTGGGGTGAAACTCGGTCTTGACGCCGGAGTATCGCTTTTCCTTGCAGTACTCGAGGAACCATGAAAGCCCATAGCCGTGCCGCTGCGACTCGGTCTCGTCGGAAAAGGGGTTGAAGTCCAGGCCGCGGGAGTACGTGTCGAACCTCGCGGGAGTCTCCAGCTCCCGGAGCTCGACCTGGGCGTTGGCCAGATAATGGTCGCGCGCTTCGCGCTCGAGGAGCACGGCCGAGGCTTCGCACAGGGGCGTGTACGAGTCGAAGTCCATCCAGACGTACGCGCTCTGGTAGCTATGAAAAAGCTCATGAAGGGCGGTCCGGTACAGGTCGGCCCGCGTGGTGCCCTGGGTCGCGCCCACAATCATGTAGCGACGGCCGGACCACGGATTGAACAAGGCACCGTCCAGGTTGCCGGCGCTCGGCACCACGTAGACCGGGAGGTCCAGGGAAGGCTGCGCGAAGTTCCGCGTGTCCAGGTAGGAACGAGCGAAGGCAAGTGCATCCTTGACGTCCAGAACGGCCTTCGGAACGAGGTACTTCTCGATGGCCTCCTGGATGAGCGGCTTGCACTCCGGCGGTGTCTCAAGCCCGTGGCTCCGACAACGTGGGTCCTTCGTCAACTCCAGCAGCCGGCTGCGAAAGCCGCCCGGATCCACGAATCCCGTGGCCGGATCGACCCCCGGCAGCTTCTTGCTCCACAACAGCTCGAACGGGCCGGTGTCCCACAGCACCGGACGCACGAACGGGGCGTGCTCGTTGTACACCGAAGGCAGCTCGTTTTCGCCCTTGGCCCACACGTAGACGAGCGCTGCGATCGGAATGCCAATCAACCAGGCCGGATTGAAGGCGAGCGAAATCTCGATCAACGGCGAAAAGTGGCGCGTCTTGACGTACGTCCGCCCGTCCCGCACCTCGAAGTCGACCGAGCGCCACCGTCGCCCGTCGGCGCTGATCATCGGGATCCGAACCTCGCCCGCCTTGGGGGAGGGAAGCGAAATCTCGATGGTCTTCGAAAAGAACCCCCGCTCCTCCCCCACGTCGATATCCCACGCGCTTGCAACGCGAGCCGGCGTCGGCGGCTGCCCGTCCAAGGTTCCCAGGGACTGTCCCGGTGGACTCACCGTCGCACGATGAATCCTTATCGACTTGCGTCCTTTGAGCGCCCCCGCCGGGATCCGGATCTCCAGGCCGTCGGGCGCCTTGACCACCTGCTCGCGCGAGGAATCCAACGTTGCAGTCATCAGCAACTCGCCTCGCTCCACGCCTATCTTGGGCGGCTCTTTGGGACGCTGCGGGTTCGGTACCTCGTCGCCGCTCCGCTCGACCTGCGTCGAGACCCCGTACATCGCTCCCCCAGCACAGAGCACGAACGCGCCCAACACCCCTACGCTCACCGCTCCAAGGGCGAGCAGCGCGAACACACGACCGCGGCCGCGCCCCTTGCGCGCCCGCTCTGCTGTCGCGCCCATCGTTCCGACCTGGCCTCCCGGGGCGCCAACGCCGACGGTGAGCACCGGGGTATGGCACGTCGGACATTCGATCGCGCCCGCTGGCACGACCAGATGGCAATTGCTGCAGGGCATCGGCTGCGCGGGACCACCGCGGGCTTCCTGGCCCGCCGGAGCGCCCTGGGATAACGGCTGGCCGCAACGCGAGCATACGACATGGTGGCTCGGCGCTTCGACGCGGCATTGGGTGCAGAAGCCCATCTGTCTGCCAGCATACAGGATCCGCGCGCGCTCTGCCGCCCGAACTTGCACCCGTACCCCATGTCCACGCGCTCCTGCCAAGCGCCCGGCGGTGGTCGCGTGTCGGCCGGGGGGCGTGTCGGACGAGCCGTCGTTGCCCCTGCGCCAAACAGCTCCGTTGCGCGCCAATAGCACCCCGGACACCCACGCAGGCAGGCGCGGCCGATCTGGTGGCATGTTCGCCGACCCTCATCGAGCCACCGGTGATCAACAAAATCCTCGAGCGCCTTGGGCTTGCCTCGAGCCCACCCCTTCCTCACGCGCGCTCTCCGGACCCACAACTGGAGTTCAACCCGGTCCTGTCCGTTGCGTAGCTGCTGCTCGCGGGTGGCACCGGGGTCTTCGCTACGGGCACGCGGAGACGCACCGCTGCGTCTCGAGATCCCTTTCGCCCAGTTGATGTTGAGGGTTCCGTAGCCACTGCGCTCGCGCTTGACTCGCGGAGCGCACCCAGGCTTGTCTTCACTTTCGAAAGGCGTTCGGTTTTCCTATCGGCTCGTCGCGTGTGTCCGACATGCCGAACGCGATCACGACGACCGCGTCGGGAACTCTCCGAGCGACCTCCAATCCAGACCAGGGCAAGAGCGGCGCGAGCGCGCACCTCGCGGCAATCCAGTTGTCCGGAGGGTCTCTCAATCTGAATCGGCAGACATGATACCCTCCATTGCCAACTATGCGTAACTATGAGA